>NZ_JBSGDV010000003.1:0-192575 GCF_053602555.1 Nonomuraea sp. NPDC004354 | reverse complement strand
ACCCGATCGATCCGCAGGCGAGCATCTCGAGTCTGACCGGCCCTCACCTGGCCGATCCTCACCAGACCGATCCTCACCCGATCGGCCCTCGACCGGGGGATTCGCGAATGAACCGGCCACCTCCGACCGATCTTCGTCCGACCTGCCGGGTGGCGGCGCATCCCCCAAGGCGTCGCCGAAGACCCGATGGCTGGCGACGTTGCACGCCGTGTGCGACCGCTCCGAGCCGCACGGCCTCATCGAGGGCCGTCTCACCCGCCTCCTCCTCGACGCCGGACAGCTCGCCCTCGACGACGCGAGCGACCGCATGTCCAGGGCGATGTCCCACGGCAACCCTCCCGCCAGGTCCGCCGCGTGGGTCGAGGGCTTCCTGGCCGGCGGCGCGCTCATGCTCGTCCACGACCCTCGCCTGCTGGCCCTCGTCGACGGCTGGCTGACGGGCCTGACCGGCGACCAGTTCACCGAGGTGCTGCCGCTGCTGCGCCGCACCTTCGCCGCCTTCGAGGCTCCGGAGCGGCGCGCGATCGGGGAGCGGGTGCAGGCCGCGGGCGCCGGTACAGCCGGCCGTCCGGTCGAGGTGGACGAGGGCCGGGCGGCGCCTGCCGTACGCACCGTGCAGATGATCCTGGGGGTGGCACGTGGATGAGCGGCTGCGCAGGTGGCGGCTGGTGCTGGGCGGCGGTGACGCCGACGGCACGGGGGTCGTGCCGCGCGGCGCCGACGCCCGGATGGACGAGGCGCTCGCCGCCGTCTACGAGAGCGAGCCGGACCGGGCCGGCGGGCTCGGCGCGTCGGCGCCGCGGGTGGCGCGCTGGCTGGGCGACATCAGGTCCTGCTTCCCTTCCACGGTCGTGCAGGTCATGCAGCGGGACGCCATCACACGGCTGAACCTCACCCGGCTGCTGCTCGAACCGGAGATGCTCGACGCCGTCGAACCGGACGTCCATCTCGTCGGCACCCTTCTCGCACTCAACAGGGTCATGCCAGATGAGTCGCGGGAGTCGGCACGCGCGGTCGTCCGGCGGGTGGTGGGCGAGCTGCAACGCAGGCTGACCGAACGCACCAGGTCGGCGATCGCGGGCGCCCTCGACCGGACGGCCAGGACCCACCGGCCACGCAACGCCGCCGACATCGACTGGGACCGCACGATCAGGGCGAACCTGCGGCACTACCTTCCCGACCGGCGTACCGTCGTGCCGTCCAAGCTGGTCGGCTACGCCCGGCAGCAGAGCGCCGTGCGGCGTGAGGTGGTGCTGTGCGTCGACCAGAGCGGGTCGATGGCGTCCTCGGTGGTGTATTCGGGGGTGTTCGGGGCGGTTCTGGCGTCGATGCGGTCGCTGAAGACGTCGCTGGTGGTGTTCGACACGGCGGTGGTCGACCTCACCGACCAGCTGCACGATCCGGTGGAGGTGCTGTTCGGCACGCAGCTCGGCGGCGGCACGGACATCAACAGGGCCCTCGCCTACGGTCAGGAGTTGGTCACCAGGCCGGCTGACTCCATCTTCATCCTGGTCAGCGACCTGTTCGAGGGCGGCGTGCGCCAGGAGATGCTGCGCAGGGTCGCGGCGATGACGCGAGCCGGGGTGCAGGTGATCGTCCTGCTGGCGCTGTCGGACGAGGGCGCGCCGTTCTACGACCACGACAACGCGGCGGCGCTGGCGGCGCTGGGGGTTCCGGCGTTCGCCTGCACCCCCGACGCCTTCCCCGACCTCATGGCGGCCGCGATCCAGCGGCAGGACCTCACCCAGTGGAAGGAACGCCACCTTCCCTGACGGCCCGGCCCTGACGGCCCGGCCCTGACGGCCCGGCCCTGACGGCCGGGGCCTCCGGGGCTTGACGGGCGGGCCGTTCGGATCCGGTCGTCCGGTGGTGCTCGCGATCGTTTACAGTCCTCGCCGTAAAGATCACAATGATGTGGAAGGCAATGCGGTGCCCGTCCTGGCGCCGCGGCGGGCGTCCAGAGCCCGTGGGCCTCCCTCCGGCTCGCCAGGCACTGCGAAGGACGTGGCATCGCCGCGGCGAGGATCAGGGACGGAGTCGGGGCGAACGCTGATGATCGACAGGGAGCGCGTCGACGCCCCTGCCATGGAAAGGACTGATCATGCGTTACCGGCTGTTCGGATCGACCGGCCTGCGGGTCTCGGAACTGTTCTTGGGCGCGATGACGTTCGGGGAGCAGGGCGGGGTGGGCGCACCGGTCGAGGAATGCCGCAAGATGCTGGACATCTACGCCGAGGCGGGCGGCAACGTGCTCGACACGGCGATCAACTACCGCGGCGGGGCCAGCGAGGAGATCCTCGGCGAACTGCTCGACGGCCGCAGGGACTCGTTCGTGCTGGCCAGCAAGTACACCGTCTCCCGCGACGGCGCCGACCCCAACGCGGCGGGCAACCACCGCAAGAACCTCACCGCCTCCCTGGAGACCAGCCTGCGCCGGCTGCGCACCGACTACCTCGACATCTACTGGGTGCACCTGTGGGACAGGCACACACCGGTCGAGGAGACCATGCGCGCCCTCGACGACGCGGTCCGCGCCGGGAAGGTGCTGTACGTCGGCATCTCCGACGCGCCCGCGTGGATCGTCTCCCGGGCGAACACGCTGGCCGAATGGCGCGGCTGGACCCCTTTCGCGGGGCTGCAGGTCCCCTACAGCCTGCTCAACCGCGACATCGAGCGGGAACTGCTGCCCATGGCCGAGGCGTACGGGATGACGGTGGCCGCCTGGAGCCCGCTGGCGGGCGGGGTGCTGTCGGGCAAGTTCGCCCAGGGTACGGCGGGGCCGGGCACCCGCATCAAGGCCGAGTCGATCAGCGCGCAGGACCTGGCCGTCGCCAACGTGGTGCAGGAGGTGGCCGAGGAACTGGATGTCACCAGCGCGCAGGTGGCCATCGCCTGGACGCGGGCCCGTTCGCGTGCCGTCCACCCCATCGTCGGGGCACGCACCGCGGCCCAGCTGGCCGACAATCTCGCCGCGCTCGACTGCGAGCTGCCGGACGCCGCGATGCGGCGGCTGGAGGAGGCCACCGGTTTCGTCGCCGGGTTCCCCCACGACTTCATCGCGCAGACCTCCGCCTGGGTGTTCGGGGAGTCCTCCCAGCGGGTCGACGGTCGCTGACCAGACGCCCGGAAGCTCCCAGGCGGATGCCGGGGGCTCCGGCGGATTTCGGCGGATGCCGGTGGATGCGCGACCGAGGTGTCTCGCGCCGCGCGGGGCTGTCTCGTCCACGCCGTCGTTCGCTGCCGAAGAGGGCCTCGGAGAGGCGGCAGGGGGCGGCGCTTCCTGCCGGTCATGCCGTCCTGGCGCTTCACCCCGAGGGGCGTTCCTCGGGGTGGCCGCCGCCGGTCGACGAGGTCCGGCCCGGAACTCGGGCCACGAGCCCTCCGGACGAGGCCCTCGTATGCGGGCGGTGTCGCCGTTCTATCGGGCTTCTTTGGGGTGAGGCGGGCGGTGTCGCCGTTCCGTCGGATGTGTCTTGGGTGAGCCGGTGGTTCGGTGTCGCCGTTCTGCCGGGCTTCTTCGGGACGAGGCCGGCGGTGTCGCCCGCCGTTCCGTGGGGTGTCTTCCGGGCGATGCGGTGGTTCCCCTGTTCCCGGTGGGTCTTCTTTGCCTGCGGCCGGTGCCGCTGTTCCGTTGGGTTTCTTCGGGGTGAGGCGGGCGGTGCCGCTCTTCCGTCAGCTTTGGGCGAGGCGGTCTGGGGGCTCGCTGTTCCGGCGGGCTTGCTTTGGGGCGAGGCCGCCGTACGCGGTCCGCTTCGCCGTACCGGAAGAAGGGGTGGAACGGCGAAGCCCCGGTCATGAGGTGACCGGGGCGCCTGCCGTGGCGGAGATCAGTGCATGGACTCCTCGCGAGCGTGGCGGGGCAGGAGGAAGGAGAGCGCGCAGGTCACGAGCAGCAACCCGATCTCCACCCACACCGTCACCTGCATCGCGTCGCCGAAGCTCCACTGGCTCTTGAGCAGGTTGAAGAACAGCGTGCCGAGCACGGCGGCGCCGAGCGCGCTACCGAGCTGCTGGATGGCGGTCAGCGTGCCGGAGGCCGAGCCGGACTCGTGCGGCTCGACGCCCGCCAGCACGATGTCGAAGAACGGGGCCATGGTCAGGCCCATGCCGATGCCGACCAGCGCGAGGCCGGGAGCCAGCTGCCAGGCGCTGACGTCGAGTCCCGCGAGGTGGATGGTGAGGCCGAGCACGCCCGCGCCGGTCGCCATGACGGCGGTGCCGATCTGCAGGAGCGTACGGCCGAGCTTGGCGACCAGGGCCATGGCGATGCCGAAGCCCGCGATGCCGCCGATCGCCTGCGGAAGGCTGGCCAGGCCGGCCTGGAACGGGGTGAAGTGCAGGCCCTCCTGGACGTACAGCATGAAGACCAGGGACAGGCCGATCATGCCGGTGAAGAACGACAGGCCCGCGACGAGGCCGCCGGTGAAGGCGCGCTTGCGGAACAGGCTGGGGGTGACCAGCGGGTCCTTGCCCGTACGCTGGCGGCGCGACTCGTAGGCGCCGAAGATCGCGAACATCACGATCGAGCCGGCCATCGAGACGAACGTCCAGGCGGGCCAGTCCTGCTCCTGTCCCTGGATCAGCGGGAAGATCAACAGGAAGGCGGCGGCGGAGACGATCAGCATGCCGACCAGGTCGAGCCTGGTGGCGTTGGACATGCGGAACTCCGGCAGGAACTTCAGCGCGGCGAGCACGGCGGCGACGCCGATCGGCAGGTTGATCAGGAAGATCATGCGCCAGCCCGTGCCGAACAGGTCGGCGTCGACCAGCCAGCCGGCCAGCACGGGGCCGCCGACGGAGGAGATGGTCATGACGGGGCCGAACATGCCGAACGCCTTGCCGATCTCCTCGGGCGGGAACATCTCCTTGATCAGGCCGAGGCCCTGGGGGATCATCACCGAGCCGAACAGTCCTTGCAGCACGCGGGCGGCGATCAGCATCTCGGGGCTGACGGACACGCCGCACAGCAGGGAGGCGGCGGTGAAGCCGAGGGCGCCGATCACGAACATGCGCTTGCGGCCGTAGAGGTCGCCGAGCCGGCCACCGGTGATCAGCCCGACCGCCATGGCGAGGGTGTAGCCGGAGATCAGCCATTGGATGAGGCTGGCCGAGCCGCCGAGCTCCTTCTGGATGGTCGGGGCGGCGATCTGGGTGATGAGCGCGTCGATCAGGTCCATGATCTCGGCGGCGAGGATCACGAAAAGGGCGGGCCAGCGCCACCGGTAGGCCACGGTGTCCGCCGTGGCGGAGGTGGTCGTCGTCATGGGGGGCTCCTTGGGGGGAAACGATTTTCTGTATTCGAACCCCGTTCCTAAGGACGAACGGCGTTCGTTGGCGGACACTGTTCTATGTACGAACGCCGTTCGTGTCAAGTACATTGTTCGTCATGGAGCCACTGCCCGCGCCTCCGTGGCGGAAGACACGTACCCCCAAGCCGGTGAAGCCGCAGCTCACCCAGGACCTCATCGTGGAGACGGGGCAGCGCATCGTGGGCCGTGAAGGCCTCGACGCGCTGAGCATGCGCAAGGTCGCCCAGGAACTCGACACCGGACCGGCCTCCCTCTACGCGCACGTCGCCAACAAGGAGGAACTACTGGAACTGATCTACGAGCGGGTACTGGCCGAGATCGAGGTGCCGGCCCCCGAACCGGAACGCTGGGCCGAGCAACTACGCGAGACCGTGCTCACCATGCACCACGTGCTCAACTCCCATGGCGACATCGGGAGAGTGTCGCTGGCCAACGTGCCGATGGGGGCGAACTCCATGCGCCTGGGCGAGGGCATGCTGGCCATCATGATCGAGGGTGGGGTGCCGCCCCGGCTGGCCGCCATCGCGGTCGACCGGCTCGGGATGCTCGTCGCCGCCGACGCCTACGAGGGATCGCTGTACACCTCCCAGCAGCGGTCCAGCGGGATGGACGTCGAGACCTTCGTGGCCGACATGTTCACGCAGATGGAGGACTACCTCCGCAACCTGCCCCCGGAGCGGTTCCCGTATCTGACCCGGTACGCGGCGGAGATGGTGCGGCCGAGCGGGGAGGAGCGGTTCGAGCTCGGGCTGGACCTGCTGATCGCGGGGCTCGCGGCGCACGTCCGTTCCGACTGACATACCTACCCGGCGTCTCCCACGAGGCGGGGCGCCCGCGCCCAGGTGGGGCCGGGCGCTCTCCTCCGGGGGATTCGGCCGGCCTCGGCGGCGGTGCCGCGCATGCGGGACGTGCGTGTCCCGGCGGTGCGGCGCGTACCGGTGTGGGTGTCGCGTCGGATCGGCGGCGGTGCGGCGCATGCGGGACGTGCGTGTCCCGGCGGTGCGGTGTCCCGGCGGTGCGTGCCGGCGTGGATGTCGCGGCGATGCGGCGCCTACCGGCACGGGTGTCCCAGCCGTGTGGTGCACGCCGATGTGGGTTTCTCGGCGGGCCGGACGTCCCGGCGGTGCGGCGCGTGCCGGCGTGGGTGTCTCGGCGGGGTGCGCGTATCGGCGGCGGTGCGGCGCGGGGCGGGCGTGCGTGTCCAGCGGTTCCGCGTGTGCCGGTGTGGGTGTCTGGGCGGTGCGGTGCGGGGCCGGTGTGGGTGTCCCGGCGGTGTGTGTCGGTGTGGGTGTCTGGGCGGTGCCGTGCGTGTCGGTGCGGCTACGGCGCCGCCCCGTCGACCAGTTCCTGCACGCGCTGCGGCGCGTAGATGCCGTCCACCAGCAGTTGCGCCAGCCCGAGGATCCCCGCGTGCGGGTCCAGCTCGCTGCGGACGATCTGCAGGTTGCGGGTGGCCAGCGGCAGCGAGCGCCGGTAGACGATCTCGCGGATCCCGGCGAAGAGCAGTTCGTCGGTGTGGGCGAGCTGGCCGCCGATCGCGATGACGCGCGGGTTGAACAGGTTGACGGTGTCGGCGATGGCGCCGCCGAGGATGCGGGCCGCGCGCCGGGCGAGCCGTACCGCGACGAGGTCGCCGCCGCGGATGAGGCGGACGGCGTCGTCGACGGTGTCCACCTCGCGCCCGGCCGCCTGGAGGTCGCGTACCAGGGCCCATCCTCCGGCGTAGGCCTCCACGCAGCCGGCGTTCCCGCACCGGCAGAGCGGGGGCTCGGTGGTGTCGTCGACGGTGACCTGGGTGTGGCCGACGTCGCCGGCCGCGCCGTCGGCGCCGCGGTGCACCTGGCCGCCCGCGACGAGGCCGGTGCCGACTCCGGTGCCCACCTTGACCATGAGCAGGTGGGGGACGTCCGGGTGGCGCAGGCGCTGCTCGCCGAAGGCCATGGCGTTGACGTCCTTGTCGACCAGGACGGGGCAGGCGTAGCGGGTGGCGAACCATCCGGGGATGTCGAAGCGGTCCCACCCGGTCATGATCGGCGGGCTGACCACGCGCCCGGTGGCGAAGTCGACGGGGCCGGGCACGTCGATGCCGATGCCGAGCACCGAGCTCGGCCGGTGCCGTCCTTCCTCGAGGATCTCGGTGAACAGCTCGTCGACGATGCCGAGGATGGTCTGCGGGCCCGCCGTCACGTCGGCGCGGGCCTCGCGCTCGGCTCGCACCCGCCCGCCCAGGTCGCACAGCGCGGTGCGCAGCCCGGTGGCGCCGATGTCGGCCACGAGCAGCACCCCGCGGTCGTGGTTGACGACGAACTGGCCCGCGGGCCGGCCGCGGGTGCGCGCGTCCTCGGGCGCGGGGACCAGCAGCCCGGCGGCGAGCAGCCCGTCGAGGCGCTGGTTGACGGTGGTGCGCGAGAGGCCGGTCCTGCGCATCACGTCCGTCTTGGTGAGGCCGTCGGACGCGCCGCGGAACAGGCTGAGGATCTCGCCCGCGCTGACTCCCCAACGCGGGACGGCGACGGTGGTTATGTCCACTGGACCACTGTAGCCATGGCTGGAACTAGACGTAAGTCAAGAAACTTTCGATTTCTAAAGTCAAAAGATGGGTTGTCCGATTTCAGAAGGCGGCTTACGGTCGTGCCATCGACGCTGAAAGGGGCATCCGATGCACGTCAACAGCAGAAACCGGCGAGCCGTGGCGATAGGCGCGGTCGTGGCCCTGGAGGCGCTCATGCTGGGAGCGTGCGCTTCCGGCCAGCCGTCCGGCTCGGGGACGAAGGTGGAGGCGGCGGGCGCGGGCGGCGGATCGATCGCCCAGGACAAGGCCGCCCAGGAGAAGTACGCCGCGGTGATCAAGGGTCTCGACAACCCGTTCTTCCAGGCCATGAAACAGGGCATCGACGACCAGGCCGGCGCGGGCGGCGTGACGGTCACCGTCCAGGCGGCCAACTCCATCACCGACACCACCGGCCAGGCCGACAAGCTGAACGGCCTCGCCGGGCAGGACTTCTCCTGCTACGTGGTCAACCCGATCACCGGCACCAACCTCATCCAGGGCCTCGCCCAGATCTCGGCGATGAACAAGCCCATCGTCAACATCGACAGCCCCGTCGACCCGACCGCGGCCAAGAGCGCCAACGTCAAGCTCGCCACCTACATCGGCACCGACAACGTCGAGGCCGGCAAGATGGCGGGGCAGCAGATGACCAAGCTGCTTCCCTCGGGCGGGAACGTCGCCGTCATCGGCGGCATCGCGGGCGACGTCACCAGCGGCGCTCGGGTGGAGGGCTTCCAGCAGGGGCTCGGCCCCAACCTCAAGGTCGTCCAGACCGTGGCGGCCAACTGGGAGCGCCAGGCGGCGCTCACCGCGGCGACCGACATCATGCGGGCGCACCCGGATCTGGCCGGCTTCTTCGCCGCCAACGACGACATGGGCCTCGGTGTCGCGCGCGCCGTCGCCAACGAGGGCAAGACGGGCAAGGTCAAGGTCATCAGCGTCGACGGCAACAAGGAGGCCGTCGAGGCGGTCAAGGCCGGAACACTGAACGGCACCGTCTCGCAGTACCCGTACGCGATCGGCGTGATGGGCGTCGAGGCGTGCCAGGCCGCCACGGCGGGCAAGACGCTGCCGCCCACCGTGAAGGCGCCGATCGAGATGATCGTCAAGGACAACGCCGACCAGGCGCTGGCCACCGCGCCCAAGCCGTTCCAGGCCTACGACGACCCGTTCAAGGCCCTCACCCAGTAGCCGCACCACCGTCGCGGCGAACCGTCAGGAGCGCGGCGACACGGAGAGAACAGACATGGCAAACGCAACCCTCGCGGCGCCCGACCGCGAAGCCTGGTCCGCCCGGCTCAAGGACCTGGGATTCTGGGCCGAGTGGGCCGCCCTCGTCGGGCTGGCCGTCCTGGTGGTCGTCTTCCAGGTGCTCAACCCGACGTTCCTGAGCCCGGGAAACATCGCCTCCATGCTGGTGGCCGCGGCGATCCTGATCGTCCTGGCGGTGGGCCAGACCTTCGTCGTCGCCACGGCGGGCATCGACCTGTCGATCGCCTCCACCATGACGCTGGGCGCGGTCGCCTTCGGCCAGGCCTACGCCGCCGGGTGGGGACTCGTGCCGGCGTGCGTGCTGGGGATCGTCGCCGCCGCCCTGGTCGGCGTCATCAACGGGGTGATCATCGCCAAGGGCAGGATCACGGACTTCATCGTGACGCTGGGAACGCTGTCGGCGGCCTCGGGGCTCGCGCTCATCCTGTCCGACGGCAAGCCCGTGACCATCATCGATCCGGCACTGCTGCGCCTGTCGACCGGCGGCATCGGCATCTTCGGCTGGCCGTTCCTCATCGCGGTCGCGGTCGCCCTCGCGGCGCACGTGACGCTCTTCCACACCAGGTTCGGCACCCACCTGCTGGCCACGGGCGGCGCGCCGGAGTCGGCCACGGCCATGGGGATCAGCACCGCCCGCATCAAGATCGCCGTCTACACGGTCAGCGGCGTCCTCGCCGGGCTCGGCGCGATCCTGCTGGTGGCCCGGATCGGTGCCGCGGAGCCGGCCGCCAACACCTCCTTCCTGCTGAACTCCGTGGCCGCGGTCGTGCTCGGCGGCGTGAGCCTCTTCGGCGGGCGGGGCACCATCATCGGCCCGTTCATCGGCGCCCTGCTGCTGGTGGCGCTGGTCAACGGCCTCACCCTGCTCGGCGTCTCGCAGTTCTACCAGCCACTGGCCGTCGGCATCGTCGTGGTGCTGGCCGCACTCCTGACGAGGTTCCAGCGATGACCGTCCAGCCCGAGCCCGGCCCCATGACCGGCGACACCCTGCTCCGCTGCGAGAACGTCTCGCTGTCCTTCGGCAACGTCCGCGCCCTGGTGGAGGTCTCGCTGACGCTGAGCGCGGGTGAGATCACCGCCCTCGTCGGCGACAACGGCGCGGGCAAGTCCACGCTGGTGCGCTGCATCTCGGGGATCCACCGGCCGCACAGCGGGCGCATCGTCTTCGACGGCGCCGAGATCGACTTCCACTCGCCCGAGGACGCCCGTGAAGCCGGCATCGAGACCGTCCACCAGAACCTGGCGCTCGTCGAGGACCTCACGGTCTGGCAGAACCTCTTCCTCAACCGTGAGATCGTCCACCGGGTGGGCCCCGTGGCCCTCCTGGACCGGCGGGCCATGCAGTCCCGTGCCAGGGAGATGGTCTCCACGCTCGCGGTCAACGTGCCCGCGGTCCGCTCACGCGTCAGGCGGCTGTCCGGCGGGCAGCGCCAGGCCGTGGCCATCTGCCGCGCGGCGGGCTTCAGCTCCAAGCTCGTCATCATGGACGAGCCCACCGCGGCGCTCGGCGTCCAGGAGACCGCCCGTGTGGAGGAGCTCATCGTCAGGCTGCGCGACGAGGGGCACGCCGTCCTGCTCATCAGCCACAACTTCGCCCAGGTGATGCGCCTCAGCCAGCAGGTGTGGGTCATGCGCGCCGGCCGCTGCGTCGGCGGGCGCCGTACGGCCGAGACCACCGGCGAGGAGATCGTCGCCCTGATCACCGGCGCCGCGGCCAGGTGACCCCGCGGCCCCCGAGGGCAGCCGGGCAACGACCCACGACCCCCGACAACCGACACGAGGAACCATGACCACCAAGACCAACCCGATCGGCGTCCACGCCCTGGTGTGGGCAGGCGACACAACCCCGGCGTCCATGGCGGCCGCGGTCGAGAAGACCAAGGCCGCCGGGTTCGACCTGCTGGAGATCTCCCTGCACGACTCGGCCAACCTCGACGTCGGCGCCACGCGGGAGGCCCTGCGCGCCGCCGGGCTGGGCGTGGCCTGCTCGCGCGGCCTGGCCTTCGACGCCGACGTCTCCAGCGAGGACCCGGCCGTGGTGGAGCGGGGCGAGAAGCTGCTGCACGACTCGCTCGCCGCGACCGCCGCCCTCGGCGGCACCCACTTCACCGGCGCCCTCTACAGCGCCCTCGGCAAGTACGGTCACCCGCTCACCGCCGCGGGACGCCGCAACGTGGTGGGGGTGCTGCGCGGCCTGGCCAGGGAGGCCGGCCGCCGGCACATGACGCTCGGCCTGGAGATCTGCAACCGCTACGAGACCAACGTCATCAACACCGCGCACGACGCGCTCGTGCTCGCCGACGACATCGGCGAGGACAACGTGCTCATCCACCTCGACACCTACCACATGAACATCGAGGAGGACGACTTCGTCCGGCCCGTGCACGAGGTGGGCGACCGGCTCGGCTACGTCCACGTCGGCGAGAACCACCGGGGCTACCTCGGCTCGGGGCACCTGGACTTCACCTCGTTCTTCCACGCGCTTGCCGACATCGGCTACGGTGGGCCGATCACCTTCGAATCCTTCTCCTCGGCGGTCGTGATGCGCGGACTGTCCAACGACCTGGCCATCTGGCGCGATCTCTGGTCGGATGGCGAGGACCTGGCGCGTCACGCCCACGCCTTCATCACCGACCAGCTCCACACGAGCCGCTCGCGATGACGGCTCTCGACGATCTGGCGGAGCGGGCCCGCTCCCTCGTCAGGGACGGGCACCGCGCGCTGCTCGGCATCGCGGGAAGCCCGGGGTCGGGCAAGACCACGCTCGCCGAGAACCTGGTCGCGCTGCTGCGGCAGGCCCCTCCGGCCGGTCTGCCGCCGCAGGAGTGGGTGGCCTACGTGCCGATGGACGGATTCCACCTGGCCGACGTCGAGCTCGACCGGCTCGGACGGCGCGACCGCAAGGGAGCGCCCGACACCTTCGATGCCGCCGGCTACGCGGCGCTGCTCGCCCGGCTGAGGGACGACGAGGACGACGTGGTCTACGCGCCCGCGTTCGAACGCGACCTGGAGCAGCCGATCGCCGGCAGCATCCCGGTCGCGCGCTCGGCCAGGCTGATCGTCACCGAGGGCAACTACCTGCTGGTCGACCAGGGTGACTGGGCGCGCGTGCGGCCCCGGCTGCACGAGGTCTGGTTCTGCGACCTCGACGCGGACGAGCGGGTGCGCCGCCTGGTGGCCCGCCACGAGCGGTTCGGCAAGGCCCACGACGCCGCCGTGGCCTGGGTGCTGGGCACCGACCAGCGCAACGCCGACCTCGTCGCCACCACCCGGGGTCGCGCCGACCTGGTCGTCCCCGCCACCGTCCTGCGCGCGATCGGAGACCCCGAGCAGGCACTGATCGACTGACGGCAAAGGCACTGACCTGCCACGATCGGCCGCGACCCCCGACCCGCCACGACCGGCCACGATCGGCCCCGGGTGGCCCGAGGCGGGACGCGGATCGGCCGGGCCGGTGCCGCCGGTCGTCAGACCAAATGCCTAGGACCCCTGCCCGATGTGCCGGACCCCGCCCCACCCATACGTTTCCGGCATGAAAGCGACCCTTGACCCCGCTCCTCCCGTCAGTGTGGTGTCCAGCGCGTACCGGTCCCTCAGCTTCGGCCTGGTCGCGCTCGTCATGCTTGTGGCGTTCGAGGCGATGGCGGTGGCCACCGCCATGCCCGTCGTCGCCCGCGAGCTCGACGGCATGCACCTGTACAACCTCGCCTTCAGCGCCACCCTGGCCGCCAGCGTGATCGCGACCGTCCTCGGCGGCCGGTGGAGCGACGTGAAAGGGCCGTTGCCGCCCATCGCCGTCGGCGTGGTCACCTTTGTCGGCGGGCTGCTGATCGCCGGGTTCGCACCCACCATGGAGGTGTTCGTCGGGGGCCGCTTCATCCAGGGCCTCGGCGCCGGCCTGATCCAGGTTTCCCTCTACGTCCTGGTCGCCAGGGCATACCCGCAGGCGATGCATCCCAAGGTGTTCGCGTTGTTCTCGGCCGCGTGGGTCATCCCCTCGATGGTCGGCCCCGCGATCGCGGGCCTGGTCGTGGAGAACGTCGACTGGCGCTGGGTCTTCCTCGGCGTGGCCCTGATCGTGGTCCCCTCCGCCCTGGTGCTCTGGCGCGGTACGGCGGGCCTCCGGCTCGACACCGGCACCGCCGAGCCCGCCCCCGGCCTGGGCGGCAAGCTCGTCTGGGCGACCCTGACGGCCGTGGCCGCCGCCCTGATCCAGTACGGCAGCGCGCTGGCCCTCGGCGGCGTCCCGCTGCTGGTCGCCGGTGTGGTCCTGCTGGCCGTGGCGCTGCCCAGGCTGCTGCTGCCCGGCTCCCTCAGGTCCGCCCCCGGCCTGCCGACCGCGCCCGTGCTGCGCGGCCTGGCCTTCGGCTCGCTGACCGCCGCCCAGGTGCTGATCCCGCTCATGCTCATCAACGAGCGCGGCATGTCGCCGATCGGCGCCGGCGTCGTCCTGACCGTCGGCGCGCTCGGCTGGTCCACCGGATCGTGGGTCAAGGGCCGCGGCACCGTCGGCAACCTGACCGCCCTGCGCGGCGGCGCCCTGATGATCGCCCTCGGCATCGCGCTGATCGCGCTCGTCCTGGTCGATGCCGTGCCCATCGCGCTCGCCTACGTCGCCATGGCGATCTCCGGCCTGGGCATCGGCGCCCTGCACCCGACGGTCTCGGTGCTGGTGCTGGAGAGGTCCAAGCCGGGCGAGGAGGGCCAGAACACCGCGGCCGTCGGCGTCGGCGAGTCCGTCTTCACCGTCGTGGCCGTCGCGGTCACCGGCGCCCTGTTCACCGCCAGCGGCGAGCACTACGTCGTCGGGTTCGCCTTCGCCTTCGCGCTCGCCGTCCTGGCCGCCGTGATCGCGCCCCGTTTGGCGCAGCCGGTTCCTCCGGGCACCATGGAAGGAGTCCGTTCTTAGGGGGAAACATGCCGCGAGTGCGCGAGCTGGAGGTCTTCCGGTTGGTCCTGCCGTACGGCAGGCGACCGGAGACCCTGCTCGTCCGGCTCACCGACCACGGGGGGATGAGCGGATGGGGCGAGATCGTCTCGCCCGAGCCGAAGCTGTGGGGCGCCCTGGAGGAGGGGCTGGCCGCACAGCTCATCGGCGTCGACTGGGAGCACCCCGACCAGGTGCCGGGCGGGGGCAGCGCGGTCGACATGGCGCTGTGGGACCTGTGGACCAAGATGCGCGGCGTGCCCCTGTCCCACGCGCTCGGCGGGGGCGGCACCTCACTCATGGCGACGGTCAGGCTGGGGCTCGACCCGTCCACCGAGAGCCTCGTCGCCCGGGTCAACCAGCAGATCTGCGGCGGCTACGCGCACGTGACGCTGGACGTGCGACCCGGGTGGGACATCGAGCCCGTGCGTGCCGTACGGCAGACCTATCCCGCCCTGAGCCTCGCCGTCGACTGCGGCGGCGCGTACACCTCCTCCGAGCAGCTTGCCGCGCTCGACGAGTACGGCCTGGAGGTGATCGAGCGGCCGTTCCCCGTCGACGACCCCTACGCCCACGCCGACCTGCAGGACAGGGTGCGCGCCTCGGTCGCGGTCGAGCCGCGCTCGACCGCCGAGCTCGACGACTACCTGACGCTGCGCGCGGCGAAGGTGCTGCTGCTGAGGCCGGCGGCGCTGCCGTCGCTGAGCGACGCCCGCAGGGCGCACGACCGCGCCGCGGCCGCCGGGTGGGACATCCAGTGCGCCGGAGGCCAGGGTGCGGGGCTGGCGCGGGCCGCGGCGGTCGCGGTGGCCAGCCTGCCGGGATGCACGCTGCCGTGCGACGTGACCCAGCCGCCGCGCAACGCGCAGATCGTGACACCGGCGGTCGGGGCGTCGGGCGGGGTGGTGGCGGTGCCGCTGACCCAGCCGGGCCTCGGGCACTCGATCGACGAGGAACGCGTGCGGCGGCTGGCGAAGGACTCCTTCCGCGCCTGACGGCTACACGCGGACGATCATCTTGCCGGTGTTCTCGCCGCGCAGCATCCCCAGGAACGCCTCGGGCGCGTTCTCGAGGCCGTCGACGACCGTCTCCTGGTAGGAGATCCTGCCCTCGCGCAGCCACCCGCCGATCTCCGTCACCATGTCGGACATCCGGTTCATGTGGTCGCTCACGATGAATCCGCGCAGCGTCAGCCGCTTGCCGATCGCCAGGGCCAGGTTGCGCGGGGCGGCGGGCGGCTCGGTGGTGTTGTAGGCCGCGATCGCCCCGCACATGGCCACCCTGCCGAAGGTCCGCAGCGATCCGATGGCGGCCTCCAGGTGGTCCGCGCCCACGTTGTCGAAGTACACGTCGATCCCGTCCGGCGCGGCCGCCCTGAGCTGCTCGGCCACCGGTGCCTGCCGGTAGTCGAACGCCGCGTCGAACCCGATGTCGCGCAGGTAGGCGACCTTCTCGGCCGATCCGGCGCTGCCGATCACCCGGGAGGCACCCTTGAGCTTGGCGATCTGCCCGGCGATGCCGCCGACCGCCCCCGCCGCGCCCGAGACGAACACCGCCTCGCCCTCCTTGAAGGAGGCCACGTCGAGCAGCCCCACGTAGGCGGTCAGCGCCGTCATGCCGAGCACGGACAGGAACGCCGAGTTCGGCAGCCCCTCGACGGGTGCCACCTTCCTGGCGCGGGCGCCGTCGAGCACGGCCTCGTCGCGCCAGCCGAGCCCGTGCAGGACCAGGTCGCCGGGGGCGAAGCCGGGCGCGCGCGACTCGACGACCTCGCCGACCGCGCCGCCGTCGAGCGGCCGGCCGAGCTCGAACGGCGGGACGTACGACTCGACGTCGTTCATCCGCCCCCGCATGTAGGGGTCCACGGACATGAACTGGTTGCGGACCCTGATCTGGCCCTCCTCCAGCGCCTGGGCGGGAGCCTCTTCGAGCGCGAAGTTGCCGGTGGTCGGCCAGCCGGACGGCCGCGAGGCCAGGACGAACTGACGAGGCATGGTTGATCCCCCTAAATAGTTGAGATGCATCAACTATACTCAACGGCATGAGCGTGACACGGGAGGTCGTGGCCCTGATGGCCGAGGTGGCGGCCAGGTACAACGAGGCCTACGAGCAGGCGGCCGCCGACCGGCAGCTGACCGCGCTCCAGGCCAAGGCGCTGGTCCTGCTGTCACGCGAGCCGCTGCCCATGCGCCGCATGGCGGAGCTGTTCCGGTGCGACCCGTCCAACGTGACGGGCATCGTCGACCGGCTGGAGCGGCGCGGGCTGGCCGGACGGGTGGCGAGCCCGGCCGATCGCCGGGTGAAGAACGTCGCGCTGACCGAGGAGGGCAGGCGCGTGGTCGACGAGCTCAGCGGCACCCTCGGGTTCGCCGCCGAGCCGCTGGCCACGCTGACCGAGGCCGAGCGCGTCCAGCTGCGGGACCTGCTGCTGCGGACGCTCGGCCGCCACTCATGAGAAACGTCCACGTCTCTCATCACTAGGGCGCCGCGCAGCCGTCCGTGATGCCCTTGGGGGCGGCGACGTCGCGGGGCTTCGGCGTGGGCGTGCCGGACGGCCTGGCCGCGGGTGTGCCCGACGGCGTCCCCGATGGCGTGGCTGTGGGGGTGGCGGACTGGTCGGCCGTGGCGGCGCTGGGCCGGGGCCTGACCGAGTCGCGCAGCGCCTTGGCGGTCACCGCGCGGATCTTCACCCAGTCGGGGTAGCCGGTGTTGATCAGCGGCGGGACGAACTGCACGCTGGTCACCCTGGCGCTCTTCACCTTCAGCGCGAGCGGCACCAGGTGCTCCAGCACCGGACGGGGGATGTCGGTCCGCACCAGCTGCTTCGTCGCCGCGGCGATGCCGTTGAACCTCAGCAGCACCGTGGCCGGGTCGGCCTGGGTGAGCAGGGCGCCCATCACGCAGCGCTGCCTGCGCATCCGGGTGAAGTCGTCGCTGAAGGTGCGCGAGCGGGCGTACCACATGGCGTCGGCGCCCTTGAGCCGGCGCGTTCCCGCCTTGACCAGGCCCTCGTTGTACTTGCCGAAGACGACGTCCTGCTCGACGGTGAGCTCGATGCCGCCGATCGCGTCGATCAGCCGGGCGAAGCCCCACATGTTGACCAGCGCGTACCAGTCGATCTTGAGGCCGAGGGTGTAGCCGATGGTCTCCTTCAGCACGTGCGGGCCCTGCCGCTTCTTGCCGCCGAAGATCTCCGGGTGCGCGTCGGCGTACTCCCAGACGCTGTTGAGCAGGTCACTGCGCCCGCCGTTCGCGTCGGGCGGCAGGCTGAACCCCTGGGGGAAGCGTTCGGCCATCGGGGTGCCGGGAGGGAAGCGGACGTCCTCCAGGTTGCGCGGCAGGCTGAACAGCACGGTGTTGCCCGACTTCACGTCGATGCTGGCCACGTGCATGCTGTCGGTCCGCACGCCGATCCTGTTGTCGTCGGCGTCGCCGCCGAGCAGCAGGACGTTGACCCGTGTCCGGTCCGCCCACGGGTCCTTCGGCGCCTGCTCGGCCGCCTGCGGCTCGGTGGGGGTGTCGAAGACGCTGTTGAGCGTCTGCTGGTAGACCCACACGTACTGCGCCGCGAGCCCGAACGGCAGGACCATCCCGACGGCCAGCAGTCCCGCGAGCGTGCCGCTGAGGATCTGCCCCGTCTGGGGCAGCCTGCCGGGAGCCAGCACCAGGTAGGAGTGGAGGATCAGGGCGAACCAGCCCAGGCCCAGCGCCACGACGGCGATGATGACCACGGTCAGCAGCGAGTCGGAGGTCAGCGCGCCCGCCAGCGCGCCCACCAGGTCGCCGTCGGCCGTCAGCACCAGCCACAGCAGGCCGAGCAGCAGCACGGCGTAGCCGATCAGCAGGGCCAGCCCGGTCCTGCGCCGGCCCGCCCGCAGGTGGGCGGCCCCCGGGGCGATCGCGGAGAGCAGCGTCCAGCCCACGACAGCGCCCGAACCGGCAGGTTTCGTCCTGTGCCCCACGCGTTACCCGCTTCCCCGTGCGCTCCGTCCTAGGCCGACGGGAGCCTACGGACTTGTACGAAATATCTACCTATGCGGGGGTGAACATCCAGCAAACCCTGCAGACCGAATATCATTCGGTCCATGCCCTGGCAGGCGGATTCGCCACCCTGATATTGAATCGCCCCGAACGCCGGAACGAGTTCACGAGGACCATGCGTAGGGAAATGATCGAAGCTTTTGACCGTTGCGATGCCGACGACCCGATGCGCGCCGCCCGGCCCGCTTCACCGTGAAGGCGAGCGAGGCGGATGTGCCGTTCTGGCCGGAAAATCCCTAGGGTGACTAGCGTGTACGAGACAACGGTCCTGAAGCTCCCCACCGACTTCGAGGGCGAGGTCGTGGCGACCCTCCTGGCCAGGACGGCCGGCTCGCGCCGCGCGGTCCTCTACCTCCACGGCTTCACCGACTACTTCTTCCAGGACCACCTGGCCGACTTCTACCTCGACCAGGGCTTCGACTTCTACGCCCTCGACCTGCGCAAGTACGGCAGGTCGCTGCTCCCGCACCAGACCAGGGGGCTGATCAGGAGCGTCACCGACTACTTCCCCGAGATCGACCAGGCGGTGCGGATCATCCGCGAGGGCCACGACCAGCTCGTCGTCAACGCCCACTCCACCGGCGGCCTGGTCGCCGCGCTGTGGGCCGACAGGGTGCGCGGCCGGGGCCTGTTCGACGCGCTGGTGCTCAACAGCCCGTTCTTCGACCTCAACGTGCCCTATCCGCTGCGGCTGGCCGCCGACCTGCTGAAGACGCCGCTGTCCTACACCACGCGGCCGCTGCCGCTCGGCCTCAGCACCGCCTACGGCAAGAGCATCCACCGCGACCACGGCGGCGAATGGGACTTCGACCTGCAGCTCAAACCCCTCGGCGGGTTCGACGTGCACGCCACGTGGCTCGCCGCGATCCGCAGGGCGCAGCGCCGCCTGCACGGGGGGCTCGCCGTCGACGTCCCCGTGCTGGTGATGGCCGCCTCGACCGGCCTGCGCGTGCGCGACTTCGTGCCCGAGGCGCGCTCGGCCGACGTGGTGCTCGACCCGCGGCAGATCGCCCGCTGGTCCACCTCGCTCGGCCCGCACGTCACCTGCGTACGCGTCCAGGACGGCATCCACGACCTCGTGCTGTCGGCCGAGCCCGTGCGCAAGCAGGTCTTCGACCAGATCGAGCGATGGCAGCGCGCCTACCTCTGAACCACCGGAACAGGCCCGGCGCGACGGGAGGCCCCGGCCACCGGGGACAGCGCGCTCACCAGGCGAGCGCCGGCCACCGGAGAGGCCTCACTCACCAGGGGAAGGCGAACAGGCCGTAGTAGGCGGCGGCCACCAGCAGCAGGCCCGTGCCGCCGAGCACGCCCGCGATGGCCACGTGCTGCCACCTGCTCGGCCGCATGCCCTCGCGCAGGCCCGACACCACCGCCGCCACGGCCGTCACCTCCTGCAGCAGCATGAGGACGGCCAGCACCCGCACGACCAGCCAACCGGCGAGCACGGCGGGCCACGCGCCCGCCTGATTGATCGAGAACATCACCAGCAGCGTGATGAAGGCCAGCACCGCGGCCAGCAGACCGACGCCCGTCCAGGCCATCCGGCGCAGCCGGCGCCGGATCGGCGGCCACAGCCTGGCGTTGGTCTCCTCCAGCGTGGTGTGGCGGCCGCGCAGCCGTACGAACATCACCGCGACGGGACCGGCGACGTAGCCGACGGCCGCCAGGCAGATCGTCAGCCCGAGCATCGCCCCGCCGGCGTACCAGGGCGCGGCGGGCACGTCGCTGGCCGCGAAACGCTGCACCGGGGTGGCGCCCGCCAGGTGCAGCGGGGGCTCGGCGGTGCGGGGCAGGCCGAGGATCCAGTTGCCGAGCGTGTCGAGGTAGCCGGGGGTGAACGGGCCGCCGCTGATGCGCATCGCGTGGTCCGCCCTGGCCAGGTAGCGGATCGTGTACCTGGCGTTGCCGGCCTTCGTCAAGCCCTTGATCAGCGCCTCGGTGCTCTCCACGAACGGGATGGACGGGTCGGCCGTGCCGTACAGGGCCAGGACCGGTTGGCTGATCCGCTCCAGCGCCGGCGTCGCGTCGTAGCGCAGGAAGTCGAAGCCCACCCCGCCCATCGCCCTGGTCAGCAGGTCGCGCGCGCCGATCGGGGCGTGCAGGCGCAGCAACTGCTCGTTCAGCGCCCACGCGACCTGGCGCAGCGGCGAGACGTTCGGCGAGGAGACCAGCACGACGAAGCCCACGTCGGTGCTCTTGGCCGCGGCGATCGGCACCACCCAGCCGCCCTCGCTGACGCCCCACACGCCGGTGCGCAGCGGATCGACGTCGGGCCTGGCGCGCAGGTGCGCCACCATGCGCAGCACGTCGTCGGCGAGCAGGCCGAAGTCCCTGCTGCGGAAGTTGTAGCCGACCTCGCGCTTGTCGTAGGCGAGCGTCACCACGCCCGCCCTGGCGAGGAACTCGGCCTGGGGCGTGAACTCCTCCCTCGACCCGTTGCCCGAACCCGACACGAACACCATGGCCGGATGCCTGCCCGGCGCCAGCGGCGCCCTGATCGTGCCGTGCAGCCACTGGCCCTCGGCGGGGATGGAGAAGCGCTCGGTGCGGAACGTGCCGGTGGCCGCCACGGGCCGCCGCTCGGCCGCCGGCTGCGGCGGCAGCGACTGGAAGACCGGGTCGGCGGCCAGGGGCGGGGGGTCGAAGGCAGGGGGTAGCGCGTAGCCGACCGTGGCGAGGGCCATCAGCACCAAGCCGACCGCCACGCTCAATGTGCCTCGGCCGTTGCGCATCGGCCTCTCCATGTGAGTTGGTCTGCCCGCTGATCTTTCAGCCTACTCCCGGGGGGTGGAGTGATGCTCTGGATGTCGTTGAGACTGCTTTTGTCGGTGGGAACTGTTAGCTTCCTGCGACATGCGCCTCCTGCACACCTCCGACTGGCACCTCGGCAGGTCCTTCCACCGCGAGAGCCTCATCGAGGCGCAGGCGGCGTTCGTCGACCACCTGGTCGAGACCGTGCGCGCGGAGAAGGTCGACGTCGTCGCGGTCTCCGGCGACGTCTACGACCGGGCGCTGCCGCCCGTCGACGCCGTGGCGCTCTGCAACGAGGCGCTGCGCCGGCTCGTCGCGGCGGGCGCCCGAGTCGTCATGATCAGCGGCAACCACGACTCGGCCCGCCGTCTCGGCTTCGGCGCCGATCTCATCGACGCGGCGGGCGTCCACCTGCGTACCGACCCCGCGCGCGCGTGGCAGCCCGTGGTCGTCGGCGACGTCGCCCTCTACGGCATCCCCTACCTGGAGCCCGAGCTGGTGCGCGGCCCGTGGCAGCTGGCCGAGCGCAGCCACACCGCGGCCCTGTCCCACGCGATGGGGCTGATCAGGGCCGACGCCGTACGGCACCGCCACTCCGTGGTGCTCGCCCACGCCTTCGTGGCCGGCGGCACGGCCAGCGACAGCGAGCGCGACATCAGCGTCGGCGGCGTCGCCCACGTGCCGCTCGCCGCCTTCGACGGGGTCGACTACGTCGCGCTCGGCCACCTGCACGGCCGCCAGCGGATGGCCGACCACGTCCGCTACTCCGGCTCGCCGCTGGCCTACTCCTTCTCCGAGACCGACCACGTGAAGGGCTCCTGGCTGGTGACGGTCGGCTCACCCGGCGCCGACTTCGTGCCCGCGCCCGTGCCCCGCCCCGTCGGCAGGCTGCGCGGCACGCTCGACGACCTGCTGGCCGACCCCGCGCTCGCCGCGCGCGAGGGCCACTGGCTCCACGTCACCCTGACCGACGCGGTGCGCCCCAAGTCGGCGATGGACCGGCTGCGCGCCCGCTTCCCGCACACGCTCGCCCTCGCCTTCGACCCGCAGGGCGCCGCCCCCGCCCGCCGCCCCGTACGGCTGGCCGGGCGCCCGGAGGTCGAGGTGGCACTCGACTTCGTGCGCGAGGTCAGAGGCGAGCCCGCCGACCCCCTGGAGGAGCGGCTGCTGCGCGAGGCCGTCGAGGCGTCGAGGATCAAGGAGGTCATGGTCTAGATGCGGCCGCACCGGCTGACCCTCACCGCTTTCGGGTCCTTCCCCGGCACCGAGACGGTCGACTTCGACACCCTGTCGGAGGCGGGGCTGTTCCTCGTCCACGGGCCCACGGGCGCGGGCAAGACCACGCTGCTCGACGCGCTCTGCTTCGCCCTCTACGGCGTGGTGCCGGGGCAGCGCAACAGCGCGCGCAGCCTGCGCTGTGACCACGCGCCGCCGTCGGTGGGGCCTTCGGTGACGCTCGAGGTGACGCTGCGGGGGCGGCTGCTGCGCATCCAGCGCTCGCCCGCCTGGACGCGACCCAAGCTGCGCGGCACCGGCGTCACCGAGGAGAAGGCGAAGGTCATCGTCTCCGAGCACGTCCGCGAGGAGGGCTGGCAGGGGCTGACCACCCGCGCCGACGAGGCGGGCGACCTGGTGGGCGGGCTGCTCGGGATGAACGCCGACCAGTTCTGCCAGGTCGCGATGCTGCCGCAGGGCGACTTCGCGCGCTTCCTGCGGGCCGACGGGGAGGAACGGCGGCGGCTGCTGGAGCGGCTGTTCACGGTGAAGGTGTTCACCGCGGCGGAGACGTGGCTGGCCGAACGGCGCAAGCAGACCTGGCGGGAGTCGCAGGAGGGGCGGCAGGAGGTCGAATACGCGGTCAAGCGACTGGAGGAGGCGGCGGGCGACGTCCTCGAGGCCGCCTCGTCCCGACCCGACGGCCTTACCTGCGCTGCGGACGGCGACGGCCTGGTTCCCGCTCCTGGCACGGGCACGGGCGGCGACGGTTCGGTCTCCGCTCCTGGGGTCGTCGGCGCCGGTGGTGACGGTTCCGGCTCCGCGCCTGGCGCCATGGGGCGGGTCGTTGACGGCAGGGGTTCCGTTCCTGGCGGCGTGGGTCCCGGTGGCGAAGGGCTCGACCCTGGCTCGCATGTTCCCGCTCCCCGAGCCGCCCGCGGTGCCGCGGTGCGCGCCGTGTCGCCGGGCGCCGTGCCCGCTCCCCGTAGCGGCGCCGACGACCCGCCGACGGCGGAGAGCGACCCGCTGGCGTGGTCCGGCCTGTTGCGCGCGGCGGCCGCGGCGGTGGTGAACCGTGCCACCCAGGCGTGCGAGGCAGGGGAGGCGGCCCTGCGGGAGCACCGCGAGAGGTTCGAGCGGGCGAGCGCGCTGGCCGACCGGCAGCGCCGCCACGCCGAGGCGCTGGCCCAGCGCCGGATGCTCGACGAACGCGCGGAGGAGCGCTCCGACCTGCTCACGGTCCTCGACGAGGCGGCACGCGCCGACCGCGTGCTGCCGCTGATCAACGCCGCCCGCCAGCGCGCCGCCGCCGCGAGCAAGGCTCGGCACCTCGCCACCGACGCGATAGCCCGCGCCACCCCCTTCCTCGACACCCGGGCGCACCTCGCCCCCACGACCCCACCCCCGGGCAGCCGCCCAGCCGTTGATCCGCTCACCTCTTCCGGCGCGCTTCATGGGACAGGCCGGGAAGCGTTCGACGATGGTGGGCGACCCGGCGGCCCACACCTGGACGAACCTGGAGCCGACGCGCACAGGCCCGGCCGTTCCCCAGGCCGACCGGACGCCTACGCGCTCGGGGACGTGGGATTCCCTGGTCGGCCTGGAGCCGGCTCGCCCGGATTCGCGGTTGCTCCGGGCGTGCTGGCGGAGCTCGAGCGGGAACGGCTGGGCGAGATCACCAGGGTCTCGGAACTGCTCGCCGACGAGAGCAGGCTCGTCCAGCTCCGGCACGAGCTGCGCGCCGGCGAGCAGGAGATCGTGGCGCTGTCCACCAAGGAGCGCGCAGCCGCCGCCCGTCTGGAAGAACTCCCGAGCCTGGTGAAGGCGGCCGATGACGCCGCGGCCAAGGCCAGGCTCGACGCGGCGATGATCCCCGGCGCAGAGGCCGCCAGGTCCGGCGCCGCCACACGTCTCGAGGCGATCGAACGCCGCGACTACCTTCTGGCCGACGTCGCCGCCGCCCGGACGGCCCTGGCCGCCCGCCTCCGCGACCCGGCCCTCGCGTATGCGCTCACCGACCTGCTGACCCACTTGACGGGCCCAGCCGAAGCCGGCCCGGGCGATCCGCCTCTGGCTGACCTGGAGGCGGGCCGGATCGGCCCCGGTAGGACCGGTGGGGCCGGTGGCGAGGCGGCGACCCGGCCGGTCATCGACGAGTTGGTGGCCTGGCTGACGGATCCGGCCGGAGCCGAGCGCGACATCCGCCGGCGGGATCTCGCGCTCGGCGATGTGCTCGCGAACCTGGCGGACCACCTGGCCGACTCCGGCGACACCAGCGTGGCCGCGGCAGCGACGGGTCTTTCCCGGCAGCAAGCGCCGTGGCGGAGCGTCACGGCGTGGGCGCGGCCGGCCGAACGCGCGATGCGCGACCAGCTCGCCGCTCTCGAAGGGTTGCGCGCCGACGAGGCCAGGCTCGCCGAGCTCGACGAACGGCTCGCCGTACTGACCGGAGAGCTCGGCACGCTCGCCGAACGTGAAGCCGCGGGCCGGGCCGCCGTGGACGAGCTTCCCGCCGCGCTTCACGACATGGCGGCGCGGCTGGCCGAGGCGCGTGCCGCCGCCGGCCGACTGCCGTCGGCGGCGGCCGTCCGGGATACGGCGGCGTCCCGGCTCGCGGCGGCCGGGCGGCGGCAGGAGCTGGAAGGCGACCTGGATGCCGCACGCGCCGCCCACGGCATGGCGGTCGAGCTCGCACAGGACCTCCGCGACCGGTTGCAGGAGGTACGGCAGGCCCGCATCGACGGGATGGCGGCCGAACTGGCGGCCGAGCTGGCCGACGGGCACCCGTGCGCGGTGTGTGGTTCGGCCGAGCACCCCGCGCCCGCCGCCCCCGCCGGGATCGCCTATGCCGCAGATGACGAGATCGAGGCGCAGGCCGCCTATGACGCCGCGCTCGCCGAGCGGCAGGCGTCCGACGGGCTGCTGTCCTCGCTCATCTCGCGGCTGGACGAACTGGCCGAGGCCCCCGCCCCCGAGGAGGCGGAGGCGGAACTGGCCGCCGCCGAGGGCGAGATGGCGGTGCTGGCGGCGCTGGCCGGGGAGGAGTCCGCGTGCGAGCGCGCCGTGCTGGCGCTGGAGTCGGAGCTGGACCAGGCTCGTGACCAGCTCCACGAGACGGAGCGGCGGCTGACGGAGGCGCGGGCGGAGGTGTCGGCGCTGACGGGGGAGCGGGAGCGCATCCACGCTCGCCTGGAAGCAGCGCGGGGCGCCGACGCCGGTCTGGGAGCGCGCAGGCGGCGCCTCGGCGACGAGATCCGCCTGCTGGCCGAGCTGACCAGGACCGCCGAACGGGTGGAGGAGATCACCGCCCGGCTCGACGACGCGCTCGACACCCTCGCCCGGCTCCTTGCCCCGGTCTCGGTCCCCGCCGCGGCTTCGGTCGATTCCAGGGCGGATGACAGCGGATGCAACGGCTCCGGCACCGGACACCACGGCGCAGGGCACTCCGGCACCGAGCACTCCGGCGCAGAGCACTCCGGCGCAGAGCACTACAGCGCTGGGCACTCCGGCGTCGAGCACTCCGACGCTGGGCATGCTGGCTCTGGGCATTACGGCGCCGAGCATTCCTGCACGGGGCATTACGGCGCCGGGCACTCCGGCGCCGAGCATTCCTGTACGGGGCATTTGGGGCACTCCGGTGGCATCACGGGCGGTGGCGTCATGGGGGATCCTCCCTCTTCTCTCGCCGCCGGAGCAGCCCTGTCCTCGCCTGACTGGTCGAGGCCCGATGGTGGTGACGGGGCGGTTGAGCGGCAGCCCGAGGTCCCGGCCCGCCAGGCGGATCCGCGGACCTGGGCGGCCCGGGTCACCGGAGCGTGGGCCGCCGCCGAGCTCGACGCGGCCGACCGGGAGATGGCCAGGCTGAGGTCGGCCGCCGCCGCGCATCCCAGGCTGGCCTCCAGGGCGGCCGAGCTGGCCGCCGAACACGCAGGCACCGCCGACACCTTCCGCGAGCTCGGCCTGCGGCTGGCCGCCTGCCGTACCAGGTGCGAGGAGCTCGAAGCCGAGACCGTACGGCTGGCGTCCCGCATCGACGCCGCCAGGGGCGCCGACCCGACGCTCACCGCCAGGCTCGAACGGCTGCGGGAGGAGGCGCAGCTCCTGCGCGAGGCCCACGAGGCCACGCAGGCCGCCGAAGCCGCCGCGGTCGAGCACCGCAAGGCCGTCGAGGCGGCGAAGCAGGCGGCCGTGGCCGCGGGGTTCGCGGACGTGGAGGACGTGCTGCCTGCCGTACGCACCTCTGAAGAGAGGGAGCGGAAGGCCGAACGGCTCCGCGAGCTCGACGCCGCGCACGCGGCGGTGACGCGCGCGCTGGCCGACCCCGAGCTGGTGGCCGCCGCGGCGGAGCCGGTGCCTGACCTGGCGGCGATGGCGGCCGCGAGGGAGGAGGCCGAACGGGCGCACACCGCGCTGGCCTCGGCGCGTGACCGGGCGGAGCGGCGCGTGCGCAGGCTGGCCGAGCTGCACGAGGAGCTGGTCGCCTGCCTCGACCGCTGGCAGCCAGCGGCCGACCGGCATCGGCTGGCCGAACGGCTGGCGGCGCTGGCCAACGGCACCTCGGGCGACAACCAGTGGAGTATGAGCCTGTCGTCGTACGTGCTGGGCGAGCGGCTCAGGCAGGTCGTCGACGCCGCCAACGAGCGCCTCGACCACATGTCGGACGGCCGCTACCAGCTCCAGCACGACCTGCGCAAGACGGCGGGCGCGCGTGGACGGGCGGGCGGCGGGCTCGGGTTGCGGGTGCTCGACGCGTGGACGGGCGTCGACCGCGACCCGGCGACGCTGTCGGGAGGGGAGAGCTTCATCACCTCGCTGGCGCTGGCGCTGGGCCTGGCCGACGTGGTGAGCGCGGAGGCGGGCGGCGCGGAGATCGGGATGCTGTTCGTGGACGAGGGGTTCGGCACGCTCGACGAGGACACGCTCGACGGGGTGCTCGACATCCTCGACGGGTTGCG
Source organism: Nonomuraea sp. NPDC004354 (assembly GCF_053602555.1). NCBI lineage: Bacteria > Bacillati > Actinomycetota > Actinomycetes > Streptosporangiales > Streptosporangiaceae > Nonomuraea > Nonomuraea sp. NPDC004354. The sequence continues at coordinate 165,551 of NZ_JBSGDV010000003.1, read as the reverse complement.
CGACGGCGGGAGGGCGGTCGGCATCGTCAGCCACGTGGGGGAGCTGCGCACCAGGATTCCGGCGCAGCTCAAGGTCACCAAGGCGAGGGCGGGATCGACACTGTCGGTCACGGCTCCCTAGTCAAGGCACGGGCCCGGATCGACACTGTCGGTCACGGTCCCCTGGCCGAGGCGGGGCCCGGATCGACGCTGTCGGTCACGGTGGCTTGGCGCCGGTGCGGCCCGGCCGTGCGGTCGTGTCCCAGAGGCCGCCGTACCCGGACACGACCGCGGCGATCCCGGCGTTGACGGTGGAGGCGCGGCTGCCCGGTGCCCTCGCCTGACAGGATGGGCGCATGGTGAGCATCGGGCAGGTGGTTCTCGGCGTCACGGAGATGCCACGGGCGGTACGGTTCTGGACACAGGCGTTGCACTACATCCCGAGGGCCGGAGCGGTCACGGACCGATGGACGATCCTCGATCCGGTGAACGGCCTGGGCGTCCCCGTCGCGCTGGGGCTCAGCTCGTCGCCGGTGGAGCCGGTCCCGCGCATCCACCTGGACCTGTTCGCGGAGACGACGCAGGAGCAGCAGCAGGAGATCGAGCGGCTCGTCGCGCTGGGCGCCGAGCGGGTGCAATGGGACCACTACCCGGACGACGCGGACTTCGTCGTGCTCGCCGACCCGGAGGGCAACAGGTTCTGCGTCATCGACCTGAGCCACGGATGAGCACGCCGCCACCGGGCCGACCCGAGCCGCGGGCGGGCATGCCGTCGAACGGATCCGAGCCGCAGGCGGGCATACCGTCGAACGGATCCGAGCCGCGGGCGGGGATGCTGTCGAACGGGACCGAGCCGCGGGTGGGCACGCCGCCGCCGACCAGGACCCGCGTCGCCGCCGCCAGCCTCGTCGGCACCGCGATCGAGTTCTACGACTTCTACATCTACGGCACGGCCGCCGCCCTGGTGCTCAACACCGCCTTCTTCCCCGAACTGGACGAACTTGCCGGCACCTTGGCGGCCTTCTCCACCTTCGCCGTGGCGTTCGTGGCACGCCCGCTCGGCTCGGCGATCTTCGGGCATTGGGGCGACCGCATCGGCCGCACGTCCATGCTGGTCGTGTCGCTGCTGCTCATGGGACTGTCGACGGTCGCGATCGGCCTGCTGCCCGGGTACGCGGCCATCGGGGTGGCCGCGCCGGTGCTGCTGGTGCTGCTGCGCTTCACCCAGGGCATCGGCCTGGGCGGCGAGTGGGGCGGCGCCGCGCTGCTGGCCACCGAACACGCGCCGCCGGGCAAGCGCGGCCACTACGCGATGTTCCCGCAGCTCGGACCGCCGGTCGGCTTCATCGCCGCCAACGGGCTCTTCCTCGTCCTCGGCGGTGTGCTGACCGACGAGCAGTTCCTCGGATGGGGCTGGCGGCTGCCGTTCGTGGCGAGTCTGGTGCTGGTGGCGGTCGGCCTCTACGTCCGGGTGAAGATCTCCGAGACGCCGGTCTTCCAAGCGGCGATGGACCAGCGGAGGCTCGCCAGGGTGCCGCTCGCTGGCCTGCTGCGCCACCAGTGGCGCAGGGTACTGCTCGGCGCGGGCACGATGGTGATCACATACACCCTCTTCTACACGGCCACCACGTACGGCCTGGCGTACGGCACCGCGACACTGAAGATCCCGCGGACCACGATGCTGGCCCTCACGATGGTCGGCGTGGTGTTCATGGGGATCGGCACGGCCGTCTCCGCGTCGGCCTCCGACCGCATCGGCCGCCGCCGTACGCTCGGCTACGGCACCGCCGCCGCGATCGGGTGGGGGCTGGTGATGTTCCCGCTGATGCAGACGGCCTCCGTGCCGTTGGTCGGGCTGGCGCTCGCGGGCGCGCTGACGCTGATGGGGTTGATCTTCGGGCCGATGGGCGCCTACCTGCCCGAGCTGTTCCGCACCGAGTACCGGTACAGCGGCGCGTCGGTGGCCTACAGCCTGGGCGGTGTCCTCGGCGGCGCGATCCCGCCGTTGGTCGCCACCCAGATGCAGGTCAGCGGGCTGCCGGTGTTCTACGTCGGCGTCTACGTCTCCGCGATGGCCGTTCTGAGCCTGCTGTGCCTGCTCGCCCTGCCGGAGACCGGCACACGGCGGCTCGCCGGAGAATAGCGGTCCGGGCTGGAGAAACACCCCTCAAAGGGACGGCGGCGCGATGCTGGGGACGACCGGGGAACGGGGGAGACGCGACAACGGCCCTGGCACGGCGCGACAAGGCCGTCCGGGGAGCGCGACAAAGCCGGCCAGGCCATGGCACGACAAGGCCGCATGGTGGGGGCGAATCAAGCCATGGCTCAACAAGGTCGCATGGTGGACGTGCGTCACAGCCGGCCAGGGAACAGGAGCGGCAGCTCGCGCGGATGAGCGGCGATCAGCCGGATCTCGTCGTCGGTCAGCGGCCTGCCGGTCATCGCGTTGCACGCTGGACCAGTTCGAACGTCAGCTCCTCCTCCTTCACCTCCACCGCCAGACCGTCCATGACGTGCCGGGAGCCGGCCTTGCCGCCGTACTCACCGGTCAGCACGACCCACGCCCACCGCGCGTGCCAGTCCTCGGGGAACCCTCGGCCGGCGGCACCGCCGTACCGTCACCCGCCCGGTCAGTAGCCGCGGGTGCGGCGGGCGGCGGGACGCGTCCTGCGGGCGATGCCGCGCCCGCGGAACGCGCGCAGGATCTCCGCGCCCAGAATCACTCCCGCGCCGATGCCGACCGCGAGCGACAGTGCCTCGACCAGGTGAAGCAGGCCCGACAGCACGTTGTCGAGGCTCAGTTCCAGCATCCCCCGGTACAGCGCGCTGCCCGGCAGCAGCGGGCCGATCGACGGGATCACCACCACCGCCGACGGCACCCGCACCAGCCGCCCGTACACGCCGCCGAGCAGTCCGACCACCGCTGCCGCGACCGTCGTCGCACCCAGGGCGGGCACGCCGTTGGCGGCCAGCGACACGAACGTCAGCCAGATCAGCCCGCCGCCCAGCGCACCCGGCAGCAGATGGCGGGGCGGCACCAGCAGCGCCACCGCGAACGTCAGGCTCAGCGCCAGCGCGCCGCCCACCTGGGCAGGCGCCAGCGACAGCGGCGCGGACGGCACGCTTTCCACCGTGATCGGCACGCCCAGCCTGACCGCCGCCGTCAGCGTCGTGCTGATGCCGGCGATGACCGCCGCCACGATGAACACCACCTCGCTCAGCCGCGCGGTCGCCGTGACGTACTCGCCCGCGATGCCGTCCTGCACGCAGGCCACCAGCGGCCTGCCGGGCAGCAGCGCGACCACGGCGCCGACCACTGCGGCTCCCGCCTCGACCGGGACGCGCTGCCAGATCAGCAGGACCGGCACCATCGAGCCGAACATCGCGGCCACCGCCGTCTGGAAGAACTCCGCCACGCCCCTGCGCGCCAGCGCCGCGGCCGCCCTGTCGCCGAGCACCGTCGCCACGAACGCCGCCGCCGCCACCGTCGGGCCGCCGCCGATCAGCACCGCCGCAGACGCCGCGATCAACGCCGACGACGTCACCACCGCCCACTCGGGGTAGACGCGCACCCGCCTGGTGATCTCCCTCAGCCGTTCCTCGGTCTCGGCCAGCGACAATTCCCTCGAAGCCACCTCGCCGACGAGGTGATGCACGGCGATCAGCCGGTCGTAGTCGGGCTGACGCCTGCGCACCCGCCGCTCGGCCGTCGCGGGCGGCCTGCCGTCCGACGGGACGTGCGACAGGGTGATCGCGGACAGGTTCACGTCCGCCTCGACCTGGCGCATGCCGTACCTCTCGAGGATCCTGCGCATGGCGCCCGCGACGTTCTCGGTCGCCTCGCCGCTGCCCAGCAACAGCTCGCCGACCCGCAACGCCAGCGCCATGGCACGATGCCCCTCGGCATCGGAAGCGGAATGTGTCATCGCCTGGCGTCATACCCGCAGCCCAGGCCTTGGATCAACCGGCACCCGCCGCTTTCCGCCCGAGGCCCGGCCCCGGCCTCGGCATGAAGGCGACGTGGGCGGGCCTCGGCGCGCAGGTTACGTGGGTGGGGCTCGGCGCGCGGTGAGTGGCCTCCGTCAGGTCGTGGGCTCCAGGGCGCGGGGGCGGCTCACGTAGGCGGCCAGCGCACGTACCCGTTCCGCGTGCTCGTCGTGACCCACGATCACCGGCGGCTCGTTGTACGGCATCGCGTCGGAGCTCCGCCGCAGCTTGATGTACTGCCCGCACGCGTCGATCGCGTACGGCTCCATGTCGTCCTGGAGCGCGCCGATCACCGTGATCCCGTACGTCTCGCCGATCCGGCGGAACAGCGCCACCGCCTCCCTGCGGTGCTCCTTGCCCAGGTTGCGGCCCAGTTCGTCGAGCACCAGGCACAGGTGACCGCCGCCCGAGGACGCGATGGCCGCCGCGCACACCAGCTTGACGGCCTTCTCGTCCATCAGCGCCGTGTTCGCCCTGCGGTTGTACGGCACGAAGCCCTGCCCCTCGCCGCGCCGCCACTTGGGGGTGACCCGCCACTGCCAGCGCTGTTCGGGGTCGGCGGGCGCGGGCGGCACCGGGAACTCCAGGGTCGCGCCGTAACCGCCGTAGGAGGTGTCGAGCTTCTCGAACTCCTCGGCCACCCGGCCCAGCCGCGCCTTGATCGCCGCCGTCAGCGCCGCCCTGTGCACCGCCGTCGACTGCGCGGCCTCCTCGGCGCCCTTGTCCGCCGCCGCGAGGTCTCGCTGCCGGGTCACCACCTGCGACTCGATCTGGCGGCGCTGGTGCTTCTCGTACTCCTCCTGCCCGCGCAGGTAGGAGGCCAGCGACCCGCACACCGCCGCGAACGTGGCCTGCTCCCTGCTGGCCCTGCCCGTGCGCTCGCTCATGAGGAAGCGCAGCTCCTCGGGCACCTCCTCCTCGTCGTCGCCCGGGAAGGTGTCGCGGAAGGCCTGGTCGAGATGGCGTTCGGCGATCCGCCACCACTCCTCCGCGGTGCGCGGACGCTCCTCCTCCTGCAGCGCCGCGATCCAGGCGCGGGCCTCGTCGAGCGCGCCGCCCCACTCCCGGCCCAGCTCGTCGAGCCGTAGCCCCTCGCGCTCGGCGGTGAGCTTGGCCGCCGCGTCGCGAGCCTGGGCGCGCTCCGCCTCGTGCCGGCCCCTGCGGCCCTCCAGCCGCTCGATCTCCATGTCGCGGGTACGCGCCCGGAAGTCGAGCGCGGACGCCTGCTGCTCGGCCACCGCCACCGCGGGCGTCAGCTCCTGGAGCGTCTCGGTCAGCTCGGCCAGCTGGGTCCTGCGCTCGGACAGCCGCTGTTCGATCTCGCCGAGCCGCACACCCGCCTGGGCGCCGTCGAGCCGCTGCTGCGCCTCGGCCACCCGTTCCTCGCCCGCCTTGACGGCCTGCGCCGCCTCTTCCTGGGTGTCCTTGGCACGGTTGAGCCGCTGCTCGGCCGCCTTGATGCGGGCCTCCCTGCCCGTGGCGACCCCGTCGAACGCGCCGACCACGCTGACGCCCGCCGAGCTGACCAGCACCGAGCCCGGCAGTTCGCGCAGCGCCTCGGCGGCCACGCCGAGCTGGGCGGCGTCGACGATCACCGCGTGTTCGGTGGGCCAGCCCCGCAGGCCCGTGTGGTCGCGGGCCTGCTCGGCCACGTCGAGGGCGTCGAGCAGGCCGGTCGCGCCGACCCCCGCCGCCGCGAGCGCGGTGAGCTGCGCGGCGGCCGGCCCGCCCTCCGCGTCGTCGAGCGCCGCCTGCGCCGAGGCGACCTCACGGTCGGCCACGCCCAGCGCCTTGAGCGCCTCGTTCAGCCGTCCGCGCGCCTCGGCCAGCTCCCGCTCGGCCGCCGGCACGTCACGCCCGTCGGCCAGGCGCCGCCGCTCCTCCAGCGAGGGGATCATGCCGCGCAGCTCGTCGGCGGAGTTCTCGGCCACCGCCCGGTCGGCTTCCAGCTTGGCGGCCCTGGCCTGCAGCACCGCCAGCTCCTTGCGCGCCTCGGCCACCCTGCGGTCGAGCGTGTCGTCCTTCAGCGTGGCGATCTCGGCCTTGACCGTCGCGATCGCCTCGGTCGCCGTCTCCCCGGCGACCTCCAGGGTCTCGAGCTGGGCGGCGAACGCCTCGTCCCGGTCGGCGGCGTCGGCCAGCCTGCGCGCCTGCCGTCCCCGCCAGCACCGCAACGCCTCGGCGAGCCGCACCCTGGCCTGGTCGCGCCGGTCGAACGCGGCCAGCAGCGCGCTCGACTCCGTCTCGAACTCCGCCAGCCGTTCGACGGCCTGCGCCGCCTTGACCCGCTTGGCGTGCTCGTCGCGGCGGGCCTCCCGCTCCTGCTCCAGCTCGGCGTCGAGGCCGGTCAGCGCGGCGATCGCCTCGAACACCCGCTCGGGGGAGATCTCGTTGAGCGGCTGGGACAGCAGGTTGGTGGCCACCTTGCTGCGCACCGAGGTGGACAGGAACGACACGCAGCGCACGCGGTCGCCGTACAGGACCTTGGTGAGGTCCCGGGCGACCACGTCGCGGCGGCCCGCCGACCTCGGCAGCGCCGACCACACCTCGTCCGCCCTGGCCACCCGCTCGGCCTCCGAACTCGCGGCGGCCAGGTGGATGCCGTCGCGCCAGCGGATCTCCAGGTGCGGCGCCTCCTGGTTGACCCGCAGCCAGACGGTGATCGGGCCGTTGGCGGTGTCGGGCGCGAGGAAGAGCCCCTCCCCGTCGTCGTCCGGGCCGCCCAGCTCGGCCTGGAGGCCGTCCGGCAGCGCGCCGCCGCCCTTGCCGGAGTCCGTACCCGGCACGCCGCCGCCCTTGCCGGAACCCGCGCCAAGCGCGCCGCCGCTCCGCCCGGCGCCCGCGCCCGCTGTGCCGGGCGCGCCGTCACTCCGCGCGGAGGGCGCGCCGTCACTTCGCGCGGAGGGCGCGCCGTCACTTCGCGCGGAGGGCGCGCCCACGGCGGGTGCGCCGCCGCCCTGTCCGATGCCCGCGCTCACCGCCCCCGGCATGCCCTGGGGGGCGGTCTCGGAGGCGCCTTCGCCCGGCAGCGCCATCCGGGCGGACGGCCCGAAGACGCCGACGATGTAGCCGTGGTCGGCGCTGGCCCACTGCCGTCCTCCGGCCCCGCTGGCCAGCTCGGCGTTGAACAGCAGCTCCGACACCGCCTTCGCCCCGGACGCGAACCGCCACTGCTCGTCACCGAGCAGCGCCGTGATCGACGCGATGAACGACGACTTTCCCGCGCCGTTGGAGTCCTTCGGCCCGGCGCCCGCCACGACGATCAGCGTGCCGGGCACGGTCGGCACCGGATGGGTGGACAGCCGCGAGATGTTGACCGCCTGGACGGCGATCAGCACCCTGTCCCCGACGACGTTCTCCACCAGTGCCACTTACTCGTCCCCCGTCTTCCGCTGTGCTCGAACGGCCGCCGCGAGCGGCGTGTGCGGCCCCGCGGCGAGAATCAGCTCCTCCTGCAGGCGCCGCCGCGCCGCCTGCGTGAGCCGGTGGAACTGCGGGCCCGGCACGTAACCGCCCGCCTCCTCACCGGCCTTGACCTGCGACAGCAGCCCGGCATGCCGCAGGGTCCGCAGCGCCGCCTCCAGCTCGCCGATGGGCAGCTGGGTGTGGCGGCGCAGTTCCTCGACGGGCGTGGCGTGCGGTGACAGCCAGGTGTCCTCGGGCAGCAGACCCTCCGCCCGCGGGATCGCCACCGAGTGCACCAGCACCAGCGTCAGAACGGCCCGCTCGCTCTCGCCGAGCGTGCTGCCCGCCCGCGCGGCCACGCCGGCGTCGTAGCCGGAGATCCACCGCTCCCGCAGCTGGATCAGCGTGCGCCCGCGCCTGGCCAGCATCTCGCCGAGGGTACGGCGGAGCGCAGGGTCTCGCAGCGCGGCGAAGCGTGCCTCCTGGACGGGCTCGGCGGCGAACTCGACCGCCATGAACGCGGCCACCAGTTCGGCCCTGCGCCGCTCGTCGAAGGCGTCGAGCAGGTCGTCGAACTCGGCCCGCGCCGCCTCCACCCGGCCACCCAGCAACTCCTGCGCAGGGTCGTCGACGATGTCCGCACGGTCGTCCACATGGTCGGTGCCCGGTCGCGCGGCGGCGCTGTCGTCGCGGGTGGAGCGGCGCGATGTGTCGGCGCCCCCGTGAGGGGAGCCGGGCGGCGCTTCGCCGCTCTCGCGGGCGCGGCCCGCCGGTGCGGTGGCGTCGCCCCCGACGGCGGAGGCGAGCGGCATGCCCTCAACCTGCGCGGGGGCGGCCTGCGGGCCGGTCACGCCGTCCCCGGGGGTGGGCCCGTGCGACGTGGCGACGTCGGAAGGCCCGTGCGACGTGGTGGCGTCGGACGGTCCGAGCTGTGTGGTGGCGTCGGACGCTCCAAGCGACGTGGTGACGTCGGACGGTTCGGGTGGTGTGGCGACGTTGGACGGGCGGTCGCTCGCCGGCGGCGCGGTCGGGTCGTCCATGCCGGGCTCCGCCGGGTCTTTCCGGCCGGTCATGACCGAGGCCGCCGCGGCCACCAGGTCGGCGTCGCGTACCACGGTCAGCGCCGTCCGGTCAGCCTCGGGCAGCCGCCTGACCAGCTCCTTCAACTGCCCGTAGGACTCCACGGGCCAGGTCGCGCACCGCGGCCCGAGCCGGACGAACCCGTCGGCCATCACCACCCACGACGAGTCGTGCAGCCGCCGCAATGCGCCCACCGCCCAGTTGCGCATCAGGTCGTCGGTCCGCCCGATCAGCGCCCGGTACGTGTCGAGCACCAGCTCGACCGGCGCGGTCGCCCCCGGCCACGGGTCGCCGGATAGGTCCACCCAGCAGCATTTCAGGCACGCCGCCAGCACCCGCCTGGTCTCGCCCGACCGCTCGACGGGAATCGGGGCGACCTGGTGCTCCTCCAGCAGCGAAGGCGTCACGCCGTCGGGCCAGACGGGGACGGCCAGGTCGGCCAGCCGTACCATGCCCGCCGGTGTCGCCTCTCCGGAGCCCAGCCGCAGCGGACCCTCCGCCCTGGCACGGGCGTGGGAGAGGGAATCCGTCATGAGGTGCGCTCCAGGAAGCCGTGCGACAGCCACGCGGGCTCGTGGGCGGGGTCGGCCGTCAACTCGTCGGACCAGGTGAGCCGGTAGGGCAGCTCCGGGCGCAGGTCGATGCTGGTCAGGTCGGCCAGCAGGCGCCGTGCGGCGGCCCAGTCGGAGCCCAGCAGCCCGGTCAGCGCCACCCGGTCGGCGCCGCCGAGCACCGACTCGGCCACCGCCGCCAGGCGCTCGACCGCCGCCCCCGGCGACTGGTCGAGGGAGTCGGCGGGCCCAGGGTCGGGCAGGTCGGAGCGCGGGGGAGTGGGCTGGGCGGGCGCGGGCCGCGGGCTCTCGTCGACCGCGCGCGCGATCGCCGCCGGATCGTGCCACGGCGCGGGGGCGTCGAAGACGAACCCGTCGAGGACGGCCGCGAGCCGCTCCTTCGAGGCCGTCTGCGCGAAGGTGCGCCAGGTCTCCGACGGCAGCAGCGTCAGGTTGCGGGTGGTGCCCGCCGAGTCGGCCAGTCGGCCGGCGGCGCGGCGCGAGGCGTCGCTGTAGGCGTAGATGGCCGCCCGCAGGTCGGTGCACACCTTGTCGAGCTCGGGCCAGCGGGTGAGGATCGTGCCGTGCAGGTTCTGCGCGCGGCGGGCGATCTCCTCGGTGCCCCACAGCTTGGGCGCCTGCTCGCGCAGCTCCTCGATCGTGCCGGTGGTGAGCGTGATCAGCTCGAGCGCCCACAGGCGGAAGGCCCGCGCCAGGTTGGCGGCGCTCTGCCTGGCCTGCTCCATCGTGGTGCGCGGGTCGGCGACGTTGAGGTCTTCGAGGGCCAGCAGGCGGTGCATCTCCGACTGGCCGCCGTCGTCCATCATCCGCCTGATGAACATCAGCCCGACCACGCTGGTGAAGGAGGCGCGGTAGCGCAGCTGGTTGGGCTTGGGGAACACCTCGCGGATCGCGCCGAGCCCCTTGAGCACCCGCAGCCGGTTGTCGAACTGGTCGGCCGGGTAGGCGCGGCAGGCGAACCGCATCTGCTCGTGGGTCAGCCACTCCTCACCCGCCTCGGCGAACGCGGCGAAGAGCGTCTCGGCGATGTCGACCATCGCGGGATCGTCGACCACCGCACCGCTGTCGCGGGCCAGGGCCGCGAACATCCTGCGGTAGGTGGACAGCACCGCCTCCTCCGAGAGGGCGGCGTCGAGGGTCAGGGGCGGTTCGGGCACGCGCTCTAAGGTAGAGGTTCCCGCCGACACTTCGCGCGCGGACGCGTCGTGGCGGCAGGCGGTCCGGCGGCCGGGCACGCCGCGGAGAGGGAAGGGTCCTCAGGCCCGCGCAGGCCCGAGGAGCCCGAAGACCCTCCCGCGACAGATCCCGCCGCGACAGGTCCGGCCGCGGCAGGTCCCGCGACAGACCGTCCCGTGACAGGTCCCGCCACGGCAGGTCCCGCAGTCATGGACTCTGCCGTGGCGGACCCTGACGTCACGGACCCTGACGGCACGGGCCGCGCCGCGACCTCCGCGAACCGGTGTCACGTGCAGCGCTTGCCGTCCGCCACGTTTCCTGACGGCACGGGCCCTGCCGCGACCTCCGCGAACCCGTGTCACGTGCAGCGCTTGCCGTCCGCGGGCGGGCGGCCGTCGACGAGGTAGGCGTCGACAGCGTCGTTGACGCACGCGCTGCCGTCCTTGCCGTAGGCGCCGTGGCCGTCGCCGTCGTAGGTGAGCAGCACTCCCGAGGAAAGCTGACCGGCCAGCCCCCGCGCCCACCGGTACGGCGTGGCCGGATCCCTGATCACGCCCACCACCAGGATCGGCGCCGCCCCCCGCGCGGCGATCGCATGCGGTTTCCCGACCGCCTTGACCGGCCAGTACGCGCACTGCAGACCGGACCACGCCTTCTGCTCCCCGAAGATGGGCGCCACCTTCCTGATCGCCGGCAGCACCGCCTCCACCTGCGCGGTCGTCGCCAGGCCGGGCGGGCCGTCCAGGCAGAAGTTCGCCGTGGAGGCCTCCACGAGGTTGTTCTCGCCGGCCTCCCCGGACCCGCCCAGGTCGAGCAGAGCCGTGCCGTCGCCGCCGAGGGCGTCCGCGAAGGCGGCCCGCATCGCGGGCCAGGACTTCTTGCTGTACAGGGCCATGCCGATGATGGCGACGGCCGTCCGCCTGTCGAGCCGGTCCGCGCCGGCTCCCGGCAGCGGGGTGCGTTCGAGGCGGTCGAGCAGCGCGACCAGGTTCCGCTTGGCCGCCTTCGGCTCGGTGCCGAACGGGCAGTCGGCGCGTCCGGCGCAGTCGGTGACGAAGGAGTCCAGGGCCAGCTCGTGGCCCATCGCCTGGGTGAGGGGCGCGCCCGAGGGCCACGCACGAGGGTCGACGGCACTGTCCAGGACCAGCCGGCCGGTCCTGGACGGGAACAGGTCGGCGTAGACGGCACCGAGCAGGGTGCCGTAGGAGTAGCCCAGATAGTGCAGCCTGGTGTCGCCGAGCACGCCGCGCAGGATGTCCATGTCCCTGGCGACCTCGACGGTGGAGACGTGGCCCAGGAGCCTGCCGGAACCCGCCCGGCACCTGGCCGCGAACTCCTTGAAGGCCGTCACGTAGTCGCTCGCCGTGGGCTCGGCGGCGATCCGCGGGTTGCGCACGACCGGCGTGGCCATCGTGCCCGCCGTCTGCGCGGGGCAGCTGATCGCCGCGCTTGCGCCGACGCCGCGCGGGTCGAAGCCGACGACGTCGAACCGGGCGCGCAGCCGATCGGTGAGGACCGAGCCGGACTCCTGCGCGAAGGCCAGCCCGGAGGCGCCGGGACCGCCCGGGTTGAGCAGCAGCGAGCCGATCCGCCGGTGCTGGTCGGCGGCCCGCCTGCGGTTGACGGCCACGGTGATGGTGTCCCCGCCGGGATCGGCGTAGTCGAGCGGCACCCTGATGCGGCCGCACTCGAAGCCGTCCTCGCACGCCTTCCAGGAGATCCGCTGCTCGTAGAACGGGCGCAACGCCCCGGCGTCGGCGGGGACGGACGGCGGTCTGGCGTCGGTCTGCCCGCCGGCGGCGCAACCGGCGGCGAGCAGACCCAGCAGCACGCCCCCTGCACCGAGCAGGCGCAGGACGCGCGGGCCCAGCGGCACGCCCCCGGCGCCGGGCAGGCGCAGGACGCGCGGGCGCAAGGTCGCCGAGGGCGCCCTCGTCATGCGTCCCGCCGGTGCGTCAGGTGGACCGCGAGGACGAACACCGCGGCGGCCCACGCGCAGCACAACCCGAACCGCAGCCACGGAAGCTCGGCGGTCATGTTGACGATCGCCGATCCGGCGGGGAAGGGCAGGAACTGGACCGCCGTCTCGCCGACGATCGGGGCCAGGCTGACGAACGCCGGCAGCAGGTAGGCCAGGCCGATGCCGGCGAGCACGCCGACCGCGGCATGGCGCACGATCGCGCCGACGGCCATCCCGAACAGGGCCAGCACGGCCAGGTAGGGGGCGAACCCGAACAGCGCCCGCAGCATCTCGGGTTCCAGGCCGCCGAGCGTCTCGCCCGTGGCGTACTGGATCGCGAACGAGGCCCACACCACGACCTGGGAAGCCACCGCGACCACGGCGGTGAGCACCAGCGCCTTGGCCAGCAGAAGCCGTCCCCACCGGGGGACGCTCATCAGCGAGACGCGGATGGTCCCCGTGCGGTACTCGCTGGTGGCCATGAGGACGCCCAGCACCAGGATCACCAGTTCGGCGAACCCCATCCCCAGCTGGACCATGCTCACCGTCTCGCCCATGGTGACCGTCTCGGGGCCGTGCGGCGAGAGGGCGCCCGCCACGGCGACGATGACGCTGGTGCCGACGGCGAGCAGCGCGAAGACCGCGAGACACCAGCGGAAGGACCGGACGGAGCGGAACTTGGTCCACTCGGCCCGGACGATGGTGCGGAACCGGGGCTTCACCGGCGCCGGGAGTGTCAGTGTCGTCATGTCGTCCTGCTCCTCACGCCCGGGCCGGGGCCGGGCTCGCCTGGTAGTCGAGGCTCTGCCGGGTCAGCTTCATGAACACCGACTCCAGCGACTCCGTCCGGGTCCAGAGCTCGTGCAGCGCCGCCCCTGCCGCCAGGGCGAGGTCGCCGACGCGGGTCGAGGAGAGGCCGGTCACGGTGAGCGAGCCGTCCGGCTCCACGCTCACCCGCGCCCCCGCCTCCACCAGCACAGGGCCGAGCATCGACGCGTGCGGGGAGCGCAGGCGCACCGCCTCCAGCGAGTTGCCGGCGACGAAGTCCTTCATGGACGCGTCGGCGATGAGCCGTCCCCTGCCGATGACGACGACGTGATCGACCGTGTCCTGCATCTCGTTCATGAGGTGGCTGGAGACGAAGACGACCCGGCCCTGCGCGGCGAAGGACCGGATGAGCGTGCGGACCCACAGGATCCCCTCGGGGTCCAGGCCGTTCATCGGCTCGTCGAGCACCAGGACGCCGGGGTTGCCGAGCAGCGCGCCGGCGATGCCCAGGCGCTGCTTCATCCCGAGGGAGAAGCCGCCGACCCGCTTGCCGGCCACGCCTGACAGCCCCACCAGGCCGAGGACCTCGTCGACCCGGGAGCGGGGGAGGCCGTTGGTCTGCGCCATCCACAGCAGGTGGTTTGCCGCCGAACGGCCGGGATGGACGGCCTCGGCGTCCAGGAGTGCGCCGATCTCGCGCAGCGGGTGGCGCAGCTTGCGGTACGGCCGGCCGTTCACCGTGGCCCATCCGCTGGTCGGGCGGGCCAGGCCCATGATCATGCGCATGGTCGTCGACTTGCCCGAGCCGTTGGGCCCGAGAAAGCCGGTGACCTTTCCCGGCTCGACGGCGATGGACAGGTCGTCCACCGCCACGGTCGCGCGGAACCGTTTGGTGAGCCGCTGTGTCTGTATCATCTGATCTCTCCGAGGTGTGGCGCCGGTTGCCCGCGTGAGGCTCAGGACGCCGGGGTCTTCCGTGAAGGCGGCCGTGGTGATGCACCGCCGACCCCCAAGGGGGGCGTATATCGGACATAAAGTGACAAATCACACTTTCGGATTGGTTGCGTTTCACTTGACGTGACCGCCCACCCGCCGGCGGCTACCGGATGGCGCCAGGCCCGGTACCAGGGGGACATAGGCGTATGTCGCGGCGACGCGCGGCTTTGTCGGTGCCCGCCTCTAAGCTCTCGCCCGTGCCCGACGACCTGCGCAGCGCCCGCCTGTCCGCCCAGTTGCTGCACCGCCCGCCCGGCCTCGGCGCCGGTGAGATGGTCGGCCACCTGCTCGCCGTCCAGGCGCAGGACGTCCCCTCGGCGTTGCTGGCCTTCCGCGTCCGATCCGCCACGGTCACCGTCGAGGAGGTCGTGGCCGCCTGGCAGGCGCGCGAGATCGTCAGGGTGTGGGGGCCGCGCGGCACTCTCCACTTCGTCCACCGCGACGACCTGCCGTGGCTGCTGGCCCTGACCCGCAACGACACCGGCACCCTGCGCAGGCTGGCCCAGGAGGGGGTGGCGGGCGACGACCTGCTCGCCCTGATCGACCGCGCCCTCGCGGGGCAGGGCCCGCTCACCAAGGCCGAGCTCGAGGACAGGCTCGCCGGCCGGGCCACCGGGCAGGGCGTCGTCCACCTGGTGGCGCTGGCCGCCTTCCACGGCCTGGCCGTCCTCGGGCCGCTCCGCCGTGGCAAACCCACCTACGTGCACACGGCCGACTGGTTCGGCGCGCCCCTCGCCTTCGAGCCCGACCGCGACACGGCGCTGGCCGAGCTGGCCCGGCGCTACCTGCGCGCGCACGCCCCCGCCACGCCCGACGACCTCGCCGCCTGGTCGGGCCTGCCACTCGGGACGGCCCGCGCCGCCTTCGGCCTGGTCGCCGCCTCCCTCGAGGACGCCCCGCGCGGTGGCGCCCGCCTGCGGACGGTCCCCGCCGCCGCCCGTCCAGGCTCAGCGCCCTGCCCCGCCTGCCCGCGCCCAGGGCCGGGCGGGCAGGAGGGCGCCCCTGCGGTACGGCTGGCGCCCGCCTTCGACGAGTACCTCCTCGGCTGGGCCGACCGCACGCTGATCCTGGACGAGCGGCACCGGCGCGCGGTGTTCCCCGGGGGTGGCATCCTGCGCCCGGTCATGCTGGCCGACGGCGTCATCGAGGGCACCTGGTCGCGCAAGGGCGAGCAAGTCACGCTCGCCCCCTTCGAGCAGCCGGAGGCGGCGGCCCGGTGGGCGGCGGAGGCGGCCGACGTCCGGGCCTTCCTCAGCGGCTCACCGCGCCCCTGACGGGCGGCGGCTTCGACCAGGCGAGCAGCGGTCAGCCGCTGTGGGGCCTCTCGGTCACCACCAGGCGAGCTCGGTGACGGGGATCATGAGCCACGCCCCGCCCGCCACGGAGGCGGCGCCCACCAGCAGGAAGAACAGCACGTAGAAGCCGCCGGGCAGGAACGTCAGCCGGGCCAGCTGGTCGGCGTCGGAGTCGGGCGCCTGCCCTCTGCGCCGCTTGTGCTGCAGCTCGAGGATCGGCCGGACCCCGCCGAACAGCAGGAACCACACCGCGACGTGCGCCACGACCATCTGGATGTCGTCCGGCGCGTACATCGACAGGGCGAACACCGCGCCGCCGGTGACCAGCAGGATCAGCGCGCCGTACAGGTTGCGGATCAGCAGCAGCATGCAGACGAGGAAGCCGAGCACGCTCCACACCAGCAGCGTGACCCGGCCCTCGGCGGTCAGCCACGCGCCGGCCAGGCCCAGCAGGGAGGGGGCGAGGTAGCCCGCGAGCGCGGTGAAGATCATGCCGGGGCCCGTCGGCCTGCCCCGGGTGAGGGTGACGCCCGAGGTGTCGGAGTGCAGGCGGATGCCCTGGAGCCGGCGGCGGCTCAGCAACGCCACCAGCGCGTGGCCGCCCTCGTGGGCGATCGTGACGAGGCCGCGTGAAAGGTGCCACGAGGGGCGGTAGGCGACGATCGCGAAGGCGGCCAGGGCCGAGAGCGCCACGACCCACAGCTCGGGTGGCGGCTGTGCCTCGACCAGGTGGGCCCATAGCTTGTCCATCAAGCCAGACCCTATCCGGTCGGCCCTCTTCCTGTTGATCGGATGCTCGCTCGACCTGACAGGGCCGTCCGTCCGGCGAAGGGGGGCGGAGATGACCAGGGGTAAGGTCGCCGATGTGGCGATAGAAGAAGATTCTGCCGTTCCGGCCTGGTGGCAGGCGCTCGGCCTGCCCGGTCTCATCGACCTGCACGTCCACTTCCTGCCCGAGCGGATGGAGCGCCGCGTCTGGCATCACTTCGACCACGGCGGCCCCCTCATGGGCGACGGCTGGCAGATCCGCTACCGGCAGCCGGTCGGCGAGCGCGTGGACCTGCTGACCGCGATGGGGGTGCGGGCCTTCCCCGCCCTCGCCTACGCGCACCGGCCCGCCATGGCCGCCGACCTCAACGCCTGGACACTGGACTTCGCCCGCAAGGTCCCCGAGTGCCTGCCGTCGGCCACCTTCTTCCCCGAGCCCGGCGTCCTGGGCTACGTCCGGCAGGCGCTCGACGACGGCGCCGCGATCTTCAAGATCCATCTCCAGGTGGGCGCCTTCGACCCTCGCATGCCCGAACTGGACCCCGTCTGGGGACTGCTGGCCGAGGCCGGCGTCCCCGTCGTCGTGCACGCCAGCTCCGTGCCCGTCGCCGGCGGCTGCGTCGGCGTCGAGCCCGTCGCCGGCGTGCTGCGCCGCCACCCGCGCCTGCGCATGGTCATCGCCCATCTCGGCATGCCCGAGTACGAGGACTTCTTCGCGCTGGCCGAACGCCACGAGCGCGTCGCGCTCGACACCACCATGGCGTTCACGGACTTCGCCGCCCGGCTGGCGCCGTTCCCCGACGCGCTCCGGCCGCGCCTGCGTGAACTGGGTCTTGCGGGGAAGGTGCTGCTCGGCAGCGATTTCCCCACCATTCCGTACGCCTACGCCCACCAGCTCGACGGCCTGGACAGACTCGGTCTGGGCGATGACTGGCTGCGCGCGGTCTGCTGGGAGAATGCGAAACGCATGATCTAAACAGAGGGGACATCATGGACGATCGGCACGTGGCCTTGCTCACCACGTTCTTCGCGGCGCTCAGCAAGGGCGACACCGGCACCATGGAGCGCTGCTACCACCCCGACGTCAGTTTCGGCGACCCCCTCTTCCAGGAGCTGCAGGGCCGCGACCGGGTGATGGCCAGGTGGCGGCTGCTGCTTGCCACGGGAAGCGGCATGGTGGTCACCTACCGCGACCTCGCCGCCTCCTCCTCCGCGGGTAGCGCCCACTGGATCGCCCGCTATACCTTGACCACCACGGGCCGCGAGGTCGTCAACGAGGTGAAGGCCTTCTTCCGCTTCGAGGACGGCCTGATCGTCCGCCACCATGACGACTTCGACTTCCGCCACTGGTCCAAGATGGCGCTCGGCAGGCCGGCGGGGCCGCTGCTCGGCTGGACGCCCGTGTTCCGCAAGACCATCCGCGATCACGCCCACCAGGCTCTCAACGAGTTCCAGCTGTCCTAGGAGGTCCGGTATGGCACGGATGAGGAGCTTCCTGCGCAGCGGTGTCCGCGAGCCCGCCCCCGAGCACTCGATGGACCCGCGCTCCGGCGAGGCTTCGCCGTACCGGCCGACTGTGATCGACAACGCCCTTTACCTCGACGGGCACCGCATCGGCACCCCCGCCTCGCTCGCCGACGCCTTCGACAGCCTGAAGAAGACCCCCGGCAGCATGGCGTGGATCGGCCTCTACCGGCCGAAGGACTGGGAGCTGGCCAAGCTCGCCGAGGAGTTCGGCCTGCACGAGCTGGCCCTCGAGGACGCCATCGTCGGCCATCAGCGTCCGAAGGCCGACCGCTACGGCGAGATGCTGTTCGTGGTGCTGCGCGCCGCCACCTACCTCGACGACGTCGAGGAGGTCGCCTTCGGCGAGGTGCACGTCTTCGTCGGCAGCAACTTCGTGATCACCGTACGGCACGCCGAGTCGCCCGACCTGGCCGCCGTGCGCCGCCGCATGGAGTCCGACCCCGAGCTGCTGCGCCAGGGCCCCCAGGCGGTGCTCTACGCGATCCTCGACGCCGTGGTCGACGGCTGCGCCCCCGTCGTGGCCGGGCTGCAGAAGGACATCGAGGAGATCGAGGTGCAGGTCTTCGGCGGCGACCCCTCGGTCTCCCGCCGGGTCTACGAGCTGTCCGGCGAGGTCATCGAGTTCCAGCGGGCGACCAGGCCGCTGCTGCCCATGATCGACGGGTTCATCGCGGGGGCGCCGAAGTACGGGGTCAACGAGGAACTGCAGAGCTACCTGCGCGACGTGGCCGACCACGCGATCACCGTCTCGGAGCGGGTGGCCGGATTCCGCCAGCTCCTGCAGAACATCCTGGTGATCAACTCGACGCTGGTGGCGCAGGAGCAGACCAGGGCGAGCTACGCGCAGAGCGAGGAGGTCAAGAAGATCTCCGCGTGGGCGGCCATCCTGTTCGCGCCGACCCTGGTCGGCACGATCTACGGCATGAACTTCGACCACATGCCGGAGACGCACTGGGCGGTCGGCTATCCGTTCGCGCTGGTGCTGATGGCGGCGGTGTGCCTGGTCCTCTACCTGGTCTTCAAACGCCGCGACTGGCTGTGACCGGCGAGCCTCACCCTGTCGGCATGCCGCGGAGCCCGGGGGTACGGCCCGCGCGGGCCGCCTGCCGTACCCCCGGCACGCTCAGCTGAGCAGCTTCCTGGCCGCCTGCTCGATCTCCACCTCCGACAGCAGCACGTGGTTGGCGGCCTCGCCCAGCGGGATGAAGCTGTCGGCCGAGGTCACCCGGGCGATCTGGCCGGTGAATCCCGCGTCGAGCATCTCGGTGACGATGCCCTCGGAGACGCCGCCGGTGCGCCTGCACTCGTCGGCGATCAGCACCTTGCCGGTCAGCTCCGCCGCCCGCATCAGGTCCTCGACGGGCAGCGGCGCCAGCCAGCGCAGGTCGAGCACCCGGCAGCTCACGCCGTCCTGGGTGAGCCTGACCGCGGCCCGCAGGCTCATCCGCACGCCGTTGCCGTACGTCACGATCGTCAGGTCGCGGCCGTCGCCGTAGCCGCGCGCCCGCCCGATCGGCACGTGCGTCTCGGCCCACCGGGACGGCGGCGCGTACGGCGCGAGCCACCCGTTGTCGCCCTCGTCGAACAGGTCGCGCGTGTTGTACAGCGCGATCGGCTCCAGGAACACGCACACCGAGCCCTCGGTGCGCGCGGCGGCCAGGCAGGTGCGCAGCATCGCCGAGGCGTCGTCCGGCCTGGACGGCGAGGCGATGACCACCCCGGGGATGTCGCGCAGCGCCGCGATGGAGTTGTCGTTGTGGAAGTGGCCGCCGAACCCCTTCTGGTAGGCGTATCCGGCCACCCGCACCACCATCGGGTTGCGGTAGGCGCCGCGGGAGAAGAACGACAGCGTCGCCGCCTCGCCGCGGATCTGGTCGAGGGCGTTGTGCAGGTAGGCGAGGTACTGGATCTCGGGCACCGGCAGCAGCTTCGACACGCCCGAGCCGAGCGCGAGGCCGAGGATGGCCTGCTCGTCCAGCAGCGTGTCGAAGACCCTGGCGGCGCCGAAGCGCTTCTGCAGGCCGCGCGTCACGCCGTAGACGCCGCCCTTCTTGGCGACGTCCTCGCCGAAGACCATCATCTCGGGATAGACGGCCAGCGCGTCGGCCAGCGTGCGGTTGATCGCCTGGGACAGCGTGAGCGGCTTGTCCTTCTCCGGAAGCTGGCCGGCGAAGGCCTTCTCCCTGACCGAGGGCTCGGCGGCGACCGGGCTGATCTTGGCGATCAGCTCGGACCGGCGGGGTGCCAGCGGTTCGACGATCTGGCGGGCGGAGGTGAGCTTGGCGGTGCGGGTGGTCTCCAGCGCCGTCCGCAGCACGTGCTCGCGCTCGGACTCGTAGCGCTTGATCAGCTCCTCGGGCGTGGCCAGCCCCGCCTCGACCAGCAGCGCCGCGGTGCGCAGCAGCGGGTCGCGCTCGTGGTCGGCGCGGATCTCGCGCTGGGTCCGGTAGGAGGACTCCACGTCGGAACCGGCGTGGCCCATCAGCCGCACGGTGCTCAGGTGCAGGAAGGCGGGCGAGCGGGTCGAGCGGACGTGGTCGGCCGCGCGGACGGCCGCGTCGTAGGTCTCGGCCAGGTCGCAGCCGTCGGCCTGGAAGTACTCGATGCCGGGACGGCGGGCGGCCGTCTCCACCCATCCCCTGGGTGTGCGGACCGAGATGCCCAGGCCGTTGTCCTCGCAGACGAACAGGATCGGCAGCGGCTGGCCCTGGTAGGTGGCGTAGGCGGCGGTGTTGAACCCCGACAGCGCGCTGGCGTGGTTGGTGGAGGCGTCGCCGAAGCTGCAGATCGTGATCGCGTCGGCGGGCCAGGCCGTCTCGAGGCCGATCGCCTTGGCCCGCTCGATGGCCAGCGCGACGCCGACCGAGCGCGGCAGATGGCTGGCGATGGTGGAGGTCTGCGGGATGACCGCGAGGTCGGGGTGGCCGAAGACCTTGTGCCGGCCGCCGGCGATGGGCTCCTCGGCCGAGGCGGTCAGCCCCAGCAGCACGTCGCGCAGCCCCTGCTCGGGCAGGCGTCCCGCCATGACCGACCGGGTCAGGTAGAAGGCGCCGGAGCGGTAGTGGAGCAGGGCGGGGTCGGTGGTCCTGACGGCCGCGGCCACGGCGGCGTTGCCCTCGTGCCCGGCCGATCCGATGGTGTAGAAGCCCTCGTTCTGCGCCCGCAACCATCTGGCCGCCACGTCGAGGAGCCTGCTGCCCAGCTGCCGGTCGAACAGCTCACGGCAGCGTTGGCCGGTCAGGGTGGTGCCGTCTCTGACGGGTTGGGCCGGATCTCGGCGAGCGCCCGCCTTGAGCGTCGCAACCGCTTCGGTGAAATGAGTCTCAACAGTGTCGCGCGCCACAAGCCCGATTATGTCCCGCGCATGGGGTCTTCGTCTGCCCGAACGCGAGGACCAGGTTCTTGTCTGACTGATCTGAATGACAGTTTGTCAACATCTCAAACGCTTTGCCTGTCCAAAACGTCTACTTTACGTACGACGTGGCACCCTCATGCCGCGTTCAACCACGGGTAAAGGAATGGAGTGCCCGAATGTTGCAACGCTTCCGAGCGGCCGCCGTGGCGCTGGCGGTGGGAGCAGGGGCCCTGGCCCTGACGTCCCCCGCGACCGCGGCGGCGGCACCGAGCATCTCGAAGGTGGACGTCTCGCCTTCACCCGTCGTCGTGACCGGGGACCAGCAGGTCACCGCGACGTTCTCGTTCACCACCAAGGGCGCGGGCAAGGCCGAGCTGCAGCTCAAGCCCCCTGGCGACGTGAGCGTCGGCTCACCGGTCGACCTGACCGCCTCGCCGCACGGCGAGTGGACCAGGTGGACGGGCAAGAAGACCTTCGACGCCAAGAGCGAGGGCCGGTGGAGCTTCCTGGCGATCGCCCACGACGGGCAGGGCGGGGAGAAGTCCACTGACGGCACGTTCGGCGTCGAGGTCAGAAAGACGGCCTCGGACACCAGGCTCGTCGACTTCGGCGCGCACCCCGACCTGGTCGCCAAGGGCGAGCGCATCTCCGTCTCCGGCCGGCTGCAGGTCGAGCGCGGCGGCTGGCAGGGTTACGGCGGGCAGCGCGTCACCATCACCTTCCGCGAGAAGGGCACCGACGCCTACCGGCACGTCACCACGGTCGACACCGGTCGCGGCGGCTGGTTCGCCACCAAGGTGACGGCCGAGGCCACCGGCTGGTGGCGGGCCGAGTTCGGCGGCCACGCGAGCGCCAAGAGCTCGGTCAGCGACACCGACAGGGTCGACGTCAGGGCCGGCTCCCGCGACAGCAGGATCGTCGGCTTCGACGCCCGCCCCGAGCCGGTCGACAAGGGCGACAGGCTCGTCTTCACCGGAGCCCTGCAGGCCGAGGGGTCGCGCGGCTGGTACGGGCTGCCCGGCCAGCACGTGGTCATCCTGTTCAAGGCCGACGGCTCCAGGCGCTGGGAGCGGGTGACCGCTGACCGGACCGGCCGCGACGGCCGCTTCTGGGCCGACGCCACCGCGCAGGCCTCCGGCTGGTGGCGCGCGGTGTACGAGGGCACGCGGGGCGTGGACGGCTCCAGCAGCGCCGGCGACTGGGTGAGGGTGGCCGAGCCGCCCCCGCCGGCGAAGGACAGGAGCAAGCTGGTCGCGTTCAACGCCTACCCCGAGCCGGTCACGTACGGCAAGTACCTGCGGTTCAGGGGCGCGCTCCTGGTCGACGGCGGTGGCTACGAGGCCAAGGTCGCGCTGTACTTCCTGCCCAAGGGCTCGAGCAAGTGGCAGTACGTCAAGACCACCCGCTCGACCGGCAGCGGGAAGCTGTACACCAAGGTGAAGGCCTACAGGTCGGGCTACTGGAAGTTCGTCTTCAGCGGCGACTCCGACACCTACGGCTCGCAGAGCGGTAGGGACTACGTCCGCGTCAAGAGGTAGGCGACGGCGGAACGGGGCCCGGTCTCCTGACCGGGCCCCGTTCCATGCCGTGGTCCCGCCGGCCGGCGGGAGGCCGGCTACTCGGCCTTCCTGAACTGGGCGACCGCCAGCCCGAGCAGAGTGAGGCCGATCAGCGCGATCAGGCCCAGCTCCACGGGCACCGGCACCTGCCAGTCGAACCACCGCACGCCGGGGTTGAGCACCGCCTGCGCCTGCGCGGGCACGGACAGGTGGGAGAAGACCGCCTGCCGCATCGGGTCGACCGCGTAGGTGAGCGGGTTGACGGTGGTCAGCACGTGCAGCCACGACGGCAGGTTCGCCAGCGGGAACATCGCGCCCGACAGGAACATCATCGGCATGATCGCCATCTGCATCAGCCCGAAGAACGTCTGCATGTTGCGCATGCGGGCCGCCAGCGTCACCCCGAAGGCGGTGATGGTGAACGCGGCGAGGAACATCTCCGCCAGCAGCGTCACCATGAGCCCCGGCGAGTACGGCACGCCCACCAGGCCGGCCATCGCCAGGATGACGACGCCCTGACCGACGGCCACCACCGCGCCGCCCAGGCACTTGCCCACGACGATCGAGCCGCGCGAGACCGGGGCCACCAGCATCTCCCTGAGGAAGCCGAACTCCCTGTCCCACACGATCGACCCGGCGGAGAACATCGCGGTCATGATGACCGTCATCGAGATCATGCCGGGGTACATGAACGTGCGGTAGTCGACGCCGGGGATCGAGCCGCGCACCAGCGTGCCGAGGCCGGTGCCCATCACGAACAGCCACAGCACCGGCTGGATGAGCATCGACAGCATGCGGGTGCGGTCGTTGACGAAGCGCAGCATCTCGCGGTGCAGCACCACCTTGATCGCGCGCAGGTCGTGCGCCAGGCCGCGCGCGGGCATCCGCACGCTCACCACGTCGTCGCGGGTGGAGGGGTCGGTCGTCGTCATCGTCTCACCATCGCCTTCATCCACTCGTTGCCGGTGCCGGACTCGGCGTCCCTGATCGTCGAGCCGGTGTAGGACATGAACACGTCGTCGAGCGAGGGCCGCGACACGCTCACCGCCCTGATCGGCAGGCCGAGCTCGGCGAACAGCCGCGGCACGAACTCCTCGCCGGAGGCCACCGCGAACGTCACCGCGCCCTCGTGGACGGCCGCCTCGATGCCGAACCTCTCGCTGAGCGCGGTGATCGCCGTGTCGTCGTCGCCGGTGTGGATCTGCACCCTGTCCTTGCCGACACTGGCCTTCAGCGCCTCGGGGGAGTCGATGACGACGATCTCACCGTGGTCGATGATGGCGATCCGGTCGCAGTACTCGGCCTCGTCCATGTAGTGCGTCGTCATGAAGATCGTGATGTCCTCCCTGTGACGCAGCTTGTTGATGTAGCCCCAGATGGCGGCCCGGGTCTGCGGGTCGAGGCCGACGGTCGGCTCGTCGAGGAAGAGCACGCGCGGCGAGTGCAGCAGGCCGCGGGCGATCTCCAGCCGGCGCTTCATGCCGCCGGAGAAGGTCATCACCTTGGCGTCCTTGCGGTCCCACAGCGCCACCATCTCCATGACCTGCTGGATGCGCCCGGCCACCAGCGGCTTGGGCACGCCGTACAGCTCGGCGTGGAAGCGGAGGTTCTGCTCGGCGGTCAGGTAGCCGTCCAGGGTGGGGTCCTGGAAGACCAGGCCGATGTTCTGGCGGACCTGGTCGCGCTCGCGCACCACGTCGTGGCCCGCCACCGTGGCGCTGCCGCCTGTCGGATTGACCAGCGTGCACAGCATGCTGATCGTGGTGGTCTTGCCGGCGCCGTTGGGGCCGAGGAAGCCGAACACCTCCCCGGACCGCACCTCGAAGTCGATGCCCTTGACGGCCTCGACCTTGCCGTAGGTCTTGGTCAGGTCTTTCACCGTGACCGCGCTCATTCGCCCTCCGCCAGAATCTTGAAGATCGACTTGCGGGTCTGCCGGAGCAACTGCGAGGCCGCGGCGACCTGGCGGTCGTCGGCGGTCTGCGCCAGGTGCCCGAACGCCTCGCTGACCTGCGCCCACAGCAGCCGCAGCTGTTGCCGGTCCTCGGGCACGGAGCCCGCCACCTGCTCCCACGGCGCGAGCGTCGCCTCCCGCTCGCGCAGATGCCTGCGCCCCTGCTCGGTGAGCCGGTAGGTACGGCTGCCGCCCGCGTCCTCGCCGGCCAGCAGCCCCTCGTCCTCCAGTTGCTGGAGCGCGGGGTAGACCGAGCCGGGGCTCGGCCGCCACACGCCCCTGCTGCGCTGCTCGATGTCCTGGATCATCTGGTAGCCGTTCTTGGGCTCCTCGCCCAGCAGGCTGAGCAGGGCGGCGCGCACGTCGCCCTTGCGCACCCTCGGTGCGAAATCCGGCATGGTCGCACTCCAACTATCGAGATACCTAAACGATATATCTAGATATTTGGCGCAACAAGCGGTTTTCTAGAAAGGGAAGAGTGTTAATGTCCGCTAACCAAGGGTGTCGAAGGCGGCCAGCGCCATCCCGCGCAGCAGCGCGCGCATCGCCTCGGCGGGTAGCTCGCCGGCGCTGTGCGGCGTCGAGTTGAGCAAGCCGAACACGGCGTGGGTCGCCGCCCGCAGCCGCGGGGGCGGGCAGGCGGGGTGCAGCTCGGCCAGCACGGTCACCCACTCCTCGACGTAGAGCCGCTGCAGCCGCCTGATCTGGCGCCGGTGCGGTTCGGGCACGTTGCCCAGCTCCCTGTCGTGCACCGTGATGAGCGCGGGCTGTTCGAGCGCGAACGTGATCTGCACGTCCAGCAGCGCCTCGAGGGCGGTTCGCGGGTCGTGGGCGGTGGTGACCACGGCGGTCGCCGCCTCGCGCAGGCGCGTGCTGACGCCGGTGAGCATCTCCACCAGCAGCGCCTCCTTCCCGCTGAAGTGGCGGTAGAGCGCGGGACCCGACACGCCGACCGCGCCGCCGAGCTCCTCGATGGACACGCCGTGGTAGCCGCGGGCGGCGAACAGGGTCGCGGCGGCCTCCAGGATCTCGCCGCGGCGATTGCGGGTAGGAGTGCTCACATCTCACATTCTAGACACAGACGTTAATGATGATTAACCTACGTGGCATGTTCAAGCGCAACGCCGAGGTCAACGAGCGGCTGGCGGCCGAGCTGCGCGAGCGCCTGGCCGAGGCCGCGAAAGGCGGGCCCGAGCGGTCGAGGCAGCGCCACGTCGAGCGCGGCAAGCTGCTGCCACGCGACCGGGTCGACGGGCTGCTCGACCCCGGATCCCGCTTCCTGGAGCTGTCGCCGCTGGCCGCCAACGGCCTCTACGACGACCAGGCGCCCGCCGCGGGGATCATCACCGGCGTGGGCAGGGTGTCGGGACGCGAGTGCGTGATCGTGGCCAACGACGCCACCGTCAAGGGCGGCACGTACTACCCGATGACCGTCAAGAAGCACCTGCGCGCCCAGGAGGTGGCGCTGCAGAACCACCTGCCCTGCCTCTACCTGGTCGACTCCGGCGGCGCGTTCCTGCCCAGGCAGGACGAGGTCTTCCCCGACCGCGAGCACTTCGGGCGCATCTTCTACAACCAGGCCACCATGTCCGCGCGCGGCATCCCGCAGATCGCCGCCGTCCTCGGCTCCTGCACGGCGGGCGGCGCCTACGTGCCCGCCATGAGCGACGAGGCGGTCATCGTGCGCAACCAGGGCACGATCTTCCTCGGCGGGCCCCCGCTGGTGAAGGCCGCCACCGGCGAGGAGGTCACCGCGGAGGAACTGGGCGGCGGCGACCTGCACGCGCGCGTCAGCGGCGTCACCGACCACCTGGCCGAGGACGACGCCCACGCGCTGGCGATCGTCCGCGACATCGTCGCCACGCTCGCGCCCAAGGCCGCCCCGCCGTGGGAGCGCCGGGCGGCCGAGGAGCCGCACCTCGACCCGCAGGAGCTGTACGGCATCGTGCCCCCCGACACCCGCACGCCGTACGACGTGCGCGAGGTGGTGCGCAGGATCGTCGACGGCTCGCGCTTCCTGGAGTTCAAGGCCGAGTACGGCACGACACTGGTCACCGGCTTCGCCCACATCCACGGCCACCCCGTCGGGATCATCGCCAACAACGGCATCCTGTTCGCCGAGTCGGCGCTGAAGGGCGCCCACTTCATCGAGCTGTGCGACCGGCGGCGCGTCCCGCTGGTCTTCCTGCAGAACATCAGCGGCTTCATGGTCGGCAAGGCCTACGAGGCCGGCGGCATCGCCAAGCACGGCGCCAAGATGGTCACCGCGGTGGCCTGCGCCCGCGTGCCCAAGTTCACGGTGGTGATCGGCGGCTCGTTCGGCGCGGGCAACTACGCGATGGCGGGCAGGGCCTACTCGCCGCGCTTCCTGTGGATGTGGCCCAACGCCCGCATCTCGGTCATGGGCGGCGAGCAGGCCGCCAACGTGCTGACCACCGTCGGCACCGCGGACGCCGACGCCATCAGGGCCCAGTACGAGCACCAGGGCAACCCCTACTACTCCACGGCCAGGCTGTGGGACGACGGCGTGATCGACCCGATCGACACCCGTACCGTCCTGGGGCTGGGCCTGTCCGCGGCGGCCAACGCGCCGCTCGAACCCGTCGGCTACGGCGTCTTCCGGATGTGATGATGTTCAGCACCGTACTGATCGCCAACCGGGGCGAGATCGCCGTCCGGGTCATCAGGACGCTCCGCGCCATGGGGGTCACCTCCGTGGCGGTCTACACCGAGTCCGACGCGTCGGCGCTCCACGTGCGCATGGCCGACCAAGCCCTCCAGATCCCGAAATATCTGGACATAGAGGCGTTGGTGGCGGCGGCCAGGGCCACCGGCGCGCAGGCCGTCCACCCCGGCTACGGCTTCCTCGCCGAGAACGCCGCCTTCGCCCGCAGGTGCGCGGCCGAGGGTCTGGTCTTCATCGGGCCGCCCGCCGAGGCGATCGAGGCCATGGGCGACAAGATCCGCGCCAAGCGGACGGTGGCGGCGGCCGGGGTGCCGGTCGTGCCCGGCGGCACCGGCGCCGACCTCGAGACGTGGAGCGCCTTCCCCGCGCTGATCAAGCCGTCCGCGGGCGGCGGCGGCAAGGGCATGGTGCTGGTGCGCTCGGCGGCCGAGCTGCCCGACGCGCTCGCCTCGGCCCGCCGTACGGCCGAGGCCGCCTTCGGCGACGGCACCCTGCTGATCGAGCGCTACATCGAAAACCCCCGGCACATCGAGATCCAGGTGCTCGCCGACGCCCACGGCGGCACCGTCCACCTGGGCGAGCGCGAGTGCAGCCTGCAGCGCAGGCACCAGAAGATCATCGAGGAGGCGCCCTCGCCCTTCGTCACCGAGGCGATGCGCGAGGGCATGGGGGCGGCGGCCGTCGAGGCGGCCCGCGCGGTCGGCTACACCGGCGCGGGCACCGTCGAGTTCATCGTCGACGGCGTCTCCGGCGACTACCACTTCATGGAGATGAACACCCGCCTGCAGGTCGAGCACCCCGTCACCGAGCTGGTCACCGGCCTGGACCTGGTGGAGCTGCAGGTGCGGGTGGCCGCGGGCGAGCCGCTGCCGTTCGGCCAGGAGTCGGTACGGCTGCGCGGCCACGCCGTGGAGGCGCGCGTCTACGCCGAGGACCCCGCCCGCGGCTTCCTGCCGACCGGCGGCAGGGTCCTGGCGCTGCGCGAGCCCTCGACCGCGAGGGTCGACTCCAGCCTGGCCGAAGGCGTGGTCGTCGGCAGCGACTTCGACCCCATGCTGTCGAAGGTGGTCGCCTGGGGCGAGGACCGCAGGGCCGCCCTGCGGTCGCTGGACAGGACGCTGGCCGAGACGTGCGTGCTGGGCGTGACGACCAACATCCCCTTCCTGCGGGCGCTGGCCGCCCACCCCGACGTCGTGGCGGGAAGGCTGGACACCGGCCTGGTCGAAAGGGTGCTGCCCGAGCTGGCGCTGAGCGCGGCCGTGCCCGCCGACGCGCTGGCGGCCGCCGCGCTCGCCTTCCATACCACGCCGCCCGCCACCGACCCGTGGGAGATCGCCGACGGCTGGCGGATCGGCGATCCTGCCTGGACGACCTGGCGGCTGGAGTCGCGCGACGGGGTTCACCAGGTGGAGGTCCGCGGCCTGCCCGCCTCCGGCGCCGAGGTGCGCCTGCCGGACACCGGCGCCGGAGCGCGCCTCTCGGGCACCGGCGCCGAGGCGCTCCTTCCGGGTGACGGCGTCGTTGCCGCCAGGGCGGTGACCGAGGGCGGGGAGCTGGCCGTCACGCTCGGCGGCCGCGTCCTCCGGTTCGTCATGGTCCGCGACGGCGACACCCTCTGGCTCGGGCGCGACGGCGCGGCCTGGACACTCACCAGGCACCGCATCGGCGACCCCGGCGACCGGCCGGGCGGCGCGGGCGGCGGCGACGGGGTCGTCCGCAGCCCGATGCCGGGCACCGTCCTGCTGGTCAAGGTGGCGCCGGGCGAGCAGGTGAGCGAGGGACAGCCGCTGGTCGTCGTCGAGGCCATGAAGATGGAGCACACCGTCACCGCCCCTGTCCAGGGCACCGTCACCGAGCTGCCGGTCAGGGCGGGCCAGCCCGTCGACATGGACGCGGTGCTGGCCGTCGTCTCTTCCGAGGAGTGAGCCGCATGCCGTATCGGCTGGACGGCCTGCCCGAGCGGGTCACCGTCTACGAGGTCGGGCCGCGCGACGGCCTGCAGAACGAGAAGGCCGTCATCCCCGTCGAGGTGAAGGCCGCCTTCATCGACAGGCTGGCCGACGCCGGCCACACCGTGATCGAGGCGACCAGCTTCGTCCACCCCAGGTGGGTGCCGCAGCTGGCCGACTCCGGCGAGCTGCTGGCCACGCTGCGGCGGCGGCCGGGCATCCGCTACCCGGTGCTGGTCCCCAACGAGCGCGGCCTCGACCGGGCGCTGGAGTGCGGCGTCGACGAGGTGGCCGTCTTCGCCAGCGCCACCGAGACCTTCGCCAACAAGAACCTCAACCGCGGCCTGGACAGCCAGTTCGAGATGTTCGAGCCGGTTGTCGCCCGCGCCCTGGAGGCGGGGGTCAAGGTGCGCGCCTACGTCTCCATGGTCTTCGGCGACCCGTGGGAGGGGCCGACGCCGATCGAGCAGGTCGTGCGCGTCGGCACCAGGCTGCTCGACCTCGGCTGCCACGAGCTGTCCCTCGGCGACACCATCGGCGTGGGCACCCCCGGCCACGCCACCGCGCTCATCGAGGCCTTCCCCTCGCCAGAACGGCTCGCCGTCCACTTCCACGACACCTACGGCCAGGCACTGGCCAACACGCTCGCCGCGCTCAGGGCCGGCGTCACCGTCGTCGACGCCTCCACCGGAGGTATCGGCGGCTGCCCCTACGCCGAGTCCGCCACCGGCAACCTCGCCACCGAGGACCTGGTGTGGATGCTCAACGGGCTCGGCGTCGACACGGGACTCGACCTCGGCAAGCTCGTCGCCACCAGCGTCTGGCTCGCCGAACGGCTCGGCCGTCCCAGTCCGTCCCGGGTCGTCCAGGCCCTCTCGAAAGGCTGAAGAACCATGCTCACCGACGAGTACGAAGAGCTGCGCAAGACCGTCGAGGCCTTCGCGCGCGACGTGGTCGCCCCCGTGATCGGCGACTTCTACGAGCGCGAGGAGTTCCCCTACGACATCGTCCGCCAGATGGGCGCCATGGGCCTGTTCGGCCTGCCCATCCCTGAGGAGCACGGCGGCATGGGCGGCGACTACTTCGCGCTGTGCCTGGCCCTGGAGGAGCTCGCCCGGGTCGACTCCAGCGTCGCCATCACACTGGAGGCCGCCGTCTCCCTCGGCGCCATGCCCATCTACCGCTTCGGCACGGCCGAGCAGAAGGCCCGGTGGCTGCCCGAGCTGACCTCGGGACGCGTGCTGGGCGCCTTCGGCCTGACCGAGCCGGGCGGCGGCAGCGACGTACCCGGCGGCATGCGGACCACGGCCGTGCTCGACGGCGACGAATGGGTGATCAACGGCACCAAGGCGTTCATCACCAACTCCGGCACCGACATCACCGGCGTCGTGGCCGTCGCCGCGCTGACCGGCGAGCGGGAGATCTCCACGATCCTGGTGCCGTCCGGCACCCCCGGGTTCACCGTCTCGAAGAAGTACTCCAAGGTCGGATGGAACGCCTCCGACACCCGCGAGCTGTCCTTCGCCGACTGCCGCGTGCCCGCCGCCAACCTGCTCGGCCAGCGGGGCAGGGGCTACGCGCAGTTCCTGCAGACCCTCGACGAGGGGCGCGTCGCCATCGCCGCGCTCAGCGTCGGCCTCGCGCAGGGCTGCGTGGACGAGTCGCTGCGCTACGTCCGCGACCGGCGCGCCTTCGGCCACCCGATCGGCCACTACCAGGCCATCCAGTTCAAGGTCGCCGACATGGAGGCACGCGCCCACACCGCCAGGCTGGCCTACTACCACGCCGCGTCGCTCATGGAGGCGGGCAGGCCGTTCAAGAAGGAGGCGGCCATCGCCAAGCTGGTCTCCTCCAACGCGGCCATGGACAACGCCCGCGACGCGACCCAGATCTTCGGCGGCTACGGCTTCATGAACGAGTTCCCCGTGGGCCGCTTCTACCGCGACGCGAAGATCCTGGAGATCGGCGAGGGCACCAGCGAGGTGCAGCGCATGCTGATCGCCAGGCAGCTCGGCATGGCGGATCTCTGAGGTCCGATAAAGGACATATGCTCGTGTTCCCGGAGTTCCGGATTGGACGACCCAGCGGGAACGATCTATGGTCCACCTCATGACCTCAGACGATCTGCACATACGGAGGGCGGAGCCGAGCGACGCTGACGAGATCTTCGCGCTGGCCCGCGAGTTCGGGCTGACCTTCAGGCCCGAACGCGCGGCCTTCGACAAGGCCTTCCCGCAACTGCTCGCCAACCAGGACGCGCTGGTGCTCACCGCCGTCGTCGAGGGCCGCGTCCACGGCTACCTGCTCGGCTTCGTGCACCTCACCCTGTTCGCCAACGGGCCGGTCGCCTGGGTCGAGGAGGCGATGGTGCAGACCGGATTCCGACGGCAGGGCATCGGGCGCGGCCTGCTGGAGGAGTTCGAGGTCTGGGCGCGCGAGCGCGAGGCGGGCTACGTCGCGCTCGCCACCCGCCGCGCCCCCGAGTTCTACCGGGCGCTGGGGTACGAGCAGTCGGCCAGCTTCTACCGCAAGGTGCTGCGCTGAGTTCCGTCTGCGGCTGATGGCATCCTGTTGGGCGTGAGCATCAACACGGTGAGCCCCCTGTTCGTCGGCCGCGCCGACGAGCTGGCCGCGCTGCAGGCGGCGCTGGGCCGGGCCCGCGCCGGCATGTCGTCGACCGTCCTGATCGGTGGCGAGGCCGGCGTCGGCAAGACCAGGCTGATCAGGGAGTTCACCGAGCGCGTCACCGAGGCGCGGGTGCTGGTCGGCGGCTGCCTCGAGCTCGGCACCGACGGCCTGCCGTTCGCCCCCTTCACCGCCGTGCTGCGCAAGCTGGTGCGCGACCTCGGCCGCGACGCGATCGCCGCCATGGTGCCCGGCGGCTCCACCCGGGGCCTCGGCAGGCTGCTGCCCGAATTCGGCGAGCCGGAGGGCGACGGGCCCGAGGCGCGCGCCAGGCTCTTCGAGCAGGTCCTCGGGCTGCTCGAAGGGCTGGCCGAGCGGGAGCCCACCGTGCTCATCGTGGAGGACACCCACTGGGCCGACCGCTCCACCCGCGACCTGCTGTCCTTCCTCGTCCGCTACCAGCGCTCCGACCTGCCCCTGCTGATCGTCGTCACCTACCGGGCCGACGACCTGCACCGCACCCACCCGCTGCGACCGCTGCTGGCCGAGCTGGGCAGGGTCGAGTGGGTCGGCCGCCTCGAACTGCGCAGGCTGAGCCGCCGCGAGGTGATCGAGCAGGCCGTCGGCATCCTCGGCGGGCTGCCCGGCCGGCTCGACATCGACGACGTCTACTCCCGCAGCGAGGGCAACCCGCTGTTCGTCGAGGCGCTGCTGGCGGGCGACGGCCACGACAGCGTCCCCGACTCGCTGCGCGACCTGCTGCTGGCCAGCGTCGAACGGCTGCCCGACGACACCCAGGAGCTGCTGCGGGTGGCCAGCGCGGGCGGCGCGCGGATCGACCACGCGCTGCTGACCGCGGTCGCGGGGCTCGACGACGGGGCGCTGTCCAGGGCGCTGCGCCCGGCCGTCGCCGGAAACGTGCTGGTCGTCGACGGTGAGGGCTACGCCTTCAGGCACGCGCTGATCCGCGAAGCCGTCCACGACGACCTGCTGCCGGGCGAGCGCACCCGCCTGCACACCCGCTACGCCAGGACCCTGGAGGACCACCCGGCGCTGCTGCCCGCCACCAGGGCGGCGATCGAGCTGGCGCACCACTGGCACGCCGCCCACGAGGTCAGGCCCGCGCTGCTCAGCGCATGGCGGGCGGCGGCCGCGGCGCGGAAGGCCACCGCCTACGACGAACAGCTCAGGATGCTCAGCAGGGTCATCGACCTGTGGGAGCAGGTGCCCGACGCCGCCGAGCTCATCCAGACCTCCTACATCGACGTGCTACGCGCCAAGATCATGGTCTCCCACCTGGCCGGCGAGTTCGAACGGGCCATCTCGCTGTCACGGGCGGCCCTGCGCCTCGTCGACGCCGAGACCGACCCGATCACCACCGCCAGACTGCTGCGCCACCGCGGCCTGGCCCGCTACGACCTCGGCCGCCGCGGATACGTCGACGACCTGCGCGAGGCGGCACGCCTGGTGCCCGCCTCGCCGCCGACGGCGTTGCGCGCCAAGACCCTCGAAGCGCTGGCCCGCATGCTCAACACGCCCGACCTGTGGGCCGAGAAGGTCGCCCACGCGGAGGAGGCGCTGCGCATCGCCCGCCAGATCGGCGACGCCACCACCGAGGCCCACGCGCTCATCACGCTGACCTGGGCCGACAGCCACAACGCCGAGGCCGACCAGCAGCTCGACGGCTACACCGAGGCCAGGCGGGTGGCCGGCACGGCCGGCGCCTACAACGCGCTGATGAGGGCCGCCATCTCGGAGTCCGACACGCTGGAGGGCTGGGGCCGGCACGAGGCGGCCACCGTGGTGGCCAGGCGGGGCATCGCCGGCGCCGAGGACTACGGCCTGGCCCGCACCTCGGGCGCGTTCCTGGCGATCAACCTGGCCGAGCCGCTGGTCTCCCTAGGCCGCTGGGACGAAGCGCTGGAGGTCATCGAGCACGCACTCGACCTGGCGCCGCCGCCGCCGTACCGGGCCAGCCTGCTGGGATTCACCCTCGACATCACGCTCGCCCGCGGCGACACCGCACGGGCGCGGGCCCTGTTCGAGGAGGCCGCCGGGCTGCTGTCGGTGGGCTTCTATCGCGACCAGACCGTGCTGCCCAACCTCGGCAGGGAACTGGCGATCCAGCTGGCCGAGGGGCGCCAGGAGGCCGCGCTCGAGGTGATCGCACGGGCGCTGCGCACCCAGGACCTGCCGGGCAACCCCCGCTACGCGTGGCCGTTCATGCTCACCGCCATCCAGGCCCTCACCACCCCACCACCCCACGGCCTGTCCGGCCACACCGGCTCGACCGGTGCCCCGGGGTCCGGCGTCCGGTACGGCGGCGCGGGGTCGGGCGGTGCTCCTGAGTCGGTGGCGCGGTTTGGCGGTTTCGGGTCGGGCGGTGCTGTGGAGGGTGGCTCGCGGTACGGCGGCGCCGGGTCGGGTGGTGCTTCGGGGTCAGGGGTCCGGTACGGCGGCGCGGGGTCGGGCGGTGCTGCGGAGGGTGGCTCGCGGTACGGCGGCGCCGGGTCGGATGGCGCTCCTGAGTCGGCGGCGCGCTATGGTGCCGGGGCCAGTGGCGCGCCTGAGTCCGGTGCGCGCATCAGCGGTGGCAGGGCCGGCGAGGTACCGCACGCGGGGGCGCGGTATGGCGGCGCCGGGCGTGCTCCTGAGATCGGGGCAGGGGTCGGTGGGGCCGGGGCGACCGGCTCTGGGGGGCGGTATGGCGGTGAGGTTGCCGAGGGTCCTGTGCCGTCCGCCGACGAGTTGCTGGCGTCGTTGCTGGAGATCGCGGCCGAGGTCGACGCGAAGGGCGACCTCCAGCGGGCCTGGCGGCTGACCTTCGAGGCGTGGCTGACGCGTGAGCTGGCCGTGTGGGACGCGGCGGCGCAGGTGTGGGGGGCGCTGGGCCAGCCGTACCGGCAGGCCATGGCGCTGCTCGGCGCGGCGCGCGCCGCCGTCGCCGACCCCGCCACCAACCCGGCGGGTGCCACGGGCACCCGTGCGGGCGGATTCGTGGGTGGCCACTCAAGCGGTCTGTCAGGCGGCCACGCGGGTGGTCTTTCAGGCAGCCACGTCGGCGGTCCGGCGGGGGGCCAGGCGGGAGATCTCTCGGACGGCCACGCCGCCGGTCCGGCGAGCAGTCTCGCAGGTGATCGCCCGGGCGATCTTTCGGGTGGCCACGCCGGCGGTCCGGCGGGTGGCCACGTGGGTGGTCATGCGGGAGGCCTCGCGGGCGCGAGGGAGGCGGCGGCCGAGCGGCTGTCGGCGGCCCGGCCGCTGGCCGAACGCCTGCTCGCCGCACCGCTGGTGGCCGAGATCGACTCGCTGGCCAGACGCGCCCGCGTCTCGCTGACGGGAGAGGAACCGGTCGAGGACAACCGGCTGGGGCTGACCGCCAGAGAGTTCGAGGTGCTGAAGCTGGTCACGGACGGGCAGAGCAACAAGGAGATCGCCGGCGAGCTGTTCATCTCGGTGAAGACGGTCAGCGTCCACGTCTCCAACATCCTGGCGAAGCTGGGCGCCTCGTCCCGCGGGGAGGCGGCGGCCACCGCGCACCGCCTCCACCTGTTCGACACCCTCGCCTCCTGACCGCGCTCTGCCAGGCATCGTCGTTTCCCGGTCCGTGTCCTCCCGGACGGTTCCATCAGTCTCAGGACCGTGTCGAAGGGCGTCCTCGTTCGGTGTTCGCGGAGGTGGGTGACGCCATGGGTTTCTGGCTCGGCTCTTCGGGCGCGAAGGTTCTCTCGCTCCTCGGGTGCCGTGCCAGGGGAGGCGCCCGTACCTGGCCCATATCCGCGGCGGCGCCTTCGTGCCTGCGTCGCGCCTCCGGCATGGGGAGAGTCACGTCCGTCGCAGGCGGAATGGCCCCACCGCCCTACTGTGTCAGGCACATCGACCTCCTCTTCAGCCATCCCTTCGGATCTTCGCGGCTGACCGCCGAAGCCACCTCATCATGACCGCCGGCTGGGTCGCCGAACCCGAAACCTGGTCCAAGCAACCCGTTGACTGGGCGCCGCACCATGGAGGAAGCCATGACATCCAATGTCGGTACTCCGCAAGGAGGCCCCAGGGCCGCGTACTCATGCAGGCGTGCCGATAGCCGCGCGGCTATCTATGCAGGCCCGTACGGCCGAAAATCGCTTGCCTGGCATGGCAGGGCTCAGAGAATGTGGTGTCCATGAGGCTCTGACGGACAGCACCCCGCTACCTCGAGATGCCACGGCGCCGACTCGTGCCGTGATGCCGCATGCCCATACCCTGTTCAGCGAAGAGAGCGTCTTTGTCTCAACAACACTCCCGGCAGGAGTTCCTGTCGCCGTCCACTCCGGCCACGGGGTCGGCCACCGTCACGGTGTTCGCCTCCTCCACAAGCTGGATCGAGTCCGATGCCGTCGCGCAATGCCATCAGGTGGCTGCCCTCGACGGCATGATGCACGTCGCCGCCATGCCGGATCTGCACCCCGGCAAGGGTGCCCCCATCGGCGCCGCCATGGCGTCGGCCATCTTGTACCCGTTCCTGGTGGGCTCCGACATCGGTTGCGGCATCGCCGTGTTCCCCGTCAAGCTCAAGCGCGCCGTACCCGAGAAGCTCGCCGCCCGGTTCCCCGATCTCGATCGCGCGCTGCACCCTGAAGGAGATGCCGACGATCCCGCCTGGGCCGTCGTGAAGGGTGGCATACCCGCTGGTTACGTCGAGGGGCTTGGAACGGTCGGCCGGGGCAACCACTTCGTCGAGCTGGCGCGGATCGGGGCCGTCTTCGAGCCGGGCCACGCGAGCCGTCTCGGCCTCGCCGCCGGTGACCTGGTTCTCATCGTCCACAGCGGTTCCCGGGGGCTCGGCGAACGGATCCTGCGGGAGCACACTGCGGTCCACGGCGCGGGTCCCGCCCCTGATCCCGGCGCCTACCTGGCGATGCATGACGAGGCCGTACGATGGGGGTCGCTCAACCGGCGGCTACTGGCCGCCCGGGTCGCCCATGCGCTGGGGACAGAGCCAACCGAGCCGATCCTCGACCAGTGCCACAACCTAGTCGAGCTCCGCGACGGGATCTACCTGCACCGCAAGGGAGCGGCGCCGGGTGACGGCCGCGACGTGCTCATCGCCGGTACGCGCGGCACCCCGTCCTACCTCGTGGCCGCCCACGCCGGGCCGGACGCCGGCCACTCCGTGGCGCACGGCGCGGGCCGCAAGATGTCGCGCGCGGACGCCCTGCGCCGCGGGCGGGCCAAGCACACGATCGAAGAGCTGCGCCGCACATCGATGGGGTCGCTGGTGGTATGCGGCGACCGCCAGCTTCTCTTCGAGGAGGCGCCAACGGCCTACAAGCGCATCGAGCAAGTGATCGCCGACCTTGTCGACCACGAGCTGGCCACGCCTGTGGCCACCACGATTCCTCTGGTCACCTACAAGACACCCGACCTCGGGTCGGCGCCCCAGAGGGACCACAGGGACCATCGCCGCAAGCGAGGCCGGCCGTGAGCGTCCACCTGCTCCTGTCGGCCGGGCGTGGCCCGCAGGAGTGCGCCTGGGCGCTGGCTCAACTGCTGCACCGCCTGGAAGGCGACGCCACCCGGCAGGACCTGGAAACGCATCGGGCCCACACTGTTCCCGGTGATCGGCCCGGCACCTACCGATCGGTCCTCATCCGAATCGCAGGAGACGACGCCGAGGCGTTCGCCGCCTCGTGGACCGGAACCCTGTGCTGGCAGGCCCCCAGCCCCTACCGGGCCAACACCGGCCGGAAGAACTGGTACGTCATCGCCCAACCATGCCAGGTCGACACCCCACGCACGACGTTCGCGGAAGCAGACGTCGACGTCGTTGCCTGCCGCACCGGCGGCCCCGGCGGACAACATCGAAACAAGGCCAGCACGGCGGTACGGGCGACCCACCGGCCCACGGGGATCGTCGTCGTGGTCGACACCGAGCGGCAGTTCAGCCTCAACCGCCGCATCGCCATGCGGCTGCTGCGACAGCGCATCGAGCACGGCGACGAGGCGACAGAGCGCGCTGTCACCACCGCCCGCTGGCGCATCCACGACGAACTTGTACGCGGCAACCCCACCCGCATCGAACGTCCGGAAACGTCGAATCAGGACCTGGCCCCGCAGAGGCAGACGCGTCGACGGCAACGGCAGTTCACTGGCCCCCGCTCACCACGGGAGGAGAGCCTCATCCGACAACATGAAGATCGCTAGGGCAAGAGCGGGCGGTGCCGCCGTCCAGCTACGCCACTTGCCCACTGTAAGCCTCCGACGCTGGTCAGCCGTTCGGACCGCCGAAGACCGCAGTGAGTGTCGGGGTCTCCAGTGACACTTAGCGATCTTGGGCGTTGAAGTGGCATGAGAAGGCCACCACGTGATCATTCGGAGTTTTGTGGCGCAGGATCCGGCTGAAGAGGGCCGAGCTGGGCCGCTCCCGGGGTGGGCTGACCAGCAAGGTTCACCTGTCGGCCGACCGGCGATGCCGTCCGCTGTCGTTCGTGCTGACCCCGGGCCAATCCGGAGACAGCCCGCAGTTTCGCGCCGTGCTGTCTCGTATCAAGGTCCGCCTGCCCGTTGGCTGCCCGCGCATCCGCCCGGGCGCGGTGGCCGCCGACAAGGCCTACTCCTCCCGCGGCAACCGCGCCTATCTGCGTCGACGCGGTATCAAGGCCGTCATCCCGGAGAAGGCCGACCAGGCGGCCAACCGCAAGAAGCTCGGCTTTCGGGGCGGCCGGCCGGTCGGCCATGATCCAGATCTGTACAAGCAGCGCAACACGGCGGAACGCTGCATCAATCGGATCAAGGACTGGCGTGGGCTGGCCTTCCGCTTCGACAAGACTCCCGATAGCTATCTGGCAGGCATGCATCTACGCGGAGCGATCTTGTGGATCCGAAGCCTCCAACCCGCCTGAAGATCCGAAGTCCGTACAGGCCCTTAGACGTGTGGGCGGATACCCGAAGTGATCCCACGGACACGTAAGCGCTTATCACCGCCGAAGACAGGATCGAGCGTGAGGGCATTCCGTACAAGCATCCCGAGGCGTACTCGATCCGGGAGCAGGGGAGCGGGGCATTGCGGGGGCGTGGCAGGACCTGGCCCCCACGGAAGGCGGGGATCAGCTCGTCAGTTGGGCCTCGAGGCGGTAGCCGTCGACGGTGACGTAGACCTGGTCGCCCGGCCTGGCGTTCAGGCGCATCAGGACCGGCTGCAGCGAGTCGAACACCGGCTGCTGGTCGCGCCAGACGAGCACGATCGCGTTGTCGCCGGGGCCCGTGACCGACAGCAGGGTGCCGGGCCGCATGCCGAGCTGGGCCGCGTACCCCTCCGGCACGGCCACGGGGCCGCCGCGCAGGTGCTCGGGGGTGACGTCGATGCGTTGCCAGCGCCGCGGGTCGGAGGCGGGGCTCGGCAGCGGAGGCGGGGGAGAGGAGGGCGTGCCCGCCAGCAGCGGGGGTGGTGTGCCGGCGCCGGCCAGCAGCGGCGAGCGTCCGCCCGAGAGCGCCGACAGGGTCGCCAGCGCGGCGCTGGGATCGATCGGGCCCTGCGGCGCGGGCGGGACGGGCTGTCCGCCCCTGTGGTGGTGGCCGTTGGCCCCCGGCGTACGGCGTGGCAGCGGCTGCTGTACGGCGGGCGCGGCCGCGGCCGTCTCGACGAGGGCTTCGGCGGGCAGCGCGTCGAGCCATGCCTTGGCCGAGTGCCGCCTGATGCCGAGTTCGCCGAGCAGTTCCTCCACGTCCGCGTCGGCGGGATGGGCGGCCAGCAGTCGCCTGGTGCGCGCCTGCAACCCGGCCAGGTCGCCGACGACGAGCCAGCCGTCCTGCAGGCGACGGTCCGGCATGAGCGTGACCAGTACCCGCCACAGCGGGCTGCGCAGGGTCGGCACGATGACGGGGTGCGCGGGGTCGGCGCCGATCAGCTGGTCCTCGGTGGCGGCGGTGCCGAGCCACTCGGTGAGGCGGAACATGTGGCCCGTGACGGGCGCGGACTCCGAGGAGCGCAGCCAGTGCAGCACGCGTTCCTCGGCGGTGCGCTGGGCCTGGGACAGGACTTCCCTGTCGACCAGCAGCTTGTGGGCGAGGGAGCGCAGGGTGTCGGGCTCGGCGGCGAACAGGCGGTTGACGGCGACCGCCAGCTCCAGACGGTCGAAGGAGCGGAACAGGCCGTCGACGACGCGGACCATCGGGTAGTCGTCGTCGGGGCTCCCCGCGGCCGGCGCGGCCAGCGGCGGTTTGGGGTAGGCCGAGCCCTGGGGCTGGGCGGCGAACGGCGAGGTCTGGTTCGGTGCGGCAGGCTGCGCGCCACCGGGC
Organism: Nonomuraea sp. NPDC004354; assembly: GCF_053602555.1. Lineage (NCBI taxonomy): Bacteria > Bacillati > Actinomycetota > Actinomycetes > Streptosporangiales > Streptosporangiaceae > Nonomuraea > Nonomuraea sp. NPDC004354. The sequence continues at coordinate 125,633 of NZ_JBSGDV010000003.1, read as the reverse complement.
TGGCCGGCGGAGGGAGTGCCGGCGCCCTGCCCCGGAGCACCGGGCTGGCCCGAAACTCCGCCGGGCCGGTCCGCGACTCCGCCCGGCTGGCCGGCGAAACCCGGCGCGCCGTTCGCCGGAGCCGCCGCGGCGCCGGGCTGACCCGGGGCAGCACCCGGTTGACCGGCGGGGCCCTGCGCGGCCGGGGCGCCACTCGGGGACGAGGCTCCTGGCTGGCCCTGAACAGCACCCGGCTGGCCCGCGAAACCCGGTGCGCCGCCTGCCGGGGCCGCCGCGCCAGGCTGACCCGGGACAGCACCGGGTTGACCCGGGGCAGCACCAGGCTGACCGGGAGCGTTCGGGGCCGCCGCACCGGGCTGACCCGGCGCCCCTGGCGCGCCCGCCGTGCCGGGGGCACCGGCGACCGGCTGCGCGGGGAAGGAGCCGGTGGAAGGGTGTCCCGCGACGGGCTGGGCGGGGAAGGAGCCGGTGGAAGGGTGTCCCGCGACGGGCTGGGCGGGGAAGGAGCCGGTGGAAGGGTGCCCCGTGCCGGATTGGGCGGGGAAGGAACCGCTCGACGGAGGACCCGCGACCGGCTGGGCGGGGAAGGAGCCGGTGGAAGGGTGCCCCGTGCCGGGTTGGGCGGCGAACGAGCCGGTGGAGGTCTGGCCGGGCACGGCAGGGAAGGAGCCGGTCGACACGCCGCCGGCCGTCGGCCCGGAACCACCCGGACGCTGCGCCGCGGCGGCGGGATCCTGCGCGCCGGCCCCGTGCTGAAGCCCCTGCCCCTGCCCCTGAGCCTGAGCCGGTCCATGCCCCTGGCTCTGGCCGCCAGGCCGCTGGGGCAGCGGTGCGCTCGCGCCCCTGTCCTGCGGGGCGGCCTGGTGCGGTGCGAAGAAGCCGCCTTCAGGCGGCTGCGAGAGGCCCTGGGCGGGTTCGGCGCCGGGGCGTTGCGGGAGCGCTCCCGCGGGCCGTACGGCGGTGGCGTCGGAAGTCGCGGGGATCCTGCCGAGCACTTCCCTGAACACCGACTCCACCACGACCTCGGTCGAGGCGGACGAGGGCGGCGAGCCCAGGTCTCCCGTGCTCAGCCGGCGCAGCACGCGCCATCCGCCCAGGTCGGTGATGACCGTGCGGGCGGGCTCCGGCCAGCCGGGCAGGGAGGGGTCCACGTGATGCACGTGCAGCGCGGGAAGCACGTCGGCCAGTGGCAGATGGTCCCACCGGGAGGCGGCCAGGCGCGCCAGCCGTTCGCACATCCACTCGACGCCGGTGGTGCCGAGGGCCCGTGACAGCGAGAGCGAACCCCACCAGCCCGCGGGGAGGCGAGGGTCGGCCAGGGCTTCGGCGACCTGCTGAGGACGGCTCCAGCGCAGCGCTGGGACCAGGTCGCTCAGGCAGATCGATGACTCGACGTCCATCGGCGGACCGCATCCTCCCCAGAGAGTTGTGACGCGTGTGGCTAATGGTGCAGCCTACGCCGCAAGCTATCAATCGGTGTGAATAGGGTAAAGCTGGTTGGAACCCAAACCGTACCGGGGCCGACCCCCCACGATGGCCACGGCGTCGGCCCCGGCATCGCATCCCGCCTCGAGAGATGCCAGGTCACCGGCGCCGGCGAGCTTCGCCGTGAGGAATCCCGCGGCGAAGGCGTCTCCCGCTCCGGTGGAGTCGACCACGGCGCGTTCCCTGCCCTCGGTCGTGGCGGTCACACGTCCGTTCCTGGCGAGGATCGCGCCGCTCGCGCCGAGCTTGACCACCGCCGTGCCGTAGCGGTCGCTGAGCTGTTCGGCGGCGGGCTCGGGGGAGCCGGCGCCGGTCAGCAGGAGCGCCTCGTCCCTGTTGGGGATGACCAACCCGGCCCGCGCGGTCTCGGCGAGGAAGCGCTCGACGCCGAACTCGCGCAGGAACCCGGTCGAGGCGGGGTCGACGCTGATGGACAGGCCCAGCGCCGCGGCTGACGTCATGGCGAGCCTGGCCAGTTCGAGTCCCGGCTCGGCGAACAGCGTGTAGCCGGAGATGTGCAGGTGGCGCACGCCGTCCAGCAGGTCGGGGGACCAGTCGTCGACGGAGATGTGGCCGCCGGCGCCGCGGTTGGTGAGCATGGAGCGCTCGCCTGTGACGTCGACCATCGCGATCACCACGGCGGTCGGGTGGTCGGGGTCGACGCGCACGTGCGGGCGCACGCCCACCTTGGTCAGCTCGGCCGTGTGCCATTCGCCGGTATCGAAGCCCACCCTGGTCAGCAGGCGCGAGTCGGCGCCCAGGTGGGCGGCCCACGAGGCGGTGTTGGCGCCCGAGCCGCCGGGGCGCAGCACGATGTCGGCGGCGGTGTCGGTGCCCGTGCTGACCGGGGCGTTGTGGATGGCGACGACGTCGGTGACGACGTCGCCGATCACCAGGAGTCCCGCGCTCATCCCCGCGCCCAGGCGACCGCGATGTCGCCGGCGACGCGGACGTTGCCGCGGACGGCGGCGAGGTTGGCCTCCAGGGACGCGCCGCCGGTGCCGCGCACCAGGTACGACAGCAGGAACGGGGTGATGGCCTGGCCGGTCACGCCCTCACGCTCGGCGGCGGCCAGCGCCTCGGCCAGCACGCGGTCGTGCAGCTCCGGGTCGAGCTGCTCGACCACCGGCACCGGGTTGGCGATGATCAGCGCGGTCTCGGGGCCGCCAAGAGCGTCCTGGCCGCGCATGATGGCGGCGGCCTGCTCGGCCGACTCGATCCGCCAGTCGACCGGCTCGCCCGAGCTGTGCAGGTAGAAGCCGGGGAAGGTGTCGGTGCGCAGGCCCGCGATGGTGACGCCGCGCGTCTCCAGGCGCTGCAGCGTGGCCGGCACGTCGAGGATCGACTTCACGCCCGCGCAGACGATGGTGATGCGGGTGCGGGCGAGCGTGTCGAGGTCGGCCGACTCGTCCTGGTCCTGCGTCCAGCCGCGGTGCACGCCGCCGAGGCCGCCGGTGGCGAAGATCCGTACGCCCGCCCTGGCGGCCAGGAACGAGGTCGCCGACACGGTGGTCGCGCCGCTGGCCCCGAGGGCGGCGGCGACGGGCAGGTCGCGCTGACCGAGCTTGCGCAGGCCGGGCTCGGTGGCGATGCGGATCAGCTCGTCCTCGTCCAGGCCGACCTTGGCCACCCCGTCCAGCACCGCGATCGTGGCGGGCACGGCGCCCGCCTTGCGGACGATCTCCTCCAGCTCCCTGGCGACCTCGAGGTTGCGCGGCTGGGGCAGGCCGTGGGAGATGATCGTGGACTCCAGGGCCACCACGGGCGCTCCGGCGGCCAGCGCCTCGGCGACCTCGGCGGACGGGCGGAGGATGGGGTCAGTCGTGCTGGGCATGGGGTGGTTCGTGCTCCTTGGACGTGCTGGTGCTGGTGTCTTCTGGAACGGGCCAATGGCCGGGGATTGTTCCAAAAAGAGCAGGTTACCCCTGGTCAGATGAGCAGCGCCACGCCGCCCAGCGAGAGCGTGACGATCACGGTGGTGGCGATGCCGCCGAGCAGCAGTGCCCTGCCGCCCCTGACCAGCCTGCGCACGTCGATGCCGGTGCCCAGGCCGAACAGCGCGGCGGCCAGCAGCAGGGCGCTGAGCCGGGGCGCCGCGCCGGTGACCGCCTCGGGTACAAGACCCGTGGCGCGCACCGCGACCATGGCCAGGAAGCCGAGCACGAACGCCGGGACCAGCGGCGTGGCCCTGCGCGGCGCATCCGGGTCCGATCCCGTGCCCGCCCGCGTGCCGGGTGCGCCGGTCTCCTCGCGGCGCAGGCGCAGGGAGGTCAGCGCCACCAGCGGCGCGAGCAGCACGACCCTGGCCAGCTTCACCGTCACCGCCACGGTGAGAACGGCGGCGCCGCCGGCCGCGCCGATGGCGGCGACCTGGGCGACCTCGTGCACCGACGCGCCCGCCCACACGCCGAGCTGGTGGGAGTTCAGGCCGAGCCACGAGGCCAGCAGCGGCAGCAGCGCGATGAGCGCCGTGCCGTACAGGACGACCACGCTGAGCGCGCCGGCCACGTCGTCGTCATCGCTGACGCCGCGCTCGCCGCCCGTGGCCTCGTGCATGCCCGCCACCGCGGCGGCGCCGCAGATGGACACGCCGGTGGCGACCAGCAGTGACGTGCCCCGTGACAGCCCGAGCCACCGGCCGGCCAGCGGGGTGACGGCGAAGGTGACGCCGGTCGCCAGCGCGACGACGGCGAGCGGCTGCCAGCCGAGTGCCAGCACGTCCGGCACCGCGATCTGCAGGCCGAGCACCACGATCGCGGCGCGCAGGACGGTACGCGAGACGAACCTGACGCCCGGCGCGAACACGGCGCCGACGCCCGTGGTGTTGGCCAGCGCCGCGCCGAGCACGACGGCCACGATGGCCGCGCTCACCGCGGGCACCAGGCTGTTCACCACCAGGGCGACGGCGACCGCGCCGGCGGTGAGGCCGAGTCCTGGCAGCAGCCCGCGCACGGCGGCGGAGGTGGCGGGAGCGTTGGCGGTGAGGGTCATGCCTCCAGTCTTCGGGCAGGTCGGGGCCGCCAGTAGACCGATCTTGACTGGGAGCCCATAGCCTGTGGCTATGAGTGAATTGCCCGATCTGGAGTCGTTGCGGCTTTTGGTCGACGCGGGCGAGCTCGGCAGCCTCGGCCAGGCGGCCAGGGCCGCGGGCATCGCGCAGCCCTCGGCCAGCAAGCGGATCGCCAGGCTCGAACGCCGGCTCGGCGTGCCGTTGCTCGAACGCACGCCCCGCGGGTCGGCGCTGACCGCCGAGGGCCGGATGGTCGCCGGCTGGGCGGCGCAGGTGCTGGCCGCCGCGCACGAGCTGATGCGCGCGGTCGAGGCCGTACGGCAGGGCGAGGCCGCGCAGCTGCACGTCGCGGCCAGCATGACGGTGGCGGAGTACCTGGTGCCGCGCTGGCTGGGCGAGCTGCAGAGCCGGGAGCCCGACATCCAGGTGGGGCTCGACGTGATGAACTCGGCCGACGTGGCGGCCAGGGTGCTCGCCGAGAAGGTGGAGCTGGGGTTCGTGGAGGGCCCGACGGTGCCCGACGGCCTGGCCAGCAGAGTCGTGGCCACCGACCGCCTGGTCGTGGTGGTCTCACCAGGGCACCCGTGGGCGCGCCGCCGTACGGTGCTGCGGGTGGCGGAGCTGGCGGCCACCCCGCTGGTGGTGCGCGAGCCAGGCTCGGGCACCAGGGAGACGCTGGACCTGGCCTTCGCCGGGCAGCACGTGGCCAGCCCGCGCCTGGAGCTGGGCTCCAACGCGGCGGTGAAGGGCGCGGCCCAGGCGGGTGCGGCGCCGGCGGTGCTGAGCGGGCACGCGGTCGAGGCGGAGGTGGCCACGGGACGGCTGGTGGAGGTGCCGCTGGCGGGGCTCAACCTGGTGCGCAACCTGCGGGCGGTGTGGCGCAGGGGCAGGTCGCTGACCGGGCCGGCCGCCACCCTGCTGGCCATCGCCTCCCGGCCGTGACACCTTGACGGTTCGCTACATATTCATGGACAAATAGGTCGTATGCCATATGACGTCGTGATCGCCGGCGCCGGCCACAACGGTCTGGTCGCCGCGGCCTACCTGGCCGCCGCGGGCCGCAGCGTGCTCGTCCTCGAACGCCAGGACCACGTGGGCGGCCTGGCCATCTCCACCAGGGCCTTCCCCGGCGTGGACGCCCGCCTGTCGCGCTACTCCTACCTGGTCAGCCTTCTCCCCACGAAGATCGTCAACGACCTGGGGCTCCGCCTCGACCTGCGCCGGCGTCGCTTCGCCTCCTACACGCCCGTCGGAGACGGCGGCCTTCTCGTCGACAACGCCGACGACGAACGCACGGCCGCGTCGTTCCGGCGCGTCACCGGCGGGGAGTCCGACTACCGGGCATGGCGGGAGTTCTACGCCATGACGGCCCGGGTCGCCGAGCGGCTGGCCCCCACCCTGCTCGAACCGCTGCGCCCCGCCGACCGGCTGCGCGAGGTGGTCGGCGACGAGGTGGCCTGGCGCGACCTGTTCGAGCGGCCGATCGGGCAGGTCGTCGACGAGCGCTTCGCCGACGACACCGTGCGCGGGGTGGTGCTGACCGACGCGCTCATCGGCACGTTCGCCGACCCCGCCGAGAACCTGCTGGCCAACAGGTGCTTCCTCTACCACGTCATCGGCGACGGCACGGGCGAGTGGAACGTGCCCGTCGGCGGGATGGGCGCGGTCACCGGCGCGCTGGAGGAGGCGGCGAGGAAGGCCGGCGCCACCATCACGACGGGCGCGGAGATCGTGGGGATCGACCCCTCGGGCGAGGTCACCTTCCGCGACGCCGGGGGCGAGCACACCGTCACCGGCGAACGGGTGCTGGCCAACCTGCCGCCCGCCGTCCTCGACCGGCTGATGGGAGGCTCCCCGGCGGCGCCCGAGGGCGCCCAGCTCAAGATCAACATGGTGTTGAGCAGGCTGCCCCGGCTGAAGGACCCGGACGTGGACCCGCGCGAGGCCTTCAGCGGCACCTTCCACATCAACGAGAGCCGCGACCAGCTCGCGCGCGCCTACGCGCAGGCGGCCCGCGGCGAGGTGCCCGACCTGCCGCCCGCCGAGGTCTACTGCCACTCCCTCACCGATCCCTCCATCCTCGGCCCGGGGCTGCGCGCGCAGACGATGACGCAGACGATGACCTTGTTCGGCCTGCACATGCCCGCCAGGCTCTTCCCCCGCCACAAGAACGAGGCGGTCGCCGCGACCCTGCGCTCGATCGACTCGGTCCTCGCCGAGCCGCTGGAGGACTGCCTGCTCACCGGTCCGGACGGCGAGCCGTGCATCGAGGCCAAGACCCCGCACGACCTGGAGGTCGAGGCCGGGCTGCCCGGCGGCCACATCTTCCACCGCGACCTCGCCTGGCCGTACGGCGAGGCCGGCACCTGGGGCGTCGAGACCGAGCACCCGCGCATCCTGCTGTGCGGCGCGGGCGCCCGGCGCGGCGGCGGCGTCAGCGGCATCCCCGGGCACAACGCCGCGATGGCGCTGCTGCGGGGACCTTCATGACGTTCTCATGAAGCGGGTCTACCGTGGGTCACCATGAGTGATGGCGCGCGGTTGCTGGTGGTGGACGACGAGCCCGCCCTGCGGGAGGCGCTGCAGTCGAGCCTGGAGTTCGAGGGGTACCTGGTCGCCGCCGTCGCCGACGGCCAGGCCGCCCTCGACGAGCTGGGCCGGCAGAGCTACGACGCGGTGCTGCTCGACGTGATGATGCCGCGCGTCGACGGGCTGACCGCCTGCCGCAGGCTGCGCGCGGTCGGCAACCACGTGCCCGTGCTCATGCTCACCGCCAGGGACGCCGTCGGCGACCGCGTCTCGGGACTCGACGCGGGCGCCGACGACTACCTGGTCAAGCCCTTCGAACTGGACGAACTCCTGGCCAGGGTGCGGGCGCTGCTGCGGCGCGGATCGCTCGGCGGGCGCGGCGCGGGCGGCGCCGCGCTGGCCTTCGGCGATCTGCGCATGGACCCGGCCACGCGCGAGGTCACCAGGGGCGGCCGCCGTCTCGACCTGACCAGGACCGAGTACCTGCTGCTCGAGCTGCTGCTCGCGCACCCGCGCCAGGTGCTGACCAGGGAGCAGATCCTCACCGAGGTGTGGGGCTTCGACTTCGAGCCGACCTCGAACTCGCTGGACGTCTACGTGATGTACCTGCGCCGCAAGCTGGAGGCCGAGGGCGAGCCCCGGCTGATCCACACCGTCCGCGGGGTGGGCTACGTGCTGCGGGCCGCCGCGTGAGACGGCGCAGCCTGCGCTCGCGACTGACACTGCTGGTGACGCTGGCGGTGGCGGTCGCGGTCGCGGTCTCTGCGGTCGGCTGCTACCTCATCGTCAAGCACGAGCTGTACGTGCAGATGGACCGCACCTTCGACGAGCAGCGCATGAAGCCACCCGAGGCCAAGCGGTACGACGTCGAGTGGCTGCTCAAGCACTGCCAGCCGACGGCCCAGAGCACCGGGCACTACGGCCGGCCGCCCCAGTCGACCATGGTCGTCTACGCCGACGGGCGGCCCAACTGCTACGTCGGCCCCGGCCTGACCATCACCCCCACGGTGCGGCGGATCGCGGCCCAGGGCGGCTCGGACATCTTCAACGGCACCACCGAGCAGGGCAGGCCGGTCCGCGTCTTCGTCGAGAGCCCCGTGCCAGGAATGGCGATCATGGACAGCCGGCCGCTCGGCGAGCTCCTGGGCACACTGCGCACGCTGACGTTCCTGCTGGCCAGCGTCGCCGCCATCGGCGTGCTCGGGGCGGCCTGCGCCGGCCTGCTCGTCTCCCGTACGGCCCTGCGCCCCGTCGGCCGCCTCACCGAGGCCGTCGAGCACATCGCCAGGACCGAGGACCTCAACACCACCATCCCGGTCGACGGCACCGACGAGATCGCCAGGCTCAGCCGGTCCTTCAACGCCATGACCGGCGCCCTGGCCGGCTCCCGCGAGCGCCAGCAGCAACTGGTCGCCGACGCCGGCCACGAGCTGCGCACCCCCCTCACCAGCCTGCGCACCAACATCGACCTGCTGCTGCGCAGCGAGCACACCGGCAGGGCCATCGACCCCAAGGCCAAGCAGCGCCTGCTGGTCAACCTCAAGGCGCAGTTCGAGGAGCTGACCACGCTGGTCGGCGACCTGCTGCAGCTGGCCAGGGGCCAGTCCGACCACGAGCCGCACGTCGAGCACGCCTTCCACGACGTCGTCGGGGCCGCCGCCGCCCGTGCCAGGCTGCGCGGCGCGGACGTCACCACCGACCTCGACCCCTGGTACGTCGTGGGCCACCCCTCCTCGCTCGAACGCGCCGTCATGAACCTGCTCGACAACGCCGCCAAGTTCAGCCCGGGCGGCAAGGTCGAGGTGGAACTGCACGGCGGCGAGCTGACGGTCCGCGACCACGGTCCCGGCATCCCCGCCGAGGAACTGCCGCACGTCTTCGAACGCTTCTGGCGCTCCCCGTCGGCGCGCGGCCTGCCCGGCTCGGGGCTCGGGCTGGCCATCGTGGCGCAGGCCGTCCAGGAGGCGGGAGGACAGGTACGGCTCGACAACGCCCCCGGCGGCGGCGTGATCGCGCGTGTCGACCTGCCAGGATCGCCGGTTCTCACTCACCCTTAAGAGCGGCCTCAGTCACGTTCAAGACGCTGTCGCGACCGTGGACCCATGAACACTGCACTCAGGACGCGCCTGGTCGAGGTGGTCGTCCCGGTCCACAACGAGCAGCGGGCGTTGCCGGATTGCGTCGCCAGGCTGCACGAGCACCTCACCACGTCCTTCCCCTACGGCTTCCGCATCACGATCGCCGACAACGCCAGCTCCGACGGCACCTGGCGCATCGCCCAGGAGCTGGCCGCGCGCTACCCGGGGGTGCGGGCCGTACGGGTGGAGGAGAAGGGGCGCGGCAGGGGGGGTACGCGGTGACACCGCTGGGCGCGCCGGTCAACGGGACCAACCCGACGGCGGGGCCGTCCGGTGACGCCGGCCGTCTGGGCGGCGCCGACGGGCCGCAGGGCGGAGTCGGGTCCCCCGGTGGGGACGGGCCTTCGGGCGCGGCCGGTTTTCCGGGCGGGGAAGGCGCGCCCGGACAGGAGGGGACGCCGGGTCAAGGGACGCCGGGACGAGGGGCGCCGGGTCAAGGGACGCCGGGACAAGGGGCGCCGGGTCACGGGTTGCCGGGACGAGAGGCGCCGGGACAAGCGGGGGAGGGGGCGACGCAGGGGCAGGACGGGCCGGCGGGACGGGCGGGCGGCGGCCGGATGCCCGCAGGCGGCGGTGGTCCGGGCTGGGAGGCCGGCGACGAGCTGACCGCCTACCTGGAGGCGCACCAGGACGGCGCCACCTGGCTGGTCGCGGTCGACAGCGCGGGGCAGGCGTCGTCGCTCATCCTGAGGACCGGCAAGCCGGCGACCTCGGGCGCCGCGTGACCTCCGGGTGGGCCCGGGATGCCCCGGCGACCTCGGGCGCCGCCCGCGCCGCGGCATCGGCTAGTCTTGGCCGGTGCGACGTGCGGACGGTGCCCGAGGCAGCAGGGCGGACCAGGCTGACCAGCGCAGGGCCGAGCTGCTGGAGGCCACGCGCAAGGTCGTTCTCGAACGCGGCCTGGCCAACACGAGGGTCGCCGACATCGCCAAGGCGGTCAACGTCAGCGGCGGGCTCATCCACTACCACTTCGCCACCAAGGACGAGCTGATCACCGCCATGCTGCGGGCCACGCTCGACATCGAGAGCGCCCGGCTCGACCAGCTGGTCACCGGTGAGGGCAGCGCCGTCGAACGCCTCGACAGGGTGCTGCGCTTCTACATCCCGCAGTCGCGCTCCGACCAGAGCTGGCTGCTGTGGATCGACGCCTGGAACACCGCGCTCAGGGAGCCGGCCGTCCGCAAGATCGTGCTGGAGCTGGAGACGACGTGGCTGCGCGCCCTGGAGCAGGTGATCTCCGAAGGGGCCGACACGGGCGAGTTCAGCTGCGAGGACCCGGCGGGCGCGGCCGAACGCATCGACGCGATGCTCGACGGGCTGATCATCCGCTACACGCTCCACCCGAACGTCCTGTCGCGGCCCCGGCTGCTGGAGCACGCGCACATGGCCGCCGCCCGCGAGGTCGGCATCTCGCCCGACGCGTTCGCCCGCTCCTCGTGAGCGGCGGGCTCCCGGGCGACGGGGCCTTCGCGAGCGGTGGCGCCGCTCGTTCAGGTTCGATCACCAGGGGGCGTTGCTGCACCAGCGGGAGCTGAAGTAGGTGTCCGGCGTGTCACCGTCCGACCCGCCGTCGTTGTCCGCCCACCAGTCCCATATGTACATCCCGGAGTTGGTGTCCCGCCAGTAGCCGCGGACGTAGTGGTTGCCCGTGTTGTGGGAGTGACCACGGGCATCGGTCATGGGATCTCCGCCGGGGCTGTCGTTGATCCGGATCCACCTCCACTCGCACCGGGTGTCCGCCTGCGCCGACGTGGTCCCACCCGCGACCATGACGCCGGCCAGCAACACGGCCGCGGAGCCGAGGGCGCTCCATCGTTTGAGTGTCCGCTTCATTTCTCTCCCCTTGGGTGAGGCGTTCAGGAGACGTGCGGTGCCGGGTCCGCCCATGGCGATCGACCCGCTCAGTATCCTGACAAGCGGTTGCGGAAGTCTTTACCGCAGCGTGCAAGATTCCTTGGCGATGAGCGCACGTGCGGGCACGAAGGGCGACACCGTCGGCGCGGCTTGATCTCACCCCGCGAGAGGCCGTCCCTGCTACTCCGGACCGCCGGTACGCGTTGTCGCACCCAGGTCGCCGGCGTGTGCCGCATGACGGTATTCCGAAGGGGACACGCCGTACGCGGAACGGAACGCGCGGCTGAAGTCGGCAGGAGTGGCGAAACCTCCGCGCCGGGCGATGGCGCTGATGGGCAGGGCGCGCAGCGAGGCGTCGCCGAGGTCCGCGCGACACCGTTCGAGGCGTCGCCGGCGGATCCGGCCCATGACGGTCTCGCCCCGCTGCTGGAAGAGAAGTTGCAGGTAGCGGACCGATATGTGGTGCTGGGCCGCGATGGCGGCGGGCGTCAGGGCCCGATCGGCGAGGTTGTGCTCGATGAAGGCGTGAATGCGCAACAGCAGAGACCGCTGGCGCGTCTCCGGCGGGAGGGCGTCGTCGGCGTCCAGGGCTTGGGCGAACAACGCGGACACCAGGTCGACCGCGACCGTCCCCAGCCGAGGCCCGTCGGACGGCCGGTACGCGTCGGTTCCTCTCGCCAGCTGTCCGAGGAAATGGGTCAGCAGCGCGCCGAACCCCTCCCTCATCGACAGCTTGCGCACGACCAGGGTGTCGAGCGACTTCCCTGGGAGGTGCAGTAACGCCTTGGGGATCTCCACCCCTATTCCCGCGTGCCGGCCGGGGACGTCACCGGCCTGGAACTCGGCGGGCCGCGAGGTGTCGAAAATGCATAAATCGTAGGGGCCGTATTCGATCTCGTGATGGCCGCGAGTGGTCCTGAGAGGGCCTTTCGTGGGCAGCGACAAGTGCACACCCTCGGGGTCGGACTGCCGGATCAGCCGCGGGGTCCGGCGAAAGCGCATCGGCTTGAAGGCCGTCAGCCAGACGGAGACGGCGCCGAGATCCAGCAGACGCTGAGCGGCCCAGAAGTCCTTCCGGTGATCGCTCTGCATGTCCAGGGGTGCGTGCGTCCGGTTGACGAGGTCGTGCCAGTGATCGAACCGATCCGCCGCGGGCACATCGTCACTCCGGAACACCGTCTCAGACAACATCTCCGTCTCCTCCACGTCTGGTCAGGACCCGTACCGCCGAACCCCACGCTGCCCGCAGGCTCGGCGCGTCCGGAGCGCCCCACTGATGAGCTCCACCATCACATTTCCGGCAGAGCCGGTCGAGGGTCCCGCCGGCCGGTCCCGTGCCATGCCGGCCGTCCGTAGCAGGACCGGCGGCGAAGGCGCGGGAATCCGGGAGCGCGACAGCCGGGGAGAATCCGGAGCGGGACAGCAGGGGAGCGCGGTCAGGGGCGGCGGCCGGTGAAGCAGAGGAAGGTCGTCTGCGGGTCGGCGCCGGCCGGTGGCTCGATCTCCTCGCGGAAGGCGTCGGTCGCCTGGAGCGCGGCATAGTGCGGGCGCAGCGCCTCATGTGTCCTGACGACGGCCTCGAGGTCCAGCCGCTCGTCCCCGCCGACGGCACGGGCCAGGTCCCAGGTGTGCACCAGCAGTTCGAGCGCGCCCACCACGTCGGCCGCCCGCTCCACGGGGACGGGGCCGATCGGGCTGAACGGCAGCGGCGTGGCGGCCAGCTCAGGGTCGGTAAGTACGGCCCGCAGACCGGCCCTGGCCTCGGCGTACGCGGCGGCGAGATCGGCGTGCGGCTCGACCGGCGGCGCCTCACCCATGCCTGAGACCCGCACCCCGTGAGAGGGCCGGGGCGGAACGCCGCGCACGGCCGCGACGATGCCGCGATGCCCGTTGACGACGTGGGCCACGACGTCGCGGGCGGTCCATCCCGCGCAGGGACTCGCCAGGTCCCATCGGTCGGCCGGGGTCGCCTCGATGCGGGCCAGGAAACCCGCCGCGAGGCGGTCGACGCGGTCGGCGACATCGGACATGACTGCTCCGTTCATCGGTGTTCGTGAAAGATCCGGCAGAGGGCTTCACCGGTGTTCGTGGGAGATCCGGCAGAGGGCTTCATCGGTGTTCGTGGGAGATCCGGCGGAGGGCGCGGTCGCGCCGTACGGCGTCCGGGTGCGGGCCGTGCGGCGTCCGGGAGAGGAGCGCGCCCCGGCTCAGAGTGAGTCGAGGAGGTCTTCCAGGCCGCGGATGACCGCCGAACGCCAGCCGCCGCCCATGATCCTGCGGGCCCGCTGCTGGAGCGGGTTGTCCGGGTCGAAGCCGTCGTGGCGCAGGAAGAGCCGGGTGCCCGTGCCCTCCGGCTCCAGCGTCCAGGTGATCGTCCAGTCGGTGTCGTCGGCCGGATCGGCGTCCCGCCAGCGCAGGCGGAGCATCCGCTCGGGCTCGAAGGCCAGCACCTCGGCCAGGACCGTGCCCGAGAACCCGGTGGAAGGCATGGGTACGGCCCGCATGACGTAACGGTGGCCGACCTCGAGCCGGAAGTCGCCGGGCATCAGCCACCGGGCCAGCAGGTCCGGCTCGGTCAGCGCCCGCCACACCTTGGCAGGGGGATGCGGCAGGAACTGGTCGAGGTGGAGGGCGGTGAGATCGTCGTCGCTCATGGCTCTTCGTCCTCGAGCCGGTCGAGCAGATCGCGCAGCCCGGTCAGCTTCTCGCGCCAGAACCTCTCGAAGGGCGTGAGCCACTCCTGCACGTCGAGCAGCGGAACCGGCTCCAGCTGGTACAGCCGTTGCCGCCCTGCTTTCCGCTCGGTGACCAGTCCCGCCTCGCGCAGCACTCGCAGGTGTTCGGAGAAGCTCGGCCGGGACATCTCGAAGCGCCCGGCCAGCGCCTGCACCGGTCGCGGGCCCTCCTCCCTGAGCAGCCGCAGCACCTCGCGGCGCACGGGACTGGACAGGGCCGCGAAGACCTGGTCCTCGGTCGTCCGTTCGGCGATCACGGCAGGTCGGCGGCCGGAGGGAGCGGCGCGGGGATCGGCGACGCGGTCGCGAGGGTGAACCCGGTCCGGGCCCTCTTCGTGATGTGCATGCGCCCACTATAGGTAGGAAATTTCCTACGTGTCACGTCTTCTGTGACCGGCGATGCGGAGAAGGAGGTTCGGCGAGGTCGCTGCTGCCCGTACGCCCGGATGACGGGCATGTCCTCCAACGGCCGGGCGAGCGCCGGGAACGCGCCCGGAGCGCGAGGACCACGGCCAGGCCAAGGGCCACGAGGAGGGCCGCGACGGCGAAGGTCCAGTGAGTCCCGCGGGCCACCTTCGCCGACGCCGCCGTCGTGACCTCGCTCGTCCCTGAGGCGAAGGCGAAGATCGCGCCCATGACCGACGCGCCGGTGATGAGGCCCAGGTTCCGGGACAGGTTCACCATGCCCGACACCAGGCCCCGCTGGTGCGGGGAGACGTCCTTCATGACCGCGGTGTTGTTGGCCGCCTGGAACAGCGCGTAGCCGGCGGTGACGGTGACCAGCGGCAGGACGTATCCGAGGACACCGGCGGCCACTGGCATCAAGGAGAGCGCCGCCGTGCCGCCGATGACGCCGCCGAGCCCGACGATCACCATGGCCTCGGGCCCGAAGCGATCGGTGGCGCGGCCCGCCGGGACGCCGGCGAGGGCGGCGACCGCCGGACCGGCCGACATCGCCAGTCCCACGGAGGCCGGGTCCAGCCCGAGCGCCCGGGACAGGTGGAAGGGGCCGACCACGAGGGTGGTCATCATGACGGTCGAGACCAGCGCGCTGGTCGTCAGGCCGGCGGCCAGGACGGGATCGCGGAACATCGAGAGGGTCAGCAGCGGGGAGGCGACCCTGCGCTCGATGATGACGAACAGGCCGAGGGCCGCCCCGGAGACGACGAGCAAGCCGATGGCCGGCGGGCCGAACGCCGTGGGTTCGATCGTCATGGCCAGCGCGTAGGCGCCCAGGGTGAGGGCCAGCAACGCCGTACCCGCGGTGTCGAACCGCCCGCGCGCGGCGCTCGTCGCAGGTGCGGACGGCAGTCGCAGCGTCAGCGCGAACGCGAGAAGGCCCAGCGGCACGCCGATGAGGAAGATCGCCCGCCAGCCGGACACCGCGATGAGGACGCCACCCAGGGAGGGCCCCAGCGCGGTGCCGACCGCCGACATCGTCCCCAGCAACCCCATGACGCTGCCGGTGCGCTCCTTGGGCACACTCTCGCCGACGAAGGCCATCGTCAGCGCCATCATGCACGCGGCGCCGGCTCCTTGGAGCGCCCGGGCGGCGACCAGGAGGGGAAGGTTCGGGGCCAGACCGCACAGCAGCGTCGCGAGCGTGAACGCGGCGATGCCGCCGAGCAGGAGACGGCGCCGGCCGGCGATGTCGCCGAGCCGGCCGGCGCCCACGATCAGGGTCGTGACGGCCAGCAGATAGGCGATCACGACCCACTGGACCTCGTTGAAGGCGGCCTCGAAAGCCGCGGCCATGGCCGGCAGGCCGACGTTGGCGATGCTGGTGCTCAGCGAGGGCAGGAGCATGGACAGCGACAGCGCGGCCAGCGTCCAGCCCAGTGCTGGCCGGCGCGCCGGCGATGTCCGCCGCGGTTCGGTGCCCGCGGGTGTCGATCGTCTCAAGACAAAGCCTCTTCCTGGGGTGGGAGGGGGTCGTCATGGACGGTAGGCCCCATATCGGGCCTGGCGGAAGGCGCACAGATGGAAAGTCATATGTGCATGCGACGCCATATATGGGGCGGCCTGTGAGATCGTGTGCGCATGGCACGGCCCGATCTGAACCTCCTGGTCACCCTCGACGTCCTGCTCGAGGAGGGGAGCGTGACGCGAGCGGGAGAACGGCTGGCGCTCAGTCCTTCCGCCATGAGCCGCGCGCTCGCGCGGTTGCGAAGAGCCACCGGTGACCCGCTGCTCGTGCGGGCCGGGCGCGGGCTGGTGCCCACGCCGCGCGCCCTGGAACTGCGTGACCGGGTGCGCGGCCTGGTCCAGGACGCCGAAGAGGTGCTACGGCCGGCCAGGACGCTCGAGCTGGCGACGCTGGAGCGGACCTTCGTGTTGCGCAGCAGCGACGGGTTCGTGGAGCGGTTCGGACCCGCGTTGGTGGCCAAGGTCGGCGCCGAGGCTCCTGGCGTGCGGCTGCGGTTCGTGCGGAAGACCGCCAAGGACACCGGTCCCTTGCGGGACGGCGGTGCCGACCTGGAGACGGGCGTCGTCGAACACGATCCGCCCCCGGACGTGCTGACCACGCCCCTGTTCACCGACCGGTTCATCGGGGTGGTGCGGAGCGAGCACCCGCTGCGCACCGGGAAGGTCACGACGGCCCGGTACGCCTCCGCGCGGCACGTGCACGTCTCGCGGCGTGGCCTGACCGAGGGGCTCGTGGACGAGGCGCTTCGCCCGACAGGCCGCCACCGGCAGGTCGTGACGGTCGTGGACGGCTTCAGCGCCGCCCTGGCACTGGCGAAGGCCTCGGACCTGGTCGCCACGGTCCCGGCGCGTCACACCGCGAACATGCGGCGCGGGATGTACTCCTTCGAGCTGCCCTTCCAGGCTCCCGAGGTGACGGTGTCGCTGCTGTGGCACGTCCGGCTCGACGCGGACCCGGCGCACCGGTGGCTGCGCGCCTGCGTGCTCGAGGTGTGCCGGCACGAGAGCGGACCGGAAGGGCCGGACGAGGAGCCCGGCCACCCGGGTCCCTCCCGACGGGCCCGCATCGGCGCGGTGGACTGACCGCGATCAAACGGAGGCGAGGCGGCGGAGCTCCCGGGGGGACACGCAGAACTCGGCCTTGAACAGCTTGGTGAAGTGGCTGCCGTCGGGCATTCCCCACCGCGCGGCGATCGCGTAGGCGGGCAGATGCGCGAGCGCCGGGTCGGTGAGGTCGCGCCGGATGCGATCGAGCCGGACCCGCCGGACGTGCTCGCCCACGGTCATGCCATGCCCGCGGAACAGGGCGTGCAGGGAGCGCACCGACAGATGGTGAGCCGACGCGATCCGCCCCGGAGTCAGCGCCTCGGCCAGGTGCTGATCGATGTGGGCGAGGACGCGCTCGAGCAGACCGGCATCCCCGGCCTGGCGGTCCGAAGCGCGCATCAGCGTGTGCAGCAACCCGCCGAGATGCTCGCCCATCTCCGCGCGGGAGACCGGTCCCAGCCCGCCGGCGTGTCCCGCCACCTCGATGAGCATCGCGCTCAGGATCCGGCCGAGCGGGGAGCGGGGCAGGAGCGGGTTGGCGGTCAGCTCGCGCCTGCGGCAGACATGGCCGGCCGTACCGGGGTCGAGGGACAGCACGAACCAGCGGTGCCGGCCGTTCAGCTCCAGCCGGAACGGGCGGTCGCCCGCGTACAGCACGAACTCGCCGGGTGCGATCGGGCAGCGGCGCCCGTCCTGCTCCAGCACCGCCTCCCCGGACAGCAGCAGCCCCAGGCTGCCCACGTTGGGCGCGAAGGTGGGGGCATGCGGGTGGACCCGCGCGCCGTGTTCCCCGCTGATCTCGCAGGCGCGCAAGCGGCCGAACCGCTCCGGCCGCAGTTCGAGGGAGTGCGGGTCGGCCACCTTGACCACGACGGTGTCCGAAGCCTGCCGGCGGTCGGCCGAGCGGGTGTCGAGGTACCCGAACACGAAGGCGCCGTCGCACCGGGATTCCACAGGCATCGCCACTCCTTAGCGCTGGCGGACCAGAAAGGTGCGCTCACACACCAGTACTGATCGCGGAATGGGCAGATGCTCGCATCCACCTCTCCATACGCGGAAGTGAAAAGACGGTCACAGGTGGATGTACTTCTTGCGATCCTCAGCCTCTTCGGCCTGTACGGGCTGGTGACTCTCGGCATCGCCGTCATCTTCGCGGCCACGCGGGTGGTGAACCTGGCGCAGGGTGACCTGGTGATGGCCGGCGCCTACACCGTGTCGGTCGTCACCGGGGTGGCGTTCGGCTGGCGGGCGCTGCTCGCGCTGGCGCTGAGCGCTCCGGTTCTGCTCGGCGTCGAGCGCGTGTTGCTGCGCAGGCCGCTGGCGGACGGCCTGGCGACGATGCTCGTCACCTGGGGCGTGGGCATGGCGTTACGGCAGGTGGCAGAACTGTGTTTCACCTCCACCTCCCGCTCGGTCGCCGTGCCGATCACCGGCACGGTCACGCTCCTCGGCGCCACCTACCCCGCCTACCGGCTGGTCAGCGCGGTGATCGCCGTCGCGGTCATCGCGGTGGTGCTGCTCGCCGCCTACCGGACGAGCTGGGGCCTGAGGTTGCGCGCGGTGGCCGACAACGCCCCGATGGCGGCGCTCCTCGGCACCGATCCGCGCCGGGTCAGGTCAGGGGCGTTCGTGCTGGGCGGGCTGCTGGCCGTCCTCGCGGGTGCGCTCTACGGCCCGATCCTCGCCGTCAATCCGAGCATGGGGTTCGGCCTGCTGGTGCCGGTCTTCTTCGGCCTGCTCTTCAGCCGCCCGGGTGCGCTCGGCACGGCGGCGGCCGCCGCCCTCGTCATCGCCGCCCTCCAGGCCCTGCTGCGGACCTGGTTCACCGACGTGCTGGCCGAGGCCCTCTTCTACCTGACTGTGGTCGCGATCGCCGCGCTGCGCTCGCGCTCGTGGATTCGGAGGTTCATCTCATGGCTCATGCGCACCCTCGTCCCCTCGCGGCCGTAGCGGCCGCCGCCCTACTCGCCACCAGCGCCTGCGCCGGCGCGGCGCTGTCGGGCGGCGAGGCCACGGCAGGCGGCCCGTTGAAGATCGGCGTCATCGTCCCCCTCACCGGGCCGGTCGCTTCCACCGGCAAGGCCCTGCAGAACGGATTCGAGCTGGGGGTCAAGAAGGTCAACGAGGCCGGCGGCGTCGGCGGGGGCAAGGTCGAGTTCGTCGTCGCCGACGACGCGAGCAACCCAGCCACCGCGACCCAGCTGGCCCGCAAGATGATCCAGCAGGACAAGGTCTCCATGATCTTCGGGACGATCACCGGTGACACCGCCGAGGCCGTCGCCCAGGTGGCCGACGCCGCGAAGGTCCCCTTCGGCACCGCCATCCTCGGCGACACCGAGAAATGTTTCCCCTACCAGTGGGGATTCGGCGAGTCCACCCGCCAGCTGCTCGTCCCGAGCATCCCCGACCTGGTCAAGAAGTACGGCCGGCGGGTGGCGATCGTCGGCTCCGACTACAACTACCCCCACTTCTACGCCGGTATCGCCAAGGAGCAGATCAAGGCGGCCGGCGCCGAGACCGTGGCGGAGGAGTACAGCCCGCTCGGCCAGGCCGACTGGCAGCCGGTGGTCGCCCGGCTCAAGGACGCCAAGCCGGACCTGCTGCTGTCCATGGTCGTCGGCGGCGACGCCGTCGCCTTCAGCAAGCAGGCCGAGCAGTTCGGGCTGCTCACCCCCGCCCTCGGGTACGAGGGCGCCCCGCTCGACACCGACTACTACCCGGCGCTCGGCCCGCTGGTGGACGGCCGCACCCATGCCGTGCGCTGGACCGACGCGCTCGACGACCCCGAGAGCGAGAAGTTCGTCGCCGACTACCGGGCCGCCTACTCCTTCCAGGGGCCGATCCCGGAGGTCGCGGGCAACGCCTACTTCGGCATCCAGTTCTTCCTGGCCGCCGCGGGCAAGGCCGGCAGCCTCGACGGCGAGAAGATCAACGCGGAGATCGGCAGGCTCTCCTTCGATTCGCCGCTCGGCCCCGGCACCTCCTTCGCCCCGGCCAACCACGTGCTCCAGGCCGACATGCTGGAGACGACGATCAAGCCAGGTGGCGTCTACGAGGTGTCCCGCTCCTACGGCCGGGTCCCCGACACGACCCCGAAGAAGGGCTGTGCATGAGGCCCTACCTGATCGGAGCGGCTGCCGTCCTGCTGCTGGCGGCCGCCCCCTTCGGCCTGCCCGCCTTCGCTCTGGCCACCCTGACGCTCGGCCTGTGCAACGGCCTGTTCGCCTACGGCCTCGACCTGTCGTGGGGCAGGGCGGGCCTGCTCAGCGTCGGCCACGCCGCCTTCTTCGGGCTCGGCGCCTACGCCGTCGCGCTCGACCTGCCGCTTACGCTGGTCCTGCCCGCCGCGATCGCCGCCTCGGTGGCGATCGCTGTCCCGATGGTCCGGATCGGGCTGGCCTCCGGCGTCCCGGACGCGCCGCTCATCCTCCTGACGATCGGTGTCAGCCTGCTGCTCCAGCGGGCCGCCACCAGCCTCACCGGCCTGACCGGCGGCACCAACGGCCTGGCGGTGGCCGGGCCGGGCATCGTCGCCGGCTTCTACCTGACACTCGGCGTCGTCACCGCCATCGTCCTGCTGACCAGCCTGACCGTGGTGCGCGGCGCGTTCGGCGCGCGGCTGACCGCCGCCCACCGCAATCCCGACCGGGCCGCGCAGAGCGGGATCGACGTGCTGCGCACCCGGACGATCGCCTTCGCCACCAGCGCGGCGATCTCGACCGTGGCCGGCGCCCTCTACGCCCCGGCCGCCGGGCTGGTCTCGCCGCAGGTCTTCGGGCTGGCCCTGTCGACCAGCGTGCTGATCTGGCTGGCTCTGGGCGGCCGGGAGTCGACCACCGGCCCGTTCCTCGGCGCCGTGCTCGTCACCGCCGGCGAGCAGCTGCTCGGCAGCGCCTGGCAGGGCTGGTACGTGCTGGGCCTGGCCGTGGTGTTCGTCCTCGTCGTCCAGCTGGCACCGGACGGGCTCGCCGGGCTGCCCGGCCTGCTGCGGCGGGGCCCGGCCCGCCGGCTGCCTCCGGCCGCAGGCCGCCACGCCCCCCGGCCCCGCCGTACGGCCGAGCCCGGACCCGCGGCCCTCGACCTGCGCGGTGTCCGCCACTCCTTCGGCCCGGTTGACGTGCTCACCGGCGTCGACCTGACGGTCGGCGACGGCCGATGCGTCTGCCTGATCGGACCCAACGGGGCCGGGAAGAGCACCCTGCTGGCGGTCATCGCGGGCCAGCTCGCCCCCGACGCCGGGCACGTCACCATCTTCGGGCTCGACGCCACCACCCGGCCGGTCCACGAGCGGGTACGGCTCGGCCTGGGGCGGATGTTCCAGATCCCCAGCGTCTTCACCGACCTGTCACCCGCCGACAACCTGCGGATCGCCCGCCTGGACACGCCCGGTCAGGTGGAACTGCCCGCCGAGTACGCCGACCTGGCCGCCGACGAGACCACCGAGGTCCGGGCGCTGCCGCTGGCCGACCGGCGGCGGCTGGAGCTGGCGATGGTGCTGGCCGGCGCGCCCCGGCTGATGCTGCTCGACGAGCCCGCCGCGGGGCTCGGTCCGGACGACGCGCGCACCCTCATCCATGAGCTCAAGCAGGTGGCCGAGCGGACCGGCTGCGCGATGGTCGTCGTCGAGCACGACATGGCGATCGTCAGGGAACTGGCCGACGACGTCGTGGTCCTGCACGCCGGACGCGTGATCGCGCACGGCCCGATGGACGAGATCACCACCGACCCCGCGGTCCGCGAGGCCTACCTGGGAGTGCGCTGATGCTCGAGCTCACGAGCGTGTGCGGCGGATACGGCCAGGCCGCCGTCGTCCGCGATGTCACCTTGACCGTCGCGCCGGGCGAGATGGTCGCCCTGCTCGGCCGCAACGGCACCGGCAAGACCACCCTCCTGCGCACCGTGTTTGGCCTGGCCGACCGGCAGGGCGGCGATGTCCGCCTCGACGGCCGCCCCGTCGTGCCCGGCCGCCCGGACCTGCTGGCCCGCCGTGGCGCGGCCCTGATGCCGGAGGACCGCGGCGTCTTCCCCACCCTGACCGTCGCCGAGAACCTGCGGCTCGCCGTACGAAGGGACTTCACCCCCGCCGTCGACCCGCGTGAGCTGTTCCCGCTGCTCACCGAGCGGCACGGCCAGGCGGCGGGCACCCTGTCCGGCGGCCAGAAACAGCAGCTCGGCATCGCCCGGGCGATCCTGTCGGGCCGCAGCCTGATCGCCGTCGACGAACTGACCCAGGGCCTGCAGCCCTCCCTCGTCCGCGACGTCCTGGAAGCGCTGGCCACGATCGCCGGAACCGGCGTGCCTGTCGTCGCGGTGGACCAGCACGCCGGGTTGCTGCTCGACCGCTGCGGCCGGGCGGTGGTGATGGAGGCGGGCCAGGTCGTCTTCGACGGCCCCAGCGACCCGCGGACCAGGCAGGACCTCGAACGGCTGCTCGCCGTCGGCTGACCCCCACCCTTGGAGCATTCCCTTGAACCCTTTTGACTCCGCCTTCTCCCTCGCCGAGGCGGTCCGCACGCGCGAGCTCAGCCCCGTCGAGATCGTCGAGACGTACCTGGACCGCATCGACCGGTACGACGCCGAGGTCGGGGCGTTCGTCTGGCGCGACGACACGCAGGTCCGAGCCGCCGCGCGCGAGGCCGAGCGCGCCCTCGACTCGGGAGCGGACCTGCCGCCCTTCCACGGGGTCCCCATCCCCATCAAGGACCTGACGCAGGTGGCCGGGCAGCCCGCCACCTACGGCACCTTCGGCGCGACCGACGCGCCCCGCAGCGTGACAGAACCGGTGGTCGAACGGCTCCTCGACGCCGGTTTCCTGCTCATGGGACGGACCAACAGCCCCGACATGGGTCTGCTGTCCACGACCGACAACTCGCGGCACGGCCACACGCGCAATCCGTGGAACCCTGCCTGCTCGCCGGGCGGCTCCAGCGGTGGCGCGGCGGCGGCGGTGGCCGCCGGGCTGGCCCCCGTCGCGCACGCCAACGACGGTGGCGGCTCGATCCGGATGCCCTCCTCCAGCTGCGGCCTGGTGGGGCTGAAACCGAGCCGCGGCCGGGTGCCCCAGTACGTGGCCTCCTGGGAGCACGCCACCGTCGAGGGAGCGATCACGCGGACCACGCGGGACGCCGCCGCGCTGCTCGACGTCATGAGCGTTCCCGACGACCTGGTGATGTACCGGGCGCCCGCGCCCCACCGCCCCTACGCCCACGAAGTCGGCGCGCCTGCCGGCCGGCTGCGCGTCGGCCTGCTCCTGGAGGCCCCGACCGGCCTGCCCGTCGACCCCGTCTGCGCCGCCGCCGCCGAACACACCGGACGGCTGCTGGCCTCGCTCGGCCACGACGTGTACCCCGCCGCTCCTCGCTTCTTCACCCCGGAGGCCGTGTTCGCCTACACCAACCTCGTCCTCGACGCCGCCCTCTGGGCTTCGCCGTACGACGAGCCCGAGCGGGCCGAACCCCACCTGCGGCACCGGATGAAGCGGGCCGCGGCCCGCCACTCCGGACAGTACGTGCGGGCGGCAGGCCTGCTCCAGCAGGAGTCGGTCGCGGTCCGCGCCCAGTGGGGCCGGGACTTCGACGTGCTGCTCACCCCGACCATGGCCTGCCCGCCACCCCCGGTCGGCGCGGTGCTCGCCGAGGCCAACGCCGATCCGGACGGGCCACGCGTCACCGAAACCCAGATGATCTCCTTCACCGCGGTCTGCAACATCACCGGGCTGCCCGCGATCAGCGTCCCGACCTTCACCGCCCCCGACGGCCTGCCGATCGGCAGCCAGCTCATCGCCGGGCCGTGGGACGAGGCGACGCTGATCCGGCTGGCGTCCGCGCTGGAGGAACTCGACGGCTGGCCGTACCGCCATCCCGCCCGCTTCCTGCCATGACCACCACTGTGAAAGGAGCCGCACATGGCACGCACCCCGTTAACCCGCTTCCTCAGGAACCTCTACCGTGATCACCAGGTAGCGGCGGCGCGCGGAGTCCCCGCCACCGAGCTGGGCCCGGTGGCTCAGCCGTCCCGGCGCGCGTTCCTCGGCGGCGCCGCCGCGGCCGGAGCGGCCGCGGTGCTGGCCGGGCCCACCTGGCCCGCCCGCGCCGCCACCGGCCCGCGGATCGCGGTCATCGGCGCGGGCATCGCGGGCCTCACCGCCGCGCTGCGCCTGGCCGACCACGGGATCGCCGCGACGGTCTACGAGGCCGACACCCGCGTCGGCGGGCGCATGTACTCCAACAGCACCTACTGGGCCGACGGCCAGGTCTCCGAGTGGGGCGGCGAGCTCATCGACACCCACCACCAGGTCATCCAGGCCCTCGCCACCCGGTTCGGCCTGCCGCTGGACGACATGCGCGCCGCCGAACCCGCCGGTTCGACGGAGACGTTCTGGATCGACGGCGCCTACTACCCCTACGCGACGGCCGGCGCCGACTTCGCGCCGGTCCACGACGCGATCCGCCGTGACCTCGTCGGATTCCGCTGGCCCAGCTGGGACACCCCAACTCCGCCGAAGGTCGCCGCACTGTCCAACATGACCACCTACGAGTGGATCGAGACCCGTGTCCCCGGCGGTCACCGGTCCCGCCTCGGCCGGCTCTTCGAGGTGGCCTTCACCACGCAGTTCGGCATGCCCACCGACGAGAGCTCCGCCCTCGGCATCCTCGTGACGCTCGCCGATCAGCCGTCCACCGGCCAGTTCTCGCTGTTCGGCGCGAGCGACGGCCGCTTCCACATCCGCGGCGGCAACCAGCGCCTCCCGCTGGCCGTGCAGGCGGCGCTGCCGTCCGGGACGGTCCGCACCGGATGGCGGCTGGAAGCGGTGGCCGTCGCCGCCTCCGGCGCCCAGACCCTGGTCTTCGACGTCGACGGCGTGACCATATCTGTCACCGCCGACCACACGATCCTCGCGGTCCCCCAGGGGGTTCTGCAGCGGCTGGACCTGTCGGCCGCCCGGTTCGACAGCCGCAAACGCGCCGCGATCGCCGCCCTGCCCATGGGCCGCTCCACCAAGATCTCGCTCCAGTTCGGCGGCAGGCTGTGGAACACCCCCGGGCCGTGGGGTCTGGCGACGGGCAACTCGATGTCGGAGAGCGGCTACCAGACCTCCTGGGAGTCCACCCGGGCCCAGCCGGGCGCCTGCGGCATCCTCACCGACTTCACCGGCGCCGACCACGCTGCGGGCTTCTGCCCGGCCGCGCCGTTCACCACCGCGGCCAGCCCCAGGACCGCCGCCTACGCGCGAAGCGTCCTCGATCAGTTCAACACCGTCTTCCCCGGCCTCGACCGGGAGTGGAACGGCCGGGCCACCCTGGCGGCCTGGCACCTCAACCCGTACTCCTACGGCGCCTACGCCGGCCTACCGACCGCCTACTACCAGTACTACGGCGGCTACGAAGGGGTGCGCCAGGGCAACGTCCACTTCGCCGGCGAGCACACCTCCGAGAACGCCGGCGGCTACATGGAGGGCGGCGCGGACTCCGGCCTGCGGGCGGCCGACGAGATCCTCGGCGACCTCGGCGTCACGACCTCCTGACCGCTGCTCGCTGACGCGGCTGTCCGCTGATCGACCGGCCGGCCTCCCGACCGGCGGGGCCGGGTCCCGGCCGGCCTCCCGACCGGCGGGGCCGGGTCGTCGGTGGACGGCCGCATCCGCTCGGATCACCGTCGATGCCGACGAGACAAGCGCCTCCCCGTCGCGGGGAGGCGCTTGGCGGACAGGTCAGTACTCGGTCGTGAGGCGTACGCCGCTGAAGTCGGACACGCCGTGCAGGCTGATGAAGTTGTCGGTGCCCGGCGCGAGGTCGGTCACCGTCAGGGTCTCGCTGTTGTCAGGGTTCGTGGACCGGCTCTGGTGGGCTTGCGTCGTGGCCCATGCGCTCTTGTTGAAATAGAGGTCGGCGTTTCCGCTGCCGCCACTCGCGGTGATCTTGAGCTGTGTCACCCCTTCGGGGATCCTGATGTAGAAGTAGGCGTAGTCGCCCTTGACCGCCGTGATGTCGGTGCGGGTGCAGTCACGGCCCATGGCTCTGGTGTCGGGGGCGCTACAGGGCGTGGACGGATCCTGCTCGCCGCCGCAGGCGCCCGCGGCGCACTCGGTGAGCCAGGCGTCGAAACCGGCGTCGTGGTCCAGGGACTTCAGGAACGTGCGGGCGGTGTCCCACTCGCCCTTGCGGTAGTGCCCCAGCAAGGTCGTCACCTCGGCCGGGTTCTTCTCGAACATGTAGCGCACCGCGAGGTAGCCCCACGGGTAGACGCGGGTCTGGCCGTCGCCGTACGCCGTGTCGAACAGCGTGCTCAGCCGGTAGGTGCGCTTGCCCGCCTCGGCGGCGGCGTTGGCGTTGTCGAGCTCGCGGTAGGAGTACGACACGTACTCCGCCACCCCCTCGACCCACCAGACCGTCGGCGTCTTCATGCCTTCGCCGAAGTCGCCGAACATGTCGAACCGGCCGTCGAGGTAGTGGGTGTACTCGTGGTTGAGGTTCCAGATCTCGAAGTCGGGACGCGCCCACTCGGCCTCGTAGGCGATGAACCTGGGCTGGTTGCCTGCCGCGGCCGGGTCGCCCTCGAGGTACATGCCGCCGTTGTTGGTGTCGATGCCGTAGATCACCCCGGCGTAGGTCTGGTAGTCGGTGGAGGAGTTGAAGACGACCACCTCGAGGCTGGTGTTGTTGTCGTCCGCGACCGGCCCGGAGTCCTTGACGAGGTTGTGGAAGAAGGCGTCCTGGCTCTGGAGGCTGGTGCAGGCTCCGGCGAGCTGTTCGGGGGTGATCTCCTGACCCAGGATGCGCAACGACGAGCCGCAGGTGTGGGCGACCGGCAGCACTGCTTCCTTCACCCGCTTCTGCAGGTCACAGACTCCGTAGTCGCCGCAGTGGGCCTTGTCGTAGGCGTCGGCCATCTCGGCCAGGCCCACCCACAGCCGCGCGGTCGGCCCCGAGATCGAGGTCTGCCCGAGCAGCGAGATCACCTTCGGCTTGGCCGTGTCCAGCAGCGTGGCGTGCTGGAGGAAGCGGCCGAGTTCCCGGCCCGCGTTCGCGGTGAGGAACGCGGACTCCGTGCCGAGCAGATCCAGGTGCTCGGCGGCGAAGTCGTGCAGGGCGTCCAGCACGCTGGTGTCGGCCTGCACGGCCGTGACGAACTCCGGCACCTGGTGGCCGCGGAACAGCACGGTGAAGACCGAGTTGACCGCGTTGCGCATCCACCACAGCTCGTTGTAGGAGCTGTCGTAGGCCTTGAGGAAGCGCTTCACGACCGGCAGGAAGGCGGCGTTCTGCTGGGCGCTGTCGATCAGGACGATCGACTCGCTGAGCGTCTCACCGTTGGCTTCGGTGACGTCGCCCGAGTGGCTGTTGGCGAAGAACGCCTCGAGCGCGGGTCTGATCGCGTTCTTGAGCGCGTCGCCGTAGGGGCCGACGTCGTCGGGGTGGTACCACTGCACGAAGTAGCCCGCACGGAGGTAGAGCACGAGCTGCGCGGTCGACGTGCTGTTGTCACCGGGGTAGCCGGTGGCGTTGGCGCGGTAGGCGTTGGCGACCGTGACCATCTGGGACTCGGCGAAGGCGCCGCGCGCGTCGCCGCCGGTCAGGGTGAACAGGGTGTTGACGCACCTGGTGTCGGCCGCTTTGATCGCCGCCACCAGCGCATCGCCGGTCTTGCCGGTGAACTCCGAGATCACGCACTCGCCGGCGGCTTTCCTGCGCAGCGACGGCCGTTTGTCGGTCTTCAGCGTGTGGGGGGCGTCGTAGTCGCGGCGGGCCTCGTCGCCGGACGCGGGCAGCGGGGGCCGCTCGTCGACCGGCAGCGGCTTGGCCTGCCGATGGTCAGGTTCGCCGCCGAAGTCACGTACGGGCGGGGGGTCCGTTCGGCCCGCCGTCGCGACGGCGCGGGCCGGGGTGGGGGTGTGAGTCGCCGCGATCGCGGTGGCCGGCATGCTCTGCGCCGTCAACGTGATCAAGGCAGCGAGGACTAATGGGGTGGCGATCCGCATCACCGCTCCTGGGGGGATTGGGGGTTGGTCCGTAGGGGTGCTGTTCGGGCCAACTTCACGGTGTGATATGTAAAATGTCACATTGGGTATGTCATGGCAAGAGTCAATTTATGAACGTTCATACCACCACGTCACAGCGGCCGACCGGCGTCGGGGACCCCGTCCCCGCCGCTCCGCCGCCACCGGAGCGGTGGTCAGCTGAGACCGCTCCGGTAGGCGAAGACGACGGCCTGCACTCTGTCGCGCAGTTCGAGCTTCTGCAGGATCCGGCCCAGATGGGTCTTCACGGTCGCCTCGGCGACGTGGAGCTCCCTGGCGATCTCGGTGTTGGACAGGCCGCGGGCCACTTCGGCGAGCACCTCGCGTTCGCGCCTGGTCAGCAGCCGCAGCCGTTCCTGCCGGGTCGCTTCGGCACCGGTGGGCAGCCGGTGGGCGAACGTCTCCAGCAGGCGGCGGGTCACGCGCGGCGACACCACGGCCTCACCGGCGGCGACCTCGCGGATGGCAGCGAGCAGCTGTTCCGGCCTGGCGTTCTTGAGCAGGAATCCGGACGCCCCGGCCCGCAGCCCGGCGAAGGCGTACTCGTCGAGGTCGAAGGTGGTCAGGATGAGGACGCGGGCGGGCAGGCGGTCGGCGGCGATCCGGCGGGTGGCCTCGACGCCGTCGCAGCCCGGCATGCGCACGTCCATCAGCACGACGTCGGGCCGCAGCCGCCGCGCCAGCCGTACGGCCTCGGCGCCGTCGGCGGCCTCGCCGATCACCTCCATGTCGTCCTGCGTGCCCAGGACCATGGTGAAGGCCATGCGCAGCAGCGGCTCGTCGTCGGCGAGCAGGAGGCGGATCGTCACGGCGCCGCCGTGCCGAGGTCGAGGGTGGCGCGGACCTGCCAGCCACGGCCGGGCAGCGGCCCTGCCGCCACCGTCCCGCCGTAGGCGCAGGCCCGCTCGCGCATGCCGATGATCCCGTGGCCGGCCGCCCGTACGGGAGCACGGCCGGAAGCAGTGCCCGAAGCAGTGCCGGAAGCAGGGCTGGAAGTACGGCCGGAAGCAGGGCTGGAAGCACGGCTGGGGACACGGCTGGGGGCACGGCCATGAGCGGGGCCGCCGGTGTGGCCGTCGTCGGTGACCTCCACCGTGACGGAGGTGGGCGAGCAGTCCACCACCACCTCGGCGCGCGTGCCCGGCGGCGCGTGTTTGAGCGTGTTGGTCAGCGCCTCCTGGACCAGCCGGAAAACGGTCAGCTGGGCCCCAGGGGAGACGAGAGCCGGGTCGCCGCGCAGGTCGAGCCGGGTGGGCAGCCCGGCGGCGCGCATCTGCCCGGCCAGGTGGTCGAGCTGGGCGATGCCGGGCATCGGGTCAGCGGGCGGCGCCTCCTCGCCTCCGCGGCCGGCCTCGCCTCCGTCGCCGGTCCCGCCTCTGCGGCCGGCCTCCCCTCCGTAGCCCGCCTCGCCTGCGTACCCCGCCTCGCCTCCGTGGCCCGTCGCGCCTCCGTGGCCGGCCTCGGCGGCGCGCAGGATGCCGAGCGTGCGCCGCATGTCGGTCAGCGCCTGCCGTCCGGTCTCCGCGATCTGGCGTACGGCGGCCGCTGCCGTGGCGGGCGCGCCTTCCTGCGCGTACGCGGCGGCGTCGGCCAGCGCGACCATGACCGACAGGTTGTGGGTGACGACGTCGTGGATCTCACGCGCGATGCGGGCGCGCTCGTCGGCCACGCGCTCGCGGGCCAGCCGCGCCGCGCGCTCTGCCCGGATCCGCGCGTTCACGCCGGCGATGGTGACGGCGGCGGCGACGGCCGTCAGGAAGACCGCCGAGGGCAGGAAGCTGCCGTACGGCGCGGCCCACCGTACCGAGGCCAGCACGACGCCGGCCTCCAGCACCAGCCATGCGGCCAGGGTGTGCCGCCAGGCGGAGCGCGCGGCCACGGTGTACACGGCGACCAGCAGCGCCACGTCCGTCACCAGCTGGACACCGGCCAGCCACTGGGCGAAGGCCGCCGCGCAGACGGCGCAGAACACGCTCACCGGTGCCCGCCTCCGCCATACGAGCGGCAGCGCCAGCGCCACGTGCAGGAGCAGCGGCCCGGCCGGGTCCCGGTAGACCGCGGCGTTGAAACCCGCTCCGGCGAGGAAGACGGCGCCCGCCACCGCCACGTCGAACAGCAGTGGCCGATTCATGGTCGCACCCTAGCGGCCGCGGGGAGCGGCCCGCGTCATACCGCAGTCGTACTTTCCCAGGTCAGCGCCGGTGCTCGGGAGCCGGGACGACCCCACCGCGGGCTGATGTGCGGTGATCGCCGCCGCATCTAGCGTCGTGGCATGCGCACAAGACACATGGGCCTGGCGATCCTGCTGGCCGGGATGACGCTGACGGCGGCGCCGCCCGCCCACGCGGACGTCCGGCAGATCACCTGGCACCGCTGCCAGAACGGCCAGGACGACGAGGCCGGCAAGCAGCTCGACGAGGCGGGCGCCCAGTGCGGTGAGCTCGCTGTCCCGCTCGACCACCGCCG
The DNA here is from genome assembly GCF_053602555.1 of Nonomuraea sp. NPDC004354. Lineage (NCBI taxonomy): Bacteria > Bacillati > Actinomycetota > Actinomycetes > Streptosporangiales > Streptosporangiaceae > Nonomuraea > Nonomuraea sp. NPDC004354. The sequence goes on along the minus strand of NZ_JBSGDV010000003.1, from coordinate 95,426 downwards.
TCCCGGCGGCCGGACCATCACGATCGCCATGTCCCGCTTCAAGGCCACCGATCCCGCGCGCAGGCGCGGCACGCTGCTGTACAACCCCGGCGGGCCGGGCGTGCCCGCGCTCTCCCTGGTGCTGCGGGTCAGGCAGGTGGCGCCCGCTGTCGCGGCGCGCTACGACCTGATCGGGATGGATCCGCGCTTCGTCGGCCGTAGCAGCCCGCTGAACTGCGGCTGGAGCACCGTGGCCGTCGGCTCGGCCGGTCCTGACCGGCGTGGCTTCGAGCACGGAGCGGCACTGGCCAGGCAGATGGCGGGGCGCTGTGCCGTCCACGCGGACCTGCTGCCGTACGCCTCCACCCGCAACACGGCCAGGGACATGGACGCGATCAGGGCCGCGCTGGGCGAGGAGCGCATCTCCTACCTCGGCTCCTCGTACGGCACCTACCTCGGCGCGGTGTACCTGCAACTGTTCCCCAGGCGCGCGGACCGCTTCGTGCTCGACAGCGCCGTGGACACCGACCTGTTCGGGCCCGACCTGAGCCGGACGCAGGGGCCCGCCGTCAACGCGGCCCTGCGCGCCTGGGCGGCGTGGGCGGCCCGCCACGACCGGCGCTATCACCTGGGCGCCACCACGGCCGCCGTCCTGGCCACGGTGGACGAGATCGTCACGGCCGCCGACCGCGCCCCACTGCGGATCGGCCGGCACCAGGCCGACGCCCGGGTGCTGCCGCTGATCCTGTTCGCCGTCACCGCGGGGGACGACGACGCCTCCTACGGCGCCTTCGCCGCCGACGTCCGCGTGCTGAGCCAGGCCGCGCGCGGTCGCCAGGTCACTGCGACACCCGTGCTGGAGCAGGTGCTGGCCGGCCTGGCGGCGCCGGACGCCGACGGTTCGGCGAGCGCGCAGACCGCGATCATGTGCGCCGACCGGGCGGCCTCGCGTGATCCTGAGACGTACTACCGCGACATCCAGGCCCATCGCCGTGACGAGCCGGTCTTCGGGGCGCTCACCCGCAACCTGACGCCGTGCTCGTTCTGGCCTGCCGCGCCCGCCGAACCGCCGGTCAGGGTCGCCAATGACGTGCCCGTTCTGATGGTCGGCGCCACCGGCGATCCCGGTGCCCCGTACACGGGACAGCTTGTCACCCATCGGGCGCTGAGCGGCTCCCGGCTGGTCACGGTGCGCGGCGCCTTCCGCCACACGGTGTACGGCGGGCTCTTCGCGCCCAGGAACGCGTGCGTGGACGAGACGGTCAACCGCTATCTGGCCGACGGGGTGTTCCCGGCCAAGGACATGACCTGCCCCGAGCCGCATTCCGCCAGGTAGGCGGTGGTGAGGAGGTGCGGCCGGGCGGACAGCGGCCGTGCGTGACCGGCATGAACCGCGGCGAGGCAGCAGAGGAAACCCCGTTTACAAGTTGTAGTCATCTCGTTACGGTGTGTAAGTCAATGATCCTCTGGCGGAAGGCAGGACATGGCGTTCAGGACGCTCATCACCCTCGCGGCCGCGGCGGCGTTCGCCGTCACCCCCCTCACCCCCGTCTGGGCGGGTACGGTGACCGCCGCCCAGTGCGGCTACATACCGAGGACGCTCACCGACGACCCGGCCTACGAGCACTGCGCGACCGACACCAACGTGTGGATCCGCGTCGACCGGCTCTTCCGCGGCGACTACGAGCGCTGCGTGGGTCCCGGCCGGACCAAGCTCGACAAGGACGCGGTCGGCGCGTGGTACATCGGCCAGCTGTGCTCCCACCCCGGCGACACGCGCGGGGTGAGCTGACCGGCGTTCGCCGGTGGCCGAGGGCGGGCGGATCGAGGCGCCGTCCGCCCGAGGGTCAGGCGGGAAGGGCGGCCAGCAGGTAGGCCAGGCGGGCCGCGGCGCTGTCGACGTCGTCGACGGTGCCGAGCCGGTAGCCCCAGGAGGTGACGAAGGCGCCCTCGGGCGAGCAGGTGACGGTCTCGGCCAGGGTGAGCGAGAAGCGGTTGACCACGGAGACGAATGCCGGGTCGCTGGCCAGTGCGAGGCTCTGCACGCGCAGGTCGGCGTGGGTGCCGGCCGCCCTGGCGAATACCTCGAGGCACAGCATGGTGTCCAGCATCGTGCATCACCTCCGCATCAACTGGCGCTAGAGTTGCACGATCTTGGTCCGAAATGCAAGCAATTGTCGCGACAAATGTGCGGATTGTTTGACTTATCCGTTAAGGATGCGCATGATCAGCGCGCGGCCCGCCTCGTCGAACTCCGCCACCTTGCAGTAGTCCTCGAACAGGCGGCCGTAGAAGCCGATCTCATGGAGCTCGGTGAGCCGCACCTCCTTGGTGCGCGTCGGCACCAGCACGATCTCGTCGTCGAACATCCAGAAGCCGGTGATCGGCGCCGACGGCATCTCGTGCTCGAAGGGGATGATGCCGAGCCGCACGTTGGGCAGCGTGCTGACCGCGAGCAGCCGGTCGTACTGGCCGCGCATCACGTGGTCGGGGGCCATCCTGGTGCGCAGCGCCCCCTCCGTCATGACGAAGCGGAACGTGCGCGAGGGATCGTAGAGGATCTCCTGCCGCTGCATGCGCACGCGGACGGAGACGTCGACCGCCTCGCTGGTCTGGAAGGCGTGCTTGAGGCGGAGCAGCACGTTGCGGGCGTACTCGGCGGTCTGCAGCAGGCCCAGGACGATGCCGCCCTCGAAGACCCGCATCGCCGTGGCCTTCGACTCCATCTCGCGGATGTCCTCCTGGATGGAGGCCATGCCGCCGCGGTCCTGCTGGCCCCAGTCGGCCTGGCGCACGCCGAGGGAGACGGCCAGCGCGAGCAGTTCGTCGATGCCGTCGGCCGGCGCGCCGACGGCCTCCGCCCAGGCCAGGACGTCCTCCTCGGTGGCCGTCTGGCGGGCGTTCTCCAGTCGCGAGACCTTGGAGGCCTGCCACTGCAGCCGGGCTGCCAGGTCCTTGCCGGACAGCTTGGCCGTCTCGCGTAATTGCCGCAATCGCAGCCCGAGGTCGATGCGCGCCTGCTGGAACGTCGTCACGCCGACAGAGAGTAGCCCCGGGCTCGGCTGTCGAACCAGGGGCAGTTTCGCAATCGTGATCAAGCGGTCAGAGCACGCGGCGGGCGATGTCGACCAGCAGCTCGCGTGGCACTTCCACCGCCCCTTCGCCGTCGAGGACGTCCCTGAGGTCGGCCAACGCCTCCGGATCGGTGACCTGCAGGCCCTGGACGACGATGGTGCCGCGGTCGGTCTCGTAGAGGGTGGGGCAGGCGCCGCCCTCCGACGTGGATCCGAGGAACCGCATGCGCATGATGATCCTTCCCCGAACTGCTCGACAATTGCGCGCAATTGTAGGGGGTGGACGTCTGTTTAGACCGAAAAATCGCCGTATTTGGTCTTAAGTGGTGGTCAGTGGGTCTCCTATCCGCGGGCCGGCCGGGACGCCTACCGCGACATCCAGCTCTGCGCGCCGGCGAACAGGTCGAGCGCCGTCTGATGCAGGAGGTCGCCGATGTCCTTGGGTGTCCTGCCCGCGCAGGCGCGCGCGTGCGTGCCCTCCAGGACGATGCCGAGCTTGAAGCAGGCCATGACCACGTACCAGTCGACCGCCGACAGATCCCGCTCGGACAACTCGGCGTAGCAGGCGATCAGCTCCTCGGGCGCGGGCAGTCCGGGCACCTGCTCGCGCGCCGACGGCAGGGTGGCCACCAGCCAGCCGAGGTCGAGCAGGGGGTCGCCGATCGTGCACATCTCCCAGTCGACGATCGCGGCCACCCACGGCCCCTCGCGGGAGTACATCAGGTTGGCCAGGTGGTAGTCGCCGTGCATGATCCCCGGGGTGAACGTCGCGGGTCTGTTGCGCTCCAGCCACTCGGCCGTCTCGCGCAGCCGGGGGATCCGCGGGCCGGGGTAGCCGTCCAGCCTGCCGTACGAGTCGAGCTCGCCCATCCAGCGCGGCACCTGCCGTTCGAGGAACCCCTCGGGTCGGCCGAAGCCGGGCAGCACGTCGGGGGAGACCCTGCCGAGCGAGGCGAGCGCGACCGCCGCCTCCAGCCCCATCCGCTGCCTGATCACCGGATCGGAGGCGTGGGGCTCGGGCAGGCCGAGTGTCGGGTTGACGCCGTCGACCGGCTCCATCAGGTAGAAGACCGGCTCGCGGGCCGTCTGCGCGGCGACCAGTCGCGGCGCGGGCACGTCCGTGCCGCGCAGCGCCGCCAGCACCCGCGCCTCACGGCGCAGCGCCTCGTTGCTCTTCGCCCGCGCGTGCTGCGGCGGCCTGCGCAGCACGTACGGCACGCCGCCGCGCTCGAAGCGCACCATGACGTTCTGGGTGCCGCCCTGGACCGGCCGGACGTTCTCCAGGCGCCCGCCCGGCAGCCCCTCGGCGTCCATCCACGTGCCGAGCGCGTCGAAGTCGATCAGGCTGACGTCGATGTGCGAAGAGCTCGATGCCATCCCAGAACCGAACCATGTTCTGGTTTTCGGGTCAACCCAGCGCCTGCATCGTCGGCGTGAACAGGCGCGTGAAGTCGCCCGGCAGATCGCCCCCGTGGACCATCGCGGTGGTGGTGAAGAAGTGGCCCACGCCGTTGGCCTCCGCCCACGCCACCAGCTCCGGGTGGCGCACGTCGAGATCGAGACGCACCGGCAGCTCGGCGCCCGCCACCAGGTCGGCGATGAGCTCGCGTGCGGTGGCGGGGTCGTCGGCCACGACCGGACCGACCGCGAGCGTGTCGTCGTTGCGCCACACGCCGCCGAACCCGGTCAGCTCGCCGTCGCGCTCGGCCACCCTGACCCGTTCGTGGAAGACCGGCATCGCGCGCAGTACCGCCGAGCGGTCGGCGCCGAAGCGCCCGGCGTCGAAGGCGACGACAGCCTCCAGGTCGGCGGGGTCCTTCACCTCGCGGGTGGTACCAGACGCCTGGCCGGTGAAGCGGCCCCGGTGGGTGACGACGGGGGTGACCGTGCGGAAACCGGCCTGCTCGTAGAGGAGGCGGCCGTTCTCGGTCGCGTGCAGCGAGACCGTCCTGCCGCTCGCCCGCCGCATCACGTGGTCCATGAGCCCGCGGGCCAGACCCTGCCTGGCGTACCTGGTGGCGGTGAGGACCATGCTGATCACGGCGTGGTCGTCGCCGTACAGGGTGACGATGTTGGTGGCGGCCAGGCCGTCGCCGTCGGGGGCGTCGATGCCGTAGGCCTCGCCGACCTCCAGCAGGAAGCGCCACTTGTGCCGCTCGGGGCCCCAGTCGCGGCTCACGGCGAGGGCGGCGCAGGCGTCGAGGTCGGAGTCGTCGAGGCGGCGGATCTGCATGCGGTTCACCTTGGCGGACGCGGCGATCGGTGACAAATCGACGGTGCGCCCTTCATCGACCGGACGAACGCCGCCGGCCGTCGTGGTTGTTCCGCTCGTGTCGCCAGACGACGCGCCTCGCCCTGACCCATGCGGGCAGCCATGAGGGGCGCGCCGTCGGCCTGGCCGCCCCACCGGTCCCCGCGCCGACGGCCGCGCTACCCGCGGCGATGGCGGCGGCGTGGAAGGCGGGAAACCAGCCGACCGCCTGCAACAGCGCGAACGGCACGGCGGCCAGCAGCACGGCGATCGGGTACAGCGCCGCGGGACTGTCGTCCCCCCACTGTTTGACCACCAGCGAGGCCAGCACCAGCAGGGCGGCGGCCGGGGTCAGGAACAGCGCGCCGAACGACGCCGCGGCGTCCACCGCGGGCGGAAGCGAGACCGGATTGCCGCCCTGCCCCCCATCGCCCCGCGGCCAGTCGTAGGTGGCGAGGAAGGCCGACGCGCACCCGATGACCAGCACCGAGAGCCAGGTCAGCCACGGCCAGACCGGTCGACCGTCCGGGAAGAGGGCGGTGACCAGCAGCAGCGGCGCCATCACCTGGGGCAGCCAGATCCAGAAGTGCAGCCAGGTCTCCAGGCCGACGTCCTGGCCGGAGTCGAGGCGCACCCCCGGCAGGTCGCTCACCAGCCCGACCAGCCCCAGCAGGCCGCCGAACATGAAGATCATGCCGATGGTCCTGGTCTCCCGCCGCGCTCCGGTCCACGCCCCGGCCAGGAGCATGACCGCCGCGCGTGCGGCCTCCGTCCACCGCTCCTCGGTGAGGAGGCCGTGTCCGGCCTGGATGGCGCAGCACGCCACCACCGTCGCGATGCCGAACGCCGTCACGATCCAGAACCGCATATCGTTTTTATAGCAAATGAGTAACGATATGCGAATGAAGTGTGTTGTAGCAGTTGATGTCGGTGGGACGACGATGAAGGGCGGGCTCGTCCGCGACGGCACCGTCCTCCATGCCGAGAGCCGCCCGACACCGCGGGCCGACGGGCCCGAAGCGGTGATCGCCGCGATCTCCGCCTTCGTCTCCGACCTGGCCGCGCCGCGCGGCGGGCTGCGGCCCACCGCCGTGGGCCTGGCCGTCCCGGGCCTGGTCACGTCCACGCACGCGGTCTTCTCGGCCGCCTTCGGCTGGCGCGACGTGCCCGCCGCCGCCTTCACGGACGTGCCGCTGCCCGTCACGCTCGGCCATGACGTGCGCGCGGCCGGCGCGGCCGAGCTGGCCTACGGCGCCGCCCGCGACGAGCCGAACGTGCTGTTCCTGCCCATCGGAACCGGCATCGCGGGCGCGATGGCGCTCGACGGAGCCCTGTACGGCGGAGCGAGCGGATGGGCGGGGCAGATCGGTCACATCCCGGTCCATCCGGACGGGCTGCCGTGCGGCTGCGGGCAGCGTGGCTGCCTGGCCGCCTACGCTTCGGCAGCGGCGATCGCCGCCCGCTGCGGGGAGACCTCGGCCGCGGCGGTGCTCGCCCGCACCGACGCGGTGGCGCGCCAGGTGTGGCAGGAGGCCGTGGCGGCCCTCGCCCTGGCCCTGGCCACCTACACGCTGCTGCTGGACCCGGCGATCATCGTCATCGGGGGAGGGCTCGCGCAGGCGGGGGAGGCGCTGGTCGCCCCGCTGCGGGCGGGCCTCGCCGGCCGCCTGGCCTTCCGGCACCCGCCTCGCGTGGAGGTGTCGGCGCTCGGCCCGCGTGCCGGACTGCTCGGCGCCGCCCTCCTCGCCGCCCGGGCCACCACCTGACGCCACCGTCCAACGGGCCAGACGGCTCTCGCCGCGCCGGCCGGCACGCCCTGCGGACCGATGGGTCTGGGCTTGTCGGCTGGCGCGTCCTGCGGATCGATGGGTCTGGGCTTGTCGGCCGGCGCGTCCTGCGGATCGATGGGTCCGGCCCCGTCGGCCGGCGCGTCCGGTGGAGCCTCGCCGGCCGTTCAGCCGGGCGCTGGAGAACCAGGCGGTCAGGGGCCGCTAGCGGTGGGCGCGCAGGAAGCTGTCCGGGATCTCCACCACCTGGGCGCGCAGTTCCTCACCGAGCGCCTTGGCCTGCGGGTCGAGCCGGGTGCTCGCCGCGACACCCCGGCCCAGCAGCCCGTGGACGACGAAGTTCAGCGCGTTGAGGTTGGGCAGCTCGTACCGCTCGATCGGATGGTCCCGCAGCGCGGGCAGCAGGGCCCCGAGCCGCTCGACGGTCAGCGTCTCGGCCAGCCACCGGTACTCCTCGGGGGTGCGCACCCACACGCCGAGGTTCGCGTTGCCGCCCTTGTCTCCCGACCTGGCCCCGGCCACCCGCCCCAGCGGCGCGGCGACCGTCGGCCTCCCGTCCCCGTCCCACCACGACGGCCCCGCCTCGGCGCGGGCCCCGACGGCGGTTGGCTGGCCGGCCGGGGTGTCCCCGGTGAGCGGCCTGTCGGCCGGACTGCCCCCGGTGAGCGGCCTGTCGACCGGGGTGTGCGCGGTGAGTGGCGTGTCGGCCAGGGTGTGCGCGGTGAGCGGTCTGCCGGCCGGGGCGTCGACCGCGGGCGGCGGGCCGTCCCCCGGTGGGAGCTCGACCTCCTCACCGCCGACGAAGATCCTGGGACGCACCTCGGCCGCGGGGACGAGCGTCGGCCAGTACACGCCGTACGGCGTGGCGTCCCCCGGCGGCGCCAGGCCGTAGAAGCCCGGATAGCTGGCCAGGCCCGTCTCCACCACGGCTGAGGAAAAGGCCCGCCCCACCCGGCGGGGGTCACGGTCCATGACGGTGATCCGCAGCAGCGGCGGGTCGAAGGAGACGTCCACCGACTCGAACGACTCGCGCGGCACCCTGGCCCAGATCGCCTCCTGCGCCACCCGGACCTTGTCCTCCAGGTCGAGCCCCGTCAGCACGAGCGTCATCGTGTTGCGGTACCCGGCCAGATAGTTCACCGCCACCTTCAGCGTGCCGGGCGGCGGCTCGCCCTTCACCCCGGACACGCGCACCCGGTCGGGCCCCTCCTGCGCCAGCTGGACGGTGTCGAAGCGGGCCACCACGTCGGGCCCGAGGTAGCGCGGCGCGCCGATCTCGTACAGCAGTTGCGCGGTGACCGTGCCCACCGAGACCGTGCCGCCGGTGCCGGGATGCTTGGTGATCACCGACGAGCCGTCCTCGTGCAGCTCGACGAGGGGGAAGCCGCAGTGGGCCAGGTCGGGCACCTCGTGCAGGAAGGCGTAGTTGCCGCCCGTCGCCTGGCAGCCGCACTCGATGACGTGCCCGGCCACGACCGAACCGGCCAGGGCGTCGAGGTCGCCGGGCCGCCAGCCGTAGTGCCAGATGCCGGGACCGGTGACCAGCGCGGCGTCGGTGACCCTGCCGGTGACCACGACGTCGGCGCCGGCGGAAAGGGCGGCGGCGATGGGCCGGGCGCCGAGGTAGGCGTTGGCGGTCAGCACGGGCTCGGCGAGCTTCTCACCGGTGTCGAGGTTGACCAGGTCGAGGTCGTGCCCCGTGACGTCGTCGCCGGTGACGTAGGCGACCTTGGCGCCCAGCCCCAGGTTCTCGACCGCCGCGGCGCACCCCTCGGGATCGAGCCCTCCGGCGTTGGAGACGACCTTGATGCCGCGTTCGAGGCAGGTGCCGAGGACCTGCTCCATCTGTTTGACGAAGGTCGGCGCGTAGCCGGGGCGGCCCTTCGACCGGTTGCCCGCCAGGATCAGCATGGTCAGCTCCGCCAGCCAGTCGCCGGTGAGCACGTCGATCGGCCCGCCCTCGACCATCTCGCGGGCCGCCGACAGCCGGTCGCCGTAGAAGCCGCTGCAGTTGGCGATCCTCAGCACCACCTCGGCGGCCTCTTCTCCATGAAGGCGGCGATGCCCTCCTGGCCCTCCTCGGAGGTGAAGCGCTGGGCCGACAGCGCCGTCATCTGCCTGAGGCCCTCCTCGAAGGAGACCTGGGGCAGGTCGCGGACCAGGCGCTTGGTGATCGCCAGCGCCTCGGGGCCGCCCTTGACCAGCATCTCGGCGTAGTGGGCGACGGTGGCGTCGAGCTCCTCCATCGGCACCGCCCGGTTGATGAGGCCGATCTCCCTGGCCCGCGCCGCGTCGAACACCTCGCCCGTCATGAGGTACTCGGCCGCGGCCCTGGCCTCCAGGCGCCGCAGGACCGGCACCGAGATCATCGCGGGCACCACGCCGAGCCGTACCTCGGAGAAGGCGAACGACGCGGTCAGCGGGGCGACCGCGAAGTCGCAGGAGGCCACCAGGCCCAGGCCACCGGCGCGGGCGGTGCCGTTCATGCGGCAGATGACCGGCTTGGGGCTCTCCCAGATCAGCGTCATGATCTCCGGGAACGACGCGGTCACGGGCGCGTCGCTCACGCCGCGCGCGGGCTCGATGCGCTGCTCCTTCAGATCGGCGCCCGAGCAGAACACCGTGCCGGTGCCGGTCAGCACGATCACCCGCACCTCGGGCTCGGCCAGCGCCCAGTTCAGCCGGTCCTCGAGATCGCCCAGCAGCCGCACCGACAGCGCGTTGCGGTTGGGCGGAGAGTCGAGGGTGATGGTGGCGATGCCATCCTTCAGCTCCTTGTGGACCAGGCGCGTCATGCTTCCCCTTCCTCGATGACCGCCAGCACGGCGTCCGCCTCGACCTGCGAGCCCTTCTCCACCATGACGGCGGCGACGACCCCATCGGCGGGTGCGGCGATCTGATGCTCCATCTTCATCGCTTCGAGCGCCAGGACCACCTGCCCCTTGACGACGGCGTCGCCCTGCTCGACCTCGACGCGCAGCACGCTACCCGGCATGGGGGCCAGCAGGGAGCCGGGGACGTGGTGCTCGGCGGGTTCGGGCAGGCGGGGGAGCGGCGTGAGCCTGGTGTCGCCGACGTGGACGCGGCCGCCGTGGTGGGCGACGGCGAACGCGCGGCGCACGCCGTCCACCTCGACGACCACCTGGTGCGGCGTCACGCTGACGACGGTCACCTCCTCCGGCACCGGGTCGTAGCAGACCTCGATCTCCTCGAACCTGGCCACCTGCGGCTGCGACCTGACGTTGCGCCATCCGGACGGCAGGCCGCGCTGCACGGTGGCCGCGCTCCTGTTGCGGGCCGCCATGGCCAGCGCCGCCGCCAGCGCCTCAAGGGCGGTGGGCGCGGCGGGACCCGGGAAGTCGTGCTGGTCGAGGAAACCCGTGTGCGTCTCTCCCGCCACGAACGCCGGGTGCCGCACGATGTCCAGCAGCAGCGACCGGTTCGTGGCCAGGCCGTGGACGCGGGCCTTGCCCAGCGCGGCGGCCAGCTTCCTGATCGCCTCGGTACGGCTCCCGCCGTACCCGATGATCTTCGCCAGCATCGGGTCGTAGTGCGTGGAGACGACCGTGCCGGACTCGACGCCGGAGTCGACCCGGACCGGCCCCGGGATGTCGAACAGCTCGACCACCCCCGACTGGGGCAGGTGGGCGGCGTCCTCCGCGTACAGCCTGACCTCGACCGCGTGCCCGCGCGGCGCCGGCCTGGCGTCCGGCAGCCGCTCGCCCTCGGCGACGCGCAGTTGCAGCTCCACCAGGTCGACGCCGTAGACCAGCTCGGTCACCGGGTGTTCCACCTGCAGGCGGGTGTTCATCTCCAGGAAGGCGATCGTGTCGTCCTTGACGAGGAACTCCACCGTGCCCGCGCCGACGTAGCCGATCGTCGTGGCGGCCGCGACCGCCGCCGCCTCCAGCCGCTCGCGCAGCGCGGGGGTGACGGCGGGGGAGGGGCACTCCTCCACCACCTTCTGGTGGCGGCGCTGGATCGAGCACTCCCGCTCGCCCAGTGCCCACACCGTGCCGTGGACGTCGGCGAGCACCTGCACCTCGATGTGGCGGGCGCGCTCGAGCAGCGGCTCGACGAACACGGTGCCGTCGCCGAAGGCGGACTCCGCCTCCCGTTCCGCGGCCGCCAGGGCCGCCTCCAGCTCGCCGGGCACCCTGACGACGCGCATGCCGCGCCCGCCACCCCCGGCCGACGCCTTGACCAGCAGCGGGTAGCGCCAGCCCGCGCCCTCCTGCGCCCGGGCCGCGTCCTCCTGCGTCCCGGCTTCGCCCTCCTGTGCCCCGGCCGCGTCCTCCTGTGCCCCGGCTTCGCCCTCCTGCGCCCGGGCCGCGTCCTCCTGTGCCCCGGCTTCGTCCTCCTGTGCCCGGGCCGCGTCCTTCCGTGCCTGGGCCGTGCCGGGTGTCAGCGACGGCAGGACGGGCACGCCCGCCCCGGCCATCAGCCGCTTGGCCTCGATCTTGGAGCCCATCGCGGCGATCGCCTCCGGCGGCGGGCCCACCCAGGTCAGGCCCGCCGCGATCACGGCGCGGGCGAAGCCGGCGTTCTCCGACAGGAACCCGTAGCCGGGGTGCACCGCGTCGGCGCCCGCCCGCCGCGCCGCCGCGACGAGCGCGTCGGCGTCGAGGTAGGCCGACGGCCTGCCGAGCCGTACGGCCAGGTCGGCCTCCGCCACGTGCGGAGCGCCCTCGTCGGCGTCGGAGAAGACCGCGACCGTCTCGATGCCGAGCTCGCGGCAGGTGCGGAAGATCCTGCGGGCGATCTCGCTCCTGTTGGCCACCAGCAGCTTGGTGATGGCGGGCCGCCCGTTCGCGGGATGGGTCATGGCCGGAACACCCCGAATCCAGCCGCCTCGGGGACGGCCGCGCTGTTGATCGCCGACAGGCACAGCCCGAGGACCGTGCGGGTGTCGCGCGGGTCGATGACCCCGTCGTCGTAGAGCCGGCCGGACAGGAAGAACGGCAGCGACTCCTGCTCGATCTGCGCCTCCACCATGGCCCGCATCGCCGCGTCGGCCTCCTCGTCGTAGATCTGCCCGCGGGCCTGCGCCGCCTGCCTGCCGACGATCGACAGCACGCCGGCCAGCTGCGCGGGACCCATCACGGCCGACTTCGCGCTCGGCCAGGAGAACAGGAAGCGCGGCTCGTAGGCGCGCCCGCACATGCCGTAGTTGCCCGCCCCGTAGGAGGCGCCCATGACGACCGTCAGGTGCGGGACCGTCGAGTTCGACACCGCGTTGATCATCATCGCGCCGTGCTTGATGATGCCGCCCTGCTCGTAGTCCTTGCCGACCATGTAGCCGGTCGTGTTCTGCAGGAACAGCAGCGGCGTGCGCGTCTGGTTGGCCAGCTGGATGAACTGCGCGGCCTTCTGCGCCTCCTCGCTGAACAGCACGCCGCGCGCGTTGGCGAGGATGCCCACCGGGTAGCCGTGCAGCATCGCCCACCCGGTGACCAGGCTGGGCCCGTAGAGCGGCTTGAACTCCTCGAACTCGCTGCCGTCGACCACCCGCGCGATCACCTCGCGCGGGTCGAAGGGCACCTTGAGGTCCTCGGGGACGATCCCCCTCAGCTCCTCCTCCGGGTACGCCGGCTCCCGTACGGCCCGCGGACCGACGCCGAGCTTGCGCCACCGCAGCGACCTGACGATGCCCCTGCCGATGCGCAGCGCGTCGTGCTCGTCGGCGGCCAGGTGGTCGGCCAGGCCGCTGACGCGCGCGTGCATCTCGGCCCCGCCGAGCGACTCGTCGTCGGACTCCTCGCCGGTGGCCATCTTGACCAGCGGCGGGCCGCCCAGGAACACCTTCGCGCGCCCCTTGACCATCACCACGTAGTCGCTCATGCCGGGCACGTAGGCGCCGCCCGCCGTGGAGTTGCCGAAGACCAGCGCGATCGTCGGGACGCCCGCGGCCGACAGCCGCGTCAGGTCCCTGAAGATCTGCCCGCCGGGGATGAAGATCTCCTTCTGCGTCGGCAGGTCGGCGCCGCCCGACTCCACCAGGTTCACGTACGGCAGGCGGTTGCGCAGCGCGATGTCGGCCGCCCGCAGGGTCTTCCTGAGCGTCCACGGGTTGGACGCGCCGCCCCTGACGGTCGGGTCGTTGGCCGTGATCACGCATTCGACGCCCTCGATGACGCCGATGCCGGTCACCACGCTCGCGCCCACGGGGAAGTCGCTTCCCCAGGCGGCCAGCGGGGACAGTTCGAGGAAGGCGGAGTCGGGGTCGATGAGCAGCTCGACGCGTTCCCTCGCCAGGAGCTTGCCCCGTCCGCGGTGGCGCTCCACGTACTTCTCGCCGCCGCCCGCGACGGCCTTGGCGTGCTCGGCGTCCAGGTCGGCGAGCTTGGCGAGCATGGCGCGCCTGCGGGCCTGGTAGTCCGGATCGGTGGGATCCAGCCTGCTGATGATCACCTGTCCTCCTTTCCGCCGCTGCCGGACATGCATCCTCCGCCGCCGTCCGCCCGCCGGACGAACGGCGGCTCGGGCTCGGAAGCCGACGTCCCCTTCGATGGGGGGCCGGGCTCGTTCGATCGGGGGTCGGGCTCGGAAGCCGACGTCCGTGTCAGCGGCGGGTCGGGCTCGGAAGTCGATGTGCGTGTCAGCGGCGGGTCGGGCTCGGAAGTTGACGGCCGCGTCAGCCCGATCGCCCGGGCCCAGAGCCTGGTCAGGTGGTCGACGGCGGTGCGCTCGTCGGCGCGCTCGCCGAGGTCCAGCCACACGTGGGCGAAGTGCTCCACCATGCCGCCCAGCATGATGGCCGTCAGCCTGGGGTCGAGGTCGGGATCGGCCAGCCCCTGCTCCTGCAGGCGGCGCAGGCCCTCGGCGCCGCGCCGGACGAACACCTCCCGCAGCTCCAGCAGCAGCCCGCGGAAGCGGTCGTCGCCGGTCGCGATGTGCTCCAGCATCCTGAGCAGGCGCGAGTTGGCCGCCCATGCCCGCAGGTAGAGCTGGTTGGCGGCCTCGACGCGGGCGTAGGGGTCGTCGGGGGCGGCGGGCCCGACGACGCTGGCGGCGAACATCTCGCCGACCGCCGCGCCCGCGACCTCGCCGAACAGCGTCTCCTTCGAGTCGAAGTAGGTGTAGAAGGTGCCGTGGGAGACCCCGGCCCTGGCGCAGACGTCGTCGATGCGCACGGCGTCGTAGCCGTGCTGCTCGAACGCCTCGCGCCCCGCCTGCAGGAGCGCGGCCCTGGTCCGCCGCCCGCGCGCGGTCAGCGTCTCAGACTTGACGATCACGTCAACAATGTAGCAACGGGGTGATGCCCGTGGAAGCCCCCGGCAACGCCGAGGGCCCGGCGGACGCGGGTAGGCGTCCGCCGGGCCCTTCAGCGGGTCAGCGGGGGTGGCTCAGCCGCAGTGGCTCCAGCCGCTCTTCCACGACAGCGTGCCCCAGGAGCCTCCCCAGATCACGCACTTCTTGACCGCCGCCAGCCGCAGCGGCCCGGCGTAGGCGGTGTACGAACCGGGGTTGGCGCCGCTGGCGCCGCCCTGCACCTGGAGGACGGCGTTCATCGACACCTTGGCGGGCACCACGTACTTGGACATGGTGATCACGCAGTTCTTGCCCGCGCTGGTGTTGTACAGCAGGTAGACCGTGGCCTTCGTGCCCAGCGCGTGCGAGTTGATCACCTTGTAGCCCGCGCCGCAGACGCCGGTCGCCGTGTAGGGGTTCGGCTTCGGCGACGGGCTCGGCTTCGCCGTGGTCGTCGGCTTCACCGTGGGCTTCACGGTGGGCTTCACCGTGGGCCTGGCGGTCGGCTTGGTGCTGGGCTGGCCGTAGGCGACGCCGGTCGTCGGCTCCGTCAACCCCGTCGGGTCGGGGTCGGGGTCGACCAGCCCGGTGCTCTTGGTCGGCTTGGCCGTCGGCCTCTTCCTGGTCGGCTCCGCCGTCGGCCGCGGCTGCTGGCGCTGGGTGGGAGGCGCCGTGGCGTGCGGCACCGTGGTGTGCGGCACCGACACCGACGGCACGTCCCGCTCCTTCGGCCCGGACGCGGTCGCCTCGGGCCCGGGCGTGGCCTCCACCAGCTCGGGGATGACGTCGGTTTCGGTCGGCTGCGCGTCGGGCGGCAGCACGTCGGTGGGTGCCACGGTGGTGTCCTGCCCCGGCTGGTTCTGCGCCGGCTGGTTCGGGCCCGCCTGGTTTTTGGCCGCCGGGTCCTGGTCGGTCCCGCTGGCGGGGGAGTCCACCGCGACAAGCTCCGCCGGGACCGCCTTGCCGGCGTTCGCCCACACGACGGTGCCGCCCAGCAGGAGCGCGCCGGCGGCGGCGGCCGACAGCGCCACGGTCACGGTGCGGCGGCGGGCGCTCGGGCCGCCGGAGGGCGCCGTGTCGCCGGACGGCGGGCGCTGGCCGGGGACGGCGGTGCCGGGCGGGGGAGCGCCGGGCGCGAAGGGCTGCGGCGGCACGGCGGGGCCGCCAGGCGGCACCGGCGGGCCCCCGGGCGCGCCGGGCGGCGGCACGGGCTGGCCGCCGACAGGGGCGGGCCGGCCGTTGGCCGGGGCGGGCTGGCCGCCGACAGGGGCGGGCTGGCCACCGACGGGGGCGGCCTGGCCGCCGGCCGGTGCCGGGGGGTGCGCGGCGGGCTGTCCAGGTTGTCCGGATTGTCCGGGCTGGGGGAACGGCGGCGGCAGCGTGCTGCCGGTCTGGTGGACCCCGAGCGCCGTCTCGCCGGTCGTCTGGCCGGTGAGACGCGCGACCAGCTGCTCGGCCGTGGGCCGCAGCGAGGGGTCCTTGGACAGGCAGGCCGCCACGAGCCCGCCGAGCACCCCGTCCAGCCCGCTGATCTCCGGTTCCTCGTTCAGGATCCGGTTCATGACCACGGGGATGGAGTCGGAGCCGAAGGCGGGCTTGCCCGTCGCCGCGAACACCATCGTGACGCCCCAGGCGAACACGTCGGCCGCCTCCGAGACCGGCGCGCCGCTCAGCTGCTCGGGGGCGAGGTAGGCCGGCGTGCCCATGGCCATGCCCGTGGCCGTCGCGCCCGGGGAGTCCAGGGCGCGGGCGATGCCGAAGTCGATCACCACGGGGCCCTCCGGCCCCATGAGCACGTTCGCGGGCTTGAAGTCGCGGTGCAGGATGCCCGCGCGGTGGATGGCCGCCAGGGCGGTGGCCGTGCTGATGCCCAGCCGCTCCAGGGCCGCGCCCCTGCGCGGTCCCTCCTGGTCGACCAGCTGCCGCAGGGACGGCCCCGGCACGTAGTCCGTCACGATGTACGGCCGGCTGCCCTCCAGATCGGCGTGCAGCACGGGCGCGGTGCAGAACCGGGCCACCCGCTGCGCCACCGCAACCTCGCGCAGGAACCTCGTGCGCGCGTCGGCGTCGGCCACCAGCGCGTTGTGCAGGAGCTTGACCGCCACCTGCTCGCCTGCCGGGCCCTTGCCCAGGTAGACCACGCCTTGCCCGCCCTCGCCGAGCCGCGCGGTGATCTCGAACACACCCAGCCGACGCGGGTCGTCAGCCGCCAACGGCTGGAACTGAGTCACGTCGAACCCCCGTATTCCGTCATAGGTGGGGCAAAACGTTATCAGTGTGGTTCGTGGGTCGTCCCCCGGGTTTGACGATGTGTCCGGATTGCGATCGACTGGGTGCAGTCAGAGGCCGGCACGAACTCCGTACCGGCCTCCACCTCGCAGGTCACGCCCGCCCGGCGTCCGGCGCGACGACGCTCAGATCGCCTTGCCCGGGTTGAGGATGCCGAGCGGGTCGAAGACCTGCTTGATGCCCTTCTGCACCTCGGTCACGACCGGGCCGGCCTCCAGCCCGAGCCAGCGCCGCTTCAGCAGCCCGACGCCGTGCTCGCCGGTCAGCGTGCCGCCGAGCTCCAGCGCCGCCTTGAACACCTCGTCGGCCGCCGCCCACACGTTGGCGGGCGGCTCCAGCGTGCCGTGCTCGAAGATGAAGACGGGGTGCAGGTTGCCGTCGCCCGCGTGGGCCACCGTGCAGATCATCACGTCGTGGCGCGCGGCCGCCGCCTCCACCGCCGTGATCATGTCGGGCAGCTTCGACCGCGGCACGCACACGTCCTCCACCAGGCAGGCGCCGAGGCGCTCCTTGGCCTCGTAGGCCATGCGCCTGATCCCGATGAGGTCCTCGGTTTCCTCGGGCGAGGACGACACCGCCACGAACGAGGCGCCGTTCGCCTCGCACAGCTCCTGCATCACCGCCGCCATCGCCTGGCCGTCGGAGGCGTCCGACTGGCCGATCAGCATGGCCTGGGTGGCGTCCTCGAGGCCGATGTTGCGCCAGTCGTCGATCGCCTTCAGCGTGGCCCGGTCCAGCAGCTCCATCAGGGACGGCTGGCAGCCGGCCGCGATGATCGCCGAGACCGCCGCGGCGGCGTCGCGCAGCGAGCCGAACTCCGCGGCGATCGTCGCCGGCGGGGCGATCGGGGCACGGCGCAGCCGTACCGTCGCCGAGGTGATGACGCCGAGGGTGCCCTCCGAGCCGACGAACAGGCCGGTCAGGTCGTAGCCCGTGACGCCTTTGACGGTGCGGCGGCCGGTGTTGAGTATCCGGCCGTCGGCCAGCACCACCTCGAGCCCGAGCGCGGAGTCGCGGGTCACGCCGTACTTCACGCAGCGCAGCCCGCCCGCGTTGGTGGCCAGGTTGCCGCCGATGGTCGAGATCTCGTAGGAGGAGGGGTCGGGCGCGTACATCAGCCCGTGCTGCCTGGCCGCCCTGTCGAGGTCCGCGGTGATCACGCCGGGCTCGACGACGGCGATCTCGTCGGCGGGGTTCAGCTCGCGGATCGCGGTCATCCGGGCCAGCGACAGCACGATCGAGCCCTCGCTGGCGGTGGCCGCGCCCGCCAGGCCGGTGCCGGCGCCGCGCGGCACGACGGGCACCCGGTGCTCGGTGGCCCACCGCATGGTGGTCACGACGTCGTCGCGGCAGGTGGCCAGAACCACCCCGAGAGCCTTGCCAGGCTCGAGGAACGTGCGGTCGCGTGCATAGGAGTCGACCACGTCGGGGTCGGTCAGCACCCTTCCCTCGGGAAGGCTCTTCACAAGTGCCTCAATCACGTTGAGGACTTTACGGCCCGATTTGCGCCAGCCGTACGTCAGGGCCAGACTGCCCGGATGGATCTGTCCTGTCCGGAGTGCGGCTCTGCCGACAGGGTGACGTCGGTGCCGGGGGCCGTGGCCGAGGGCACGAGCTTCCACCTCGGGCGCGCCAGCATGCCCAAGGAACGCGCCGTCGTCGACCTTCCCGCCGCCTCGCTCATCGGCACCAGGAAGCACCCCATGACCAGGACACAGCTGGCGGTGTGGCTGTCCTTCCCTGCCAGGCACGAGGTGCCCCGCGCCCGCCACCAGGGTTACGTCATGCTCGGCTTCGCCGCGCTGGCGCACGTGGTGCTCGCGCTGACCCTGGCCATGACCGAGAAGACGAACCTGCTGGTGGACCTGCTGGGGCCGTTCTGCGTGACGGGCGTCTTCTGGTGGTTCGGGCTGATGTTCGTCCTCGGCGCGCACGGCGCGCGCAAACGCGACCAGGCCGAGGCGCCAGCCCGCGAGCAGGCGCTCCTGGTGTGGCAGGAGCTCTACTACTGCTCGCGGGACAACGTCGCCTTCGAGCCGGGGGTCGGCGTCGCCTTCCACCCGAGCGAGACCCGTGAGTACATCTTCGGCTTCAGGTACGGCAAGCGTCCCCGCACCTGAAGCCGAAGCGGCCGTCAGCCGCGCGCCAGCAGCTTCTCGGTCGCGACCAGCCGGACGCACACGGTCAGGCCGGTGATCGCCTCCTCCAGCTCCGCCAGGTCGGGGTAGGTGGGGGCGATGCGGATCGTGCGATCGGCCGGGTCGTCGCCGTAGGGATGCGTCGCCCCGGCAGGGGTGAGCGCGATGCCCGCCGCCTTCGCCTTGGCGACGACCTCGCGGGCGCAGCCCTCGGGCACGTCCAGGCTGATGAAGTAGCCGCCCGTGGGCGCCGACCAGGTGGCCAGGTCCGTGCCGCCCAGCTCCTTGGTGAGGATCCTGTCGACGGTCTCGAACTTCGGCCAGACCAGCTCGGCGTGCCTGCGCATGTGCGCGGCCAGGCCCTCGGCGTCGCGCAGGAACTCCACGTGGCGCAGCTGGTTCATCTTGTCCGGGCCGATGCTCTGCTTCGACAGGTTGCCGAGGTACCAGGCGACGTTGGCCGGCGAGGAGCCGAAGAAGGCCACGCCGCTGCCGGCCAGGCTCACCTTGGAGGTCGAGCCGTAGACGAAGGCGCGGTCGGGGTTGCCGTGCTCCTCGCACAGGGCCAGCAGGTCGGCCAGCTCGGCGGGCGTGTCGGTGAGGTGGTGCACCGCGTAGGCGTTGTCCCAGAAGATGCGGAAGTCGGGCGCGGCGGCCGGCATCGCGGCCAGGCGGCGCACGGTCTCGTCGCTGTAGGTGATGCCCGAGGGGTTGCTGTACTTGGGCACGCACCAGATGCCCTTGACCCGCCGGTCGTCGGCGACCAGCCGCTCGACGGCGTCCATGTCGGGGCCCTCGCCGGTCAGCGGCACCTGGACCATCCTGATGCCAAAGCGCTCGCACAGCGCGAAGTGCCGGTCGTAGCCCGGCACCGGGCACAGGAAGACGATCTCCTCCTCGTCCGCCCACCGGCGCGTCGCCCCCGGCAGCACGCTGAGCATCGAGAAGACGATCGTGTCGTGCATCATCGCCAGGCTGGAGTTGCCGCCCGCGAGCAGCTGCGCGGCGGGCACCTGCAGCGCAGCGGCGAACAGCTCGCGCACCTCGGCCAGGCCCTGCAGGTTGCCGTAGTTGCGGCAGTCGCTGCCGTCGGCCGCCAGGTGCGTCGAGGGCAGACCGGTCATCCCGTCGGCCAGGTCGAGCTGGCGCGGTGAGGGCTTGCCCCTGGTCAGGTCGAGCTTCAGGCCCCGCCGCACGAGGGCGTCGTAGTCGCTGGCGGCCTGCTCGCGCTGCGCGGTCAGCTCGTCGAGGGTCACGGGATGTTCCTTCCTAGGCTGGGACAACGAACAATAGTGGGTGTCGAAACGATAACGACGCACCAGCCCGGTCACCGGGTCAGCCGCCACAGCGAGGTCACCTCGGCGGCGCGCGCCGCGTGCAGCGGGTCGGCGGCGTCGGCGGCGCGCCGGTGGCGCGGCCGGGCCTCCAGTCGTCCCGCCACCCGCAGGCCCGCGCCGTCGAACGCGGCCAGCAACTCCCGCCTGGTGCGCAGGCCCAGGTGCTCGGCCAGGTCGGACAGGATCAGCCAGCCCTCCCCGCCCGGCGACAGGTGCCCGGCCAGGCCGCTGAGGAAGCCGTCGAGCATCCGCCCGTCCCCGTCGTAGACGGCGTGGTCGAGCGCGGTGCGCGGCGTGGCGGGCAGCCACGGCGGGTTGCAGACCACCAGCGGGACCCTGCCCTCGGGGAACAGCGAGCGCCTGCCGACCTCGACCCTGTCACCGAGGCCGAGGCGGTCCAGGTTGTCGCGGGCGCAGGCCACCGCCCGCTCGTCGACGTCGGTGGCCACCACCCGCCGGACGCCGCGCACGGCCAGCACGGCGGCCAGCACGCCGGTGCCGGTGCCGACGTCGAACGCGGCCGTCCGCGAGGGCAGCGGCGCGCGGGCCACCAGGTCCACGTACTCGCCGCGGACAGGGGAGAAGACGCCGTAGTGCGGGTGGATCCGGGCGCCGAGCGCGGGCACCGGCACGCCCTTCACGCGCCACTCGTGCGCGCCGATCACGCCGAGCAGCTCGGTGAGGGGCACCAGCACGGGGCCCGCGGGGCTGCCGTAGGCCTCCGCGCACGCCTGCCGTACGTCGGGGGCCCGGCGCAGGGGGACCGACAGGTCGGCGGCCAGCGGCACCAGCAGCCTGGCCAGCACGCGGGCCCTGGCGGCGCGCGCCCGCCGGTACTCGTGGAAACCGGCGGGCGCCGTGCGGCCCGTGTCGGCGCGGCGGGCCAGGGCCCGCAGCAACTGCCTGGCGTTGTGGTAGTCGCCCCGCCACACCAGCCCGGTGCCCTCACGGGCCAGGCGGTAGGCGGTGCGGGCGTTCATCGTGTCGTCGGCGGGCACCAGGACGGCGGGCGGCGGCTCGGGCGAGCGCCATCCCGCCGCCTGGAGGCGGCCGTCCTCGGTCCAGTGGACGTCGAGCATCGCGTGCTCCTCTTGATCGATGGGAGATGTCGATGAAGAGCACTTCGACGCGGAGGGGACGGGTCAGCGGGTCACGGACCTCCGCGAGGAAGCGCGAGCCGCGGCGTCACCGAGAACACTGCCCAGCACGGCGAACGACATGATCAACCTCCTTGGGGTCCGTCTCATGCTAGCCGTGCCCGTGCCCGTGACCGTGCCCGTGGTTCGGTCCGGCGGCCACGTCGTGTCGCACATGCCCGTGCCCGTGGCCGACGAGCGCGGCGGGCCGGCCCGCGGGCACCAGGGCGATCGCCGCGGCGGCCGCGACGGCCGCCGCGCCCGCGCACCAGGCCAGCGCCGAGGGGAAGCCGCCCACCGCGAGGCTGGAGACCAGGGCGACCCCGATCGAGCCGCCCAGCTCGTGGAAGGTGTTGATCACCCCCGAGGCCACGCCCGCCTCGCCGGGCGGGACGTTGGCCATGGTCGTCGCCGTCGCGGTGACGAAGGCGGGGCCGATTCCGAAGGCGGCGATCACGAATCCCGGCAGCAGCGTGGTGAGGACGCCCGCCTCGGGCGAGACGCGGGTCATGAGGGCCGCGCCCGCCGCGGTGAGCACGAAGGCGCCCACCGCGACCGGACGGCCGCCCACCCTGCCGACCAGCCGTCCGCCCAGGTGCGCGCCGAGCGTGATCGCGATCGCCACCGGCAGGAACAGCAGGCCCGTCTCCAGCGCGCCGTACCCCAGCTCCCGCTGCAGGTAGAGCGAGCTGAGGAAGAACAGCCCGAGCATCAGGCCCGTCGCCGTCAGCATGACGAACGTGCCCGACAGCACCGGGCGCCTGGCCAGCGTCGCCGCGCGCATGAGCGGCGCCGCGGACACCCGCTCCACCCACACGAACGCCGCGTAGAGGGCGGCGGAGGCGGCCAGCCACAGCCCCGCCGTCCCCCATCCGGCCTCGCCCGCGGCGACCAGCCCGTAGATGAGCAGCGCCGTCGCGGCGGTGACCAGCAGCGCGCCGGGCACGTCCAGCCGTCGCCCGGCCGGGCGGGCGGGCGCGGACGCCGGCAGCACGGCGGGCAGGGCGGCCAGGACGGCCAAACCGACGGGCACGTTCACGAAGAACGCCCAGGCCCACCCGGGACCGGCGGTCAGCAGGCCGCCGAGCAGCACGCCTACGGCGGCGCCCGTGCCGCCGATGGCGGCCCACACCGCCAGCGCCCTGGTACGGCGCTCGCCGTGGAAGGCGGTGGTGATGACGGCCAGCGCGGCGGGCGACAGCAGCGCCGCGCCGACCCCCTGCAGCGCGCGCCCGGCGATCAGCGGGCCGCCGCCGGGCGCCAAACCGCACAGCAGCGAGGCCAGCGTGAAGACGGCGAGCCCGGTCATGAGCGTCCGCCGGGCGCCGAAGGTGTCGGCGAGCCGGCCGCCGAGGACCATCAGCCCGCCGAAGCACAGGGTGTACGTCGTGACGACCCAGGTCAGCGCCTCGCGGCCGAGCTCCAGGTCGGCCCCGATGGACGGCAGCGCCACCTGCACGACGGTGATGTCGATGATCAGCATGAACTGGGCCAGGCAGAGCAGGACCAGCAGCATGGGGGAACCCCTCTTCGCTAACTCGTACAGTAGTGTTCGAGTTATGAGGCAAGCATACAGAGGGCGGGTATGTCCAGCGGGATGTCAGGCGGCTAGCACCGAGCGGAGCGTCCTGGTCAGCACATCCGCCGCGACCTCACGCGGCAGGCGGCCCGCCTCGATCTCGCCCGCCGCGTTGTGCAGCAGCCCGAAGAACGTCGTGACCAGCCATGACAGTGGCAGGTCGGTGCGGAAGGCGCCCTCGTCCATGCCGCGCTCGATCAGCCGCTCCACCCGGGCGAGCGGCCTGCCGTGGCGCTCGCGGATGCGCTCGGCCGGCAGCGCCCTGTCGGCGGCCACGAACAGGCGGCGGTGCCGGTCGAGGATCTCCCACGAGGAGCCGATCAGCCTGTCCATCGCCTGAGCGGCGGGCAGGGCGTCGAGTTCGAGGCCGGACAGCGCCGCCTCGGCGTTGTCGACGGCCTCCTGCAGGACGGCGTCGACCAGCGACTCCCTGGAGGGGAAATGACCGTAGAGCGTGACCCTGCCGACGCCCGCCTCCTTGGCGATCTCCGCCACGCTGACGTTCGGGTCGGCGCTCAGCAGCCGCGCGGCCGTGGCCAGGATCGCCGCGATGTTGCGCTCGGCGTCGGCCCTGCGCGGCGAGCCCGCCTTTCCCGGTGTCTTCCCCGTCGTCGTCCCCATGGTCAAACTGTAGGACCCGGCGTACGCCGCGCCCCACGGTCGTCGCGTTCGCGACCGTGATGGAAATGACCGCCATGGAGACGACCGCCATGGAGACGACCGCTGGGGCGGGGCAACCTCGGGGCGGGGCGCCGCCGATCGCTGTTCGGCTGATGCCCTGGCCGGCGGCATGAGCGCCGGCGAGGCCGTCAGGTGATGTCCCCGGGCGCCCGCCACGAGGCTTGACGAGACCGGCGCGGACGGGGCGCCGGCCGAGGTCGCCGCGTTCATGGCCAGGCGCCGGAAGGAGGCGCGGTCAGTGGAGGGGCGCAGGGAACAGACGCGTTCGTCGACCAGGCGCCCGGAAGGAGGCGCGTTCATCGACGAGGCGCCCGGGAGGCGGCGCGGTCGGTGGCCGGGCGCCCGGGAGGAGGCGCGGTCAGTGGGTGGCGAAGTCCGTCCGGCCCCGCCAGGGGGTGGTGGGCAGGCCGGTGATGCCGGCGTCGGCCGCGAACAGTCCCCCGCCCGCGGTCGTGACGACCAGGGTGGTGCCGACGAAGGCCGCGCTGGAGGTCTTCGGCGCGCCGACCTTCACCGCGCCGAGCAGCCGCCCGCCGGGTGAGTACCGGCGGACCTCGCCGACGCCCCAGACCGCGATCCACAGGTTGCCCTCGACGTCGACCGCCATGCCGTCGGGCAGCCCGTCGTTCACCTCGAAGGCCACCGCGCGCGGGCCGACGCGGCCCGACTCCACGTCGTACGGCTGCGCCCACACCACGCCCGGGATGCTGTCCACGTGGTACATCGTCCGCCCGTCGGGCGACCAGCCCAGGCCGTTGGAGATGGTCAGGCCGTCGGCCGGCACGCTCACCGTGCCGTCGAGCTCCAGCCGGTAGAGCCGTTCCTGGCCCTGCCGGTCGTCCTTGGCGAGGCTGCCGGCGAGGAAGCGTCCCGCCGGATCGCACCGGCCGTCGTTGAGCCGGCTGGCCACCCCTTCCGGCAGCACCCTCGGCCCCATCGTGATCCGCTCGCCGATCGTGGCGAAGCCGTCCCGGGCCGCGACCAGCAGGGAGCCGTCGGCGGCCGGCGTGACCGCGCCCACGGTGCCCGGCAGGGTGTGCGTCCTGGCCACCCGCAGGTCGCCGGCCGTGAAAGCGCCCTCCAGGACCCTGCCGGTCGGGATGTCGACCCAGAGCAGCCGCTCGGCCACGGGGTCCCACAGCGGCCCCTCGGCCAGCTCGTAGGTCTCGGTGGACAGCCGGTCGGCGATCATCGCAGCTCCTTCACGATGGCGTGGATGTCGGGCAGCGCCTCCACCAGGGAGGTCAGCGGGGTGCGGTAGGCCAGCGCGCTGACGCTGACCGCTCCGCTCGGCGTGGTCGCGGAGGTCAGGAAGGCGGGGACGGCCACGCAGGTGACGCCCTCCTCGTTCTCCTGGTCGTCGAGCGCGTGGCCGCGCTCGCGCACCGCCGCCAGCTCCGCGCACAGTTCGGCGAGGCCGGTCCTGGTGCGTGTGGTGCGGCGCTCCAGCGGGGCCGCGCGCGCCCAGGCCGCCACCGCGGCGTCGTCGGGCAGCGCCCAGGCCAGCAGCAGCTTGCCGACGCCGGTGCTGTGGGCCGGGTTGCGGCCGCCGACGGTGGAGGTGAGCCGCACCGGGCCGGACGGCGGATCCACCTTGGCCCGGTAGACGACCTCGCGTCCGTCGAGCACCGCGTAGTGCGCGGTCTCGCCGAAGCGGGCCGCCAGCCGCTCCAGCGCCGGCCTGATCCTGACGTGGTCGGGCCGCGCCTCGTGGTGGGTGAAGGCGAGCCTCAGGAACTCGTCGCCCAGCAGGTAGCGGCCCCGGCCGTCCTGGACGGCGAGCCCCGCGCGGCGCAGCGCGGCCAGCGCCCGGTGCGCGGTGGACTTGGGGCTGCCGACCGCCCTGGCCATCTCCTCCAGCCCGACACCCTCGGGCCGCTCGGCCAGCAGCCGGAGCACCGCCAGCACCCGGTCGGCGCCGACGAGGCGGTCTTCACCTGGCGGCGTTCCAGGGTCGATCATGTTCCGAAGATTAGACCAGTGTTCCGATTGGTGGAAGACGGCCGCCGAGACGGTCATCAGGCCCAGGTCCGCCGCCGGAGTCGCACAGAGGGAGTCGCACAGAGAGTGTGTCGTCACGCATCCCCCGTGACCGCCGGGGTAGTGAGGAAGCCCAGGTCAGCACGACCACGAGAAAAACGAGCAGATGGCTTCCGGTACGGCGGGCATTGGCGTCAAATGGAGTGATCGGGGCAACACTCCGCGTGGAGGGGGAGCAACCGTGACGACAGTTCGCGAGACCTCGATGCAGCAGGTCAGACGACGCCACACGGGCACCGTCATCGCCGCGTGGCTCTCGACGACCGACCACAAGGTCATCGGGTACCTCTACCTGATCACCTCGTTCGTCTTCTTCCTCGTCGCCGGCGTCATGGCCATGATCATCCGGGCCGAGCTGGCCCAGCCGGGCCTGGAGTTCGTCACCCAGCAGGTGTACAACCAGCTGTTCACCATGCACGGCACGATCATGCTGCTGCTGTTCGCCACGCCGCTGTTCGCCGGGTTCGCCAACGTCATCATGCCGCTGCAGATCGGCGCGCCCGACGTGGCCTTCCCGCGGCTGAACGCCGTGGCGTACTGGCTGTTCCTGTTCGGCGGCATCATCGTGCTGGCCGGCTTCGCCACTCCCGGCGGCGCGGCCGACTTCGGCTGGTTCGCCTACGCCCCGCTGTCCACCGCGACGTTCTCGCCGAGCCCCGGCGGCGACCTGTGGATCATGGGCCTGGCGATGTCCGGGCTCGGCACGATCCTCGGCTCGGTCAACTTCATCACCACCATCATCGGCATGCGAGCGCCCGGCATGACGATGTTCAGGATGCCGCTGTTCACCTGGAACACGCTGCTGACCAGCATGCTCGTGCTGATGGCCTTCCCGGTGCTGGCCGCCGCGCTGCTCGTGCTGGAGTCCGACCGCAAGCTCGGCACCCACGTCTTCGCCCCCGAGAGCGGTGGCGCGATGCTGTGGCAGCACCTGTTCTGGTTCTTCGGCCACCCGGAGGTCTACATCATCGCGCTGCCGTTCTTCGGCATCGTCACCGAGGTCATCCCGGTCTTCAGCCGCAAGCCCATCTTCGGCTACATCGGCCTGGTGGGGGCCACCATCGCCATCGCGGGCCTGTCGATGACCGTGTGGGCGCACCACATGTTCGCGACGGGCCAGGTCCTGCTGCCGTTCTTCTCGTTCATGACGTTCCTCATCGCCGTGCCCACGGGGGTGAAGTTCTTCAACTGGGTCGGCACGATGTGGCGCGGCCATCTGAGCTTCGAGACCCCCATGCTGTTCGCGATCGGCTTCCTCGTCACCTTCCTGCTCGGCGGGCTGACCGGCGTCATCCTCGCCTCCCCGCCGCTGGACTTCCAGATCAGCGACAGCTACTTCGTCGTCGCCCACTTCCACTACGTGGTCTTCGGCACCGTGGTGTTCGCCATGTTCTCCGGCTTCTACTTCTGGTGGCCGAAGATGACCGGGCGGATGCTCGACGACCGGCTCGGCAAGGTGCACTTCTGGTCGCTGTTCATCGGCTTCCACACCACCTTCCTCGTCCAGCACTGGCTGGGCATGGTCGGCTTCCCCCGCCGCTACGCCGACTACAGCCCCACCGACGGCTTCACCACCCTGAACCTCATCTCGTCGGTGGGCGCCTTCCTGCTCGGGGCCTCCACGTTGCCGTTCCTCTACAACGTCTGGAAGACCTGGCGCACCGCGCCCAAGATCACCATCGACGACCCGTGGGGCTACGGCGGCTCACTGGAATGGGCCACCTCCTGCCCGCCGCCCCGGCACAACTTCGTGAGCATCCCGCAGATCCGCTCCGAACGGCCCGCCTTCGACCTGCACTACCCGCGCGTGGCCGCGCAGTCTCGCCAGGTCGACGAGGTCCGGGCGGCCGAGCTGGGCGCCGAGGAACGCGGGCCCGGCGGCCCACCATGACGTGGCGGGCCGTACCAGATCGGGGCTGGCCCGATCCCCGGCCCGGTGCTTACGTGGAAAAGGACGTTTCGCCAATCTAGGGAGATCGGCGATGACAGGTACACGCACTCCCTTCAGTCCGGAGACCGCGCCCTGCGGTCGCCAATCCGGCGGTGAACGGCTGGTCGACGACGACGGCTACGGCCTGGTGATCAAGGACCAGTACTTCGACTGCGGATGCCGCAGGATCCGGCACGAGTATCACGACGGCAGCATCCACCTCAGCGTCATCCGCCACGACGGCAGGCGCATCCGGGATCAGGACCAGCCCGACCACGGGAGCTGACACATGATCGACGTGCTCATTGTCGGGGGAGGCGGGGCCGGTCTGCGGGCGGCGATCGCGGTCGCCGAGACCGACCCCTCGTTGACGGTGGCGGTCGTGTCGAAGGTCTACCCCATGCGCAGCCACACGGTCTCGGCCGAGGGCGGCGCGGCCGGGGTGATCGGCATCGGAGACACCCTCGACGAGCACGCCTACGACACCATCTCGGGTGGCGACTGGCTGTGCGACCAGGACGCGGTGGAGGCGTTCGTCGCCGAGGCGCCGCGCGAGCTCATCCGGCTCGAGCACTGGGGCTGCCCGTGGAGCAGGGAGCCCGACGGGCGCGTGGCGGTCCGGCCGTTCGGCGGCATGAAGCGCCTGCGCACCTGGTACGCCGCCGACAAGACCGGCTTCCACCTGCTCCACACCCTCTTCCAGACCACGCTGAAGTACCAGGAGATCGTCAGGTACGACGAGTGGTACGTCACCCGGCTCATCGTCGACGACGGCCGCGTCCACGGCGTGGTCGCCATCGAGATCAGGACGGGCCGGGTCGAGGCGATCGCGGCCAGGACCGTCATCCTGGCCACCGGCGGCTGCGGGCGGGTCTTCCCGTTCACCACCAACGCGGCGATCAAGACGGGCGACGGCATGTCGCTGGCCTACCGGGCGGGCGCGCCGCTGAAGGACATGGAGTTCGTCCAGTACCACCCGACCGGCCTGCCGTTCACCGGGATCCTCATCACCGAGGCGGCCCGCGCCGAGGGCGGCTGGCTGGTCAACAAGGACGGCTACCGCTACCTGCAGGACTACGACCTCGGGCAGCCCACCGACACGCCCCGGCTGCGCAGCATGGAGCTCGGCCCCCGCGACCGCCTCTCGCAGGCCTTCGTCGGCGAGCAGGAAAGGGGCCGCACCGCCGAGACGCCCTACGGCCCCGTCGTCTACCTGGACCTGCGCCACCTCGGCGAGGCGAAGATCGAGGCGCGGATCCCGTTCGTCAGGGAGCTGTGCAGGTGCTACCAGAACCTCGACCCCGCCACCGACCTGATCCCGGTCCGGCCCGTCGTGCACTACATGATGGGCGGCGTCCACACCGACCTCGACGGCGCCACCCCGATCGCGGGCCTGTTCGCGGCGGGGGAGACGGCGTGCGTGAGCATCAACGGGGCCAACCGGCTCGGCTCCAACTCGCTGCCCGAGATCCTCGTCTTCGGCGCGCGGGCGGGCGCGGCGGCGGCCAGGTTCGCCGCCGCCCACCGCGGCGGCGAGGCCGCGGCCGTCCGCGGCCAGGGGGAGGACGAGCGGCGGCGGCTGCGGCGCGCGTTGGACGGCGGCGGCACCGGGCCGAGGATCGCCGACCTGCGCGAGGAGATGCAGCAGACGCTGGAGGGCGCGGCGGGCATCTACCGGACGGGCGAGACGCTCGCCAAGGCGGCGCAGACGCTGGCGTCGCTGCGGGAACGCGCGGTGGACGCCCGGGTGGACGACGACAGCACCACGTTCAACACCGAGCTGCTCTCGCTGCTCGAGCTGCACGCGATGCTCGACGTCGCCGAGACGATCGTGGCGTGCGCGCTCGGCAGGACCGAGTCCAGAGGCGCGCACCAGCGGCTCGACTTCCCGGCCCGCGACGACGCGCAGTTCCTGGCCCACTCCCTGGTCCAGCGCGCGCCGTCCGGCCTGCCGTCGGTCGGCCTGCTGCCCGTCACGCTCACCCGCTGGCCGCCCGGCCGGCGGGTGTACGGCCGTGACTGAGCCACCGGTGGCGGAAAGACGGGGGCGATTGAAGACGGCGCGATTGAAGACGGGGCGACGAAGAAGGGGCGATGGGGAAGGGAGGCCGATGAGCACCAGGTCGAGCCAGGAGCCGGCGCCGGCCGGCGGCGACGGCACGCAGGACACCGCGCGGGACACCGGGCCGGACACCGGGTCGGACACCGTGCGGGACGCCCCGGCCACGATCAGGCTGGAGATCAGCCGGTACCGCCCCGAACGGGACGAGAAACCGGTGTTCGAGTCCTTCGACGTGCCGATGCGCGACGACTGGGCCGTCCTCGACGGCCTCAACCACGTCAAGGACCGGCTGGACGGCACGCTGACGTTCCGGTGGTCGTGCCGGATGGGCGTGTGCGGGTCGTGCGGCATGAACGTCAACGGCAAGCCCAGGCTCACCTGCGGCACCTTCCTCACCGAGTTCGGCGGCGGACCGGTCAGGATCGAGCCGCTCAAGGGCTTCCCCGTCATCCGCGACCTGGTCGTGGAGATCGACGACTTCCTCGCCAAGCTCTCCCACGTGCGGCCCTGGCTGATCAGGGAGGGCGAGGAACTGCCGCTGACCGCCGAGTACGCCCAGACGCCCGAGCAGCTCGAGGCATACAAGCAGTACTCGATGTGCATCAACTGCATGCTGTGCTACTCGGCCTGCCCGGTCTACGTGCTCAACCCCGACTTCCTCGGCCCGGCGGCCATCGCGCTCGCCCAGCGCTACAACCTCGACTCGCGCGACCAGGGCGACCGGCTCGACCTGCTCGGCGGCGACGAGGGGGTGTGGGGCTGCACGTTCGTGGGCGAGTGCACCAGGGTCTGCCCCAAGCACGTCGACCCCGCCGAGGCGATCCAGCGCTACAAGGTCACCGCCGCCATGCGGTCGGTCCTGCCGTGGAGCAGGCGATGACGGCCGCCGGCGCCTACCGGCCGCCCCGCGACCGGCTGTGGTTCCTGCGCTCGCGCTCCTACGCGCTCTTCGTCGCCAGGGAACTGACCAGCCTCTTCGTCGCCTGGACGGTCGCCTACCTGCTGCTGCTGGTCGCCGCCGTCACCGGCGGCACGCTGCAGGAGTTCGCCGCCCTGGCCGCGCGGCCGTGGATGATCGCGCTCAACGTGCTCGCCCTGGCCGCCACCGCCTTCCACGCGGTCACCTTCCTCAACCTGGCGCCCAAGGCCACCGTCGTCAGGCTGGACGGCTGGCGGGTGCCCGCCTTCATGATCCAGGGCGGCAACCACACCGCGTGGCTGCTGGTCTCGGCCGTCCTGGCGTGGGCGGTGCTGCGATGAGACGCACGCCGGAGCCGTACCTGTGGCTGCTGTTCAGCGCCGGCGGCGTGGTCGCCGCGCTGCTGCTGCCGGTGCTGGTCCTGCTGTTCGGGGTGCTCATGCCCCTGGGCGTGCTCGACTGGCCGGCGCAGGCGCGGCTCGCCGCCCTGCTCGACCCCGTCCCGGTACGGCTGGCGCTGGTCGTCGTCGTGGCGCTCTGCCTGTCCCACGCCGCCCACCGCATCAGGTTCACCAGTGAGGAGATCCTCGGCATCGCCAGGTTCGACCGCGCCCTCGCGCTCGCCTGCTACGGCGCCGCGATCGCCGGCACGGTCGTCGCCGCCGTGCTGCTGTTCTGACGGGGCTGTGCTGACCGGGCTGTTGTGACAGGGCTGTTCTGACGTTGCTGTTCTGGCGTTGCTTCTCCGGCGGGGGCTGCTCTGAGAGGGTGCCGGCGGCGGCCACGCCGGGATCCCCACGCGCACGCGGCGATCACCGGCCGCCGGGCCAGGCGCCCGGCGGCCCTACCATGTCAACCATGACCGAGCTCCGCAGCAAGGCTGAGCACACCGAGGCCATCCGCAGGGACCGCAGGATCGCCGTGGTGATCAACACGCGCTCCCGCCGTGGCCGCCGCCATTACTTCGAGGTGCTGGACCAGATCCACGCGCTCGGCTTCGAGCCGCTGGCGGAGTACTCCGTCGTCAACCCCAAGCGGCTGCGCGCGCACCTGGACAGGGCGCTGGAGACCAAGCCCGACCTGCTGGTCGTCGGCGGCGGCGACGGCACGCTGTCGTCGGCGGTCCGCCACGTCGCCCACCGCGACGTGGCCCTCGGCGTGCTGCCGCTCGGCACCACCAACAACTTCGCCCGCAGCCTCGGCCTGCCGCTCGACCTGGCGGGCGCCATCCGGGTCTTCGACACCGGCAAGGTCGCCGACATCGACCTCGGCATGGCCGAGGACCGGCCGTTCGCCAACCTGGCCAGCTTCGGCGTCTCGGTCGAGGTCGCCGGCACGGTCAAGCCGTGGCTCAAGCGCATCCTCGGCCGCCCCGCCTACCCGCTGACCGCCCTGACGATCATCCCGGGCCACAAGCCGTTCCGCGCCGTCCTGACCGTCGACGGCAAGCGGCACGAGCTGCTCACCGACCAGCTCAACATCGCCAACGGCCGCTTCCACGGCGGCTGGCAGGTGGCCCGCGACATCAGCATCGACAACGGCATGCTGGTGGCCTACCAGCTCGGTTCCGGCAAGAAGCTGCGCCTGCTCGGCGAGACGCTGGTGCGCGCCACCACCGGCAGGTGGCGCAGCCTGGCCGGCGGGCCGTTCGTGATGGGGCGCGAGATGCTGCTGGAGACCGAGCCGCCGATGGCCGCCGACGTCGACGGCGAGGTACGGCTGCGCACCCCGATCAGGCTGCGCGTGGTGCCCAACGGGGTGCGCGTGATGGTGCCACCGGACTTCCAGGACAGCTGAGCGCCGCCCGCCGCCCGGCCGGACCCGCGGCCTGCCGGGACGGGATCGCGGTCCCGGCAGGCGCGGCCACGAGGGTCAGGCGCCGGGCGAGATGCGCCGGTACCAGTCGAACGTCCGCCTGACCCCCTCCTCCAGGGGCACCCGCGGCTCGAAGCCCGTCAGCTCCCGCAGCAGGGAGATGTCGGGACAGCGGCGGGCCACCGAGCCGGCCGGCGCGGGCACCGGGTCGATGACCGGGTCTCCGCCCGCCAGCCGCAGCACCAGCTTGGCCAGGTCGGAGATGGTCGTCTCGTCGGTGTCGTCGCCGATGTGCACGATCCGCCCGAAGGCCGCGGGTGTCGCCATCAGCCGCACCATCGCCTCCACCGCGTCCTCGACGTGGCAGAACGCCCGCGTCTGCTCGCCGCCGTACAGCCGGAACGGGTTCTCGCCGCGCAGGGCGCGCAGCGCGAGCTCGGGGATCACATGGTCGGCGCCCATCCGCGGCCCGTACACGTTGTGGAAGCGGCCCACGACGGCGTGCGCGCCGTGCAGGACCGCCGCCTCGCCGTGCAGCTTGCTGATGGCGTAGGAGAAGCGCGGCGCCGCCACGTCCTCGATGACCAGCGGGACGCTCTCGGGCGTCGGCACCGGCACCAGCCCGGCGGTGACGCCGCCCGCGTACGCCTCGCTGGTGGAGGCGTAGAACAGCGGCTCGCCGGGCCTGATCCAGTCCAGCAGGTGCATCAGCGCCAGGGTGTTGACGCGCAGCACCCGGGCGGGGTCCCGCTCGACGTTGCGGACGCCGACGACGGCGGCCAGCAGGTAGATCTGGTCCCAGCCGTGCTCCAGCGCCCGGTAGGAGGCGGGATCGGTGAGGTCGGCGTCGCGCACGTCCAGCGGCATGCCCTCCAGGTCGCGGTCGCGCCTTCCCCTGGAGAAGTCGTCGACGACGGTGACGGCGTGGCCGTCGGCCAGCAGGCGCCTGGCGAGGTGGAGCCCGATGAAGCCGGCGCCGCCCAGCAGAAGGACTCTCATCGCGTGTATCCGATCCCCGCGTAGCGGATGCCCCGTCCGGTGAGCCCGTCGGCGTCGAGTATGCGCCAGGAGTCGAACAGCACCCTGATCGGGGTGTCGCCGACCGTCATCCCGCGGTAGTCGGGGTGGTCGTTGACGATCAGCATCGCGTCGGACTCGGCGAAAACCTTGTCGAGGCTGACGGGTCGCCCGCCGTACCGGGCGATGACCTCGTCGGCTACCAGCGGATCGTGGCCGAGGACGGTCAGCCCCGCCCTGGTGAAGACCGGCATCATGTGCTCGACGGGGGTGCCGCGCATGTCGTCCGTGGCCGGCCAGCCCTTGTAGGCCCAGCCGAGCACCGACAGGATGACGCCGTCCGTCTCGCCGAACGTCTCACGGATCAGGGCGACCAGCCGTTCGGCGACATGGGACGGCAGGCGCTCGTTGAGCGCGCGGGCGTGGCCCACCAGCGAGGTGGTGGCGCTCGCCCGCATGAGGTACGGGTCCTTGGTGAGGCAGCCCCCGCCCACGTAGCCGGGCTTGGCCAGGTCGGGGCGCGGATAGCCGAGGTTGGCCGCGCCGATGACCTCCAGCGGGTCCAGCCGGTGCTGCTCGGCGATCAGCGCCAGCTCGTTGCCGTAGGCGTAGATCAGGTCGGTGTGGCAGTTGTTGGCCAGCTTGACCATCTCGGCCGCCTCGAGGCTCGAGACGGGGACGATCCGGTCGGCCAGCCCCTCGAACAGCTCGACCCCCGCCTCGAGGCTGTCCTGGTCGAGCCCGCCGATCACCTGGGGCAGCTCGACCAGCTCCCGCAGCGCCTGCCCCTGGATGGTGCGTTCGGGCGCCATCACCAGGCGGGTGCCGGGCTCGAGGCGGGGCAGCACGACCGAGCGGCTGGTGCCGATCGGCACCGTCGAGCGCACCACCACCAGGCGCTGCCGTCCGCACGCCTCGGCGGCGGCGGCCAGGCCGTCCAGGCGCGGTGTCCCGGTGGCGAGGTCGACGGGCGTGGACACGCACAGGATCACCGCGTCCAGCGGCTCGCCGGGCAGCGCCGCGCCGATGCGGACGCGGCCGCCGAGGTGCTCGTCGAACACCTCCTGCACGCCCGGCTCGAACACGTGGATCCGCCCGCGCGACAGCGCCTCCACGACGGCAGGATCGACGTCCACGCCGTGGACCGTGAAACCCTTGCGGACCAGTGCCGCGGTGAGCGTCAGGCCCACGTATCCCATGCCGACAACGCCGACGGTCTTCGGCATCGTCACTCCTTTCCTTCCCGAGGGAAAACCCCGCAGGGGGGACTCACCAGGTCCAGGTCGACCGTGGTGACGTTGCCCGCGAACCCGTGCCGGCGGTAGGCCGCGCAGGCGGCGCGGCGGTTGCCGGGGGCGGCGGCGTAGTCGGTGGCCAGGACGGCCTTGCCCGCGGCGCGCAGGGCGGCGGCCTCGGCGAGGTTGCCGGCGCACCACTCCTTCGCGCAGGCCCGGTCGGTGGCCCTGAAGAACAGCTCCTCCATGCCGATGCCGTCGATGGCGGCGGTGTAGCCGCCGTGGTGCCGCAGCTCGGGCGAGTTCTGCGGGACGACGAGGAAGCCGGGGCGGACGGCCTTGGCGTAGGCACTGATCCGGACGATCAGATCGGCCATCTTCCTGCCGAGGCTGTGACGGGTCTCGCCGGGCACGCGCGCCAGGTCGATCTCCTCGTACGCCAGGGGCGTGTCGAGGTAGACGCCGTCGAAGCCGGCCCGCAGGGCCTGGTCGACCCGGGGCCTGATCACCCGGTCCCACCACCACGGGTCCCAGTACTTGACGAAGTGCTCGTCGGGCCAGTCCGGCCAGACGTTCAGCCGCAGCCCGGCGGGCAGGCTCGCGAACTCCGTCCTGAACTCCTCCAGCGAGCCGATCTCGAAGTAGCCCAGCACCGTCTTGCCGCTCTCGCGCACCGCGGCGATCTCGGCGGCGGTGAAGTAGCCGGCGGCGGTGCCGTCGCGCGACAGGTCCACGACGGCCAGCCGGTGCGGCGCGGCGGCCACCGTGTCCAGCCGGCCGCCGGGATAGCCGGTCAGCACGTAGGTGAAGGAGGTGACGCCGAGCAGTCCCCCGGCGCCAGGGGCGGAGGCGCAGGCGCTCACCGTGAGCAGCAGGGCGAGGGCGAGCCGCCTCATCGCTCCTCCGCCATGGCCGCGACCGACGCGGCCAGGCCGTGGACGGGACGCCAGCCGAGGACCTTGATCGACCGGGTGATGTCGGCCTGGCTCCACGGCGCCGCCCCCGACCGGTCGGATCCCCCCGCCATCTCGTGGATCCCGCCGTCGAAGCCCAGCGCACGGGCCAGCAGCGCCACGGCGTCGCGGACCGGCACCGCCCGCCCCGACCCCACGTTGAGGACCCGCTCGCCGCCCAGGTCCGCGAAGGTCGCGGCCACCACGGCGGCGGCGACGTCGCGCACGTCCACGAAGTCGCGCATCGCGCCGAGCGGGCCGAGCGTGATGTCGTCCTTGCCCTCGCGCAGCAGCCGGGCCGCCCGGCCCAGCACGTTCACCGGTGTGAGGCCGGGCCCCACCGGGTTGAAGACGCGCAGCGACACGCCGTCCACCGGTCCCGAGGCGACCAGCCCGGTTCCGGCCAGGTGGCTCACCCCGTAGGCGGTGACCGGCCTGGCCGGGTCGTCCTCGCGGACCGAGCTGCCGTACGGCGTGGGCCCGTACTCGGCGGCCGAGCCGAGCCGTACCAGCCTGGCGGCGGGCGCGACCGCGGCCATGGCCTCCACGAGCAGGGCGACCACGCCCGCGTTGCCGCGCAGCAGCTCTTCGGGGCCGCCCGCCATCCGCCCCACGCAGCTGAGCACCGCGTCGGGCCGGACGCGGCCCAGCAGGCCGGTCACGGCGGCGACGTCGGCGGCCAGCAGGTCGAGCCGCTCCCGCCCCGCGCAGACGACCTCCCCGACCCGGGGGTCGTTGTCCAGCAGCAGCCTGACCTGGCGGCCGAGGAACCCCGAGGCGCCGAGCAGCAGCACCCTCACAGCGCTCGCTCCGGCTCAGGCAGCAGCAGCGGCCTGAGCTCCTCGAAGCGGGCGTTCGCCTCGTCGTAGTCGTCGGGGCGGCCGATGTCGAGCCAGTAGCCGTCGAACTCGAAGACCGCCGGCGGCCGCTCGCGCGCCAGCAGGTCGAGCACCAGGTCGTCGAAGCCGAAGGCCATCCCCTCGGGATAGCCCTCGATGCAGCCGCGCGACAGGGCGTAGACGCCCATGCTGACCAGGTAGCTGAGCAGAGGCTTCTCCCTGAAGCCCGTGATGTGCCCGCCGGCGGCCTCCAGCACCCCAAAGTCGATCTTGACGACCCGCGGGGCCGTGGCCACCGTCAGCGGCGCCGTCGAGGCGGCGTGGCCGCGCAGCAGGTCGGCGTAGTTCAGCGTGGTCAGGACGTCGCCGTTCATGACCAGGAAGTGCTCGGGCAGCCGGTCCCTGATCGAGAACAGCGGCCCGATCGTCGACAGCGGCGCGACCTCCTCGGTGTAGTCGACGGCCAGCTCCCACCGGGCGCCGTCCCCGACGAACGCCCTGATCAGCGGGGACAGATGGCCGACGGCCAGGGTGACGCTGGTGAAGCCCTGCGCCGCGAGCTGGCGCAGGATGATGTCGAGGATCGCGTACTCCTCGCCGATCGGCACCAGCGGCTTGGGCAGCGCCGAGGTGTACGGCCGCAGCCGCACTCCCTTGCCGCCCGCCAATATGACGACATGCATGAACATCCCTTTCAGGGGTGGGACAGGCGTGCGATGCAGCGAGTGTCGTCGCGCCGGGTTTCACTTCGGTTCCTCTGCGGTTTCTCCCGCAGGGGCTAGGGTCGGTAGGCGTGGGGTTCGAGAACGCCGAGGACCGCTGGCGGCACCGTCTCGGCGAACTGCGCAACGTCGTCCGCCAGGAGCTGGTCACCCGGCAGCTCGACAGCCACCTGCCCGCCGCGCCCGCCCGCGTGCTCGACGCCGGATGCGGCCAGGGCACCCAGGCGCTGCGCATGGCCGAGCGCGGCCACGACGTCACCGGCGTCGACACCTCCGCGGACCTGCTCGGCCTGCTGCCCCCCGGCAGGGTCACGACCGTGCGCGCCGACCTGTCCGAGCTGCCGGCGCTGTTTCCGCCCGCCTCGTTCGACGTGGTGCTGTGCCACGGCGTGCTGATGTACTTCGCCGACCCCGGTCCGCTGCTCACCGACCTGGCACGGCTGGTCCGGCCGGGCGGGTTCCTGTCGCTGCTGGTGCGCAACGGCGACGCGCTGGCCATGCGGCCCGGCCTGGCGGGCGACTGGCCGGCCACCCGGGCCGCCTTCACCGCCGACGCCTACACCAACAGGCTGGGCGTGCGCGCGCGGGCCGACCGCCGCGCCGACCTCACCGCGGCGCTGGCGGCGCGCGGCCTGGAGGTGACGCACTGGTACGGCGTACGCGTCTTCACCGACCCGGCCCCCGACGCGACGCCCACGCCGGACGACCTGGACGCGCTGATCGACTGCGAGGAGATCGCCGGCCGTACCGACCCCTACAGAGCAGTGGCCGCGCTGACACACCTCATCGGTGGTAGACAGGAAGCATGAAACGTCCCGGCAACTGGTGCGAGCGGCCGCGACCACCCCAGCCGTGGTGCGAGCGACCGGCTCCTCCCGCCCCGTGGTGCGAGGTGCCGGGCTCCTCGGTGCTCGGCGTGCTCGACGCGCTGCTGAAGGCCGCCAAGCGCTGAGGTTTCCCCGCCGCGGGGCGGGTAGTCGCTCCCTCCATGAACACCGAGCGGCACCGTTGCACGGCTGAGCCGGCCGGCGACCCGTCCGTGTCGCCGGCGTCGTCGTCGCGCTGCCGCCGCCACGGGCCACGGCCGCAATCGTGGCCGGAGTTTTGCTCATCCTTGCCGCCGTACTTGGTCTTATCGGTAGGAAGCAGGGCGAACAGGCGGCATCGCCGGCGCCCGTGGCGGCGAACGAGAGCGTCAGGACCGACATCGACGTGGATCGACGTGGTGAGAGAGAGGGGACGACGATGACCGAGACCGATCCGGGCTTCAGCGACGCGCACGCCGGCGACGTGGGCGCGCGCAGGGCCACGGTGGGCACCCCGACCGACCACGAGTCCGTCAACGTCCCGCCCACCAGGGCAGGGGCGGCGGAGAACGCCGAGGCCGCGGCCGAGGCGCGCAGGCCGCACGAGGAGTTCGTGCCCGAGGGCCCGATCCCCGATGACAGGGCCGGCGAGGCGGACAAGTGGGACGACGAGCCCGCCGAGGTCTCCGGTAGCCAGGCCCCCGGCGAGCAGGTTCCCGGTGGCCAGGCTTCCGGCGGCCAGGACTCCGGTGGTGACCAGGTCTCCGGCGGGCCGGGCCCGGGCGGCCGGAGCGGCGCGAGCGCCGCGGCCACGCCGCGGCCGAGCACCGACCGGCTGGTGGCGGGCGGGCCCGGGCAGGGCGGTGGGCGCGACGAGATCGCCGGGACCCGCGGGGAACTGGGCGGCACCGTCGAGGCCATGGTGAACAAGGCCGACCTCAAGGGCAGGGCGAGCGGGGTGGCCGGCGCGGCCAGGGACCGGGTCGTCGCCGTCACCGACCGGATGCCGGACCCCGTCAGGGACGCCGCCGACAAGGTGGGCGCGCAGGCGCGGCGCCGGCCGGGCCTGGCGGCCGTGGCCGCCGGCGTCGTGGCCCTGCTCGTGGCCCGGAGGCTGATGCGGCGAGGCAAGAAGTAAGCGTATGTGGTGGAGCGCGCTCAGGCGGGCGTTCGCCGAGTTCCGGCGCGACGGCGTGCAGGACTGGGCGGCGGCGCTCACCTACTACGGTGTCCTGTCGATCTTCCCCGCCCTCATCGTGCTGGTGTCGCTGCTCGGCATGGTTGGAAGGGACGACGCGGCCACGGTGCTCGGCGGCATCGCCGTCCTGGCCCCGGCCGAGGTGCGTGACCTGCTGCTCCAGGGGCTTGCGGGGGTGCGCAGCACCGGCGCGGGAGCGCTGGCGATCGTCGGCCTGCTCGTGGCGCTCTGGTCGGCCTCGGGGTACATCGCGGCCTTCATCCGCGCGGCCAACGCGATCTACGACATCCGGGAGGGCCGTCCGTTCTGGAAGCTGACGCCGCTGCGCCTCGGGCTGACACTGCTGGTCATGGTGCTGCTGGCGGCCGGGGCGGTCGCCGTCACCCTGACCGGCCGGGTGGCCGAGGTGGCAGGCGACCGGCTCCGCGTCGACGACACGCTGGTCACGATCTGGGACATCGCCAAGTGGCCGGTGCTCGCCCTCATCGCCGCGGGGCTCATCATGGTGCTGTACTGGGCGGCGCCGAACGTGCGCCAGCCGGGGCTGCGCTGGATCACCCCTGGCGGGCTGGTCGCGGTCGTGCTGTGGGTGATCGTCTCCGGCGGTTTCGCCCTGTACGTGGCCAACTTCGGCTCCTACAACAAGACCTACGGCACGCTCGCCGCGGTCGTGGTGTTCCTGATCTGGCTGTGGCTGTCCAACATGGCGGTGTTGTTCGGCGCGGAGTTCGACGCCGAGCTGATCAGGGGCAAGCGCATGGCGGAGGGGCACCCTGCGGACGCCGAGCCCTATGCGGTTCCGCGGGACCCGCCCGCGCCCGATACGCTGCCGACATGATTCGTCGTGCGGTGGTGGCCGTGATCATCGCGCTCGGCCTGGCCGGGTGCGGTGGCGGTGGCGCGGTCAGCGACCTCGGCAAGGTCGTCGAGGGCGTCCCGGGCGCGACCACGCAGGTCCAGGTCGGCAAGGGGCAGCGCTTCTCGGTGGCGCTGCCGCACGGCGACTGGGAGCTGAAGCAGGTGCCCGACGCCAAGGTGGCCTCCTTCATCAGCGAGGAGCACGCCGACGACCGCTCCTACTTCGTCTTCAACGCCAAGCACCCCGGCAGCACGCGCGTCGAGATCACCGGCCAGGGAGCGGCGACGGTGGCGATCACCGTGCAGTAGGGTGCCGCGCATGAGCGATCTCCGGGAGTTCATGCGCGTACGGGCCAGCGCCGACGGGGCGGAGACGGTGACCTGGTGGACCGGCGACGTCTACGCCTATCTGCCCGACGACGGGCCCCGTCACCTGTTCGGCTTCGAGGGTGTCAACGTGGCGCGGGCGGTGGAGGGCGACGGCGGCTGGGAGCTGCTGACCAGGGAGGCGGCGGCCTACCTCGACCCCGTCTCGCGTGAGCCCCTCGACATCTGGGACAACCCCTTCACCGGCCGGTCCGTCGACGTCCAGCACGTCTACAACGATCCGGTCAACCAGCGGTTGCGCGGTTTCACCGTGCCCACCACCAGGCTCGGCGACACGGTCGTGTTCAACACCGACATCCTGCTGGCCTACCCGTCGCCGCTGAAGGTGGCCGACCATCCCGACAACTCCTTCAGCGACACCTACCGGGCCATGGAGCTGTTCCAGTTCTTCGCCCCCGCAGCCGATCTGGACGGCCAGGCCCCCTCGGTGCCGAGCACGCTGTCGTGGTGCCGGGTCTCGCCGTGGCTGCCGTGGATGGCGATGGCCCAGCGGCCGGGCGCGCTGGTCTACCACTGCAGGGGCGCCAAGGTCGACGAGGTGCCGGGCAACCTCGAGGCGTTCTTCGGCCCGATCAGCGCGCCCGTCGAGTGGAGCGCGCCCAACCAGACGAGCTGGACGACCTTCGTTGACCGAAGAAAGTTCTAGTCGTAGATTGCCCAGGTGACGGTGCACCAACCCGGCCTCGGCCGGTACTACGAGGACTTCGTCGTCGGCGACGTCTACCAGCATCCGCTGGGCCGCACGATCAGCGAGGCGGACAACACCTGGTTCACCCTGCTGACGATGAACACCAACCAGAACCACTTCAACGCGCACTTCGCCGCGGGCGCCCCGGCCGGGAAGATCATCGTGAACTCCGGCCTGTCCGTGGCGATCGTGCTCGGTCTGTCGGTGATCGACGTGAGCCAGAACGCCATGATGAACCTCGGCTGGGACGAGATCAGGCTCACCCATCCGGTGTTCGTCGGCGACACCCTGTACGCCGAGTCGAAGGTCCTCGACAAGCGCGAGTCGAGGTCGCGCCCCTACGCCGGCATCGTCACCTGCGCCACCCGCGGCCTCAACCAGGACGGCGACGAGGTCATGTCGTGGCGGCGGACCGTCATGGTCTACAAGCGGGACGCGCCGCACGACAAGGGCTACTTCCCGACCGCGAAGAACGGACCCATGTGATGGACTTCGAGCTCGACGAGGACCAGCAGCTGTTCCGCGCCACCCTGAGAGAGTTCGTCGACAAGGAGATCGTGCCCGTCGCCGGCGAATGGGAGCGGTCGGGCCGCTACCCGGCGGAGATCGTCGAGCGCTTCAAGGAGCTCGGCCTGTTCGGCATGACGATCCCGGCCCGCTACGGCGGCCTCGAGCTCGACCGCGTCTCCTACGCCCTGGTCTTCGAGGAGATCGCCCGCGGCTGGATGGGCGTGGCGGGCGTGCTCGGCTCCCACTCGCTGTCGGCGTGGATGATCGACCAGTACGGCACGCCCGAGCAGAAGGAGCGCTACCTGCCCGGCCTGGCCGCCGGCACCCGCCGTACCGGGATCGCGCTGACCGAGCCGGGGGCGGGCACCGACCTGCAGGGGATCACCACCCGCGCGGTCCGCGACGGCGACCACTACGTGATCAACGGCGCGAAGACCTGGATCACCAACGCCCGTCACGCCGACCCGATGCCCGTCCTGGTGAAGACCTCGATCGAGACGCCCGCCCACAAGGGCATGTCGATGCTGCTCGTCGAGGCCGGCACGCCCGGCTACACCATCAGCCGCGACCTGCCCAAGCTCGGCTACAAGGGCACCGAGACCTGCGAGATCACCCTCGAGGACGTGCGGGTGCACCGCGACCGGTTGCTCGGCGGCGTCGAGGGGCGGGGGATGCAGCAGGCGCTGTCGGCCCTCGAGCTCGGCAGGGTGAACATCGCCGCCCGCGCGGTCGGCGTCGCGCAGTGCGCCTTCGACGCCGCGCTCGCCTACGCGGGGCAGCGGGAGGCGTTCGGCAGGCCGATCGGCGACTTCCAGGCCATCCAGCTCAAGCTCGCCGACATGGCCACCGACATCCAGGCGGCCAGGCTGATGACCTACTGGGCGGCCTCCAGGTCGGCCAGGGCGGAGGCGGCCATGGCCAAGTACTTCGCCTCGGAGGTGGCCCTGCGCGTCACGATGGAGGCCATGCGCGTGCACGGCGGCTACGGCTACTCGCAGGAGTTCGTCCTCGAACGCCTCTACCGCGACGCGCCGCTGATGGCGATCGGCGAGGGCACCAACGACGTGCAGCGCCTGCTGATCGCCAGGGAACTGCTCAAGGGAACGGTGAGGGTCGGCTGGTGAGCTGTCCGTTCTGCGAGATCGTCGCGGGAGAGCGGGCCGCCTTCGTCGTCTCCTCCGACGAGGTGGCCGTCTCCTTCCTCGACGCCAGGCCCGTCTTCAAGGGGCACCTGCTGGTGGTGCCGCGGCAGCACGTCGAAACGCTGACCGACCTGCCCGAGGTGGGCCCCTTCTTCGAGCGGGTGCAGCAGCTGGCGGGCGCCGTGGAGAAGGGGCTGGAGGCGGCGGGCACGTTCGTGGCGATGAACAACCGCATCAGCCAGAGCGTCCCCCACCTGCACGTCCACATCGTGCCGCGCAACAGGAAGGACGGGCTGCGCGGCTTCTTCTGGCCGCGCGTGAAGTACGACTCCGACGAGGAGGCCGCGGCCTACGCCGCCGCCATCAGGGGGAGCGGCTGAGCGGGCGGCCCCCGCGCGCCCGCCGGGTCCGCCCTTCAGCACCGCGGGTCCGCCCTTCAGGACCGCGGGCCGCGCCCCGCGGCGGCGGGACGGCGGTAGGCTCCGGCCGTGGAACCCGTGGTCGTCGCCCTCCTCCTGGCTCTCCTCGTGGGCGGTCCCGCCCTCGTGCTGTGGCGGGTGCTGCGCGGGCGCCGCGAGCTCGGCTCGGGCCCGGCCGAGCGGGCCACGTTCGAGACCCTGCACACCGCCTCGCTGGCCGCGCCGCCGCTGCGCGCCGGCCTGTCGGAGGAGGGGGCGCAGCGGGCCTCCAAACACCTGCGCGAGCTGCTCGGCTCCCCGGCGATCGCCATCACCGACGGCGAGCGGCTGCTGGTCTACGACGGCGCGGGCGAGCACCACGCGGCCGAGGCGTTCGCCCACGCGGCGGGCACCCTGAAGGACGGCCGTACCCAGGTGCTCAACCTCGACTGCGAGCTGCTCGAGTGCCCGATCAGGCACGCCGTGGTGGTGCCGCTCACCACGGACGACAGGGTGGTCGGCTCGCTGGCCGCCTACGGCGAGCACAGCTCGGCCGGGCTGGTCCGCGCCGCCCAGGAGGTGGCCCGTTGGGTCGACTCGCAGCTCGAGCTGGCCGAGCTCGACCGCAGCCGCACCCTGCTGATGGAGGCCGAGGTGCGGGCGCTGCGCGCCCAGATCTCCCCGCACTTCATCTACAACTCCCTCACCACCATCGCCAGCTTCGTCCGCACCGACCCCGAGCGGGCCAGGGAGCTGCTGCTGGAGTTCGCCGACT
The DNA here is from genome assembly GCF_053602555.1 of Nonomuraea sp. NPDC004354. Taxonomy (NCBI): domain Bacteria; kingdom Bacillati; phylum Actinomycetota; class Actinomycetes; order Streptosporangiales; family Streptosporangiaceae; genus Nonomuraea; species Nonomuraea sp. NPDC004354. Next base: position 51,630 of record NZ_JBSGDV010000003.1, on the reverse strand, counting down.
TCACCCGCTACAGCTTCCGCAGGCACGGCGACTTCACCACGCTGGCCGAGGAGCTGCGCTCCATCGACCGTTACCTCATCCTCGAACGCGCCCGCTTCGGCGACCACCTGCGCGTCACGCTGCGGATCGCGCCCGAGGTGCTGCCCGTCGCCGTGCCGTTCCTGTGCCTGCAGCCCCTGGTCGAGAACGCCGTCCGGCACGGCCTGGAGTCCAAGGACGGCGTCGGCCGCATCACGATCATCGCCGAGGACGCGGGCGCCGAATGCCGCATCAGCGTCGAGGACGACGGCCTCGGCATGGATCCCGAACGTCTGCGCCGGATCCTGGCCGGCGACGTCCCGGCGGCCGGCGGCGTCGGCCTGGCCAACGTCGACGAGCGGCTGCGCCAGGTCTACGGCGACGAGTACGGCATCGTCGTCGAGACGGCGCAGGGGGCCGGCACGAAGGTCAACGTCAGGGTCCCCAAGTACCACCCCGGGGTGTCAGCCCGCTGATCTACTTTGTAAAGGCGCGGCCCTGGTAGCAGTGGCCGTACGGTCCTCCTCGCACACATGGCGGAGCCCGCGACGATTTCGCGAGCCTGTGATCGGGTCGTGACAGGCTTGACGCCTGATGTCTGTTTCATCACTCTCAAATGACCGGAGGGAGAGCCGTGAACGGGCTGCGGGTGCTGGCGGTGGACGATGAGCTCCCCGCGCTCGAGGACCTGGCGTACCTGCTGCGCGCCGATCCCCGGATCGGCGAGGTCGCCACGGCGCGCGACGGGGCGGCGGCGCTGCGGCTGCTCGACCGGGCCATGGCCGAGGGCAGGCCGATCGAGGCGGTCTTCCTCGACATCAGGATGCGCGGGCTGGACGGGGTGGTCCTGGGCAGGCTGCTGTCGCGCTTCGCCGACCCGCCCCGGGTGGTGTTCGTGACCGCCTACGAGGAGCACGCGGTCGACGCCTTCGAGATCAAGGCCGAGGACTACCTGCTCAAGCCGGTCCGCCCGGAACGGCTCGCCGAGGCGATCAGGCGGGTGTGCGTCTCGTCCGACGTTCCCGCCGAGAACGCCGAGTACGACACGATCCCCGTCGAGCTGGGCGGGGTGACCAGGTTCGTCTCCACCGCCGACGTGGTCTACGTGGAGGCGCACGGCGACTACGCCCGCCTGCACACCTCCGGCGGCAGCCATCTGGTGCGCATCCCGCTGGCCACGCTGGAGGAACGGTGGGCCTCCTCGGGCTTCGTCCGCGTGCACCGCAGCCACCTGGTCGCCGTCAAGCACATCGAGGAACTGCACATCGACTCGGGCCGGTGCACCGTCAGGGTGGGCGAGACCGAGATCCCCGTCAGCCGCCGCCACACGCGCGAGCTGCGCGACCTGCTGCTGCGGAAGGCGAAGCGATGAAGGGCCGCGTCACCGTCACCAGCCCGCGCACCGCCGCCGCCCGCCGTCCCCGCTACCCGGCCAGCAGGGAGATCGACGAGCAGACCCGCCTCGGCGAGGTCTACATGCGCTCGCTGCTGCGCACGCAGTTCAGGCTCGCCCTGTTCGTCTGCACGGTGCTGGCCTGCGTGGTGCTCGGCCTGCCGCTGCTGTTCCTGCTGGTGCCCGAGCTGCGCGCGGCCGAGCTGGCCGGCGTGCCGCTGCCGTGGGCGGTGCTGGCGGGGCTGATCTATCCGCTGTTCGTCGCGGGGGCCTGGCTCTACGTACGGCAGGCCGAACGCAACGAGCGCCACTTCGAAGACCTGGTCGAGCGGCAGTGAACGGCGCGTCCGCGGGGCGGGTGACGGTCGGGTGAGCCTCGCGGCCGTCGGCCTGGTGATGGCCGCGGCGATCCTCATCGGGGCGTTCGGGCTGCGGCTCTCGCGCACGACCTCCGACTTCTACGTCGCCTCCCGCACCGTGACCCCGCTGTGGAACGCCTCGGCCATCGGCGGGGAGTACCTGTCGGCCGCCTCCTTCCTCGGCATCGCGGGCCTCATCCTCACCCACGGCGCCGACATGCTGTGGCTGCCGGTCGGCTGGACCGGCGGATACCTGGTGCTGCTGGTCCTGGTCTCCGCGCCGCTGCGCCGCTCGGGCGCCTACACGCTGCCCGACTTCGCCGAGTCGAGGCTGGAGTCGATGGCCGTGCGCAGGACCGCCGGCGTGCTGGTGGTGCTGATCGGCTGGCTCTACCTGATGCCGCAGTTCCAGAGCGCGGGCATCGTGCTGCGGGCCATCACCGGCGCGCCGGGCTGGGTGGGCGGGCTGCTGGTCGCGGTGGTCGTGGCGGTGAACGTGCTGTCGGGCGGGATGCGGTCGATCACCTTCGTCCAGGCCTTCCAGTACTGGCTGAAGCTGACCGCGCTCGCGCTCCCGCTGGTGTTCCTGCTGCTGGCCTGGCGCTCGGGCGGCGCGCCAGGACTGCCGGCGCACGACGCGGCCCACTGGCAGCTGCCGCTGGCCGGCGCCAAGGAGTACGGGCTGTACTCCACCTACTCGCTGATCCTGGCGACGTTCCTCGGCACGATGGGGCTGCCGCACGTGCTGGTGCGCTTCTACACCAACCCTGACGGGCGGGCGGCGCGCCGTACGACGCTGGTGGTGCTGTCGCTGCTGGGCGCCTTCTACCTGCTGCCGGCGCTCTACGGGTGGCTGGGCCGGATCTACGCGCCCGACCTGGCCGGCACGGACGCGGTGGTGCTGACGCTGCCGTCGCGGATGATCGGCGGCACGCTCGGCGACCTGCTGACGGCGCTGGTCACCGCGGGCGCGTTCGCGGCGTTCCTGTCGACGTCGTCGGGGCTGACGGTGTCGGTGGCGGGCGTGATCGCGCAGGACCTGCTCGGCGGCGGCGCGGTGCGCGCCTTCCGCCTGGCGACGCTGCTGGCGGTGACGGTGCCGCTGGGCCTGGCGGTGTGGGCCAGGGCCCTGCCGGTGGCCGACGTGGTGGGGCTGGCCTTCGCCGTGGCGGCCTCCTCGTTCTGCCCCCTGCTGGTGCTGGGCATCTGGTGGCGCCGCCTGTCGTCGACGGGCGCGCTGGCGGGGCTGCTGGTGGGCGGCGGCCTGGCGTGCGCGGCGGTGATGGCGCAGATCACCGGCGGCCCCTTCGACGGTCTCGTGGGCGCGCTGCTGGCCCAGCCCGCGGCCTGGACGGTGCCGATCGCCTTCGTGGTGATGATCGCCGTGTCGTTCCTCACCCCGCACCACGTGCCCCCGGGCGTGGCCCGCACCATGGTGCGGCTGCACACGCCCGAGACCCTCAACCTGGACCGCGGTGACTGGCGTCCGCGCTCGTCCTGACGGGCAGCTCGCCCGAGCCGCGCACCACCAGCTCGACCGGCACCCGCACCTGCTGCGGTGGCCCGCCGCCCAGCAGCAGGTCCACGGCGGTACGGCCGAGCAGACCGGTGTCGTACCGCACCACGGTCACTCCGGGGTCGAAGACGTCGGCCAGGGCGAAGTCGTCGAACCCCACGAAGGCCGGCCTGTCGGGCCGCCGCCGCAGCGCCTGCAGGATGCCGATCGCCGCCCTGTTGTTGGTGGCGAAGAAGGCCGTGGGCGGGTCGGGCAGCGCCAGCAGCCGGTCCACCTCGCGCGCGGCCCGCCAGGGGTCGAACACGCCGCGCGTCACCAGCCGCTCGTCGAGCGTGCCGAGCGCCTCGCGGTAGCCGCGCGCCCGGTCGTGCACCGAGCTGACCGTCTCGTCGTCGGAGATGAGGGCGATCCTGCGGTGCCCGCGCGCCATCAAGTGCTCGGTGGCCAGGCGCCCGCCCGTGAAGTCGTCGAGCAGCACCGCGCCGGAGTGGGGGACGCCCGGCGGCAGCCGGTCGACGAACACCGCGCGCAGCCCGCCGGCGACCAGCTCGCCGAGCCAGTCGTGCCGGCCGGCCGACGGCACGAGGATGAGCGAGTCGACGCCGCGCGCGAACATCGACTCCACCAGCATCCGCTCGCGCTCGGGCCGTTCCTCGTAGGAGCCGAAGACCACCAGCGCCTCGTGCTCGGCCGCCGCGCTCTCCACCGCCGCGGCCAGGTGGGAGTAGAACTGGTTGGAGATGTTCTCCATCACCAGGCCGATCGTGAGCATCGCCGCGCCCCTGGCCAGGCGGCTGGCCGCCTCGTTACGGCGGAAGCCGAGCGCGTTGATGGCCTCCTGCACCCTGCGCTGGAGCGTGGCGCTGACGTGCGGCTCCTGGTTGACCACCCGGGAGACGGTCTTCAGGCTCACCCCCGCGTGCCGGGCCACGTCGGCCATGGTGGGCGGCTTGCGCCCCTCTGTCATAGTGTCCCCCATGAACGATGACTGGATCTGCGGCAGGCTGGGCGAGGACGCGCCGTGGACGCTCGGCGCCGTCAATCCCCCGATCTACGAGAACTCCCTGTTCACCTTCGAGACGGTCGGCGACCTGGCCGAGGCGATCAAGGACGAGGACGAGCGCTACGTCTACTGGCGGGGCACCAACCCGACCGTCGATCTCGCGCAGCGCAAGCTGGCCGCGCTGGAACGAGCCGAGCGGGCCAAGTGCTTCGGCTCGGGGATGGGCGCGATCTCGGCGACCATCTCGTCGCTGGTGTCGGCAGGCGACCACGTGCTGGTGCTCGGCGCGATCTACGGGCCGACCACGCAGTTCCTGCGCTACCTGGAGAAGTTCGGCGTCACGCACACACACGTCGGCGACCCCGCTGGTCTTGACAGCGCTATCAGAGAGAACACGCGAGTACTCTACTTCGAGTCGCCGTCCTACATGAGCTACCGGCTGGTGGACATCGCGGAGGTGACCCGGTGGGCCGCGGGCCACGGGCTGGTCTCCGTCATGGACAACACCTGGTCGACGCCGCTGTTCCAGAAGCCGCTGACCATGGGCGTCGACCTGGTGATCCACTCGTTGTCGAAGTACGTGGGCGGCCACAGCGACCTGGTCGGCGGGGTGGTGGCCGGCTCCGCCGAGCTGATCAGGCCGATCGCGCTGACGGAGTACCAGCTGTACGGCGCGGCCATGTCGCCGCACGACGCGGCCAAGGTGATCAAGGGGTTGCGCACGCTCCCCGTGCGGATGGCCGCCCACCAGGAGCGCGGCCTGGCCGTGGCGGCCTTCCTGGACAAGCACGAGGCGGTGCGGGCCGTCCACCATCCGGGCCTGCCCTCCCATCCCGACAACGAGCTGGCGGCGCGGCAGATGTCGGGCTTCTCCAGCGTCTTCGGCTTCGAGGTCGACAGCGACGACCGGCGGGCGGTGGCGGCCTTCCTGGACGGGCTCAGGGCCTTCAGGATCGGCGTGTCGTGGGGCGGGTTCGAGAGCCTGGTCATCGCGCCCGCGCTGACCATCGAGGAGTCGGTGCGCGCCACCATGGGCATCCCCGTCGGGCTGGTGCGCCTGTCGGTGGGTCTGGAGCCGGCCGACACACTCATCGAGGATCTGGCTCTAGCGCTGGAGGGGGTTGTGCCCCTAGCTTGAGTGACAGCGCTGTCACCCAGGAGGCACCCCATGAAATCCCCCCTCCTCGCGGCCCTGGCCGCCGCCACTCTGACGATCGCCGCGTGCGGTTCGGACTCCTCGTCCGATGGCGGCGGCACGGTCAGGCTCCGCATGATCGAGAGCCTGACCAGCCCCGACAGGACCAAGCTGATCAAGGGTCTGCTCGCCGAGTTCGAGAAGGCCAACCCCGGTGTGGAGGTGGAGCTTGTCTCGCCGCCCTTGGACAGTGCGGACCAGAAGATCACCCAGATCCTGCAGACCAAGAAGGACCTGGACGTGCTGGAAGTGCGCGACCACACGGTCAAGTCCTTCTCCAACAACGGCTGGCTGGCCGAACTGCCCACCACCCAGTGGGTGGGCTGGACCGACCTGACCGAGCTGGCCAGGAAGAAGGCCGTGGAGGTGGGCGGCAAGCCGTACCTCATCCCCTACGGCTTCTACCAGCGGGCGCTGTTCTACCGCACCGACTGGGGCATGACCAAGCCGCCGGCCACCTGGGAGGAGCTCTACCAGGAGGGCAGGAAGATGACCACCGGCGAGCGGTACGGCTACTCCTTCCGGGGCGGCAAGGGCGGCGCCGACTACGCCGTCCAGATGATCAGCGCCTATAACGGCGAGGCGCTGGACCCGCAGAAGTCCTTCTACCTGAAGGACAAGAAGACGATCTTCTCCACGCCCGAGGCCGCCCAGGCCATGGAACTGTTCGTGAAGATATTCAAGGAGGCCTCGCCGCCCGACTCGGTCGCCTGGGGCTACCCGGAGATGGTGCAGGGCTTCACCTCGGGCGTGACCGGCATGCTGATCCAGGACCCCGAGGTGATCAAGACGGTGGAGGAGAGCGGGCAGACGGCCTGGTCGACCGCGCCGATCCCCAAGGGCCCCACCGGCTACGCCTTCCAGCCCGTCGGCTACGCCGGATGGGGCGTCACCTCCTTCAGCGCCCATCGGGCCGAGGCGGTCAAGCTGGTGCAGTTCCTGTCGGAGGCCAAGCAGAGCATCGCCTTCGCCAAGGGCAACTCGCTGATCCCGATCTCGGTCTCCGCGCAGCAGGACCCGCAGTTCTCCCAGGGCGCCTGGAAGGCCTACCTGGAGGCGCAGCAGGACCCCAAGCAGGTGATCACGATCAGGCCGGTCGACTCGCCCGGATGGAGCCAGTTCCTCGTCGACTCCGACCGTGACGTGCAGGCGCTGCTGACCGGTAAGAAGAGCGTGGCCGACGTGCTGAAGGGCTGGGACGCGTTCTGGGCGGGTCAGGCTTCGTGAGCCGTCCCGCCTTCACCACCCGCAAGGCAGGGCTGATCGCGCTCTGCCTGCTGCCCGGAGTCGTCTTCGTCGCGCTCTTCACCTACTACCCGATGGTGCGCGGCAGCGTCATCGCCTTCCAGCGCTACAACCTGTTCGACCTGACCTCGACCCCGTTCGTCGGGCTGGACAACTTCAGGGCCGTGCTGGCCGAGGACAGGTTCTGGACGGCGCTGCGCAACACCGGCACGTGGGTCGCCGTCTCGCTGTTCTTCCAGTTCTTCCTCGGCTTCGCGCTGGCCCTCCTGCTGCGCCGCCAGTTCCGCGGCAGGGGGCTCTACCAGGCGTGGGTGTTCTTCCCCTGGGCGATGTCGGGGTTCCTGATCGGGCTGCTGTGGCGGTGGATGTTCAACGGCCAGTTCGGGGTGATCAACGACCTGCTGCTGCGGACCGGGATCATCGACACCCGCATCGGCTTCCTGTCCACGCCCGGCTGGGCCATGACGTCGGTGATCGTCGCCAACGTCTGGTACGGCGTGACGTTCTTCGCGATCATGATCATGGCGGCGCTCCAGTCGGTGCCGCGCGAGCTGTACGAGGCGGCCGCCGTGGACGGGGCCTCCAGGCTGCGGCAGTTCTGGCACGTGACGCTGACGCACATCCGCCCGACGCTGGCGCTGATCGTGCTGCTGCGGGTGATCTGGATCCTGAACTTCCCCGACCTCATCTACTCGATGACCGGCGGCGGCCCCGCGGGCTCGACGGACATCGTGACGACCTTCCTGATCCAGCAGGTCATGGGGGGCGACTACGGCAGGGCCGGCGCGGTCGGCTTCCTGGTCCTCGGCCTCCTGCTGGCTTTCAGCGTCTTCTACCTCAACGCCACCCGCTTCGAGAGGTCACGATGATCGCGCGGCGCGCCGCCAAGGCGATCGTGCTGGGAGCCTGGCTCCTGATCACGGTCTTCCCGCTCTACTGGGTCGTCGTCACCTCGCTCAAGCCCAAGAGCGAGATCTTCTCGATGCCGCTGCGGTACTGGCCGGGGGAGCCCACCCTGGAGCACTACGCCGAGCTGTTCTCCTTCGCCGACTTCGGCCGCTACCTGGCCAACAGCCTGGTGGTCGCGCTGGTGTCGGCGGCGGTGGTGACCGTCATCGGCGTGTTCGGCGGCTACGTGCTGGCCCGCTTCGACTTCCCCGGCAGGGGCGCGCTCATGCTGGCCTTCCTGGTCACGCAGATGATCCCGCTGTTCATCGCGCTGGGCCCGCTCTACCTCCTGATGTCGGACCTGGGGCTGCTCAACCGGCTGCCGGGGCTGATGGTCGTCTACGTCGCCATGCTGGTGCCGTTCTGCACGATCATCATGCGCGGCTTCCACGAGCGGGTGCCCGCGGCGCTGGAGGAGGCGGCGCAGGTGGACGGCGCGTCCAGGCTGCAGGCGATGGCGCGGGTGATCATCCCGGTGATACTGCCCGGCGTGGCGGCCACCTTCATCTTCGCCTTCGTCCAGGTGTGGAACGAGCTGTTCCTGGCGATCACGTTCATCGACAGCGAGGACGCCAAGACCGTCCCCGTCGCCATGAACTCCTTTATCACCCAGTACGACATCGACTGGGGTGCGATGGCGGCGGCCACCGTGGTGTCGGTGATCCCGACGCTGGTGCTGTTCGCCGCGATCCGCCGCTACATCGTCGAAGGGCTCACCGCGGGCGCGGTGAAGGGCTGACGGAGCGGGCACGCGACCGCTCAACCCGCAAATCAGACCTTTCACCGCAAGTGGCCGCCAGTTGGCCGCCGCGGCGGCGCGCCTCGCCGAACGGCCGGACTCGCCCCCTCCACGAACGGTAGCTTCCCCTCTTACCTTGTGCGTGATCCGCATCACACCCGGAGGGCGTCGAGCCGTGACTACCAGAGAACATGACACATCGGTCTACGAACAGATGCAGGCCAGCGGTGAGTTCCAGGAGCTGAGGCGGCGCTTCAGGGCGTGGACCTTCCCCATGACGGTGGCGTTCCTGGCGTGGTACCTGCTGTACGTGGTGCTGTCGGCCTGGGCGCGCGACTTCATGGGCATGAAGCTCTTCGGCAACGTCAACGTCGCGTTGATCTTCGGTCTGCTCCAGTTCGTCTCCACGTTCTGGATCGCGTGGGCCTACGCCAAGCATGCGGAGAGGAAGCTCGACCCCATCGCCGACAAGCTCCGCCACGAGGTCGAGGAGAAGATCCAGTGAACCTCTCCGCCATCCTGTTCCTCACCTTCGTCGTCGTCACGCTGGGCATCACCTTCTGGGCCAGCCGCCAGACCAAGACCGCCGCCGACTACTACGCCGGCGGCCGGTCCTTCAGCGGCTTCCAGAACGGCCTGGCCATCGGCGGCGACTACATGTCGGCCGCCTCCTTCCTCGGCATCGCGGGCATCATCGCCCTGTCGGGCTACGACGGCTTCCTCTACTCGATCGGCTTCCTGGTGGCGTGGCTGGTCGCGCTGCTGCTGGTGGCCGAGCTCATGCGCAACTCGGGCAAGTTCACCATGGCCGACGTGCTGGCCTTCAGGATGAGCCCTCGCCCGGTGCGCACCGCGGCGGGCGTGTCCACCATCGTGGTCAGCATCTTCTACCTGCTGGCCCAGATGGTGGGCGCGGGCGCGCTGGTCGGCCTGCTGCTCGACATCCACTCGCCCCAGGGCAAGGTCTGGACGATCATCGGCGTCGGCGTTCTGATGATCATCTACGTGGTGGTCGGCGGCATGAAGGGCACCACCTGGGTCCAGATCGTCAAGGCCGTCCTGCTCATGGGCGGCGCGGCCCTGGTCACGCTGCTGGTGCTCGGCAAGTTCGGCTTCAACCTGTCGGCGCTGCTCGGCGACGCGGCCGCGCAGAGCGGCAAGGGTGACGCCTTCCTGAACGGAGGTGGCAAGTACGCCACCGACGCCCAGGGCCTGGCCGGCAAGATCGACCTGATCAGCCTCGGCCTCGCACTCGTCCTGGGCACCGCGGGCCTGCCGCACATCCTCATCCGCTTCTACACCGTCCCGACCGCCAAGGACGCCCGCAAGTCGGTCCTGTGGGGCATCGGCATCATCGGCACCTTCTACCTGCTCACCCTCGTTCTCGGCTTCGGCGCCGCCGCCATCGTCGGCAGCAAGGCCATCGCGGCGGGCGACAAGGCGGGCAACACCGCCGCCCCGATGCTCGCCGAGCGGATCGGGCAGGCCATCTTCGGCCCCGTCGGCGGCACCATCCTGCTCGCCCTCATCGGCGCCGTGGCCTTCGCCACCATCCTCGCGGTGGTCGCGGGCCTGACGCTCGCCTCCTCCTCCAGCTTCGCCCACGACCTGTACGCCCACGTGTTCAAGCACGGCAAGGCGACCGAGCGTGAGGAGGTCGTGGTGGCCCGGCTGTCGGCGTTCGTCATCGGCGCCATCGCCATCGGCCTCGGCATCCTGGCCCAGGGACAGAACGTCGCCTTCCTGGTCGCCCTCGCCTTCGCGGTGGCCGCCTCGGGCAACCTGCCGGCGATCCTCTACAGCCTGTTCTGGAAGAGGTTCAACACGGCCGGCGCGGTCTCGGCCATCTACGGCGGCCTGATCTCCGCCCTCATCCTGGTGATCTTCTCGCCGGTGGTGTCGGGTTCGGCGACCGCGCTGTTCAAGGACGCGAACTTCGCCTGGTTCCCGCTGTCGAACCCGGGCATCATCTCGATCCCGCTCGGCTTCTTCTTCGGCTGGCTCGGCACCGTACTGAGCAAGGAGTACAACGCCGCCAAGTACGCCGAGATCGAGGTCCGCTCCCTGACCGGCGTCGGTGCCGAGAAGGCCGTCCAGCACTGACCCTCCCGCCGCCAGGGCCCGGCTCCTCAGGGAGCCGGGCCCTCCGTCATGCGGGCGGCCGCGGTACGGCCGGCGCGCTTCAGCGGGAGGCCGCGTCCAGCAGGGCCAGTTCCTCGCCGCTCAGCCGCAGTTCGACGGCGTCCAGCAGCGGCTTGAGCTGGGCCGCCTCCCGCACGCCTGCCAGCGGAGCGGCGACGGTCGGCTGCGCGAGCAGCCAGGCCAGCGCCACCGACGCCTGCTCGACGCCCCGGCCGGCGGCCACGGTGGCCAGCGCCTCCAGCACGCGCGGTCCCCGCTCGGTGTTCAGGTACTCCCCGGCCCTCTCGGCGCGCGGGCTGTCGACGACCGCCCCGGGCGTGTACTTGCCGGTCAGGAAGCCACGGGCCAGGCCCGCCCACGGCGTGCTCGACAGGCCCTCGCGCGCCACGACGTCGCGCAGCTCGCCCTCGTAGCCGCGCTCCACGAGGTTGTAGTGCTGCTGCAGCGCCACGTACCGGGCCAGCCCCTCCTCGTCGGAGACGCGCAGCGCCTCGGCCAGGCGGGGCGCCTCGTAGTTGGACGCGCCGAGGTAGCGCACCTTGCCCTCGCGCACCAGCGCGTCGAAGGCGGCCAGCGTGTCGGCCAGCGGGGTGTCACGGTCGTCGACGTGCGCCCAGTACAGGTCGATGCGGTCGGTGCGCAGGCGGCGCAGCGAGTTCTCGACGGCGGTGCGGACGGTGGCGGGCGACAGGCCCTGGAAACCGGCCAGCATGCCCACCTTCGTGGCCAGCACGATCGAGTCGCGGTTGCCGCGCTCGGCCATCCACTCGCCGATGATGATCTCCGACGTGGGCTCGCCCGTCGCCCAGCTCGGATACACGTCCGCGGTGTCGATGAAGTTGCCGCCCGCCGCCACGTAGGCGTCGAGGATCGCGAAGGACGCCTCCCGGTCGGCGGTCCAGCCGAAGGTGTTGGTGCCCAGGCAAAGAGGGAACACGGACAGGGCCGTGGTGCTGATCGTTCTCACCGGGCTATTATGCGCGGGTCTCATAAGGAGGCCGGATGGCGGGCCGGGTCATGGTGGCGGGCGGCCTGATCGTCCTTGCCGTCCTGACCGTCGTGGTCGCGGCGGGCGTGCTCCTCGGCGGTGCCCGGCGACCACCCGAACGGCCGCCGCCGAGAACGCCCGCCGTACCGGAGGCCTCCGCCGGGATCGGCAGGGTCACCGAGCAGCGGCTCGACGAGCGGCGCATGGAGCTGACGATCGAGTCCACGGCGCTGGAGGCCACCACCAGGGTCCGGCTGCTGCTGCCCGAGGGCTGGTCGCGCGACGCCGACCGCACCTGGCCGGCGCTGTGGCTGCTGCACGGCGGCCTCGACAGCTACACCTCGTGGACCGCCAGGACCGACGTCGACCGGCTGACCAGGGACACCGGCGTCATCGTGGTCATGCCCGACGGCGGCAGGTGCGGCAGCTACTCCGACTGGTGGAACGGCGGCGCGGGCGGCGCCCCCCGCTGGGCCACCTACCACCTGAAGGAGCTGCTGCCGTTGCTGGAGTCCCGCTACCGCGCGGGCAAGCAGCGCGCCATCGCCGGGTACTCGATGGGCGGGCAGGGCGCGATGCTGTACGCCGCCTCGGGCCACTTCCAGGCGGCGGCCTCCTTCAGCGGCGCCGTCCACATCCTGGAGCAGGGAGTGCCGCAGGCGGTGATGGCGGGCACCACGGTCGGCTGCTTCGGCACCGACTGGAAGCGGATCTGGGGCGACCCCGACGCCCAGCGCGACATCTGGCGCGCGCACAACCCCTACGACCAGGCCGGCAGGCTCAGGGGCGTGACGCTGTACGTCGCCTCGGGCACGGCGGAGTTCTGGCAGGACCCCGCCGAGCACCTGGCGGGCAAGGCGGCCAAGGCGTTCGCCGCCCGGCTCGACGAGCTCGGCATCCCCGCGCGGACGCACTTCTATCCGGGCAGGCACGATCACGCGCACTGGCAGCGGGAACTGCACCGTGCCTTCCCGCTGCTGATGCGCGCTATCGGCGCTCGCTGAGCCCCTGTCGCTCGCCGTGTCCCCGCCGGTCGCCGTGTCTGTGTCGCCTGCCGTGTCCCTGCCGCTCGGCGGGCCCCGGCTGCTCGCCGTCTCCTCACCGCTCGGCGGGCTCCTGCCGCCGGCCGGACTCCTGGGGACCCGGCTCGGCGTGGTCGGTGAGGGCGAGCGCGCGGGGCGTGAGCCACCACACCACGACCCCGGCCACCAGCATCAGCGCGGCTCCCGCGGCGCCCGTGACCGCGAGCGAGTCGGTGAAGGCGGCCTGCGCCTGGCGCGCCAGCGCCGCCCCCGCGGCGCCCGCCTCGCGCGCCACCTCCAGCGCGCCGCCCAGTGACTCCTGTACGGCATGCGCGGGCAGGCCGTCGGGCACCACCAGATGGGCCCGGTAGACGGCCGCCGCGACGCTGCCGAGCACGGCCACACCCAGCGCGGCGCCCAGCTCGTAGCTGGTCTCCTCGATCGCGGCGGCGCTGCCCGCCTTCTCCGGCGGCGCCCCCGCCATGATCACCGCCGAGGCGATGGCGAGCGACCCCATGCCCGCGCCCACCAGCAGCAGCGACAGCGCGACGGGGCCGTAGCCGAGCGGGCTCGGCGCCACGAAGAGAACCAGGAAGCCCACCCCGGCCACCAGCAGGCCGCCCGCCAGCACCGTCCGCGCGCCGATCCTGGCCGCCAGCGCGGGCGCCAGCGGCGACATCACGAACGCGCCGACGGCCGTCGGCAGCATGCGCACGCCGGTCTCCAACGGCGAGTAGCCCATGACGAGCTGCATCCACTGCGCGAGCAGCAGCATCATCGCGGCCATCGCGATCGAGGTGGTCAGCGCGGCCACCGTACCCGCGCCGAACGACGGGCTGCCGAACAACCGGATCTCCAGCAGCGGGTCCCTCCTGGTCAGGCAGCGTCGCACGAACCAGGCCAGCGTCACCGCGGACGCCGTGAGCGCGATCCATCCCACGGGCTGCCCGGCGTGCTTGATGCCGTAGACGAGCGCGACCATGCCGACGATCGACAGCAGCGTGCCCAGGGCGTCCCAGCGTCCGGGGCGCGGGTTGCGCGACTCGGGCAGCAGGATCAGCCCCGCCAGGATCGCCAGGGCCATCACCGGGACGTTCACCAGGAACGCCGCGTGCCAGCTGAACGCCTCCAGCAGCAGCCCGCCGAGGATGGGGCCGAGCGCGCCGCCCAGCGCCGCCATCGCCGACCAGACGCCGAGAGCGGTGGCCCGTTCCTTGGGGTCGGTGAAGACGGTGCGGATCATCGACAGCGTCGACGGCATGATCATCGCGCCGCCCACGCCGAGCAGGGCCCGGACCGCGATCAGCCCGGCGCCGCTGTCCACCAGCACCACCGCGACCGACGCCGTCCCGAACAGCGCGAACCCGCTGATCAGCATCCGCTTGCGGCCCCACCGGTCGCCGAGGGCGCTGACCGTGACCAGCAGCCCTGACACGGCCAGGGAGTAGGCGTCGACCATCCACAGCAGCTCGATCGCGCCGGGGCGCAGCTCCTCGGAGATGGCCGGCAGCGCCACGTTGAGGATCGTCAGGTCCATGACGACGAGCAACAGGCTCGCCGACAGGACGGCCAGCGCCGCCCAGCGGCGTTTGGTGGTCATCGGGCTGTTCCTTTCAGCCGGTCCGGTGGTCGCAGGGTCTCGCGTCGGCCGGGGGACAGGCCGTTGCCCGCCGGGGTCGTTGCCCGCCGGGGCGGTGGCCCGCCCGGGACCCGTTGCCCGCAGGTCCCGGGCGGAGCCGGTCCGCTGGCCGGCCGGTCCCGGGGAAGCCGGTCGCCCGACCCGGGGGAGCCGGTCCGCTGGCCGGCCGGTCCCGGGGAAGCCGGTCGCCCGACCCGGGGGAGCCGGTCAGCCGGCCCCGCGGAAGAAGGTCTCGACCAGCAGCGCCGGCATGTCCCTGCGGGCCACGTCGCCCCTGCGCAGGCTCTCCCGCGCGCCGACGAGCAGGCCGTACCAGGCGTTGCTGATCCAGCGCACCGGCAGCCCGGCGCGCAGGACGCCGGCCCGCTGGGCGGCGGCGAAGAGCGCGATCTCGCGATCCTCCAGCTCGTCGGCGCGGCGCAGCAGGCCGGGGTTGACGCTCATGGCGTGGTCGGTCAGCGCGAACCCGTGCTCGTCGGCCACGTCGACCAGCGCGGTGAGCAGGTCGCTCAGGGTGCCGCGCAGGCGGTCGGGGTCGCTCTCGGCCGCCGCGGCGGTGATGCCGACGGAGTCCTGCGCCGCCTCCCAGCACGCCAGTGCCCGGCTGCCCAGGGCGACCAGGAGGTCGTCACGGCTGGAGAAGTGCCGGTGCAGGGTCGCCCTGCTGACGCCCGCGGCCTCGGCCAGGTCGGCCATGGAGGCGGTGGGCCTGGTGTTGAGGTGGTGGATCGCCGCCGTGACGATCTGCTCCTCGGTCACCGCCATCGTACGCCTCCGTCTCGTTTGCGACACCAATGTCTCAAACGCTACACCATCTCGTCAAAAACGGTGATCTCCCCTTGGCGGCAGGGCTCGCGCGGCGGGGCCTTGGTTATGTTCGGGCTGTGCACGAGACCTCCTCGCCGCCTGACGCGGCACCCATCCACCAGGCCATCGACGCAAGCGACTCGAGGACGCGGATTCTGGACGCGGCGGAGGAACTGTTCGCGGGCGGCGGCTACGCGGCCACGCCGACCTCGTTGATCGCCAAGCTGGCGCAGGTGCCGAAGGGCCTGCTGTTCCACTACTTCCCGCGCAAGATCGACGTCCTGGTGGCGCTGGTGGACGAGCGGACGCTGGTGGAGGAGGTGAAGGAGGTCGACGCCGTCCCCGGCGATCCGGCCCGCACGCTGTCGAAGCTCGCCCGGCGGCTTCCGCTGCGCGCCTCACCGGCGATGCGCCGCATCCTGTTCAGGGAGGCAGACACGCACGGGTCGGTGCGCGAGCGGCTCGGGAGGCTGAACGGCGAGCTGATCGGCCGGGCCAGGTTCGCCCTGGAGCTGGCGCTTCCCGGCAGCCGAGGCGACAGGGCGCGGCTGGAGGTCGCGGCGGCGACGTTCGCGGCGGTGCTGCTCTACCAGGAGAACCTCTGCCAGCTGACCGGCCACCAGATCGATCCGGACGCCGTCGCCGAACTCATCGCCCACTCCCTGGTCTGAACCCCCGCCACCCCGTCCCTGCCCCGCCGTGCGGACACCGCCAGTGTGACTTTGTGGCGTTTTGTCCGAGATGATGGCGGTTCGGGCACGCGGACGCGCCCGGTCACACGAAACGGGGGCAGCACAGGTGGGACAGCGGATGACGCTGGTGGGCCGGCGGGCCGAGATCGCTCGGCTCGTCAACACGATCGACGCCGGGCGCAGCGCGGCCGCTGCCATGCTGCTGCTCGGCGAGGCAGGCACGGGCAAGACGGCGCTGCTGGAGGTAGCGGCCGAGCACGCGCGAGACGCCGGCACCCTCGTGCTCGCCGCACGGGGATGCGAGGCGGAGGCGGAGCAGTCGTTCGCCTCGCTGCACCAGCTGCTCGTGCCGCTGCTGCCCAGGGCAGGGGATCTGCCCGCGCACCAGCGGGAGGCGCTGGAGACCGCCTTCGGGATCGTCCCCGCCACCCGGCCGCACGACCCGATGGTGCTCAGGGTCGGCGTGCTGGGTCTCCTGGCCGGGGTGGCCCTAGAACGGCCGGTCCTGCTGGTCGTCGACGACGTCCAGCACTTCGACCGCGACTCCCTCGACGTCCTCGCCTTCGTGATGCGGCGGCTCGGTACCGAGCCCGTGACGGTGCTGCTCGGCGCGCGCGGGCACACCCGGCCGGACGGCCTGGCCGCCGACCTGCCCACTCTCGCGCTGGCGCCGCTGAGCCGCCAGGCGTCGGCGCGGCTGCTGGACGCCCAGCCGGAGCCGCCCACCGGACGGGGCCGCATCGACCTGCTCGACCAGGCCGCCGGCAACCCGCTGGCCATCATCGAGCTGTGCCACGCCGTACGGGCCGGGCACGCGTGGCCGGGCGGCGGGCTCCCGCAGTCGCAGCGCATCCAGGAGATGTTCGCCGCGCGGCTGCGCGCGCTGCCGGCGGCAACCCAGCGGCTCGTCCTCTACGCCGCCGCCTCCGAGCACGGCGACCTGGACACGATCATGGCGGCGGCCGGGTCCGGCCAGGACCTCGGACCGTGGGCGCCGGCCGAGGAGGCGGGGCTCATCGTCATCGCCGACGGCCGGGTCGCGTTCCGTCACCCGCTCGTGCGCGCGGGGTCCTACTACAGCGCCCCCGCGCATCAGCGGCAGCGGGTGCACACGGACCTCGCGGCCGTCCTGGGCGCCGATCCCGGGCGCCGCGCCTGGCACCTGGCCTTCGCGTGCCAGGGACACGACGAGTCCGTCGCGGCGGCGCTGGAGGACAGCGCGGAGCTCGCCGAGCGGCGCGGCGGCCTCTTCGCGGCCGCGCGGGCGCTGGAGCGCGCGGCCGAGTGCAGCCCAGCGACAGAGGACCGCGCGCGACGGTACGCCAAGGCGATCAGGGTCATGAACAACGCGGGCGACTCCTCGTGGGTCCGCGAGCTCTATGAGAAGGTCACGGCCCTGACGCGGGACCCCGACCTGCTCGGCATGGCCGCCGGTTGCGCCGGCATGGCGCTGTCGCTGCTGGGCCGCCAGCGGGAGGCGTTCCGGCTGCTGATGCAGCCGTTCGAGCGCGACCGGCCCACGGACGGCAGGACGGCGCTCGCCGTGGCGTCGGCGCTGGTGGCGGTCGCGTTCCAGTCCGGGCTGCCGGAGGTGCGGCGGGTGCTGGCGCACCTGCTCGACGGGGTCGAGGCCGGGCCGGACGAGTCGCCCTACGCGGAGCTGGCGGAGGCCGCGAGCTTCGACGCGGTGCGCGCCGTGGTCCAGGCCGCGGTCGACCCGGTCGCCATCGCCCCCGTCATGGCGCAGCGGCTCGGCCGGCGCAATCCGCCGCCGGCGTCGACGGGCGTGGTGGAGGCGACCCGGCTGCACGGGCTCGGGGGGATCAGCTACTGGGCCGACGAATCGGACATGTGCGTCGCGTCCTTCCGCCAGGCGTTCGCCATGTACCGCGCGTTCGGCGCCATGGGCGTGACCGCGCAGTCCCTCACGCCGATGGCCTCGGTACTGATCGACACCGGCCGCTGGGCGGAGGCCGACGAACTGCTCGCGGAGGCGGCGACGCTCGCGACCGTCCACAAGTGGCGGCACGTCGAGATCGACGTCGAGGCGCTGCGCGTCACGCTGCGCGCCCTGCGCGGCCGGCCCACCGGCGGCATGCCGGAGGACCCTGAGTGGACGGCCGTCGCCCTGGAGGAGAACCGCGCCACCCACGCCCGGCTGCTGCACGCCGCCGGGACGGCGGCCGCCGCGGCGGGCGACTTCGACGGCGCGTGCCGCCACTTCCGGCAGCTGTTCGGGACGGACGGCGCGCCGCTGCACTACTTCCTGTCGCCCCGCTCGATCACCGACCTCGCCGCCGCCGCCCAGCGGATCGGCCGCCAGGAGGAGGTGGCGCCGATCATCGACGTGGTGCGCGAGGCCGCCGGCCCCCAGCCGACCACCCGCATGACGCTGCTGCTGCACCACGCCGCGGCCCTCGCCGGTGACCCGGAGCAGGCCGAACGCGACTTCCGGCTGGCCGTCGTCAACCCCGCCGGTGACGAATGGCCGCTGGCCCGAGCCAGGGCCCGGCTGCACTACGCCCAGTGGCTGCGGCGCAAGCGGCGCCCCCTGGAGGCCCGCGGGCTGCTCACCGTGGCGCTGGAGGCGTTCACCCGGCTCGGCGCGTCCGGCCTCGCCGACGAGACGCGCGGAGAGCTGCGGGCCGCGGGCGCCGCCGCCACGCCCGCCGACCCCGATCCGCTGTCCGAGCTGACCGCCCAGCAGCAGCAGATCGTCCGGCTGGCCGCGCGCGGGCTGCGCAACCGGGAGATCGCCGAGCAGCTCATGCTGTCCCCGCGCACGATCAGCTCGCACCTGTACCAGGTGTATCCGAAACTGGGTGTGAGCAGCCGCCACCAGCTGCGCGACTTCTTCGACGACCTGTGATCGACCTTCGCAGCCGTGACGAACGAGAGGTGAGCCCGTGGGATCCGCTTCCGAGGATCGTCGCGTCGTCCTCGATCCGCTGGTGCAGCGGCTCGTGGACGCGTCGTCCGCGCCGCCGTACCTGCACCAGCTGGGGCCGGTGGACGGCCGGCAGGCGCTGCTGGAGAGCCAGGGACACCCGCGCGACGACTTCGGGGTGGAGGTCGAGTTCCGCGTCGCGCCGGTCGGGCCGTCCGGGCTCGTCGGCTTCTGGGTGTTCCGGCCGGTACGGCCGGCCGGGCACCTGCCGGCGGTCCTCTACGTCCACGGCGGCCGGTGGATGCTCGGTGACGCCCAGACGCACGCGCGGCTGATCTGCGAGCTGGCCGAGCGCAGCGAAGCGGCGTTCGTCGTGCCCGAGTACAGCCGCACCCCGGAGGCGCGATACCCGGTGGCCGTCGAGGAGTCCTACGCCCTGCTGACCTGGGTGGCCGAGCACGCCGGCGGCCTGGGGCTGGACGGGCGGAGGCTGGCGGTCGCCGGTGACTGCGCGGGCGCCACCATGGCGACGGCGCTGACGATGCTCGCCAAGCGACGCGGCGGGCCCCGGCTGCGGGCGCAGGTGCTGTACTACCCGCTCGTCGACCCGCGCGCGGACACCTCCTCGCGGCGGGTGTTCGCCTCCGGTTACCTGCTGACGCGGGAGGCGCTGGAGTGGTACTGGGAACAGTACCTGGACGATCCCCGGGACGCCGCCGAGCCCACCGCCTCGCCACTGCGGGCGAGCATCGAGGCGCTCGCGGGCCTGCCGCCGGCGTTGATCGTCACCGCCGAGGCCGACGTGGTGCGGGACGAGGGCGAGCTGTACGCGCGGCGGCTCCTGGCGGCCGGCGTACGGGTGACGGCGGTGCGCTACCAGGGAACGGTGCACGACTTCGTGTCGCTGAACGCCGTGCGGGACAGCCCGTCGGCGCGTACAGCGGTCCGGCAGGGCGGCACCTTCCTGCGGGAGGCCCTGGGGACGGGGCGCTGAGCCCTGGTGGAGCCGCTCGGCGGCCTCATCCGAAAAGGACAGTCAACATACTGATGCGTCCCGCATGAAGGATCGACAGGCTGAGCTTCATGCACGACATCAAGCCCGTCCTCGAGGACGCCGCGCAGGCGTTCGTCGAGGCGACCAAGAACCCGCCGTTCCTCTACGACCTCGGCCCGGTCGAGGGACGTAAGGCCGTGGACTCCGTCCAGGACGGCGACGTCCCCGTGCCGGACGCCGACATCGAGGACCTGACCATCCCCGGCGGGCCCTCGGGGGAGGTCTCGATCCGCGTTTTCCGCCCGGCCGGCGCCCAAGGCGTCCTCCCCGTGGTCCTCTACATCCACGGCGCGGGCTGGGTGTTCGGCAACGCCCACACCCACAACCGGCTCGTGCGGGAGCTCACCACCCGCGCGGGGGCCGCGACGGTGTTCGTCAACTACAGCCTCTCGCCCGAGGCGAAGTACCCCACCGCGATCGAGGAGATCTACGCCACGCTGGTGTGGATCGCCGAGCACGGCGCCGAGCACGACCTCGACCCCACCCGGATCGCGGTCGCGGGCGACTCGGTCGGTGGCAACATGACCGCGGCCACCACTCTCATGGCCAAGCGGCGCAACGGCCCCAGGTTGGCCGCGCAGCTGCTGTTCTACCCGGTCACCGACGCGAACTTCGACACCGGCTCCTACGAGCAGTTCCAGTCGGGATACTTCCTCAGCCGCGACGGCATGAAGTGGTTCTGGGACCAGTACACGACCTCGCCCGAGGAGCGCGCCGAGATCACCGCCTCGCCGCTGCGGGCCTCCCTGGAGGACCTGGCAGGGCTGCCGCCCGCGCTGGTGATCGTGGCCGAGGCCGACGTGCTGCGCGACGAGGGCGAGGCGTACGCCGCCAAGCTCCGCGCGGCGGGCGTGCCGGTGACGGCGGTGCGCTACCAGGGGATCATCCACGACTTCGTGATGGTCAACGCGATGCGCGACACGCACGCGGCGACGTCGGCGACCCGCCAGGCGGGCGAGTTCCTCCGCGACGCCCTGCACCCCTGACCTCTCCGCTTCGTACGGCTCGCGTCCGCGCGGGCCGTGCGCCCCTGACCTGTCCGCTTCGTACGGCTCGCGTCCGCGCGGGCCGTGCGCCCCTGAACGGCGTGCGACGCCGCACGCCGGCGCGTTCCTGACGGCCTGCGCCCCCCGTGCCGCACCGGCCTCGGCCGGCGCGCGGCTCCGCGTGCCGTACAGCACAGAAAGGAAACCTTCATGGCAAGCACCACCCCCACCGTCGTCCTCGTGCACGGCGCGTTCGCCGACTCCTCCAGCTGGTCGGGCGTGATCGCCGAGCTGCAGGCGCAGGGCGTCCCCGTCGTCGCCCCGCCCAACCCGCTGCGCGGGCTGGCCGCCGACGCCGCGTACATCGCCTCCGTGGCCGCCCAGATCGAGGGGCCGGTCATCCTGGTCGGCCACTCGTACGGCGGCGCGCTCATCACCGTCGCCGGCGTGACCGAGAACGTCGTCGGCCTCGTCTACATCGCCGCGTACGTCCTCGAAGAAGGCGAGAGCCTCGGCGAGCTGCAGGGCCGCTTCCCGGCCTCGCCGCTGGTCGCCAACCTGCGGCAGGCCACCTATCCGGTCGCGGGTGGCGACCCGGCGGTCGAGGTCACCATCACCCCGGAGGCCTTCCCCGAGATCTTCGCCGCCGACGTCCCGGCCGAGGCGACGAAGGTGCTCGCGGTGACCCAGCGCCCGCTGGCCGCCGGCGCCTTCGCCGAGACCGCCTCGGCGGCGGCGTGGAAGACCAAGCCCTCCTGGGCGCTGGTCGCCTCCGCCGACCAGGCGATCAACCCCGAGGTCGAGCGGTACGGCGCCAAGCGCGCGGGTGCGACGATCGTCGAGGTCGAGGGCGCGTCGCATGCCGTCGCGGTCTCCCGACCGCGAGAGGTGGCCGCCATCATCCTCGACGCCGTCCGCGGCACCTCGGCCTGACACGACCCAGGCCGGCCCCGCCTGCCCGACGGGAGCCTGGCCGGCCCGGCCCTGTCTGACGCGAATCCCGCCGGCCCGGCCCTGTCTGACGCGAATCCCGCCGGCCCGGCCCTGTCTGACGCGAATCCCGCCGGCCCGGCCCTGTCTGACGCGAACCCCGCCGGCCCCGGCCGGCCTGACGCGAACCCGGCCTCGCGCGGCGCCCCGCCGCGCGCTGGTTCGACCGTGACCTTCACGCGCCGCCGTACGGGGAGGCGGGTCGTGCCGCCGAGGTGACGGTCACACCGGGGCGAGGTCGCGGGTGAGCGCGGTGAGCTCGTCCATCGCCGTCCGCAGGTGGTGCATCAGCCGCCACGCGTCGTCCACCCGGTTCGGGCAGGCGACGACGCCGAAGTCGAGCGCCCCGTCGTAGGAGAAGCAGGTGATGTTGACCCCGCCGCTGACATCGGTCAGCACCGACACCGGGTAGTACGACAGGACCCGCCCTCCGCACAGGTACAGCGGGAACTGCGGCCCCGGCACGTTGCTGATGATCAGGTTGATCGGCGGGCGCGCCACCGAGGCGAGCTTGAACACCGTCGGCGTCAGGGCCGAGATCGGCGCGGGCAGCATCGCGCACAGCTCGTTCAGCCAGCTCGCCGGTGACATCGCGAACCTGCGCTTGGCCGTGCGCATGGTCTCGCCCGTCTCGAGCAGTCGCTCGCGCGGGTCGGCGACGTGGGTCGGCAGCGGCGTGATCATGGCGGAGATCTGGTTGCGCGCGCAGTCGCGCCCCGCCGTCCGCACGGCCACCGGCACCGCGGCGATCAACGGCTGGCCGGGCAGCGCGCCATGCTCGTCCAGCCACGCCCGCAGCGCCGAGGCGCAGATCGCCATCACCACGTCGTTGACGCTCAGGCCGAAGCTCTTGGCGACCTGCTTGACCTCCTTCAACGGCACCGAGCCGAAGGCGAAGTGGCGCTCGCCGCTGATGGGGCCGTTCAGCGGGGTGCGCGGCGCCGACAGCGACGGCAGTTCGGGGCGCGGCCGGTCGTCGCCCGTGACGAACCTGGCGGCCCTGGCGATCAGCCGGGAACCCGGCAGCGTCGCGACGACGGGGATCGCGTCGAGGTCGCCCGCGGCTCTGGCCAGCGAGCGCACCGCCTTGACCGGATGGGCGGCGGTCCGTACGGCGGCGCCCGCCAGCATGTCGAGCAGCCGTGGCGCCGGAGGTGGCGGGCACGAGGGCGGCTCGACCGTGCGCGGCTCGGGGGAGAGGTCGAGCAGCGCGGCCAGCGTCTCGGCGCCGGACACGCCGTCGATGGCGGCGTGGTGGACCTTGGTGTAGACGGCGACCCTGCCATCGGCCAGCCCGGTGATCAGGTGCATCTCCCACAGCGGATGCTCGCGGTCGAGATGGCGCATGTGGAGCGCGGCGACGGTCTCGGCCAGCTCGGCGTCGCCGCCCGGCGCGGGCAGCTCCACCTCGAACAGGTGGTTGTCGATGGAGAAGCCGGGGTCGGGCGCCCAGTAGGGCAGGTCCAGCCCGAACGGCACGCCGGTCACCCGCAGGCTCAGCGCCGGCGACAGGTGCAGCCGCTCCAGCAGCAGCTCCGCCAGGCCCGCACGAGTGATCGCACCCGACGGAGCGCAGCTGGGGTCGAGGATCGCCACCCCCGCCACGTGCGCGGCGGTCGTCGCGGACTCGGCACTCAGGAACTGCGCGTCGAGCGCGGTCAGCTGCGTCATCGGGCCTCCCTCTGCACGATGCGTCCATCGTGCCTCTTCAGGATTTCAGGAACGTTTCCGCAAAAGTCTTCCAGATGAATTCCATGACGCAGACCAGCGATTGTCCGGAGCTTTATGACCTCCCAGCTCAGGTAATGGAAGTGACATTTACCTATCCTCTGGTCACCAGAATAGGGTGCCGGACGACCGCGTCGAAGTGGTAGCCGAAGGGGTGCCAGGACCGCTGGAGGGGCTGGCAGGCGCCGCTGTCGTCGCGGGCTCTGGCGAGCAGGGCGTGCGGGCCCTCCTCTCGCGGCGTCCAGGCGATCCGCCAGGGCAGCCAGGCGTCGTCCTGCAGGCCGCGCCGCTCGGCGGCATGCCAGGTCAGGCCGTTGTCGGCGCTCACCTCGACATGCGTGACCCGGCCGGTGCCCGACCACGACCTGCCGTACAGGACGTGGCGCACGCCGGCCTTGAGTATGGCCGGCCACGGCAGCTCGAACGCGCTTTTCACGGTCATGGTCGTGACCCCTGGGTAAAAAAGAGTGTTCCACGGCGTGAACAACTCCTTGGTCGACACCTCCAGGTCGCCGAGCCATTTGACGGAGGCGATTCCGGCCCAGCCGGGAACGATGAGACGGGCGGGGAAACCGTGGTCGGGAGGGAGGGGCGCGCCGTTCATCTCGTAGGCCACGAGGACGTCGTCGAGCGCCTTTTCCACGGGCAGCGGGCGGCGCACGTGGCCGAGGTTCACGCCCTCGTGCACGAACGGCTGGTCGAGACCCGTCGCCAGCACGTCGACCGCGCCGGCGCGCAGGCCCGCCAGCTCCAGCAGGTGCCCGAGCGTCACGCCCTTCCACCGGGCGACGCCGACCGCGCCCAGGCCCCACTGCATGCCGGGGGCGGCCTGGCGCTGCTGGGTGCTGTAGAAGCGGCGGCCGTTGCCCGCGCACTCCAGCGCGATGTCCCTGGTGCGGGACGGCATGGCGCGCAGCTGGTCGTAGCCGATCAGCAGGTGGCGGCGCAGGCCGCCGCCGTGCAGGCGCAGCCGCCAGGAGGCGGCGTCCACGCGCGGCGTGGAGGTGTGGTTGCGGACGAAGAAGCGGTCGGTGGGGGTGTGGTAACCCTGGCCCGCCATCGCTTCCCAGCGCGTCTCGGCACTGCCATCGTGGAGGGTGAACAGGTGAGCCGGCAGGGGTTTGACGATGGTGTCGGTGGCTAGCCTCATGGTTCCACTAATTCCCTACCTATTAACCATCCAATCCTCCGTGCGCGCACCTCGTCAGGGTCAGCGGATCGCCACCAGGATGACGTCGCCCCCCATCCGCCACGCGCGGCTCAGCGGCCGAGGAACGCCAGCAGCCTGTCGATCGGCCACGTATTGATCACGTCGTCGGGCGTCAGCCACGCCCGCTGCGCGATGCCCACGCCGAAGCGCTGGTTGCCCAGGTGCGGGATGGCGTGGGAGTCGCTGTCGATGGAGAACTTCACCCCGTGGTACTTGGCCAGCCGTACCAGGTCGGCGGGCAGGTCGGAGCGGTCGGGGAAGGAGTCGATCTCCATGGCCGTGCCGGTGCGGGCCGCCGCGCGGAAGACCGCCTCCCAGTCGGCGTCGACGGGCTGCCGCTTGCCGATCTTGCGGGTGGTGGGGTGGCCGATGACGTCGACGTGGGGGTTCTCGCAGGCGGCGATGAAGCGCCTGGTCATCTCCTCGCGGCTCTGGGTGAAGTGGGAGTGGACCGAGGCCACGCACACGTCGAACTGGCTCAGCACCTCGCCCGGCCAGTCGACCGAGCCGTCGGGCGCGATGTTGAGCTCGGTGCCGTGCAGCAGCCGCATGCCGGGGTAGGCGTCCTGCAGCTTCCGCAGGGCGCCGCGCTGCTCGATCGCCTTGTCGAGCGTCATGCGCTGCATCGCCAGGTCGGGGGCGTGGTCGGTGACCGCGTAGTAGGCGTAGCCGAGCGCGTGGGCCGCCGCTACCATCTCCTCCAGCGAGGCGATGCCGTCGGTGAGGTCGGTGTGGGTGTGAAGGTCGCCCCGCAGATCCTCAAGGGTGACCAGCGCGGGCAGTTCGCCGCGCAGCGCCGCCCGCACCTCGCCGCCGTCCTCGCGCATCGTCGGCGGCACCCACTGCATGCCGAGCGCGGCGTAGATCTCCTCCTCGGTCTGCGCCGCGATCACCCGCTCGCCCTCGAACAGGCCGTACTCCGACAGCTTCCAGCCCTTCTTCACCGCCATCTCGCGGATGGCGACGTTGTGCTCCTTGGAGCCGGTGAAGTAGATCTGCGCGGCCCCCCACGACTCGGCCGGCACCCTGCGCAGGTCGATCTGGATGCCGCTGGTCGTGCGCACCGAGGTCTTTTTGTCGCCGGCGGCGATCACCTCGGCCACGTACGGCTGCGCCCGGAACTCCTCCATGATCGACTCGGGCGCCACGGCCAGGATGTCGATGTCGCCGATCGTGTCCTTCATCCGCCGCAGCGACCCCGCGTAGGCGATCCGCTCGGCGCTCAGGCTCGCGATGATGCTCTCGGCCAGCGACATCGCCACCCCGATGTGGACCCGCCGCCCCGCCTGCTCCAGCTGCTCGATGCCCTTGACCAGGTTGGCGAGCGTCTTGGGCCCCAGCCCCTTGACGCCGTCGAGCCGCCCCGCGCCGATCGCCTCGGCCAGCGCCGCCGGGGAGTCGATGCCGAACTCCTCGAACAGCATGATCGCGGTCTTGGGGCCGAGCGTCGGCACCCTGGTCAGGCTCCGCACCCCCGCGGGCACCCGCTCGCGCAGCGCGTCGAGCTGGCGGAAGCTGCCGCGCTGCAGGAACTCCTCCATCTTCAGCGCGATCGCCTCGCCCACGCCCGGCACCTTGCGCACGTCGACCTGCGCGATGTCGTCGGGGAACCCGGCGATCGCCTTGGCCGCCTTCTGGTAGCTGCGCACGCGGAAAGCGTCGCCACCGGTGAGCGCGAAGAGCTCCGAATACTCCTGAAGGGCGGCTGCCGCCTCGTCGTTAGCCCGTGCCATGCGCCCCAGCGTAGGGGAGCGCTCTGACACTTCCAGATCACGGATCGGCCTGAATTGAATGTCGCCCCTTGTGTCAGGTCAGGTGCGTTCAGTACGAACGGATCTGAACTATCTGGAGGAACTTCGTGCGCTTACGTGTTCTGATCCCTCTGCTGTCCGTTCTGCTGCTTCCCTCCGGTACGGCTGCCGCCGACCCCACGCCACCCGTCAGGGACTTCGGCAACGGGGCCGACCGCAACGAAGAAGCCGCCGGAGTGGGGCGGTCCGCAGCCGAGTCCGCCAAGACCCTGCGTGACGTCGCGCCCGAGCTGACCTGGCGCGCCGACCGCAGCCGCGGCTACCCCCGCACGAACACGCTGCCGATCCCGCCGGAGAACCCCGCCGACGCCTCCATCAAGCTCGGGCTCGTCCCGCACCACGCCATCGCCGCGAGGCTCAACCGGCTCCAGGCCGTCGGCGACAGGGTCAGCGCCGAGGTCGTGGGCCGTTCGGCGGGCGGGCGCGAGATGTACCTGGTCACGGTCACCGCCCCCGAGAGCGCCGCCGAGACGCGCAGGCAGGAGCGGCTGCGCCGGCAGATCGCCGAGGGCAGGCAGGTCGACGCCAGGCGGTACAAGGCGCCGGTCTTCGTCAACGGCAACATCCACGGCAACGAGTGGGAGGGGACCGACGCCAACCTGCGCGTCATCGAGGAGCTGGCCACCAGCACCGAGCCCCGGATCAAGGACCTGCTCGAGCGCACCCGCCTGTACTTCAACATCACCGCCAACCCCGACGGCCGCGTGCTCGGCCAGCGGCCCAACGCCGACGGCTTCGACCTCAATCGCGACTTCGTCACCGCCTCCCAGCCGGAGACGCGGGCGATGCGCCAGATCATGATCGACAACCAGCCGGTCGTCATGATCGACCTGCACGGCTACGTCAACGGCACCCTGGTGGAGCCGACCACCCCGCCGCACGGCGCCAACTACGAGTACGACCTGTTCATCAAGAACGCCTACGCCAACGCGCTGGGCATCGAGCAGGCCATCCTCGCGCTCGGCTACACCCCTGAGAAGGACGGCACGTTCCCGCCGCAGATCCCCTTCCGCGACTCCGCCGAGGGCTGGGACGACTGGCCGCCGATCTTCACACCGCAGTACGCCCCCTTCCACGGCGCGGTCGCCTCGCACACCATCGAGTTCCCCATGCGGGTCAACGGCAGCGAGTACACCAACCAGCCCGTGGCCGAGCTGCAGCGCCGCAGCCGCATCAACGTCGACATCGCCGCCGCCGCGATCAGGGCCACCTACACCTTCGTCCAGAACAACAGGGAGAAGCTGGTCGCCGACCAGATCGAGGTGTTCAGGCGGGGCGCGGCGGGCGAGCCGTCCAGGCAGGTGCCGCTCGGCATCGTGCCGGGCTTCGGCCCCGAGGACGTCTACAACACCACCTACCCGCGCGCCTACGCCATCCCCGCCTCGGGCCCGTCGGCCGCGCGCCTGGTCGACCACCTCATCGCCAACGACGTGCGGGTCGACAGGGCGCTGCTGTCCTTCCGCGCAGGCGGCAGGACCTACCCGGCCGGCACGTACGTCGTGGACCTGCGCCAGCCCAAGCGCGGCCTGGCCAACGTCATGCTGGAGGCGGGCGCCGACATCAGCGGGCGGGTCGACGCGATGTACGACATCTCCGGCTGGAGCCACGGCCTGCTGTGGGGCGCGACCGCCGACCCGGTCGCCGACCGGCGCTTCCACGTGGCGTCCGTGCCGGTCAAGGTCGCCTCTCCCACCGGCGACGTGCCGCGCGGCGGCGGGCCGCTCGCGCTGAAACTGGACGACGCCAAGGCGGTGCGCGCGCTCAACGACCTGCTCGGCCAGGGCGTGGCCGTCACCCTCGCGGCCGACGGCAGCGCGATCGTGCCGGCCTCGGCGCGCCAGGCCGCCACCACCGCCGCCGACCGGTACGGCGTGCCGTTCACCAGGGCCGCGCAGACCACGGGCACCCCGCTGTCCAGCGTGCGGATCACCGCGGCCGCCTCCGCCGACGAGCTGTTCACGCTGCGCGAGATGGGCTTCGCCGTCACCCCCGTCTCGACCACCGTGCTGAACGCGGGCTTCGACTGGAGCGGCACCGACGTGCTGTACGTCTCCAGCGGCCTGTCGTTCCCGGCGCTCAACCCCCAGGCCAGGGCGGCGCTCGAGGCATTCCTCGCCAAGGGCGGCGTCGTCACCCGGGGCAGCACGGGCGCGAACTTCAACGCCGCGGCCGGGCTGCTGACCGTGACCGCCGTGGCGGGCCGCGGCGACGCCAACGGCGTGGTCAGGATGAACGCCGCGGGCTCCACCGGTCCTGGCGCCGTCGGCGCGGGCTCGCCCGCGCACTCCTTCGTCTACTCGCCACGCTGGTTCACCGCGCTCGGCCCCGAAGTGAAGGTCGAGCAGTCCTATGCCGCCGACGGGCCGCTGGTGTCGGGCCACTGGCGGGCCAACCCCGACGGCAGCGGCGGTCCCGAGGCCGCGCGCGGCCAGGCGGCGGTGGTCAGCGGCAGGGACGAGCGGGGCGCGGCCGTGGTGCTCTTCGGTACCGAGCCGATGTTCCGAAACCACCCCAAGGGCCTGTTCCCGCAGGTGGCCAGGGCGCTGTTCTGGACCTCCGCGTCGGCGAAGGTCCTGACCCCGTAGACGGGCTGCGTGGGCGTCCCCCCTCGCCCACGCCGCACACCGCGAGAGCCGGGCCGTACCCCCCTGACGGCCCGGCTCCCGCCTGTCCGGGGGCACCCGGCATGACGGCGTCCCGCATGCCATCCGCCCCGTGAGCCCGACGCCGGGAGGGCTGACGTGAGTGCGGCGGCAGGGTCAGGGCAAGCCGATCCACGCGGTGAGGACCGCTGGAGGATCCCCGCCGCGTGGGCCGGTCAGAGGCGCACCTCGCGCGGCCGGTAGGGCTCGGCCAGGAAGGCCGGCTCCTTGTCCGTCAGCTCCACCGCCACCGCCGCCACCGCGTCGTCGACGTGCCTGTCCTTGGTGGCGCCGATATCGACAGCCGTGCGCCACCCTGCGCATCGCCTGTTGTCTTCGATCACACGAGCCCTGGTTTTGGTGCTTCACATCGCCTTTGACTTGTTATCGCCTTCCACTGTGGTGATCCGGGCGTAGGAATAATGTGCTGCTCGAGTACACCTGGAATGCGGACGATGCCGAGGAGTGATGCATGGGGGTGTCCGAGGGGCTGCAGGCGGAAGATCCGCGGCAGGTGGGCCCGTACCGGATCGTGGCCCGGCTGGGCGCGGGCGGAATGGGCCGAGTCTACCTGGGGCGCTCAAAAAGCGGCCGGGCGGTGGCGGTGAAGGTGGTCCGGCCCGATCTGGCCGAGGATCGCGAATTCCGGCGCCGGTTCGCCCGTGAAGTGGCTGTGGCCCGTACGGTGAACGGCTTCTTCACCGCGGGCGTGGTCGCTGCCGACCCTCATGATTCACCGCCCTGGCTGGCCACGGCATTCGTGCCGGGGATGTCACTGGATGAGGCGGTAGCCGACCATGGGCCATGGCCGGAGGCGTCGGTGTTGGCGTTGGGAGCGGGGCTGGCCGAAGCGCTGGAGTCGATCCACGCCGCCGGCGTCGTTCACCGGGACTTGAAGCCGTCGAACGTGTTGCTGGCCGCCGACGGGCCCCGGGTCATTGACTTCGGGATCTCGGTAGCGGCCGAGGACAGCAGTCTGACTCAGACGGGCGTGGCCGTGGGAACTCTCGGGTTCATGTCTCCGGAGCAGTTGACCGGCGCCCCGGTGGGACCGGCCAGCGATGTGTTCTGCCTTGGGGCGGTGCTGGCGTTCACCGCCATGGGAAAGGGACCCTTCGGGACCGGCTCGTGGCAGATGCTGCTCTACCGTACCGTGTACCGGGAACCCGACCTTGCGGCGCTTACGCCCACGCTGCGGTCGGTGGTGGCGAGGTGCCTCGCCAAGCAGCCTGAACAGCGGCCAAGCGCGCCAGCCCTTCTGGATGAGCTGGCCGAGAACATCACCGGCGCATCCACCATCGTCGAGTTCTTCACCGAGTCCGCCTGGCTGCCCGACAATGTGGCACGGGTCGTACAGACCCACGTCGCCACACCGCCGCCCGCCACACCACCGCCACTTACGCCCTTCGGCCCGCACCGAACACTGCCGCTCACGGACACGCCTGGGGCTTCTGAAGCACAGGCCAAGCCGATCGTACAGCGGGCGGCGCAGCTCCCTGACAGTAACGCGCAGGCACATCAAGCCGCCAATCGCCCAACCGAGGGACTCGGCAGCCGTGGTCTGTCACGCCCCTCCAACGAAGGCAACCCCCGCCGAGAAGCAGCCGCAGACGGCCCGGCGGATGGCCGCACAGGGATATCACGCCGGACGGCCCTGCTCGGGCTTGCGGGCATTGGCGCCGCAGCGGCCGGCGTCATCGGCTCGCGACTCCATGATCAGCGCCCCTCCCTCGGTGCGCAGCAGTGGGCCTTCAGTACAGGCGGCAGGGTGCGCTCGTCTCCCACGATCGCCGACGGGGTGGTCTACATCGGCGACGAAGCCAACAAGCTGTACGCCGTCGACGCCACCACCGGACGCGAGCGCTGGTCCTTCGCCACCGGCGGCTCGGTGCACTCGTCTCCCGCGGTCGCCGGCGGGATGGTCTACGTCGGCAGCTACGATCACAAGCTGTACGCCGTCGACGCCACCACCGGACGCGAGCGCTGGTCCTTCACCACCAGCGACATGGTGTCCTCGTCTCCCGCGGTCGCCGGCGGGGTGGTCTACGTCGGCAACGAAGCCAACAAGCTGTACGCCGTCGACGCCACCACCGGAGGCAAACGCTGGTTCTTCACCACTGGCGACTCGGTGCGCTCGTCTCCCGTGGTCGCCGATGGGGTGGTCTACGTCGGTAGCTGGGACGACAAGCTGTACGCCGTCGACGCCACCACCGGAGGCAAACGCTGGTCCTTCGCCACCGGCTATTTGGTGCTCTCGTCTCCTGTGGTCGCCGGCGGGGTGGTCTACGTCGGCAGCCAGGATCACAAGCTGTACGCCGTCGACGCCACCACCGGACGCGAGCGCTGGTCCTTCACCACTGGCGACTCGGTGCACTCGTCTCCCGTGGTCGCCGGCGGGGTGGTCTACGTCGGCAGCTACGATCACAAGCTGTACGCCGTCGACGCCACCACCGGACGCGAGCGCTGGTCCTTCGCCACCGGCGGCTCGGTGCACTCGTCTCCCGCGGTCGCCGACGGAGTGGTCTACGTCGGCAGCAACGACAACAAGCTGTACGCCATCACCGCGTGATTCCGTGCCGGCCGAAGAATTTCGCGTCCGCGTCTTATCTGGCGACGGAGCGGCCGAAAGGACGCGTTCCCGTTCATCGGCCGATCGGAGCGACGCGCGTTTCCCGCTGGGATCCGGACGATTTCGGCCGGATCCCGGCGCACTTCATCGGAGTGTGGACATTATGATTTCTTACCCTTGTCCAGCTGCGGGCGTCGCGAATTTCGCCTCGTCGGCCACGAAGTTCAAGCAGGCGAGCGCCGAACTGCTCGTCTCGCTGAGGCCGCGCTTCGTATTCACCTCAACCCAGTTGCCCCGCTGGTTGTAGAGGTCTATTTCTTTCTGGAGTTCCTTGGCCTGGTTCTGCAGGGCAACCTTGATCGGATCGGGGATGTTCGGCTGCTTCAGGTCCTCCTCGGTCAGGTCCTTCATCTTCGTGAGCAGCGGCACCACTGCGGTGCTGCCGCTGTAGCCGGAAGACCTGAAGGGGTTCTCCGAGGCCAGTTGGGTATCGATGTGCTGGAACTCTGTGACGTGCTGGCAGCCGGCGACGTTCCTGATGTTGCACATGCCGGAAGCTGGGTTCCAACCCCCCTCGGCACCGTCCGTGCAGTAGGCCGGTATGTTCGCCGCCGACTTCCCGACGCCACTGCTGTTCACTGTCGACGTCCCGTCGCCACTGCCGAGAGCCGCCCACGCTCCTACCCCGATCGCCGCCGCGACCGCCACGCCGTAAGCGATCAGGACGAACTTGTTCTGCCGTGCCATGTCCACCCCTGTATATTCGTATGGTTGAGAAAAGCAGGACAATGAATGAAACGGCTGCTGAAGCCAGGTTCCGTTTCATCGGATTGATGGTCTGATCGGATTCCCGCGCCGGGCGCTCCTCACTCCCAGCAGAGTGAACCCAGATCCTTCGCGTCCTCGCTCAGCTGTCTCATGGCGAGCCTGGTGGCGTTGGTGTCGGGGGTACGTCCGGCCTCGATGTCGGAGAGTTGAGCGTCGAACGCGTCGGCCTGAGCGGTCAGGTCTCCGGCCATGTTGTGGATTTTCGCCTTGACCGCCGGTATCGTGGCGCGGCCGGCGAGATACGAGATCTGCCTGACACCATCACGCAGAGCCGCACTGGTAGCGTTCGCCTTGTCGGCCCGACCGCGATTGGAGTCGCCCAGTGCGATGGCAGACAGTCGCAGGGCGTTGCCAGCCGTCTGGACCGCAGCCGTGCACAAGCTCGCGTCCGGTCCGGGGCTGCGGCTGATGGTCGGTTCGGCAGTGGACGACGAACTGTCACCGCCGCTTCTGCTCGGCGTGATGTCCGCCGATTCCGCCCCTGTGTAGGGTGTCTCGGCGGCCTTCCCGCGGAACTGGGAAGCGACAGCGAAAGACAGCAGCCCGGCCATCCCGACGCCGAGCAGTGACAGTATGGGCCGCACCCAGGTACGCCTTGGACCGGTCTCTGTCAGCGGCGGCAGTGTTGCCGTCAGCGTGGGCGGCGGTGTGCCGTCCAGCATCCGTAGTACCGAGTCGACGCCGGGCCGGGTTTTCGGATCCTTGTCCAGCAGCGCGATGATCACCGGTGCCAGGTGCCCGGCACGGACCGGATCGTCCGGTTGCTCGTGGGCGATGGCGTGCATCGTGGGCAACATTGCGCCCCGCTCGAACGGGGAGACGCCGGTGGCCGCGTGGTACAAGGTCACCCCAAGCGACCATAGATCCCCGGGCGGACCTTCTACTCCATCCAACCGCTCGGGGGCGATGTAAGCGACCGTGCCGATGACGGCTCCGGTCTTGGTGATCTGGGTGTCGGCGTAGTGCTTGGCGATCCCGAAATCCGTGACCAGAACGTCGCCGCCGTCGGTGACCATGATGTTCGGCGGTTTGATGTCCCGGTGGATGATGCCGATGCCGTGTGCTGCCCCGAGCGCGGCAAGGACGCCCTGGGCGATCCGGTTGATCAGCGCGATGGGAAGACCGTCGGGCTCGGCCTCCAGTAACTCGGCAACCGACCGTCCACGGACGAGGCGCATCACCGTCCACGGCAGCCCGGCATGCTCGACGACATCGTGAACTGCCAC
This sequence comes from Nonomuraea sp. NPDC004354, assembly GCF_053602555.1. Taxonomy (NCBI): domain Bacteria; kingdom Bacillati; phylum Actinomycetota; class Actinomycetes; order Streptosporangiales; family Streptosporangiaceae; genus Nonomuraea; species Nonomuraea sp. NPDC004354. The sequence goes on along the minus strand of NZ_JBSGDV010000003.1, from coordinate 17,993 downwards.
GATGTTCGGATGCTCGCGTAGCGAGGCGGCGTGCTGTGCCTCTTTGCGGGCGTATGCGAGGACGGCCGGGCGGGTGGTGCTCGGGGTGTCCAATCGGACGGACTTGACCGCCACGTCGACGTTCAGGCTCAGGTCCCGGGCCTCCCATACCTCACCCATGCCCCCACTGCCCAGGCGCTTGATCAGTTCGTACCGGCCAGCGATGAGCGTGCCCGGTGAAGTCTCGCTCACCAAATCCGCGGCCCCGCCATGAGACTCGATATTGACTCCTGTCCGAGAGCGTAGCGTAAGGGCGAAGTCAGGTGTTTGAAAACGGTTCTGCTGACAATCCTTGCTCGACGTCGATTTGTCGGCGGGTTTCGGTCGCCGATCGACACAGGTCACCTTTGCCCTCTTAAAGGGCGTTTTGTTGCGAAAAGTGGTGAAAGGTGCCTTCATTCAACGGCTTCACCTTGGGCGACCGGTCCGGCATATCACTGATGGGTGACCGACGGAGAGATGGCCACCGTCTGTCGCAGCCTTCTCCGACGCGCCACCAAGGAGGGCCGAGGGTGCAGAGGGACGGAGCCTCATGCGTTCCCTTCTCTCCGCTCTGCCCCGGCGAGCTGGATCACGTCGTCCTGGTGGCGGTGGTTTCCGATCGTCTGGTGGTCTGTCTCGGTGATTGGGAGCGCGCGGGCGGCGCCGGCCGGGACCAGCCGAAGAGCCGCGGCCCGGCCGGCCGGCCGACGCGCGCCCCTGATCGTGCAATGAAAGTCCACGCCGGATCGGCGCTTGCGCGATGATCGTCAGATCTTCGGCCGGTGGGTGAGGTGGTGTGCCCTGGAGCGGATCGGCAGCTCAACGGGGCTTCCTCGACCAGGGTGACGCCGGCCTCCGCCGCCCGCCGGACGATCGGTTCGGCCTGCTCCTCGGCGAGCACCCACTCCCGCGCCGCGGGATCGCCGTAGCTCATCACGCCGAGGCGGATCCTGGAGACCTTGAGACCACTGGTGCCAAGACGTGCGTATTCCATGTTTGCCACCTTATGGGGAATGGTGCGCGGAAAAAGGATCAGAACTAGTCAGGAGAAATGCACATCTAACCCGGCAACGACTCGGGGGCATACACAGGTGAGGTGTCGATGGTCTCGGTCAAGCGCAAGGCAGCCAGGCTCCTTTTCGGATCCCGCTACGAGAAGGTGCCATGGGGACAGCGGGTCTACGTCCGTCCTGGTGAGAGGCTGATCCGCGAAGCGCAGTGGCGTATCAAGATCGCACGGGCGCGGACCGTGTCACTGGACGAATACCGGCGTGAGGTGCCGCTCGGCGAGATCGAGGAGTTCCTCTCCTGCATGATGTGCGGCGAGTCACGCCAGCAGCCGATGTACGAGCCGACCGGCGGGAACGGCTGGCGCTACCGCGTCGTGCGCTGCCCGTCGTGCGGCTTCCTCTACCGCAACCCCAACGTCAGGCCCGAACGGCTCGGCGACCTGTACGCCAACGCCTACAGCAGCTTCCTGACCGGCAAGTACGCCGAGAACAGGCAGCGCCGCTACACCCTCACCATGGACGCCTTCTCCCCGGTGTTCGACGACGGGAAGGGCAGGCGGCTGCTCGACTTCGGCTGCGGCGCGGGGCTGTTCCTCGAACTGGCCGAGCGGCGCGGCTTCGACGCCGTCGGGGTCGACCTGTCGCCCGACTCGGTCGAGCAGGCCAACGCGAGGCTGTCACGCGCCAAGGCCTACTTCGGCTCGCCCCAGGACGTGCCCGAGATCGCCAGGGGCGGGTTCGACGTCATCACGCTGTGGTCGGTGCTGGCGCACCTGCCCAGGCCGCTGGAGGACTTCGAGCGGTTCAGGGGCCTGCTGGCGCCGGGCGGGGTGCTGCTCATCCTCACGGTCAACGCCGGATCGCTGCTACTGAAGGCCTACGAGTCGGCGTGGAGCGGGTTCACCAAGAACCACCTGATGTTCTACTCCTCGCGGACGCTGCCGACGCTGCTGCGCCGTACCGGCTTCGCCGGGGTGTCCTACGCGCCGCACTACGGCGACACGATCGAGGCGGGCACCACGCAGCTGCCGGAGGCGATGCGCGCCCGGCTCAGGCACGCCGTGGACACCAGCGACGGCGGCAACATGATGCGCGCCCTCGCCTTCGCCGACGACAAGGCGGTCGAGACGTGGGGCGGCAGGCTGCCGATCCGCCGGATCAGGGCGTGATCATCGTCACGCCCGGCACCGACCCGATCGAGGCCAGCGCCTTGCCCGCGTCGGCGAGCCCGATCGTGCGGGTGACGAGCTGGTCGGGGTGGAGCGTCCCCGCCCTGATCAGCTCCAGCATCGGCCCGTAGGCGTGGGCCGCCATGCCGTGGCTGCCGAGCAGGCGCAGTTCGTGGGCGATCACCCGGCCCATCGGCAACGGCGTGCGCTCGCCGGGCAGCAGGCCCACCTGCACGTGGCGGCCCCTGCGGCGCAGGCTCTCGATGGAGGCGGCGGCCGCCGACGCGCTGCCGAGCGCGTCGATGGACAGGTGGGCGCCGCCCCTGGTCAGCTCCATGACCTGGGCGGCGGCGTCGCCCGACGAGGCGTTGACGAAGTGGGTGGCGCCCGCGAGCTCGGCCAGGTGAAGCGCCTCGGTGCTGATGTCGACGGCCACGACCCTGGCCCCCGCCGCCGTGGCGATCATGATGGCGGACAGGCCCACGCCGCCGCAGCCGTGCACGGCCACCCACTCGCCCGGCTTGGCCGCGCCGACGTGCGCGACGGCTCGGAAGGCGGTGGCGAAGCGGCAGCCCAGGGCGGCCGCGGTGGTGAAGGCCATCTCCTCCGGCAGCGCGATGAGGTTGACGTCGGCGTGGTCGATGGCGACGTAGTCGGCGAAGGAGCCCCAGTGGGTGAAGCCCGGCTGCGTCTGGCGCTCGCACACCTGCTGCTCGCCCGCCGCGCAGGACCCGCACGAGCCGCAGGCGCAGATGAACGGGACCGTGACCCTGTCGCCCTCGCGCCACTCGCGTACCTCCGCCCCGACCGCGGCGACCACGCCGGCCAGCTCGTGACCCGGTACGTGGGGGAGCGTGGTGATGTCGGGGTCGTGGCCCTGCCAGCCGTGCCAGTCGCTTCTGCACAGCCCCGTCGCGGCCACCTGGATCACCACGCCATGAGGGCCGGGGGAGGGGTCGGGCGCCTCCCGCAGGTCGAGATCGCCGCCGAACAGGTCGAACATCACCGCGCGCATCTCATGAGCTTAGAGTGAGCTCCCGCGATGCGCGCAAGGGCAGCTCCGGCGCCGGGCCGCCCGGAGCCGGGATCCGCCGCTCACCCGGGGCCGCCGCGGCGCGACGGGCCGCCCTCCGCGGTGAGGTGTGGAGCCTGGTCGCTCGGACAGTAGGGGGGCATGGGACAAGAGGTTGACAAGGAGCGGTTCTCCGAGGCCGAATACACGCGCTTCGCGGAACGCCTCAACGACCAGCTGGCCGAGCTGCGCCGGCTGCTCGATAGACCTGGTTTCGGTGCGGGCCCCACCACCATCGGTGCCGAGCTCGAACTCTTCCTGGTCGACGGGCGCGGACGGCCGCTGCCGCGCAACGCCGAGGTGCTGGAGCGGCTCGGCGACGACCGGCTGACCGTGGAGCTGGGCCGCTACAACGTGGAAGCCAACCTGACGCCGCTGCCGCTGGCGGGCCGCCCCTTCGAGCGGCTGGCCGACGAGATGCAGGAGCTGATCAGAGCCGTCGACGGCGCGGTCGGCGAACTGGCCGGCGGCGGGGCGGTGCCGATCGGCATCCTGCCCACGCTCGGCACCGGCGACTTCACGCAGTTGGCCATCAGCGACGAGGCCCGGTACCGGGCGCTGGCCCGAGGGATGCGGCGGCTGCGGCTCGAGCCGTTCATCGTCAGGATCGACGATCTCGAGCTGGAGGTGCAGGACGTCATCCTGGAGGCGGCCAACACCTCGTGGCAGGTCCACCTGCGCACGCCGGCCGCCGACTTCGCCAGGACCTACAACGGCGCCCAGCTCGCCATCGGGCCGGTGCTGGCCGCGTGCGGCAACTCGCCGTTCTTCCTGGGCAGGACCTTGTGGGAGGAGACCAGGATCGCGCTGTTCGAGGAGGCGGCCGACGACAGGGACATCGGCCGCCGCTTCCGCAGGGACGGCCGCGCCACCTTCGGCTCCGACTGGGTGCGCGAAGGGGCCTACGAGCTGTTCGAGCGGTACGCGCGCGACTACGAGCCGGTGATCCCCGCCCTCGACCAGGGCGGCGAGCTGGCCGAGCTCAGGCTGCACAGCGGGACGGTGTGGCAGTGGAACAGGCCCGTCTACGACCCCGTCGACGGCGGTCATCTGCGCATCGAGTTCCGGGCCCTGCCGGCCGGGCCGACCTGCGCCGACATGGCCGCCAACACCGCCTTCCTGCTGGGGCTGACGCTCGCGCTGGCCGAGCGGGACCTGACCGGGCAGCCGTTCGGCACCGCCTACCAGAACTTCTACCGCGCGGCCATGAACGGGCTGCACGCCAAGCTGACCTGGGAGGGCCGCGAGGTGCTCGCCGCCGACCTGGTGCTGTCGCTGCTGCCGGAGGCCAGGGCGGCGCTGCTCAGGGCCGGCGTCCAGCCGTCCGAGGCCGACCTGGAGATCATCGCCCAGCGGGTACGGCTCGGCCGTACCGGAGCGGTGTGGCAGCGCGAGGCCATGGCCGAGCTGGGCGGCGACAGCGAGGCGATGGTGCGGCGCTACTACGAGAACGCGCTAAGCGGCCAGCCGGTGCACATGTGGCGGTAACCGAACCAGAAGCCACTCTCGTCCGTCAAACTATCCCAAGGGAGAGTAAAGCGAGGGGACGATGGCTTCCAAGGGGATGGTTCCGGCCGAGAAGGCGCCTTTCGCGCTCCGGAGGGTGACGGGGACCCTGCGGGACGGCGCCGCCAAGCTGGCCGCCGACATCGGGGCGAGCGCGGTGGAGGCCGTGCTCGCGCAGGCCAACAGGAAGGCGGTGCGCAAGGGCGCGGCCGCGGCGCTCGGCACGATGCAGCCCAGGCCGGCCGACTGGTACGCCTTCGACGAGAAGGACAACGACACGCCCGACTGGTACCCGCAGGGCCTGACCTGCGGTGAGGACTCCGGTGCCGCGGGCGTGCCGGTGTTCGTGGCCGGCTGGTACTTCAAGCCGGTGCCGCCGGTGGCCGAGCGCGGCGTCAGGGTCACCTTCCTGAGCCCGTCGACGCTGCGCTACCAGCACGCGCTGCTCGTGGAGGCCAAGCCCGACGGGTCGTACGGGCCGATCAACATCCACGCCGGCGGCATCGCGTGGTACGGCGACCAGCTCTACGTCGCCGACACCACGCGGGGCCTGCGGGTGTTCGACATGAACAACCTCCTCGACCTGCGGACGGCGCAGAACGACCTCGGCGACCCCACCCGCATCGGGCGATCCGGCGAGAGGTTCCACGCCTTCGGCTACCGGTACGTGATCCCGCAGACCGACTTCTGGCGCGTGGCGACGCCCGGGGCGCTCTTCTCCTTCGTCGCGGTCGACCGCAGCACGACGCCGCACACGCTGGTGGCGGGAGAGTACGTCCAGGACGCGCCCACCGGCAGGGTGGCCAGGTGGGAGCTGCCCCTCGGCGACGGGGTGCCGCGGGAAGCCTTCACGATGCCGCACGCGAAGATCCAGGGGGCGGTGTCGTCCGGCGGGGCCTGGTACCTCAGCCAGGCGGCCGACGCGCGCACCAACGGGAGGCTCGTCGTGGACCGGGGCGGGGAGGTGACGGTCCGGCCGTTCCCCGTCGGGCCCGAGGACCTGACGGTGTCGGGCGGGAAGCTGTGGAGCGTCACCGAGTTCAGGAACCGCCGGGTGATCTTCGGCGTCCCGCTCTGAGGTCGCCGGGGACGCGCCGAACCGCCCGGCCGGCGAACCTCGCGCTCCCGATGAGGCCCGACGCCGGCCGGGCGGCGGTCACGCCTCGAGGTGCCGGTGCAGCGCCTTCCGGTAGCCGCGGTCGAAGTCGTCGTAGCGCGCCCGCAGCTCCGCACCCGGCCACCCCTCGGGCAGCAGCTCCGGCGGCAACAGCGGGTCGGCCAGCAGGTGGCGCAGCACGGCCGCCGACACCAGGAACCCCTCCGCCAGCCCCTCGGCCCGGTCGAGCGCCGTCAGCAGCCGCCGCGCCTCGGCCGCCCACCCCGCCAGGTCCCACAGCAGCGCCGTCGGGTCCTCCCGCGGCGTGCCGTCGATGAGCGTGCACTGCGCCGTGACGATCTCCGGCCACCGCCTGATGAGGTTCGCCGGGCGCAGCCAGGTGCCCTCGCGCAGCTCGGCCAGGCGCAGCGTGGTCATCGTGTGCCGCAGCGCCGCCCGGTCGGCGGGCGCGCGCCGTTCCGCGGTGACGACGGCGATCTCCCACGTGCCGTCCCACGCCCTGGTGTGCGGGGACCGGCTCTCGTCCTGCCTGGCCTGCCGTTCGCGCAGCCGCTCGGACAGCGCGTAGCGCCCGTCGTCCTGCACCAGGTCGCCGGCCGCGACCATCCGCGACAGGGCCACCCGCACGGTGCCCTCCGCGATGCCGAACACCTCGCCGATGCGCACCAGCGCCCGGCTCGGCAGCCGGGGCGGGTGGCTGCCGAGCAGCGCGCTCAGCACGGCCGAGCGGGCGGTCAGAGTATTACGGTCTTCCATCGCGTGTCGATTATATGTAACACTCCGAGCATGGCGAGCTATCTGATCGAACCCGTCGACGGCCCCAGCGGCCGCTACGACACCGCGCGCTACCAGGGCGCGGCCGGACGCGACTGGTGGTCCTGCGACCCCTCGCTCCAGCTGCTGATGCGCCGCCACCTGGGCGAGGGGTACGACTGGGCCGCACCCCACCTGTCCCGCCTGGGCGCGCTCATGGGCGGGCCGATCGCCGCGCACGCGGAGGAGACCGACCGCAACCCGCCCCGCCTGGAGAAGTACGACAAGTGGGGGCGTGACATCAGCCAGGTCGTCATGCCGCCGTCGTTCGTCGCGGCGCGCGAGGCGCTGATGGCCGACAACTTCACCTCGCCCGCGTTCGCCGAGACCGCCAGACAGCACGGAGCCGACCCCGCCGCGCTGGCCGCGGCCTGGACCTACCTGCTCGACCAGGCCGACATCGGCATGGGCTGCGCCCTCGGCACCGGCGGCGACATGGTGGTGTCACTGGCCGAGAAGCACGCGCCCGCCGACGTCCGCGACCGGGTCCGCTCGATCTTCGCCGACGGGTTCTACTCCGGCGAGGCCGCGCAGATGTTCACCGAGCGGACGGGCGGCTCCGACCTCGCGGCCCTGGAGGCGAGCGCGGAGCCCGACGGGGAGGCCTGGCGCCTGACCGGCCTGAAGTGGTTCGCCTCCAACGCCAACGGCTCCGCGTTCGTGGTGCTGGGCAGGCTGCCCACGGGTGAGGTGGCGCCCTTCCTGGTGCTGTGGGAGCGGCGCGACGGGTCCCGCAACGCCGTACGGATCAGGAGGCTCAAGGACAAGCTCGGCACCCGCTCGGTCGCCTCCGCCGAGGTGGAGTTCACCGGCGCCGAGGCGTTCCTGCTGGCGGGCTCAGGATCAGGCTCGGGGTTCGGCACGATGATGAAGCTCACCAACGCCTCACGGCTCGGCGTCGCCATGATGGGCGCCGGCGTCGCCCGCCGCGCCCTCGTCGAGTCGATCTGCTACGCCTCCGCCCGCGAGGCCTTCGGCCGCCGCCTCATCGACCAGCCGCTCATGCGGCGCAAGCTCGCCGAGCTCATCGTCGAGGTCGAAGCGGCGCAGGCGCTGGTCTTCGACGGCCACCTCGGCCCGCGGCTGCGCCTGGCGCCCGCCCTCGTCAAGCTGCGCGCCGCCCGGCTCGGCGTCACCGCGGCCGGCGACGCCATCGAGATCCACGGCGGCAACGGCTACATCGAGCAGTGGCCGGTCGCCCGCCTCCTGCGCGACGCCCAGGTCAACCCGATCTGGGAGGGCGGCGACAACATCCTGTGCCTCGACGTACGGCGGGCGATGCTCCGCGAGAACGCCCACGAGCCCTTCCTCGACCGCCTGACCGCCGCCGCCGACCAGGCCCCGTCCGGCGACTCCGCGACCGTCGACCTGGTCCGCGGGCGCATCGACGACCTCCGCAAGGCGATCACCGTGTGGTCCTCGCTCGACCCGGTCGTGGCCGAGGCCCGGCTGTTCCCGCTGGCCCAGCTCATGGCGGACGTCTACGCGGCCGCCCTGCTGCTGGAGCAGGCGGGCTGGGAGCAGCGCGCGGGCTTCGGCGACCGCAAGGCCCTGGTGGCCCGGCTCCACGCCGAGGCGCACCTCGCGGACCAGGGGCCGCTGCGCGGCATCGACCGCCCGGCGGAGGATCTGGAGCGCTTCGACGAGCTCGTCGCCGGGGCGCTCACCCTCTGATCCCGTCAGGCGGTCACCAGGCACCCATCACGCCACGGCCGCCGACGACCAGGGAGGAGCCCGATCCCGACGTCCACCGGAGGACCGGATGACCGTGCGAACCGAGCGGGAAGGCCCCGTCACCACCGTGGTGCTCTCCAGGCCCGAAGCCCGCAACGCCGTCGACCGCGAGACCGCCGACGCGCTGGTCGCGGCCTTCACCGCGTTCGAGGCGTCGGACGCGGCCGTCGCCGTGCTGTGGGGCGAGGGCGGCACCTTCTGCGCGGGGGCCGACCTCAAACGCCTCGACAACCATGTCGAGGAGGAGGGCGACGGCCCCATGGGTCCCACCAGGATGCGGCTGAGCAAGCCCGTCATCGCCGCCGTCGCCGGCCACGCGGTCGCCGGCGGCCTCGAGCTCGCCCTCTGGTGCGACCTGCGCGTGGCCGAGCAGGACGCGGTGTTCGGGGTCTTCTGCCGGCGCTGGGGCGTCCCGCTCATCGACGGTGGCACGGTACGGCTGCCGAGCCTGATCGGTCTCTCCCACGCCATGGACCTGATCCTCACCGGCCGTCCCGTAGCGGCCGAGGAGGCGCTGCGCATGGGGCTGGCCAACAGGGTCGTCCCCGCCGGGCAGTCACGCCAGGCCGCCGAGCGCCTGGCCCACGACCTGGCCCGCTTCCCCCAGACCTGCCTGCGCGGCGACCGCATGTCGGCGCTGGAGCAGGCGGCGCTGCCCGAGCAGGAGGCGATGCGCAACGAACTCCGCCACGGCATCGCCGCCCTGGGCGAGGCGGCCGACGGCGCCGCCAGGTTCGCCGCGGGAGCGGGCCGCCACGGCGACTTCTCCACCCCCTGACCACCCGGCCCCGCCCCTTCGGGAGGACCGCCCGCCGGGGTCCTGGTGACCATGATCCCGGGCCTGGGCTTGACCGGCCGGGCCTCCCGCCGGCGCGGCGTGTGCGCGCCGGGATCTTGTCGGTGCGCTCACGTATGGTGAGACCATGCCGGACATCGACGGTGTGACGATCACCAGCCCGGACAAGGTGGTCTTCCCGCAGGGCGGGCGGACCAAGCTCGACCTGGTCCGCTTCTACCAGGCGGTCGCCGAGGGCGCCCTGCGCGGCGTCTCGGGGCGGCCGATGATCCTCAAACGGTTCGTGCACGGCATCGAGCAGGAGGCGTTCTTCCAGAAGCGCGCCCCGGCCAAGCGCCCACCCTGGATCGAGGTCGCCGAGCTGCGCTACCGGTCGGGGCGGAGCGCCGAGGAGGTCGTCGTCACCGACGCCCGCCAGCTGCTGTGGGTGGTCAACCTGGGCTGCGTCGACCTCAACCCGCACCCCGTGCGGGCCGCCGACCTCGCCCATCCCGACGAGCTGCGCATCGACCTCGACCCGGTGCCGGGCGTGCCGTGGGGCCAGGTGCTGGAGACCGCGCAGGTGGCGCGCGAGGTGCTCGCCGACCACGGGCTGGTGGCGTGGCCGAAGACCTCCGGTTCACGCGGCTTCCATGTCTATGCCCGCATCACCCCCGACTGGAGCTTCTCGCAGGTACGGCAGGCGGCCGAGGCCGTCGCCCGCGAGGTGGAGCGAAGGGCGCCCGATCTGGCGACCAGCCGGTGGTGGAAGGAGGAGCGGCAGGGCGTCTTCGTCGACTACAACCAGAACGCCTACGACCGCACCGTGGCCTCCGCCTACTCCGTCAGGCCGGTGCAGGACGCCCGCGTGTCCACGCCGCTGGCGTGGGACGAGGTGCCGGGGTGCCGCCCGGAGGAGTTCACGATCGACACGGTGCCCAAGCGGTTCGCCGCGCTCGGTGACCCGTGGGAGGACATGGACCTGCACGCCGGCTCGCTCACCCCGCTGCTGGAGCTGGCCGAGGCGCAGGGCCCGCCGCCCGAGCGCACCGAGCTGCCGCTGATCGAGATCGCCAGGGCCCAGCACAAGGACGAGGCACTGGCGGGCCTCGAGGCGTGGAAGGCCCGCCATCCCGACGTGGTGGGGTTCCTCGAGCCGGCCGATGTGCTGGTGGACGGGATGCGCGGGCGCAGCAGCGTGTGGTACCGGATCAGGGTCAACCTGCAGCACGTGCCGGAGGGCCTGCGCCCGGAGCAGGAGCCGCTGGAGGTCGACTACAACCCCTGGCCCGCCGACTGGCGCCCACCCGAGCCCTGACTCCAGGCCCGCCGGCGCCCCGACCGCTACCGGCGACCGCCCGTGCCCCCTGCGATCCCGGGTGCCCGCGGCCGATCCGCCCCGCAGGACGGGCCGCCGGGGTCAGCGGCCGTCCTCCAGGACGCGTTCGAGCTCGGCGATCACCGAGGTGACGGGCGTGCACGCCGGCAGGCGGGGCGTGGCGAAGTAGCCGGGTTTGTGCGCTCGCAGCAGCGCCTCGCCGTCCAGCTGCCAGGTGAAGCCGTGCCGTCCGAGCAGCCTGGCGAACACCTCCCCGGCCGGCCGGGGGTCGCGCGCCGCCAGGCGCCTGATCGGCACGGGGGAGACCGCGTCGCCCCGCAGGTACCGGCTGACGGCGTCGCGGTAGCGGCTCCTGGTGACCAGGGACGGGTCGGCGAAGGCCGCCTCGACCGCGGCGAAGTCGGTGTAGTAGCCCAGCCCGTCGCGTTCGTCGAAGATGAGGGCGACGCTCTCCTCCTCGGCGAGATGGCCGGGGAACTCCAGCGAGGCGAACTCGCCCATCCGCTCGGCCACCTCGGCGCCGCGTATGACGACCAGGTCGGAGCCGAAGTGCTCGACGAACTGCCGCCGCTGTGCCGCCTGGATCTGCCACGCCTCGGCCAGCAGGGCCGGGTTGCGGAACACCCGTGCCGGATGGCGCAGCGCGGCCTCGGCCGCCGCGCGCACCAGCAGCGGCCGTGCCTCGCTCGTGTGGACGGCGGGGGTGGCGCTGATCAGCCAGGCGTCGAGGGTGACGGGGATGAGCCGTCCCACCAGGAACATCCCTGGGTCGAGCACGTCGAAGGCGCCCTCACCCAGATCGGAGTGGGCGGTGTAGGTCAGCTCGTCGATCAGGTTGAACAGGATGATCGCCGGGCCCGCGACGGTGCGGACCTCGAAGACGCCCTCCACCACGTCCTTCCAGCCGAGCACCATGGCGCGCTCGGCCTCGGGGAGCTCGGGACGTTCGGCCACGAACCTGTCGATCAGCAGGTCGCCTCCCGGAAGGCGGTACTCCAGCGCGAAGTGGTCGAGCGCGAGCGCCGAGGTCGCCTCGTCGGTGACCACCCCGTCGGGGAAGAAACGGCCGTACACCAGGCCGAGCTCCCGGGTGAACCGCCCTGACACCGCGAACTCCAGCAGCTCCGGCTTGAGCTCCGCGGCACGCGCGAGTAGATCCATGGGGCGACCTTAGCCGCGGGCGTTCCCGGCTTGCGGTGATTTTCGGTAACCGGGCAGGGACATTCTGTCACTCGGACGGCTGTCCGATGTCCTCGTTCCACACCTCGGGCCAGCGCTCGACGAAGGCCGCCATCAGCGCCCGGCACTCGGCCGAGTCGACCACCACGACCTCGACCCCGTGGGCGATCAGGAGGTCCTCCCTGCCCATGAAGGTGCGGTTCTCGCCGATCACCACGCGCGGGATCTCGTAGAGCAGGATCGCCCCGGTGCACATCGCGCACGGCGACAGCGTCGTGTACATGGTCGAGCGCCGGTAGACGTGCGCGCTCCGTCGTCCGGCCCGCTCCAGCGCGTCCGTCTCGCCGTGGCGGATCACGCTGCCCTCCTGCACCCTGCGGTTACGGCCGGCGCCGAGCACCTCGCCGTCGGCCACCAGCACCGCCCCGACGGGCACCCCGCCCTCGGCCAGCCCCGTGCGGGCCTGCTCGACGGCGATCTCCAGGAAGTCCATGGGCCCACCCTAGGCCGCTGCAACCGGGGTGCAAGGACCGCACCCTACCGTCGGGGCATGTCAAGTCGATGGCTGCTCGGAGTGGCCGCCGCCGCGGCGGCCACCCTCACGCTCCCCACCGCCGCCACGGCGGCCACCACCCGCACCCTCCCCTCGGCCACCCTCCCCTCGGCCACCCTCTCTTCGGCCTCCCTCTCCTCCGCCGCGGTAGCACAGGCCGCCGCCCGTCCTGCCACCCCGCGTGCCACCCCCGGGCCCGCCGCGCCGGCGAGCACGCCCGCCTCCGCCGCGGCCGCGAACGCCCCCACCCTCGAGACGCCGGCCCTCGCCGCCGCTCCCAAGCCCGCGACCACGGCCAACCGGCTGTTCCGCGCCTGGTTGCGCGACGACAGGACCGCCGCCGCCAAGGTCGCCACGCCCGCCGCCGTCACGACGCTGTTCGCCTATCCCTTCCGCGCGCCCGACGGGCTGGCCGGCTGCGCGGGCGGCGCCTGCGCGTTCAGGCACACCAGCGTGCGGGTGCCGGGCGAGCTCAACGGCATCCTGATGATCGTCTCCGGCGGCAAGGTGACGCGCGTGTATGAGTCGCGCCACTACTCCAAGGAGAAAGCGGCCACGCACCTGATGGACGCCTGGCGCAAGGGCGACCGCAGGCAGGGCGCCGAGGTCGCCGCCACACCGGCGCTGAAGACGCTGTTCAAGGTCACCTGGGATCCCCACGGCGTGCCGTACACCTTCCAGGGGTGCGAGAAGAAGACCTGCGCCTGGTCGTACGAGGGCGGCGCGCTGCTGATGCACGTCGCCGGCTCCAAGGCCCGCGGGTACGAGGTCTCGTCGATCAGTTACATCGCCGACTGACCGACCCACCTGTCGGCCCATGCCATCAGCGGCCGCATGGCCTCGACCAGCGCCGCGCCGCTCTCGGTGAGCGAGTAGCGGATCTGTACCGGCGTGGTCGGCCGCACCTCGCGCGCCACCACGCCCGACGACTCCAGCTCGCGCAGCCGCTGCGCGAGCAGGCGTTCCGACAGGCCGGGGACCGCGTCGCGCAGCTCGCCGTACCGCGTCGCGCCCCTGGCCAGCGCGAGCAGGATGACGCCGTTCCACCTGCGGCCCACCAGCTCGATCGCGGTCTGGAAGTGCGGGCAGTGCCGCATGAGCGCCTCGGGAGAGGACATCACTTACCTTCCGTAAGCCGGTTATGTAATGTAAGACCTATGACGGATTTTAGGCATGACCTGTGGTTCGGTGCCTTCCTTACCCCCGCCGCCAAGGACGTGCACCCGCTGACGCGCCAGGCCATGCTCGCCGAGGACGCCGGGCTGGACATCATCGGCGTGCAGGATCATCCCTACCAGCCTTCCTTCCTCGATACGTGGACGTTGCTGTCGGTGCTGGCGGCGCGCACCCAGCACATCAGGTTCTTCCCCGACGTGGCCAACCTGCCGCTGCGTCCGCCGGCCGTCCTGGCCAGGGCCGCGGCCAGCCTCGACATCCTGAGCGGCGGCAGGGTGGAGCTCGGTGTCGGCTCCGGCGCCTTCCGGGACGGCGTCGCCGCGATGGGCGGGCCCCGCCGTACCCCTGCCGAGGCCGTCGCCGCCCTCGAGGAGGCCATCGAGGTGATGCGCGCGCTGTGGACGCCCGGCGGCCCCGCCAGCTTCGACGGCGCCCACTACCGGCTGGACGGCGCCGCGCCGGGGCCGTTCCCGCCGCACCGCATCGGCGTGTGGGTCGGCGCCTACCGGCGGCGCATGCTGGAGCTGACCGGGCGCACCGCGGACGGCTGGGTGCCGTCCTCCGCCTACGCCCCACCGGCCGAGCTGGCAGCGATGAGCGCGATCGTCGACCGCGCGGCGGCGGACGCGGGCCGCGATCCCGCCCTGATCCGCCGCGTCTACAACATCAACGGCCGCTTCTCGCGGCTGCCCGGCACCGGCTTCCTCGACGGGCCGCCCGCGCTGTGGGCCGAGCAGCTCACCGAGCTCGTCCACCGGTACGGCATGAGCGTCTTCGTCCTGGCCCCCGCCGACGAGCGCGACCTCAAGATCTTCGCCGAGGAGGTCGCGCCCGCCGTGAGGCAGGCCGTCGGCCGCGAGCAGCAGCGAACCGCCGAGCCGAAGCCGTCCCCCGGCCCGCTCGACGACTCGACCAGGCCCAGGCTGCCCAAGCGCGACCTGGCCGAGCTCTCGCCCGCCCAGCGCCAGCGCGGCCTGCACCTGGTCAAGGTGCACGACGACCTGCGCGACGAGCTGGCCGGGATCCGCGAGGCGCTGGAGCAGGTCGCCGAGGGAAGGGGCGAGGTCGCCGCGCTCCGATCGATGATCAACCAGCTCACGATGCGGCAGAACTACTGGACGCTCGGCAGCTTCTGCGCCTCCTACTGCCGGATCGTCACCACCCATCACACCATCGAGGACGAGCACCTGTTCCCCACGCTGCGGTCCGCGCAGGCCTCGCTGGCACCGGTCATCGACCGGCTCCAGGAGGAGCACGAGGTCATCGCCGGCCTGCTGACCCGCCTCGACGACGCGCTGGTCGCCATGGTGCAGGACGGCGACGCCATCGACGGCGTCCGCGACCGGCTCGACGAACTGGCCGCGGCCCTGCTGTCGCACCTGGAGTACGAGGAGCAGGAACTCGTGGAGCCCATCGCCCGGCTCGACCTGGACCTGTGATCCCGACCCCCGCCGGCTTCATCGCCCGGTGGGACCTGTGCCCGATCCCGCCCGGCGGGACCTGTGACCATGAGATCCCGATCCCGGCCCGTGTCGCCGCCCGGCGGGACCTGTGACCGTGACTTCCGCCGGCTTCAAAGCCCGGCTCGGCCTGGACCTGGACCCCGACCGGCGAACGCTCGCCGGCACGCTGCGGGCGCTGTCGGCCGAGCTCGAGAACCTCATGGCGGGCCGCGTCCCCGCGCCGGCCGCCGCCGACCGGCCGCCGCCCGACAGCGCGCTCCTGCTCGGCCAGGGCCGCCGGCCCGTGCTGGCCACGCTGAGCGTCGGCGCGTCGCTGTTCGACCGCAGGTACGGCCTGGCCGCCGCCAAACCGGTGGAGCTGGTCCCGATGGGCGTGCTGGCCAACGACGTCCTCGATCCCGCCCGCACTCACGGCGACCTGCTGCTGGTGCAGGGCGACCACCCCGACGTGTGCGTGCACGCCCTGCGCCGGGCCGTCAGGGCGACCAGGGGCGGCCTCGCGCCGGCCTGGTCGCAGGACGGCTTCGCCCGGCCGGACGCCGTCGCGCGTCCGGGCACGACCGGCATGCGCAACCTGCTCGGTTCAAGGACGGCACGGGCAATCCCGACGCGGGAAACGCCGCCGTGATGGACACGGCCGTGTGGGTGGGGCCCGGCGACGGCGAGCCCGCGTGGGCCGTGGGCGGCAGCTACGTCGCTGTCCGCCTGGTCCGGCTGTTCGTCGACAGGTGGGACGACACCCCGCTGGCCGAGCAGGAGCGGGTCATGGGCAGGCGCAAGGAGTCGGGCGCGCTATCCCGAGGGCGGGTTCGTCCCGCTGCCCGCCTACCGCTGGCAGCGGCGGCGCTTCTGGCCCGACTCGGCGAAAAGCGCGCAGCCGCCCGAGCCCGCCGCCTCGGGCCCTTCCCGGCCCGACCTCGCGGCGCTCACCGAGGCGGAACTGGCCGCCTCCGTCGCCCGCCTGGCCGCGCAGGTCCTGGCGGTGCCCGGCCACGAGGTGGCCGTCGACACGCCGCTCACCCACCTCGGCCTCGACTCGGTGCTGGCCATGAGGTTCAGGGACAGGATGCGCCGTGACCTGGGCGTGGACGTGCCGCTGCGCAACCTGCTCGGGCCCGCCACGCTGCGCGAGCTCGCCACCGAGCTGCGCGCGTCGCTCTGACCGCCCCGCCGCCCCCGGGACGCCCTGCCCCGGGTGGCGGTGGCCGTTGGTCGCGGTTGGTGACCCCGGTGGCGGTGGCCTGGGTGGCAGTGGCACTGCCAGTATCAAGCGGCTCTGGGACATGCGCGCCGCAGGCCGGAGGATGGGTGCCATGGTGATCGCCGTGATGACCGCGCTGGCCGGCGGCGCGCTGGTGGCAGCGGTCTGGGCGAACGTCCTGCTCACGGTCTTCACGCCCAGGGGCAGGCCGTCCAGGCTGGTCCGCGGCACCCTGCGCACGCACGCCTCCGTCCTCGTCGCGGTCGGCGGGCGGCTGCCGCGCCGGGTCCGCTCGACCTGTGCGCGCCGCTGGCCGTCCTCACGGTGGCCGCGATCTGGCTCGGCGTGTCGTCGGCGGGCTTCGCGCTGCTGGACGCCACGCCGCTGCGGGAGGCCGAGTGGGCCTCCCACGGCCTGCTGCTCGCCGCCGTGACCGCCTACCTGCTCCGTTTCCTGCACGCCTACGGCAGGCGCGAGCGCCTCGTGGCCAGGCTGGCGGCCAGCGTGTGCAACCCGCGGGACGCCGACGCGCTGCTGGCCGCCTACCTCAGGACCGGTTCCCGTGACCACCTCGACGGCCTGTTCGCCGAGTAGACGGGCTGGATGACCGAGGTGGAGAGCACCCACATCGCCCCTCCCACCCTGGCCTTCCGCCGGCCCGCCGGCGACCTGGACTGGCTGAAGGCCGCGGTCATCGTGCTCGACGTGGCCGCGCTCACCGAGGCGCTGGCTCCCAGCTGGGCCCCCGCCCACACCCGCGCCCTGCTCGACACCGGAACCCGCTGCATGCAGCGCCTGGCCGCCGAGCTGTGCATCAGGCTGCCGGCCGTGCCCGTCAGCCTGCAGGGCCGCGAGGAGAGCAACTTCTCCGACACCCTGTGCGTCGCCCACGAAGCCGGCCTGCCCGCCGAGCGCGACGCGCAGGCCGCGTGGGTCGTCTTCCAGCACCGGCGCATGGGATACGCGCCGCACGCCTACGCCATCGAGGCGCGCCTGCACTACGAGCTGGACTGATCGGGCTCCTTCCACGTCCACAGCGGGACGTCGCGCAGGGGGTGGAGCTCGTCGTCGGTGGCGGCGCGGGAGTTCTGCTGCGCGACGCGCGAGCCGAACTCCAGGTGCTCGCGCACCGCCTCGCGGAACGGCTCGTCGGCCGGCAGGCCCGCCTCGTCGAAGGACTCCATGTACAGCGCCACGAAACGCTCTCGCTGCTCGTCGGTGATGTCGAGGTGGCGGTGCACCTGGATGAGATGGTCGAAGCCGAGCTCGCGGGTGAAGCGGTCGGGCCCGCCGAAGGACTCGGCCGTGAACCAGGTCAGGTGATCGACGTGGGTGGCGCGACGCTCTCGGAACAGCTGCTTGAGCAGGGGATCCTCGAGGACCTTCGCGTAGAAGATCTCCTCGAGCCTGTGCAGCGCCTCGTCGCCGCCTGCGTGCGAGTACAGACTGGTCATGCACCCACCTTCATGGTCACCCGGGAGGATGTCCAGCGCTTTCGCCTGTCGAGGAAACGCGTCGAGCTGCGTCAAGTCAGCCTGTCCGCCGCGCGCGAGCCGTCCTTACGTTGGTCCTCCGGATCGCAGGCGGAGGAGGAGACCGGGGCGCAGCCGTGGTCACACAACTGAACTCACCATGGGAATTCCAGGAGCTGCCAGACCCCGTGGCGGGGCCGGGCCAGGTCGTCGTCCGCATCCACGCATGCGGCATGTGCTTCAGCGACGTCCTCGTCCACCGCGGGCACTGGCCCGTCCAGCTGCCCATCGTGCGCGTCCGCCTAGGAGCTGTTTCTTAGATCTCCTGACGGTGAGCGCTGGTCTTGTCACTCTTGGCATATGGGTCGTGGTGATCTGACGAACGCCGAGTGG
>NZ_JBSGDV010000002.1:357717-1029523 GCF_053602555.1 Nonomuraea sp. NPDC004354 | reverse complement strand
TTCATGCACTGGCTTTTAACACACTGTTGAGTTCTCAAGAAACGGACGCGTTCACCGTCAACCACCCGGCCGCACTCGCTTCGTTCGTTGTGTCTTAATTTTACCGTTTCATCCGACTTGCTGTCAAACCGGGCGAACCAGCTACAATCTCGACCACCCCGATTCCGGGGCAACCCCTCTAACTTACCAGCCCTCCGACCGTTTCACAAACCGATCTTCAGAACCGCTGCGTCAGTGGGGTTTGCCGGCCCTGGCGGTCTTGCCACTAGGTGGTTGCGCCGCGCCGCGCCGACTCCTCAAGATTAGCAGCGCTCCCGACCACTCGAGACGCGAAACGTAGACTCGGCGAGGTGAGCAGCCACATCCCGCCTCTGGCGAAGAAGGTTCCGAGCGAGCGCACCCATCACGGCGACACCGTGATCGACGAATACGCGTGGCTCACCAATAAGGAAGACCCTGACACGATCGCCTATCTCCAGCAGGAGAACGACTATCTCAAGCAGGAGACCACCCACCTCGACGAGCTCCAGGAGCAGGTCTTCCAGGAGATCAAGGGGCGCACGCAGGAGACCGACCTGTCGGTTCCCAGCCGCAAGGGCGCCTGGTGGTACTTCTCGCGCACCCAGGAGGGCAAGCAGTACGGCATCTCCTGCAGGGTGCCCGCCGACGGCGACACCCCTCCGGAGGTCACCACCGACGCCACGCTCCCCGGCGAGCAGGTCCTGCTGGACGGCAACGAGCTGGCGGGCGACAACGACTTCTTCTCGATCGGCACCAGCGCCGTCACTCCGGACGGCAAGCTCCTCGCCTACTCCACCGACTACAAGGGCGACGAGCGGTTCACGCTGACGTTCAAGGACCTGGAGACGGGTGAGAAGCTCGCCGACGAGATCAGCGGCGTCTTCTACGGCGGCGCCTGGTCGGCCGACGGCACCACGTTCTTCTACACCAGGGTGGACGACGCCTGGCGCCCCTACCAGGTCCACCGCCACGTCCTCGGCACCGACGCCGCCGACGACGTGCTGGTCTACGAGGAGTCCGACGAGCGCTTCTGGGTCGGCATCGGCCTGACGCGCAGCGAGAAGTACCTCGTCCTGGGCGCCGGCAGCAAGATCACCAGCGAGGTCCGGATCCTCGACGCCGAGGACCCGACCGGCGAGTTCAGGGTCGTGCGCCCCCGCGTCACGGGCGTCGAGTACGGCGTCGAGCACGCCGGCGACCGCTTCTTCGTCCTCCACAACGAGCACGCGGAGAACTTCGAGCTCGCCACCGCGCCGCTCGACGACCCCGGGTCGTGGACGCCGCTCATCCCGCACCGCGAGGACACCCGCCTGCTGGAGATCGACGCGTTCGCCACCCACGCCGTCGTCCACTTCCGCCGCAGCGGCCTGACCGGCATCCGCGTCCTGCCCTACCCCCTGGAGGGCGGGCAGAGCGAGCCCTACGAGATCGAGTTCCCCGAGCCCCTCTACGACGTGGCGCCCGCGGGCAACCCCGAGTTCGCCACCGAACGGCTGCGCCTCGGCTACACCAGCATGGTGACCCCGCCGAGCGTCTACGACTACGACCTCGAGACGCGGCGGCTCATCCTCCTCAAGCAGCGCCCCGTGCTCGGCGGCTACGACCCCTCCGACTACGAGCAGTTCAGGGAGTGGGCGACCGCGGACGACGGCACCAAGGTGCCGATCTCGATCGTGAAGCGGAAGGACGCCGCCAGGCCCGCCCCCACCCTCCTGTACGGCTACGGCAGCTACGAGACCTCGATGGACCCGAGCTTCTCCGTCGCCAGGCTCAGCCTCCTCGACCGCGGTTTCGCCTTCGCGATCGCGCACGTGAGGGGTGGCGGCGAGATGGGCCGCCGGTGGTACGAGGAGGGCAAGCTCACCAGGAAGAAGAACACCTTCACCGACTTCGTGGCCGCCGCGCGGCACCTCAAGGCGTCCGGCTGGAGCGAGCGGATCGTCGCCAGGGGCGGTTCGGCGGGTGGCCTGCTGATGGGCGCGGTGGCCAACCTGGCCCCGGAGGAGTTCGCCGGCGTGGTGGCCGAGGTGCCGTTCGTCGACGCGCTCAACACCATCCTCGACCCGTCGCTGCCGCTGACCGTCATCGAGTGGGACGAGTGGGGCGACCCGCTGCACAACGCCGACGTCTACGCCTACATGAAGGAGTACTCCCCCTACGAGAACGTCGCGGCGACGACCTACCCGCCGATCCTGGCGATCACCAGCCTGAACGACACCAGAGTGCTCTACCACGAGCCCGCCAAGTGGATCGCGCGGCTGCGGGCGACCGCGCAAGGCGGGCCGTTCCTGCTGAAGACGGAGATGGGCGCGGGTCACGGCGGCCGCAGCGGTCGCTACGACGCGTGGAAGGAGGAGGCGTTCGCGCTGTCCTGGATCATCGAGAGGGGAACCCGGTGAGCTACGCGGCGGCCGATGACCGCTACGAGAAGATGCCCTACGTCCGCAGCGGCCGTAGCGGGCTCAGGCTGCCCCAGGTCTCGCTCGGCCTGTGGCACAACTTCGGCGACGACCGGCCGATCGAGATCTCGCGTGCCATCCTGCGCAGCGCCTTCGACCGCGGGGTGACCCACTTCGACCTGGCCAACAACTACGGCGTGCCGTACGGCTCGGCGGAGCGCAACTTCGGTGCCGTCTTCGCCCAGGACTTCCGCCCCTACCGCGACGAGCTGGTCATCTCGACCAAGGCCGGCTACGACATGTGGCCGGGCCCCTATGGGGAGTGGGGATCGCGCAAGTACGTGCTGGCCAGTCTCGACCAGTCGCTGCGGCGGATGGGCCTGGAGTACGTCGACATCTTCTACAGCCACCGTCCCGATCCGGAGACGCCGCTGGAGGAGACGATGGGCGCGTTGGACACGGCGGTGCGCTCGGGCAGGGCGCTGTACGCGGGCATCTCCAACTACTCGGCCGAGCAGACCACGCAGGCGGCGCGGATCATGCGGGAGCTGGGCACGCCGCTGCTGATCCACCAGCCGTCGTACTCGATGATCAACAGGTGGATCGAGGACGGGCTGCTGGACACGCTGGAGGACGAGGGGATCGGCTGCATCGTCTACTCCCCGCTGGCCCAGGGGCTGCTGACCGACCGCTACCTGGAGGGCGTGCCGGCCGGTTCGCGGGCGGCGACGAGCAGGTTCCTGTCGGCGGACCGGATCGACCGCGAGCTGGCGCGCGACCTCAACGAGATCGCGAGCGCGCGCGGCCAGTCGCTGGCGCAGATGGCGCTGTCGTGGGTGCTGAGGGACCCGCGGGTGACCAGCGTGCTGATCGGGGCGAGCAGCGTGGGCCAGCTGGAGGCCAACCTGGCGGCGGTGGACGGGCCGGCGTTCACGGAGGACGAGCTCGAGCAGATCGACAAGATCACGGGCTTCGCCTCGACCGCGTCGTGACGACCCCCGATCACAGAGCCTCGTGCCGCTGGAGGTAGGTGAAGGCGGCCCAGCCGGGTAGCACCGGCAGCCAGAAGGTGAGCAGCCGGTAGAGGAGCACCGCGGAGGTCGCGTACTCCGCGGGCACTCCGGCCACCGTCAGGCCGACGGCGAGCGACGCCTCGACCGCGCCCAGACCGCCAGGGGTGGGCGCGGCCGAGCCGATCGCGTTGGCGGTGAGGTACACGACGGCGACGGTGGTGAAACTGGTGTCGCCGCCGAAGGCGCGCACGCAGCCGTAGAGGCAGACCACGAACGCCAGCGACAGGCAGATGATGCCGCCGAACCCTTCGGTGATCTTGCGGGGTGACTGGAGGACGTCGAGCAGGCGCGGCACGACGTTGGCGAACAGCGAGCGCAGCCGCTTGGTGATGATCCTGCGCAGGGGCGGCACGCCGAGCACGACCACCATGAGGACGGCGACGGCGAGCACGACGGCGAGCAGCCCCCGCGAGGGTGTGAACGACGTGGTCGCGCTCGACCCGGTGATGTAGGCGAACAGCAGCAGCAGCCCGATGTGGCTGGCCAGGCCGATGACCTGGGAGGCGCCGATGCTGGCCACCGCCAGCGCCGGCGGCACCCCGCGCTTCTGCAGGTAGCGCGTGTTGATCGCGACGCCGCCCACCGCGGGCGGGGTGACCAGCTTGACGAAGGACGAGGCGAACTGCACGAGCACGGTACGGCCGAGCGGCAGCGGCTCGGGCACGAACCCTCTGATCATGAGCGCGGCGGCGACGAAGCTGAGCCCGGCGGCGGCGAACGCGAGGACGCCCCACTCCCACTTGGCCGTGGTGATGACCTGGAGCAGGTTGACCTTGCTGAGCTGCGAGAGCAGGAAGTAGGCGGCCAGGGTGCTGGCGATGATGGTGACGAGGGTGCGCGGCCGGAACCGCTCCAGCCGTACTTCTTCGACCTCGGCCTGCGGCGTCAGCGCCTCGATCTGCTCCCTGATGGCCGGCAGCAGCTCCTTCTGTTTGTTCAGGGCGGCCCTGGTCGGCCTGGTCAGCGCGATGCGCTGGAGCAGGGGCAGCGCGCTGACGAGCGCGTCGTTGCCGAGCACGGAGGCGGCGGCCTTGACCGAGCGCTCGGGCCCGACGCGGAGCGCGAGGTAGGTCAGCAGCTGCGCGATGTCGATGCGGAGCAGCAGGTCGCCCGCCGCGACCTCGCCGCTGCGCGGGTCGGTGAGGACGACGCGGCCGTCGCGATCGAGGTGGATGCTGTCGCCGGTGAGCCGCCGGTGGGCCAGGCGCTGCATGCGGAGCAGCAGCACCTGCTCCCAGATCTGGGCCAGCAGGTCGTCGTCGAGCTCGCTGTCCTTGACGTCGTCGAGGGGGCGGGTCTCCAGGTGCTCGTAGGCGAGGAGGGCGGCCTCGGTGCCGATCTCGCTGGTGCCGAGCAGGCGCGGGGTGTTGGCGCCCGCCGCCTGGGTCGCGTAGGCCATGAGCGCCTCGCGTTCGAGCTCGGCGCGGAGCGAGCGGATGGCCCGGCGCCTGGTCTCGGAGTGGAGCCTGATGCGCCGCCACAGCCGGTACGGCAGGCCGGCCACCTGGCGGTCGCGGTCGAGCACGGTGACGTCGAGGCTGGTGCCGTCGGACAGGCCGACGGCGTAGCGGCGGCTGCCCTGGTGGTCGTCGTCGATCCGCCTGGCGGAGACGGGCGAGAAGGACAGCTTGCGTAGCGCGGAGATGACGGCGTTGCCCGGCGGGCGGGTGTTGGGGCTGCCGACGCCGTAGAGGGTGCCGTAGCCGACGGCCATGCCGAACAGGACGGTCACGATGGCGCTCGGCAGCGTGATCTGCTTGCCGGTGAACAGCGCGAAGATCGACAGCGCGGTCACCGTCCACATGAGCGCCCGCCATGTGGGGCGTCTGGAGATGCGGACGGCGGTGGCGTAGGCGATCACGGAGCTGAGCAGCGCGTTGAGCGGTTCGAGGTCGCGGCCGCCGGTCAGCAGGGTCGCCAGGTCGCCGGGGCCGTTGGTGACCAGCCACTGGCCGATCAGGTAGGAGCCGGCCATGCCGATGATGGCGGCGATCAGGCCTTCGGCGACGCGCAGGCCGTCACGGTGGAAGACCCGTTCGACGGCGAACGCGGCGGGCACGACCAGGACGGCCGCGCCGCTCAGGAAGGTGGCGATACGGGTCAGGAGGGCGGGCGCGCGGTCGGTGCCCTGGGTGACGTCCTGTTCGAGGCCGATGAGCGTCTGCTGGGCCACGAGCATGAGCAGGATGACCGCGGTGAGCGCGAGCAGGGTGGCCAGGAAGCGGAGCGCGTCGGACGGGCGGCGCAGCCGCTGCGGCAGCAGTGGTTCGACGACGAACACGGCCGGTTCGTCGCGCGCCTCAGACACGACTGGACGCTCCTTCGCGGAGTCCGCCGATTTCTCGCTTTCCCTGATGTCTGCCACCGACAGCGATTCTGCACCTTTCCCGGGTGACCGTGCGATCTCCAGCTTCCAGTGTCCGTCCACCCCACCGCGGCCACTGCCCCGGGTAACGTCTCTACCAGCAACGACGTGCCTTGCCATACCCGGTGGTGAAAGCTTGCCACTCTGTGCGGCATGATCACCCATTTGCTCGTCGCCTTCGCCGTGGCCCTGCCCGGCGCCCCTCTCGCCGAAGATGTACAGATCGCCAACATTCTCGGCCATCTGCGAGCATTCCAGGCAATCGCCGACGCCCACGGCGGTAACAGAGCGGCGGGAACTCCAGGCTATGACGCTTCGGCCGACTATGTGGCGGCGCGCCTGCGTGAGGCGGGATACGACGTCGAGCAGCAATTCTTTCAATTCGATCACTACCGGGAACTGTTCCCGGCCCGGCTGGTGGCGGACGGAAAGGATGTCGGAAAGATCACAACGCTGTCCTTTTCGGCGAGTGGCGACGTCACCGGACGCCCCCAACCGGCGGGAACGGGCTGCCTGAACGCCGACTTCACCGATTTCCCATCGGGCGGGGTCGCGGTGGTCGACAGGGGTGGCTGCACGTTCGCCGCCAAGGCGGCCAACGCCACGGCGGCGGGCGCGGGCGCGCTGGTGGTCGTCAACCAGGGTGGCACGTTCGCCGGCAGCACGGGTGCTCCTCAGCGCATTCCCGTGGTGGGCGTCGACGCGACGACCGGCATGGAGGTGGCGGACGCCCGGCAGCTGCGGGTCGCGACCAGCACCGACACCACGCGGCAGATCACGAGCAACGTGATCGCGCAGACGAAGGGCGGCGCGTCCGACGACGTGGTGATGGTCGGCGCCCATCTCGACTCGGTACGGCAGGGCCCCGGCATCAACGACAACGGCTCGGGCAGCGCGGCCGTCCTGGAGGTCGCCCTGAAGATGGCCGCCTACCAGCCCGAGCGGGCGGTCCGCTTCGCCTGGTGGGGCGCCGAGGAGCTGGGACTGCTCGGATCGACGTACTACGTGAGCTCCCTCTCACCGGAGGAGCGCGAGAAAATCACGATGTACCTGAACTTCGACATGATCGCCTCTCCCAACCACACGTTCGGGATCTACGACGGCGACGACTCCGACGGGGTGGGCGAGGGCCCGGGACCGGAGGGGTCGGCCGAGATCGAGCAGGAGTTCGTGCGGTTCTTCGCGGAGCGCGGCCTGCCGTACAAGGGGACCGACTTCAGCGGGCGCTCGGACTACGGGCCATTCGTCGGCGTCGGAATACCGGCGGGCGGGCTGTTCACCGGCGCCGAGACGGAGAAGACCGAGCGGGAGGCGAAGCTGTTCGGCGGGCAGGCGGGTGCCCCGATGGACACGTGCTACCACCAGGCCTGCGACACCACGCAGAACATCGACGCGCACGCGCTGGACGTGTCCGCCGACGCGATGGCGACGGTGATCACCGAGTTGGCCTGGCGTCGATAACGAAATGCATTCGGGATCTTTCCGATAAAGGGTCGCCAATATACCTTTCCGAGCATGCACTTAGCCGTCGAGGACAAGCATTTTCATTCTCCGAGGAGAGCACGTATGCGTTCCCGTCTGGGCAAGGGCCTGCTGGCCGCGGTTCTCGTCGCACCTCTGACGCTCACCGGCACCGCCCACGCGGACGCGCCCGCCAACACGGTGCGCAAGCTCGTGAACGCGGTCAAGGGCGAGAATGTCAAGCGCCATCTACAGGTGCTCGACCTCATCGGAAAGGCCAACGGCAACACCCGCGTGGACGGCACGCGCGGCTACGAACTGTCTCGCGACTACGTGGCCACCCTGCTGCGGCTCGCGGGCTACAAGGTGACGGTCCAGCCGTTCGAGTTCGAGTTCGAGGGCTACAAGACGCCGCCGGTCCTGCAGCGGACCGCTCCAGAGCCGAAGTCGTTCGCCCACGTGACGGAGTTCACCGAGGTGGACGCGAGCGCCGCCGGTACGGTCACCGCCCCGGTGCAGCCGGTCGACGTCGTGCTGCCGCCGCCGGCGACCCCCGGCTCGACCTCGGGGTGCGAGGCGAGCGACTTCGCGAACTTCACCAGGGGCAACATCGCCCTCGTCCAGCGCGGCACCTGCAACTTCGCCGACAAGGTGGCCAACGCCGTCGCCGCGGGCGCCTCCGCGGTGATCATCTTCAACGAGGGCCAGCCCGGCCGGACGACGGCCCGGGTGAACCCGGGCATCGGCGAGAACGTGCCGGTGCCCGTCTTCTTCACCAGCTTCGCGGTCGGCGACGAGTTGGCCGCCAAGCCGGGCACCACGGTGAAGGTGTCGTTCGACAAGCTGGTCGAGACGCGGACCACCTACAACGTGATCGCCGAGTCCCGGTGGGGCGACGGCGGCAACGTCGTGATGGCGGGCGCGCACCTCGACTCGGTCCAGCCGGGCCCCGGCATCAACGACAACGGCTCGGGCGCCGGCGGCGTACTGGAGGTGGCGCTGCGACTGGCCGCGCACCGGCCGGCCAACAAGGTCCGCTTCGGGTTCTGGGGCGGCGAGGAGTTCGGGCTGCTCGGGTCCAACCACTACGTGGCCAACCTGACCGAGCAGGAGAAGGCGAACATCGCCCTCTACCTCAACTTCGACATGATCGCCTCGCCGAACTTCACCTACGGCGTGTACGACGGCGACGGCGACGCCTTCGGCGTGCCGGGACCCGAGGGCTCGGCGCAGGTCGAGAAGGCCTTCCAGGACTTCTACACCGCGCGTGGCCTGCGGTCCAAGCCGAGCGAGTTCGACGGCAGGTCCGACTACAAGGCCTTCATCGACGCGGGCATCCCCGGCGGCGGCCTGTTCACCGGCGCGGAGAAGATCAAGACCGCGGAGGAGGTCGCGATCTGGGGCGGCACCGCGGGGATCGAGTACGACCCCTGCTACCACGCCCCCTGCGACACCATCAAGAACATCGACGACACCGCGCTCGACGTCAACTCCGACGCGATCGCCACGCTGGTCGGCACCTACGCCTTCGACGCGAGCGCCGTCAACGGCCTCAGGGCGGCGGGCCCCCGCACGACCGCGGGCGTGGCCCGCGCCACCGGCGACGGCCACGACCACGACAAGGTCGAGCTGAGCTAGATCCCACCGGCGGCCCGTCGACAGCTCGGCGGGCCGCCGCTCGTGTGCTCTCGGGGGACCAACCGTCATCGAGGAGTCTCATGAGTCATCGCCGGAAGAAGGGCCTGCTCAGCGCCGCGCTGGCCACGGCCATCCTCATCACGCCTCTGGCAGCCTCGGGAACGGCGCACGCCGACCCGAACAACAACTCGGTCCGCAAGCTCGTCAAGGCCGTCGACGGCCGGAACGTCAAGAAGCACCTCAAGGTGCTCGACCTGATCGCCAAAGCCAACGGCAACACCCGCGTGGACGGCACGCGGGGCTTCGAGCTGTCGCGTGACTACGTGTCCGCCCTGCTGCGGCTGGCCGGATACCAGGTCTCGACGCAGAAGTTCACCTTCGAGAACGAGGAGTTCAAGACCAAGCCGGTCTTCGAGCGCAAGTCACCGAACCCGAAGGTCTACGCGCTCGGCCTCGACTGGATCCCGTCGGGCCACACCGCCGAGGGCAGCTTCACCGCCAAGATCCAGCCTGTCGACGTGCAGATCCCGCCGGGGCCGGCGCCCAGCTCCTCCACCTCGGGGTGCGAGCCGGCCGACTTCGCCGGGTTCACCGCGGGCGACTTCGCGCTGATCCAGCGCGGCACCTGCAGTTTCGCGATCAAGGTGGCCAACGCCAAGGCCGCGGGCGCCACCGGCGTCGTGCTGTTCAACGAGGGGCAGCCGGGCCGTACCGAGGCCGACGTCAACCCCGACCTGGGCGGCCGGCAGGACATCCCGGTGCTGTTCACCAGCTTCTGGGAGGGCAGGGACCTGGCGGCCACCCCCGGCGCGGAGGTGGGCTTCACCTTCTCGTGGGAGACGGAGGTCAAGACCTACGAGTCGTACAACGTGCTGGCCGAGTCGCGGCACGGCCGCGCGGACAAGGTCGTGATGGTCGGCGGTCACCTCGACTCGGTCGAGGACGGCCCCGGCATCAACGACAACGGCTCGGGTGCCGGCGCGATCCTGGAGGTGGCGCTCCGGATGGCCAAGGCGAAGCCGGAGAACAAGGTCCGCTTCGCCTTCTGGGGCGGCGAGGAGTTCGGCCTGCTCGGCGCCGAGCACTACGTGGCGAACCTGACCGAGCAGGAGAAGGCGAACATCGCCCTCTACCTGAACTTCGACATGATCGCCTCGCCGAACTTCGTCTACCACGTCTACGACGGCGACGACTCCGACGGTGTGGGCGCGGGCCCTGGCCCCGAGGGCTCGGCGCAGATCGAGAAGTACTTCGAGCAGTTCTACGCCGGGCGCGATCTCGCCTTCAAGGGCACCGACTTCGACGGCCGCTCCGACTACGGGCCGTTCATCGCGGTCGGGATCCCCGCCGGCGGCCTGTTCACGGGGGCGGAGAAGCGCAAGACGCCCGAGGAGGTCGCCCTGTGGGGCGGTACGGCGGGCGAGCGCTACGACCGGTGCTACCACCAGGCCTGCGACACCATCAAGAACATCAGCGACACGGCGCTCGACGTCAACGCCGACGCCATCGCCACGGTCGTGGGCACCTACGCCTTCGACTCCTCGTTGACCAACGGGCCGCACACGCCCGCCGTCACCTCCAAAACCACCACCTCTCACGGCAAGGGCGCGCACGGGCTCGACGCGCCCAAGGCGCTGAGCTGACGCTGCCGGGCGCAGCGTCCCGGTGGGGGCGCTGCGCCTACACTCGATGCCATGTCGGCCAAGTCGGGAAAGTCGGGGACGTCGGGAAAGTCGGGGGAACTGCGGGTTCTGGGGGCGTGTCCGCTTGACTGCCCCGACACGTGCTCCTGGGTCGTGACCGTCAAGGACGGCCAGGCCGTCAAAATGCGCGGCAATCCCGACCAGCCGTACACGCGGGGCGCCCTGTGCGTGAAGGTCAACCGGTACCTCGAACACACCAGGGCCGACGACAGGATCCTGTACCCGCTGCGCCGTACGGGGCCGAAGGGCTCGGGCCGGTTCGAGCGGATCACCTGGGACGAGGCGCTCGACGAGATCGCCACCAGGCTGCGGGCGATCGTGGACGAGCACGGCGGCGAGGCGATCTGGCCCTACCTCGGCACCGGCTCGCTCGGCTACCTGCAGGGCTGCGAGGGCGTGGCGGGACGCAGGTTCTGGAACGTGCTCGGCGCGGGCAAGCACTCCCTCAACATCTGCTCGGTCGCCGGGAGCCTCGGCCTGGCGCGCACCCAGGGCACCGCGGGCGGCATGGACCCGGAGAACTTCGCCCAGGCCAGGCTGATCATCCTCTGGGGCACCAACACCCTGACGAGCGGCCACCACCTGTGGAAGTTCATCCAGGACGGCCGGGCGGCCGGCGCCTACGTGGTGGCGATCGACCCGATCCGCACCAGGACGGCCGACCAGGCCGACGAGCACCTGGCGATCAGGCCGGGCACGGACGCGGCGCTGGCGCTCGGGCTGCTCAACGTCGTGCTGGCGGAGAACGCCCAGGACGAGGAGTACCTGGCGCAGCACACCGAGGGCTGGGCGGAGTTCCGGGCGGAGATCGAGGAGTGGCCGGTCGAGCGGGCCGCCGAGGTCACCGGGATCCCGGCCGAGGCCGTCCACAGCCTGGGGATACGGCTGGCGCGCACCCGCCCGACCGCGATCCGCGCCACCATGGGCATCCAGCGGCACGAGGGCGGCGGCACGGCGATGCGGACGATCGCCGCCATCCCCGGCGTCACGGGCGACTGGCGCCACCCGGGCGGCGGCGTCGCCTACTCCACCACCGGCCACGTCCGCCTGAACATCGACCGCCGCTTCGACCTGCTGGCCGGTCCGGTCAGGACCAGGTTCATGACCCGCCTGGCCGCCGACCTCGACGACGTGAAGTGCCTGTGGGTCTACCTGGCCAACCCGGTGGGCTCCACCTCCGACTCCAACAGGATCAGGCGCAAGCTGCTGCGGGAGGACCTGTTCACGGTCGTCATGGAGCAGTTCCCCACCGACACGGTGGACTACGCCGACATCGTGCTGCCGGCCACCATGCAGACCGAGCACATGGACCTGCACGCCGGCTACGGCCACATGTACCTGATGTGGAACGAGCCCGCCGTCGCACCCGCGGGCGAGGCTCTGTCCACAACCGAGACCTTCCGCCGCCTGGCCGCCCACATGGGCATGACCGAGCCGTCGCTGTACGACTCCGACCTGGAGCTGGCCGCCGAGCTGCTGTCCAGCGGCCACCCGTCCCTCGACGGCATCACGCTCGACCGTCTGCGCAAGGAGGGCTGGGTGCGGATGAGCTACCCGACGCCCTTCGCGCCCTTCGCCGAGGGCTTCCCCACCCCGTCGGGCCGGCTGCGCTTCCCCCGGCGCGGCAAGGCCTACGTGCCCTCCCTCTCCGCCCGTGCCAATCCGGCGGGCGACAAGCTGACCCTGATCACGCCGGCCTCGCACACCTTCCTCAACACCACGTTCGGCAACAACCCCGAGTTGCTGCGCAGGGCCAAGGACCCCGTCGTGCTGGTCAACCCCGCCGACGCGCACGCCAGGGGCCTGTCCACGGGCCAGCGCGTCAGGGTGGTCAACCACAACGGCTACTTCCTGGCCGACGTGGAGGTCAGCGACCGCGTCGCCAAGGGCGTGGTGGCCAGCCCCAAGGGCAGGTGGCCCAAGCACACCATCGGCGGCTCGAATCCGAACGCCGTGGTGGACGAGCGCGACGCCGACATGGGCAGGGGCGCCGTCTACCACGACAACCTAGTCGAGCTGGAGCTTGAACCCCTCGTGTGACTGGGCGTAGCCGAGGGAGCGGTAGAAGCGGTGCGCGTCCTCGCGCCGCTTGTCGGAGGTGAGCTGCACCATCGCGCAGCCGCGCGCCCTGCCTCTGGTGTGCGCCCACTCCATCATCTTGCGGCCCCAGCCCTGCCCGCGCAGCTGGGCGGCGATCCGCACCGCCTCGACCTGCAGGCGGGTGGCGCCGCGCCGGGAGATGCCGGGGATGTAGGTGAGCTGCATGGTGCCGACGACCTCCCCCTTCAGCTCCAGCACGATCAGCTCGTTGTTGGGGTCGGCGTCGATGGCCTCGAAGGCGGCCCGGTGGTCGTGGCCGTACTCCCCCGTCCTGGCGGCGGAGATCGCGTCGTCGGTGATGAGCGCGACGATGACGGGCACGTCGGCGGCGCGTGCCGTACGGAAGACCAGGGAGAGCACGTAGTGCGACTCCATCAGGTCCGGGTTGGACGGCAGCGCCATGACCTTGCCCGAGGGGATGAAGCCCCTGCGCGTGTAGAGCGCGCGGGCCGCGGTGTTGGCGTCGACGGCCCACAGGCCGATCTCCTCGGCGTCGCGGGCACGGGCCCAGGCGACGACCTCGTCGAGCAGGCGGTCCGCCTGCCCCTGGCCTCTCGCTTCGGGGGCGACCCACATCGACACCAGGTGCACGTGTCCGGGGTGCTCCTCGAAACCGCAGGCCAGCCCGGTGTCCTGGCCGTCACGGGTGGCGACGAACCAGGCGGAGCCGGGGGCGGCAAGCCGCTCGGCCCACTTGTCCTCAGGGAAGGCGGATTCCTTGGCGTGGGTGGAGGCGAAGGCGTCGGGGGCGTCGGCCAGCGCGCGCAGCCTGATCGCCCTGAGCCGGTCGGTCTCGTCGGCGCCGAGACGCTCGATGCGGAGTTCCTGCATGCCCGAAATCATGGCAGGCCGGCCTCCGGGGACTCTCAGGGTGATTCCCCGATGTGAACAGGGGCCGCCGAACGGCACTCTGGCTACATGAACGAGCTCTCCCGACGCGAAGAACTGTCGTTGTCGGGCGCCGCGCTGCGTGGCGCCCCTTGGAAGGCCGCCGCCGTGGGCGGTGGCGTGGTGGCCGCCGCGAGCTACGGCATGGGCGTGATCCTGCCGGGCCCGGCCGACCTGCCGTGGGCCCTCGGGCTCGGCGTCAGCCTGTTCGCCCTGATCGCGGCCATCGGCGCGATCGCCAAGCCGGAGGAGGGCGACCGGGTCACCCGGCAGGCGCGCCACTGGTCGCTGCGCCACCCGTGGAAGTTCGCCCTGCTGCCCGCCGGCATCACGGCGGTCGCCACCTACCCGATCCAGCTGGTCATCGACGGCGAGGGCATCTTCGGCGCCGCCTGGGACGCGCTGTGGGGCGGCGCGCTGGTGTACCTCATCGCGGGCATCCTGACGCTGACCATGAAGGGCAGGGCGCGCTAGCCGTTCGACCCTTCGAGAGAGCGGCGCACGGTGCGTGGGCGGCGCCGCCGCCCACGCACCGCCGGCGGCCTCACGCCGACGCCGCGTCCTTCTCGGCCTGCGAGCGGCAGACGCAGAACTCGTTGCCCTCCGGGTCGAGCATGGTCACCCAGCCGGTGCCGTCAGGATTGCGGTGGTCCTGGTGGACTGTCGCGCCGAGACCCAGCAGGCGCTCGACCTCCTCGTCGCGCGAGCTGCCGTCGATGCCGTTGACGTCGAGGTGGACCCTGTTCTTCACCGTCTTGCCCTCGGGCACCTTGATGAACAGCACGAACGGGTCCTGGTGGGTGCGGATCGCGACCTCGTCGTCACCGGGCGCGCAGTCACCCCACAGCGGCAGGCCCGTGGCCTTGCTCCACCAGGTGGCGAGCTCGTACGGGTCCGCGGCGTCGACGGTCACGGCGTGGATCTCAATCATGCGGGCAAGGCTAGTGGCCCGCCCCGGCGAGATTGAGACCGACGACCCCGACCAGGATGAGCGCGATCGAGCCCAGCTTGACCGCCGACACGTCGTCGCCCAACATCAGCATGCCGAGCGTGGCCGTACCGACGGCGCCGATGCCCGTCCACACCGCGTAGGCCGTACCGACCTCCAGGCTCTTGAGCGCGAAGGCGAGCGCGCCGAAGCTCAGCACGGCGAAGACGAGGAAGCTCACCGCCCACCAGACGTGCGAGAAGCCGTCGCTCATCTTCAGCGAGTAGGCCATGGCGACCTCGAGCAGGCCGGCGGCGACGAGAATGACCCAAGCCATGCGAAGCACTCCTTCTGTCGTAGGGGTGCGTCGTCTTGGCTTTCCGGGTACGGCGCGTCTCGTCCGGGAGCGGGTCGCTCACTCATCCCAACGGTTCAGGTGGCGCGCCGATTCCACCAGAGCGTGACCCAGCGGTCGCGGGGCACCGGCCACATGCCCATCGACATGGCCGTCTCGGCCACCTCCTCCGCCCGCGAAGGCTCGAGGCAGGCCCGGTGGCAGACGCTGGCGGCCAGTTCCTCGATCGTGTCGAAGCGTTCGATGGGTGCCTCCCGCTCCTCCACCCGCACCTCGAAGCCGAGCGCGGCGGCCAGCGCCACCGCGTCCTCCGCGATGGGCCGGACCGGGCGCCTGATCCCGTGGAAGTGCTCCCACAGCGGGCTCATCCAGCTCATCGGATGGCGGTGCGGAAGCTCGACGACCACCCTGCGGGTGGCGTGGGCGTCGAGGGCGCGCAGGAACACCGCCAGGTCAGGAACGTTGTAGACGACGTGCGCGGCCACCGCGACGTCGGCCGTGCCGGCCTCCTCGGCGACCTGCGGCCACCTGCCCTCGACGGTCGTCACGCGGACGCCGGCCTTGTCCGCCCTGACGGTGAGCTCGCCGAGCATCGCGGCCGAGGTGTCGACGGCGATCAGCTCGCCGATCCTGTCGGCCAGCGGGAGGGAGGCCGCGCCCGGGCCCGAGCCCACGTCCAGCAGCGTCCCGCCCTCGGGCAGGGCCTCGGCCACCCGGTCCAGGGTCGGCCCGCCGGGCTCGGCCAGCGCGCGGTCGGTCCTGGCCGCGAAACGGGTGGGTGAGTGGCCCCAGGGGTCGACGGGCGCCTTCGCCAGGATTTCCGGCGGGATGGCCCATGACTCCAGGTTTCGCCGCCATCGTTCGTTCAGCGCCTCGGCATCCATGTGACGAGAGTATGTGCTTAGCGGAGGTTACCCATGGGTAGCATTGGGAGTAAGGTTACTCGCCAGTACTAACGCCCCCGGTTCAAGGAGACAGCGGCCATGGGCCACTACAAGAGCAACGTGCGGGACCTGGAGTTCAACCTCTTCGAGGTCTTCGGTCGCCGCGAGATCCTCGGTAACGGCCCGTTCTCGGAAGTGGACGAGGACGTCGCCCGCAGCATCCTCGACGAGGTCAACAGGCTCGCCACGGGTGTGCTGGCCGACTCCTTCGAGGAGGGTGACCGCACGCCTCCGGTCTTCGACCCGGCCGCCTCGACGGTGACCGTACCCGCCGGCGTGAAGAAGTCGTTCAAGGCGCTCATGGACGGCGGATGGGCGCACCTCGACCTGCCCGCCGAGCTCGGCGGGCCCGGTGTCCCCCGCTCGCTGGCGTGGTCGGCCGCCGAGATGATCCTGGGCGCCAACCCGGCTCTCTACATGTACGCCGCGGGCCCCAACTTCGCCTACACGCTGTGGAAGGTCGGCACCCCCGACCAGCAGCGGTTCGCCGAGCTGGCGATCGAGAACAACTGGGGCGCCACCATGGTGCTGACCGAGCCCGACGCGGGCTCCGACGTCGGCGCCGGGCGCGCCCGCGCCATCCAGCAGCCCGACGGCACCTGGCACATCGAAGGCGTCAAGCGCTTCATCACCAGCGCCGAGCACGACATGGCCGACAACATCTTCCACCTGGTGCTGGCCAGGCCCGAGGGCGCGGGCCCCGGCACCAAGGGCCTGTCGATGTTCCTGGTGCCCAAGTACCACGTGAACCTGGAGAACGGCGAGCTCGGCGAGCGCAACGGCGTCTACGTCACCAACGTCGAGAAGAAGATGGGCCTGAAGGTCTCCACGACCTGCGAGCTGACCTTCGGCGACAAGCACCCGGCGATCGGCACGCTGGTCGGCGACGTGCACGAGGGCATCAGGCAGATGTTCATGGTGATCGAGCACGCCCGGATGATGGTCGGCACCAAGGCCATCGCGACGCTGTCGACCGGTTACCTCAACGCGCTGGAGTACGCCAAGTCCCGCCTCCAGGGCGCCGACCTGACCCAGATGGCCGACAAGTCCGCGCCGCGCGTGACCATCACCCACCACCCCGACGTGCGCCGCGAGCTGATGCTGCAGAAGTCGTACGCCGAGGGCATGCGCGCGCTGGTCCTCTACACGGCCACCTTCCAGGACGCCCTGCTGGTCAACCCCGGCGACGAGCACGCCGAGGCGATGAACGACCTGCTGCTGCCCGTGGTCAAGGGCGTCGGCTCCGAGCGCTCCTATGAGCTGCTGTCGCGCTCGCTGCAGACGCTGGGCGGCTCCGGCTACCTGCAGGACTACCCGATCGAGCAGTACATCCGCGACGCGAAGATCGACTCCCTGTACGAGGGCACGACCGCGATCCAGGGCCTCGACCTGTTCTTCCGCAAGATCCTGCGCAACCAGGGCGCGGCGGTCGGCTCCCTCATGGCCGAGATCAACGCCTTCGCCGCCTCCGAGGCCGGCAACGGCAGGCTCAAGCAGGAGCGCAGGCTTCTCGCCCAGGCCGCCGCCGACGTCAAGGCCATGGGCGACACGTTGGCGGGCTGGGCGCTTGGCTCGCTGGAGGCGCAGCGCGAGATCTACAAGGTCGGGCTCAACACCACGCGCTTCCTGCTGTCGCTCGGCGACCTGATCATCGGCTGGCTGCTGCTGCGCCAGGCGGAGATCGCGCTGGCCCGGCTGGCCGAGGGCGAGGACCCGTTCTACCAGGGCAAGGTGGCGGGGGCGTCGTTCTTCGCGACGACCGTGCTGCCGCGCCTGGCCGCCGAGCGGGCCGTGCTGGAGAGCACCGGCCTCGACCTGATGGACCTGCCGGAAGAGGCGTTCTAGACCACCTGCTCCCGCGGCAGGTCCGGAAGGCCGTCCACCCCCGCGGTGGGCGGCCTTCCGTGTACCTTCACGACATGTCCCCACGTGTCGAAGAGGTGTCCGAGGGCGTCTACGCCTACATCCAGCCCGACGGGAGCTGGTGGATCAACAACACCGGGTTCCTGGCCGGACGCAGGGGCGTCATCTCCATCGACGCCTGCTCCACCGAGCGCCGCACCCGCGCCTACCGCGAGGCCATCGCCCAGGTCTCCGACCGGCCGATCACCACGCTGGTCAACACCCACCACCACGGCGACCACACCTTCGGCAACCACCTGTTCCCTGAGGCGACGATCGTGGCGCACGAGCGGACCAGGGAGCGGATCCTCGCCGACGGGGTGCCCACCTACCTGGGCGCGTGGTCTCCCGACGTCGAATGGGGCACGCTCGATCCCGTGCCGCCGTTCCTCACCTACACCGACGGCGTCACCCTCTACTCCGACGACCTGCGCTGCGAGGTCAGGCACGTCGGGTTCGCCGCGCACACCACCAACGACTCCTACGTGTGGATCCCGTCGCGCAAGGTGCTGTTCGCGGGCGACCTGGTCTTCAACGGCGGCACGCCGTTCGTGCTGATGGGCTCGGTGGAAGGCGCGCTGGCCGCGCTCGACCAGCTGGAGGCGCTCGGCGCGGAGACGATCGTGCCGGGGCACGGCGACGTGTGCGGCCCCTCGGCGATCGACACGGTGCGCGGCTACCTGCGGTTCGTCCGGCAGACCGCCGAGGCGGGGATGGCGGCCGGGCTGTCGCCGCTGGAGCTGGCCCGGCAGACCGATCTCGGCGAGTACGGCGCGCTGGTCGACGGCGAGCG
Source organism: Nonomuraea sp. NPDC004354 (assembly GCF_053602555.1). Taxonomy (NCBI): domain Bacteria; kingdom Bacillati; phylum Actinomycetota; class Actinomycetes; order Streptosporangiales; family Streptosporangiaceae; genus Nonomuraea; species Nonomuraea sp. NPDC004354. The sequence goes on along the minus strand of NZ_JBSGDV010000002.1, from coordinate 1,010,953 downwards.
CATCGTCGGCAACCTGCACCGGGCCTACGCCGACGCCACCGGCGGCGACGTCGACCTGGCGGCCGCCGTCCTCGACATGATCGCCTTCAACGGCGGGCGACCGCTGACGTGTCACGCCTGAGGGTGTGATCTTCACCAGGAGGGTATGACCGTCTCCGTACGTGGTCTTTACCCTCCGGAGGTCGTCATGGGTGTCGGGGTCAGCATCTTCTTCCTCACGCTCGGCGCCATCCTCCGTTTCGCCATCGAGCCCGACGTGTTCGGCAGCGCCGTCCACATGGACAGGATCGGCGTCATCTTCATGATCGTCGGTGGGGTCGGCGTGGTGCTGAGCATCGTGCTGGCCCCGCGCCGCGGCCACACCTCCGAGGACCGGCTGATGCACCGGGAGAACAACCCGCCCGAAGTCTGAAATCGTCGGGAAGGACCGGCCCGCTGCGGGCAATCAAGGGTGTGATCACCGCTCCAGGCGTCTTCGAGGCCGTCTTCGACGCCCACTTCGAGGAGATCCGGCGCTACATCGGGCGCAGGCTCGACCTCGACGTGGCCGAGGACCTCGCCGCGGAGACCTTCCTCATCGCCTTCCGGCAGCGCGACCGCTTCGACTCCGCCCTCGGAGAGGTCAGGCCGTGGCTGTACGGCATCGCGACCAACCTCATCGGCCGCCATCGCCGCGCCGAGGTGCGCAGGTACCGCGCGATGGCCAGGTCAGGGCCGCCACCCGACGACGAGGGGCACGACCAGCGGATCGTGGACAGGCTCACCGCCGACGTGCGGGCCGACCGGCTGGCGGGGGCGCTGGCGCGGCTGTCACCCGGTGAGCGTGACGTGGTGCTGCTCGTCGCGTACGGCGGGCTGACATACGACGAGGTGGCCACGGCGCTCAAGATCGCCACGGGGACGGTCGCCTCCCGGTTGAGCAGGGCCAGGACCAAGCTGCGTGAGGTGATGGGATGAACGAGTTCCAGGTCATCGACTCGGTGATGCCGGACGTGCCGCCCGCCTCGCCCGAACAGCTCGCGGCGACACGGGACCGGGTCCTGTCCGGGCAGGCGCTCCCGCCGGCCGTCCAGCCGCGGCGCGCGAGCGGCCGATGGGCGGGATGGTGGGCGTGGACGGGGACGGCGCTCGCGGCCGCGGCCGTCGTCCTCGTCGTCGGCGCGGTGGCGGCCCTGATCCCGCGGGCGGACGAGCAGCCGGCCGCGGTCACCCCGCTGCGGAAGCTGGAGGTGGCGGCGGCCAGACTGGCGGCCACGCCGGAGGCGAAGGGCCGCTACTGGCGGCAGGACTCCGAACGGGTCGTCCGGCTGAAGGGGGACGGGTACCTCGTCGAGGAACGGGCCGTCGAGTCGCTCGCCTTCGGGCCCAGCCAGGAGGTCTACAGCTGGCACGAGCCGGTGTCGGCGAAGCCGTACGGGGAGGCGGCCAGGAAGGCCTGGAAGCGGGCGGGCTCGCCGAGGCTGTGTCCCGCGCGAGGATGTGACCCGAACCTGCCCGCCTACCCGACGACGGACCTGCGCCGGAGCCTGACCCTGGCCGACGGGCTGGAGCCGACGCTGACGGAGCTGCGGAACCTGCCCGACGAGCCCGGCGCCCTGCGGGCCAGGCTGCTGGAGAGCTACGACCCCGGCCGGACCCCCCGCCGCGAGGAGTGGCTGGAGCGGGCGGCCTTCTCCCTCGTCACGCGCGTCCCTGCCACACCCGCCACGAGGGCCGCGGCCTACCTCCTGCTGGCGAAGGTGCCGGGGGTGACGGTGCTCGACCGGGTGCCGGGCGACTTCGGGCTGCGCGGCATCGCCCTGCGGTCCCTCAACGGGACGCAGGTGGTGATCGACCCCGCGACCGGGGAACTGCTCGGAACGCAGCAGCTGCCTCCCGCGCAGGCGCAGGCGACGATCGACCCGCTGACGGGGAAGGTGCTCAGCGTGTCGCGGCCGCCCGACGGGGTTCCGTATGCGGCGACCATCGTCACGAAGGCGGGGTGGACCGACGTGCGGCCGGTGCCGCCCCCCGGCTGCCGCAAGTGCTCCGCGCGGCTCTAGACCTCGAACTGGATGGCGGTGCGAGCCTTCCTGATCGGGACGATGTGCTCGTTGATGACGGCGTGGTGCTGCGGGTGGTCGCGGTAGACCTCGAAGTCGGCGACCGAGTCGAACTCGGCGACGATGCCGAAGTCGGCGTTGCCCGCGCCGGCGAGGCCGAGGTCGCTGCCGAGCTCGTAGCGGCGCAGCTCGGGGATCACGGCTGGCAGGGCGGCCAGGCCCTTCTCGACGGCGGCCTTCTGCTCCTCGGTGGCGGCGTCGGTCCAGGTCAACAGCACGATGTGACGGATCATGGCTTCAGCCTAGCCGTGGGGCGGGCGCCGGTGACCGGCGCCCGCCCGTCGGCGTCCTGAGCTCAGCTCCAGGCCAGCATGCGCAGCGGGTCCTCGAGCATCGCGCCGACGTCGCGCAGGAACAGCGAGCCGAGCTCGCCGTCGACGATCCGGTGATCGAACGACAGCGCGAGCGTGGTCACCTTCCTGACGGCCAGCTGCCCGTCCACCACCCACGGCGCGTCCTTGACCTGGCCGAAGGCCAGGATCGCCGACTCGCCGGGGTTGAGTATCGGGGTGCCGGTGTCGACGCCGAACACGCCCACGTTGGTGATCGTGATCGTGCCGCCGGCCATCTCGGCCGGTTGCGTACGGCCCGCCCGTGCCGTCTCCGTCAGCTCACCCAGCGCCCTGCCCAGGCCCGGCAGGTCGAGGGTGTGGGCGGACTTGATGTTCGGCACGACCAGCCCGCGCGGTGTGGCGGCGGCGATGCCGAGGTTCACGTAGTGCTTGACCACGATCTCCTGGGCGGCCTCGTCCCACGCCGAGTTGATCATCGGATAGCGGCGGGCGGCCACCAGGACCGCCTTGGCCACCAGCAGCAGCGGCGAGACCCTGACCTCGGCGAAGTCGGGAAGCTGCTTGAGCCGCTGGACGGCCGCCATCGTCTCGGTGACGTCCACCTGCAGGAACTCGGTGACGTGCGGCGCGGTGAAGGCGCTGGCGACCATCGCCTGCGCGGTCATCTTCCGCACGCCCTTGACGGGGATGCGCTCCTCCCCGTCCCGCGGCGCGAGGCGGGCGGGCTCGGCGGCCCGCAGCGCGGTGGCGGCCTGCGCGGCGGCATGCACGTCGTCGCGGGTGATGGAGCCCTGCGGGCCCGTGCCGCGCAGCGCCGCCAGGTCCACACCCAGGTCCTTGGCCAGCTTGCGGACCGGCGGCTTGGCGAGCGGGGTCACCCGTCCCCCGGCGGGCCAGGGTTCGGGCAGCGGCTGGGCGGCGCCGGGCCCGGGGACGGCCACGCGCTCGGGGTTGGCCACCGAAGCAGCGGGCGGCATCGAAGCAGCGGGCGGCGCCGGAGCAGCAGGCGGCGCCGGAGCCCGGACGGCCTGCGGCCCGGCGGGGGCGGAGGCGGCGGGAGGCGTGGTGGCCTTCTTACGGGGGCGGCGCTTGGCCGCACCGGCCTTGACGCCATAGCCGACCAGGACGGGAGTGCGCTCCTCCTTGGGCGCGGGGCTGCCGTGCACGCCCGGCTCGACGGCGCCCTCGGCGGGCGGGCTCGGCACCATGTCGTCGGCCAGTGCGGCGGCCCGGCCGGCCGGCTCCCCGGGGGCGGGCGCCGCCGTACCCGCGGGAGCGGGCTCGTCGGTGTCGACCGCGATGATCGGCACGCCGACGTCGACCGTCCGCCCCTCCTCCGCCATCAGCTCGGCGACGACGCCGGCCCAGGGGGACGGCAGCTCGACGATCGACTTGGCCGTCTCGATCTCCACGACGATCTGGTTGACCTTGACGGAGTCGCCCGGTTTGACGTGCCAGCGGACGATCTCGGCCTCGGTGAGGCCCTCTCCCACGTCGGGGAGCTTGAATTCACGACGCATTCGAGATCCCCCTCTCAGTAGGTGAAGGTACGGTCGACGGCATCGAGGATCCTGTCCAGGTCGGGCAGGTAGTGCTCCTCCAGCTTCGACGGCGGGTAAGGGGTGGAGAAGCCGCCGACCCGCAGCACGGGGGACTCCAGGTGGTAGAAGCACTCCTCGGTGATCCTGGCCGCGAGCTCGGCGCCGAAGCCGTTGTAGACCGGCGCCTCGTGGACGACCACCGCCCTGCCCGTCCTGCGCACCGACTCCATGACCGTGGGGAAGTCGAGCGGGTTGAGCGAGCGCAGGTCGACCACCTGGACGGAACGGCCGTCCTCCTGGGCGGACGCGGCGGCCTCCAGGCAGGTCTTGACCATGGGCCCGTAGGCGAACAGCGTGACGTCGTCGCCCGGCCGTACCACGGCGGCCCGGTCGAAGGGAGCCCACCAGTCGGTGGCGGTGGTGTCGACGTCGGCCTTCTCCCAGTAGCGGCGTTTGGGCTCGAAGAAGATCACCGGGTCGTCGCTGCGGATGGCCTGCTGGATCATCGTGTAGGCGTCGGCCGGGTTGCTGCAGGCGACCACACGCAGGCCGCCGGTGTGCGTGAAGTGCGCCTCGGGGGACTCGCTGTGGTGCTCGACCGCGCCGATGCCGCCGCCGCACGGGATGCGGACCACGACGGGCAGCTTGATGGCGCCCAGCGAGCGCAGCGGCATCTTGGCCAGCTGGGTGATGATCTGGTCGGCGGCCGGGAAGACGAACCCGTCGAACTGGATCTCGCAGACCGGCCGGTAGCCGCGCAGGGCCAGGCCGATGGCGGTGCCGATGATGCCCGACTCGGCCAGCGGGGTGTCGATGACGCGGTCCTCGCCGAAGTCCTTCTGCAGGCCGTCGGTCACGCGGAAGACGCCGCCGAGCTTGCCGACGTCCTCGCCCATGATGAGGACCTTCGGGTCGTCCTCCATCGCCCTGCGCAGGCCCTCGTTGATCGCCTTCGAGAGGGTCAGCATGGTCATGACTGGAAGCCCTCCAGGTAGGCGGCGTACTGGGCGCGCTCCTGCTCCATCAGCGCGTGGGGTTCCCTGTAGACGTGGTCGAAGATGTCGAGCGGCCCGGGGTCGGGCATCTCCAGGCAGCGCCTGCGCAGGTCGGCGCCGAGGTCCTCGGCCTCCGCGTCGATGGAGTCGAAGAACTCCTGGTCGGCCAGCTCGTTCTTGAACAGGTACGCCTTGAGGCGCTCGATCGGGTCCTTGAGCTTCCACGCCTCCAGCTCGCTGGCCACCCGGTAGCGGGTCGGGTCGTCGGTCGTGGTGTGCGCGCCCATCCGGTAGGTGAAGGCCTCGATCAGGGTCGGCCCCTGGCCGGTCCTCGCGGCTTCCAGGGCCTTCCTCGTGACGGCCAGGCAGGCGAAGACGTCGTTGCCGTCCACCCGGATGCCGGGGAAGCCGAACCCCGACGCCCTCCGGTAGAGCGGGATGCGCGTCTGCTTCTCCAGCGGCTCGGAGATCGCCCACTGGTTGTTCTGGCAGAAGAAGACGATCGGGGCGTTGAACACGCTGGCCCAGATGAACGACTCGTTGACGTCGCCCTGGGAGGTGGCGCCGTCGCCGAAGTAGGCGATCGTGGCGGCGTTGGCGCCGTCGCGCTGGATGCCCATGGCGTAGCCGACCGCGTGGAGGGTCTGGCTGCCGATGACGATCGTGTAGAGGTGGAAGTTGTGCTCGGACGGGTCCCACCCGCCGTGGTTGACCCCTCTGAACAGGCCCAGCAGCTTCACCGGGTCGACGTCGCGGCACCAGGCGACGCCGTGCTCGCGGTAGGTGGGGAAGGCCATGTCGGCGTCGGTGAGCGCCCTGCCCGAGCCGATCTGCGCGGCCTCCTGGCCGAGCAGCGAGGCCCAGATGCCCAGTTCGCCCTGGCGCTGCAGGGCGACGGCCTCCAGGTCCACGCGGCGGACGAGCACCAGGTCGCGGTACAGCGACCTCACGTCGTCGGGCGTCAGGTCGATGTCATAGTCGGGGTGCTCGATCCGCTCCCCTTCGGGGGTGAGCAACTGCACGAGCTCTGGGGGTGCTTCTGCACCACGAGAGGCGTCGACGGTCACGTGCCACTCCTGTGCGGTCGGGGCCGGTTCGCTGGGGTTGCCATACTTTTCCCGGCCTTTCTGGCGTACGGCCCATCTGGTGGTGGTTCGTACGCGTTTGGGGACATGGTGGCAGAGGTCACAGCCCTACGCGCAAGCCCCATGTCCTCCCCGTTCCCGGTGGATCGTGCACGAACCTTCCCGGCGGGGATCACGTTGGCAGCCGTCCGGATCCCCAACGGCAGGTCAAGAGAGCCCTGCCCCGCGCCAACCCCGCGCCCGACACGCGGGCCGGTCTCGTCAGAGGCGGTGTGGGGCCGGATGGAGAGGTCGGAGGCAGGGGTGGGGCGGGTTCACCACGGGCGGGGCGTTAGGCTGAACGCCGCAACCCCGTACCTCAGCTTCAGGAGGAGCGCCGTGGCGCGCGTCATCGTCGACGTCATGCTCAAGCCGGAAATCCTCGACCCGCAGGGCCAGGCCATCGCCCGCGCGCTGCCGCGCCTGGGCTTCTCCGGCGTCTCCCAGGTGCGCCAGGGCAAGCGGTTCGAGCTCGAAGTGGAGGGCGTCGCCGACGAGGCGGCCCTCGCGGAGGTCCGGAAGATGGCCGAGACCCTGCTGGCCAACACGGTGATCGAGGAGTACACCGTGCGGGTCGAGGGGTAGAACGGCACATTTGGCGGCCAGAAATCACCATCGCGGTTTAAAGCCGGGTTTGGCCGTGCCACAATCCCACGGGCTTACCAACACTAAATAACAACAACGTGATTTTGCGGTTAGCCCTGATTTCACGGGGAAACCTCCTCCAGGTGAGATTCCCGCACTCGGAGGAGTCCGGTGGACATTGAGTTCTCGTTGGCGCTGCCGCGGGATGCGATCGGCATACCGATGGTCAGACGGGTGCTAGGTGACGCGATGCGCTCACTCAGCGTGAGCGAGAGCTGCATCTCCGACATGCTGCTGGCCGTGTCGGAAGCCTGCTCCAACGCGGTGCGCCATGGCGGTCCCGCCAACAGGTACGAGGTCAGCGCGTCCATCGGCTACGGCCGCTGCGACGTGAAGGTGGCCGACGCGGGCACCGGCCTGCCGTCGATGCCGCTGCACTACCCGCCGCCCGAGACGGAGAACGGTCGCGGTCTGCTCATCATGCGCTCCGTCGTCGACGAGATCTCCTTCGGCATCACGCCCGGCCGCGGCACCACCGTCCACCTGCGCAAGCACCTGGCGTGGGACCACGAGGAAGGCGCCCGCCCCCGCGAGCTCGCCGCCGTCTGATCCGCTTCCCCCGTCAGGTCCCGATCGGGCTTCCCCGCAGGCCCTGATCCGCTTCCCTTCCCAGGTCCTGGTCCGGCTCCCCCGCAGGTCCTGATCCGCTTCCCCGCAGGTCCCTGAGCCGCTTCCCCGCAGGTCGGCCGCCTTCCTGACAGGCCGCGAGAGGGCATCGGGCAGCAGCCGATACCCTGGAGGCACCGCCGCAGACCGCCGTCCACACCATGAGACGGTGGCGTGGCGTGCGCATTCCTCCGGAGGGGACGAAAGTCATGAGCGCTGCCCGTGTGGGCGTTGTCACGTTTCCAGGAACTCTCGACGACCAGGACGCAGCCCGTGCCGTACGGCTGGCGGGCGCGGAGGCGGTGCCGCTCTGGCACGGCGACCACGATCTGAAGGGAGTCGACGCGGTCTTCCTGCCCGGCGGCTTCTCCTACGGCGACTACCTGCGCTGCGGCGCGATCTCACGGTTCGCCCCGATCATGGAGGAGCTCGTCCCCGCCGCCCGCGGCGGGCTGCCGGTGCTCGGCACGTGCAACGGCTTCCAGATCCTGTGCGAGGCGCACCTGCTGCCCGGCGCACTCACCCGCAACGCCTCCCTGCACTACGTCTGCCGCGACCAGCGCGTCAAGGTCGAGACGAACGCGACGGCCTGGACCGCCGACTACGCGCCCGGCCAGGAGATCGTGCTGCCGGTCAAGCACGGCGAGGGGCGCTACGTCGCCTCCGCCGAGACGCTCCAGGAGCTGGAGGCCAACGGCCAGGTGGTCTTCCGCTACCTCGGCGGCAACCCCAACGGCTCGCTCGACGACATCGCGGGCATCTGCAACGAGGCGGGCAACATCGTCGGTCTCATGCCGCATCCGGAACACGCGGTCGAGGAACTGGTCGGCGCCCCCAGCACCGACGGCCTCGGCTTCTTCACCTCCATCCTCAAGAAGCTGGTGAACGCATGAGCCTCGACACGGTGAAGCGAGCCGCGGACACGCCCGACGAGGCGATGCCGTTCGCCGAGCTGGGAATGAAGCAGGACGAGTACGACAGGGTCCGCGAGATCCTCGGCCGCCGTCCCACCTCCTCCGAGCTGGCCATCTACTCGGTCATGTGGTCCGAGCACTGCTCGTACAAGTCGTCCAAGGTGCACCTGCGCCAGTTCGCCAGCAAGGCGCCCGCGTCCGAGGCGCTGCTGGTCGGCATGGGCGAGAACGCCGGCGTCGTCGACATCGGCGACGGCTGGGCCGCCACCTTCAAGATCGAGTCGCACAACCACCCGTCGTACGTCGAGCCGCACCAGGGCGCGGCGACCGGCGTCGGCGGCATCGTGCGCGACATCATGTCGATGGGCGCGCGCCCGATCGCGGTCATGGACGCGCTGCGCTTCGGCGGCGCCGACCAGGCCGACACCCGGCGCGTGCTGCCCGGCGTCGTCGAGGGCATCTCCTCCTACGGCAACTGCCTGGGCCTGCCCAACATCGGCGGCGAGGTCGTCTTCGACCCCTGCTACATCGGCAACCCGCTGGTCAACGCGCTCTGCGTGGGCCTGCTGCGCAAGGACCAGATCAAGCTGGCCACCGCGCCTGGACCGGGCAACAAGGTCGTGCTCTTCGGCGCCTCCACCGGCCCCGACGGCATCGGCGGTGCCTCGGTGCTGGCCTCGGCGACGTTCGAGGACGAGTCCTCGGCCAAGCGGCCCGCCGTCCAGGTGGGCGACCCGTTCATGGAGAAGCTGCTCATCGAGTGCTGCCTGGAGCTGTACGCGGCCGACGTGGTCGTGGGCATCCAGGACCTCGGCGCGGCGGGCGTCTCCTGCGCCACCACCGAGCTGGCCGCCAAGGGCACCGGCGGCATGCACGTCGACCTCAACCTGGTCCCGCTCCGCGACCCCTCGCTCAGGCCCGAGGAGATCCTGATGAGCGAGTCGCAGGAGCGGATGATGGCCGTGGTGGCCCCGTCCGACATCCCCGCCTTCATGGCGATCTGCGAGAAGTGGGACGTGCCCGCCGTCGTGATCGGCGAGGTGACCGACACCGGCAGGCTCGTGATGACCTGGGACGGTTCGGTCATCGTCGACATCCCGCCGGGCACCGCGGCCGACGAGGGCCCCGTCTACGAGCGGCCCTTCCACGAGCCCGCGGGCCAGGCCGCGCTGAACGAGGTCGTCGACCTGCCGCGGCCCGCCGACCTGAAGGCCACGCTGCTCCAGCTGCTCGGCTCGCCCAACCTCGCCTCCAAGGAGTGGGTGACCTCCCAGTACGACAGGTACGTCCGCTCCAACACGGTGCTCGCCCAGCCCGCCGACGCCGGCATGCTGCGCATCTCCGAGGTCATGGAGGGCGCCACGCCGACGACCCGCGGCATCGCGCTGGCCACCGACGGCAACGGCCGCTACGCCAAGCTCGACCCTTACGCGGGTGCCCAGCTGGCGCTGGCCGAGGCGTACCGGAACGTCGCGGTGACGGGCGCGCGGCCGCTCGCCGTCACCAACTGCCTCAACTTCGGCTCCCCCGAGGACCCGGAGGTCATGTGGCAGTTCGCCGAGGCCGTCCGCGGGCTCGCCGACGCCTGCCGGACCCTCGGCGTCCCGGTGACCGGCGGCAACGTGTCCTTCTACAACCAGACCGGCGCGGCGGCCATCCACCCGACGCCCGTCGTGGGCGTGCTCGGCGTCATCGACGACGTCGCCAAGCGTGTCCGCTCCGGGTTCACCGAGCCGGGTCTGCGCATCGCGCTGCTCGGCGAGACCCGCGACGAGTTCGGCGGTTCGGAGTGGGCGCGCGTCGCCCACGACCACCTCGGCGGCCTGCCGCCGGAGGTGGACCTGGTGGCCGAGCAGGGCCTGGCCTCCGTCATGGTCGAGGCGGCCGCGAAGGGCCTGGTGGCCGGCTCGCACGACCTGTCCGACGGCGGCCTGGCGATCGCGCTGGCCGAGGCGTGCCTGGCCCAGGGGGTCGGCGCGAAGGTCGCGCTGCCCGAAGACGCGTTCGTCGCCCTGTTCAGCGAGTCGTCGGCGCGGGCGCTGGTGGCGGTGAAGGCCGAGCACTTCGAGGAGTTCGCGGCGCTGTGCGCGTCGTTCGAGGTGCCCTGCTACGGGCTCGGCGAGACCGGCGGCGAGTCGCTGGTGGTGGAGGGCGCCTTCGAGGTGCCCGTCTCCGAGCTGCGCGAGGTCCACACGGGCGCGCTGCCCGCGCTGTTCGGCTAAGGTTCCTTCGTTCGCGGGGGCCGGTACGGCATGCCGTACCGGCCCCCGCGGCGTTCCTCCTGCGCGGTTCCTCCTGCGCGGCGTTCCTACTTGGCGGCGTTCCTACTTGGCGGCGCAGATCGCGTAGACCGTGCCGCCCCTGCCGCCGCCGGAGCCCTGGCCGGTGACGGTCTTGGTGTCCGTGCCCGGCGTGGTGGCCGTCTGCGGCGCGAGGTCGTTGCCGTGGCTGCCGCCGCTCAGCTCGACCTCCCAGCCCGTCGGGGTGCCGCCGGAGACCGACGGCGCGCTGGTCGTGACGGTGCCGTTGACGCCGGAGAAGCCGCCGCCCGTGGCCACCGAATCGGCCGGGCAGGAGACGGATCCTTCCTTGCCGCTGAAGTTCTTGCTCACGACGACGATCGACTTGATGCCGCCCGCGTCGCCCTTGTCGCCCTTCGGACCGGCGGGACCCTGCGGCCCCGCGGGGCCGGTGTCGCCCTTCGGACCCTCGGGGCCCTTCTCGCCGGGCTTGCCCTGCGGCCCCGCGGGACCGGTCTCACCCTTCGGACCCTGCTCGCCAGGCTTGCCCTGCGGCCCGGTCTCACCCTTGGGACCCTGCTCGCCCTTCTCACCAGGCTTGCCCTGCTGACCGGCGGGACCGGTCTCCCCCTTGGGACCCTGGGGGCCGGGCTTGCCGTCGACGCCGTTCTTGCCGGCCGGGCCCGCCGGACCCTGGGGACCGGTCTCGCCCTTCGGACCCGCCGGACCCTGCGGGCCCTGCTCGCGCGTGCCGGCCAGCCCGTTGGGCGACGATCCCCCGATCAGCACCCTGATCTCCGTCGTCCGGCACGGCGTCGCCGGGTTGACGATCCGGGCGTAGCGGGTCTTCTTGTGCACGCAGGCGTGCACCTCGTTGGCGGCGGACGACGCGGTGGCGACGCCACCGATGGTGAACAGCGAAGCGGCGAGCGCTCCGACGGTGGCGAGGGTGAGCGCGCGCCCACCGCGAACCTTGATTGCCACGGCATACCTTCCAGATGGAACAGAGATGGTGCGCATGTTGTGCATGAGGTTCACGCTTCAACCGTTCCAAGGGATTACGCCACTACATAACGTGTATGTCACGAAACAGAGGGTGACAGGCGGGATTGACCGGCGGTCAGCCGTCGCCGGAAACCGCGAACACTCCCGGAGCGGTCACGAGCGACCAGGCCCCGGGCAGACCAACGCGCCGAGCCGGTGAATCGACGCCTTGGATTCCTCCCGGGCGTGGGGATAATCGTCCGTGAACACCTACCTGCCGCCCGCCAGCCAGCCCGTCAGAGCGGTGGTGTGGGCGATTCACCTGGTCCTGCCGCTGCTCGGGCTGTGGCTGCTGCTCGCCGACCCGGGCGGCATCAACGTGAGGTGGCAGCACAACCCCAGCCACTTCTGGATGATCCTCGTCGTGGCCGGCATCAACGTGGTGCTGGGCCTGATGATCAGCGAGGCGGCGCGCAGGCGGGAGGACGCGCGGCTGTTCCTGGTGTCGATGGTGTTCCTGAGCAGCGCGGGCTTCTTCTTCCTGCACGGCCTGGCGACGCCGCAGATCATCCTCGCGGCGCCCTCCCTCGGGTTCGACGTCGGCCAGCAGGTCGGACTGACGGTGGCGGCCGTCTTCGCCTTCGCGTCGGCGTTCCCGCTCGGCGAGGGGCAGGCCAGGACGGTGCTGGCGGCGCAGGACCTGATCAGGGCGGTCCTGCTGGGGATCATGGCGGTGTGGGGCGTGGCCTCGCTGGTGCCCGGACTGACGCCGCTGAGCAGGCCGCCGGCGGAGGCGCCCATCCCGTGGTTCGGCTGGTTCTCGGTGCCCGGCATGGTGTTGTTCGTCGCGGCCGGCGTCATGATGTTCCTTCTGCACCGCAGGCGGCGCTCGGCGATCCTGGTGAGCCTGATGACCGCCTACGCGCTGCTGGCCGAGGCCATGATCGCGGGGATGTCCCAGCTCAACTGGCACCTGTCGTGGTGGGAGTGGCACATCCTGCTGACACTGGCCTTCGTCTTCGTCGCCTACAGCGCCTACCTGCAGTTCCGGCGCGAGGGGTCGAGCGCCGGCCTGTTCGACTCGGTGGCGCTGTCGGCGACGGTGGTCAGGATCCAGGCGCAGTACGAGCAGGCGCTGGAGGAACTGGTCGAGCACGTCCGCAAGGGCACCAAGCTGCCTGCCGTACGGCTGGCGGGGCGCTTCCAGCTGACCGAGGGCCAGGCGGCGGTCCTCGACCGCGCCGGAGAGGCGCTGGCCAGCGAGCGCGAGCTGTCCGAGCGCCTCGCGGCGCTCGTCGACGTCGGGACGCAGACGAGGGTACGGCTGGCCGAGTCCGACCTGCTGACCGGCGCCCTGGAGCGGGTACGGCAGGCGTACGGCGACGTGCGCATCGGCCTGGTCGCCGACGGCAGGGTGAGCATCGGCTCGCGCGAGTACGTCTTCGACGGCACCGCGCCCATCAGGCGCGAGGGCCTGGTCGCCTATCCGCTGACCGTGAAGGGGCACCTGGCGGGCGCGCTGGAGGTGCCGCTCGGCCGTACCGCGCAGGACGAGGCCCTGGCCTCGACCCTGGCCAGCCAGCTGTCGATCTCGCTGGAGAACGCCCGCCTGTACGCCGAGCTCGACACGCTGTTCCGGCAGTACATGTCGCCCGACGTCGCCAACCGCCTGCTGGCCGACCCCGGACAGGCCGCGCTCGGCGGCGAGCTGCGCGAGCTGACGGCGCTGTTCGCCGACCTCAAGGGGTTCACCACGTTCTCCGAGCGGGTCACGCCCGGGGAGATCGTCGAGATGCTGAACCGCTATCACACCGCGGCCGTGCCCTGCATCCTCGGCAACGGCGGCACGATCGTGCAGTTCGTGGGCGACGCGCTACTCGCGCTCTTCAACGCGCCCGCCACCCAGGAGGACCACGCGCTGGCCGCGTGCCGGGCCGCCCTGGCCATGCAGGAGGCGGCCAGGCAAGTCGCCGCCGACGGCTGGCCGACCTTCAGGGTCGGCATCAACACCGGCATGGCGCTGGTCGGCAACATCGGCAGCCCGGAGCTGAGGGGCTTCAACGCCATGGGCGACGCGGTGAACGTCGCGGCCAGGCTGGAGGCCATGGCGGAGCCCGGCACGGTGGTGATCGGCGCCACGACTCTGGCCCAGCTCGGCGCCGGCGTGACGGCCACACCTCTCGGGGCGCTGCGGTTGAAGGGGAAGGAACAGGAGGTGGAGGCCTACGTGCTGGCGGCCCTGCCCCGCATAATCGGGTCATGACCGCAGAGGCCGGAGAGTTCCTGTCCATGCTGACCCCTGACGAGACCGAGGCCCTGAAGGCCGCCGGTCGCCCCAGACGCTGGGAGCGGGGCGAGGTACTGATGACGGAGGGAGACACCTCCGACTGGGTGCTGCTGCTGCTCGAAGGGCGGGTCAAGGTGTCCTCCCACACCAGCGGCGGGACGGAGGTCGTGCTGGCGGTGCGCGGGCCCGGCGGACTGATCGGCGACATGTCGGCCATCGACGGCTCGCCCCGCTCGGCGACCGTCACGGCGCTGGAGCCGGTGGCGGGGGTGGTGGTCCGCGACTTCGCCGGGTTCCTGCGGGCGCACGGGCGGGTGGCGGTGCTGCTGATGCAGCTGGTCACCGGGCGGCTGAGAGACGCGGACCGCAAGCGGGTCGAGTACGGCGCGTTCGACACGACGGGGCGGGTGGCGACACGGCTGGTGGAGCTGGCCGAGCGGTACGGCGAGCAGACGAGCACCGGGTTGCGGGTCGCGCTGCCGCTGTCGCAGGACGAGCTCGCGGGGTGGACGGGCGCGTCCAGGGAGGCGGTCAGCAAGGCGCTGCGGACGTTGCGCGACCGGGGGCTGATCGAGACGGGGCGGCGCCGGGTGGTGATCCACGACCTGGAGGGCCTGCGCAAACGCGCCCGCTGACGGCATCGCTTCTCGCGGGCGGCTCGGGGGGTGGCGGGATCAAGCGGACGTACGTCGTACGTCATAGTGGGAGCATGGTCGCCGTCTCCCCCGACTACACCCGCCGACTCCGTTACGCCTGGCGTGTCTGCTCGGTGACCAGCCTCGGCCTGGTGCTGATCGGGATCGCCGGCAGCACGCTCAACGTCGCCCTCCCGGCCGTCGTCCGCCATTTCCACGCCACCCCCTTCGAGTCGGGCTGGATCCTGCTCTCCTTCCTCCTGGTCAACACCGCCAGCCTGGTCTTCTTCGGCAGGATCGCCGACCTGCTCGGCCGCAGGGAGGTCTACCTGGCCGGGTTCGCGCTGTTCACGGTCGGCTCGCTGCTGGCGGGCCTCGCGCCCGGCGTCTGGTTCCTGGTCGCGATGCGGGTGTTACAGGCGATCGGCTCGGCGATGATCCTGGCCAACGGGACAGTGATCATCACGGCCGCCTTCCCGCCGGACCGCCTCAGCCAGGGCATGGGCGTCTACATCGGCACGCTGTCCATCGCGCAGCTCGCCGGGCCGACCGTCGGCGGCCTGATCGCCGAGGCGGCCGGCTGGCAGTGGATCTTCTGGGTGAACGTCCCCGCGGGGGTGATCGCGCTGGTCTGGGGGGCGCTCACGCTGCGCGGGATGCCGCGGGGGCCGCGCGAGCCCGTGGACGCGCTCGGCAACCTGCTCATCTTCGCCACGCTGACCGCGCTCCTCCTGGCGCTGTCCGAGATCGGCAACGGCGGTCCCGTCGTGGTCGTGGGCGCGGTGGTGGCCGCGGTGCTGGCACCGCTCGTCCTCCTGGTCGAACGGCGGGCCGCGCATCCGGTCCTCGACCTGCGGCTGTTCGGCGGCCGGATGCTGGCGTGGGCGAACCTGGCCTCCTTCTGCAACGCGCTGGCCAGGGCGGCGCTGATCCTCCTGGTGGCGCTGCACTTCCAGGCGGCCCGCGGCGTCGACGCGTTCACCGCCGGTCTGACCGTGCTGCCGGTTCCCGTCGGGATGGCGCTCGCCTCCCCCGTCGCGGGCGTGCTGGGGCGGCGCGTCTCGCCGTACGCGCTGTCGATCGGGGGGTCGCTGTTCAGCGCGGCCGGCCTGGCGGCCCTGATGGCGACGGCCCGGCCCGGCACGCCGTACTGGATCATCGGGGTGGGGCTCTTCCTGGCCGGATGCGGCAGCGGCACGTTCCTGACCGGGAACACCACGCAGGTGATGAGCGCCCTGCCGGCGGGGAGCCTGGGCGTGGTGAACGGCTTCCGGCTCATGGTGATGAATGTCGGGATCGTGCTCAGCGTGGGCCTGTCGCTGAGCGTGCTGACCAGCGCGGTCGCTCCGTCGTTGCGCGCGCAGGTGTACGCGGGCACGCTGTCGCGGCTGTCGCCGGTGGCGGTGGAGCAGTTGATGGCCGGGTTCCGGCTGACGTACGGCGTGCTGTTCGGGGTGGCACTGGCGGGCGCCGTGTTCGCGGCGCTGGCCCGCGGCCCCCGCGCCGTACGATGAACGGCGGTGAAGATCGTGCGACGACGGGATCGCCGGCGCGCGGCACACGGGAAGAAGGGCTGATGACGCACCACAGCAGGTTGCACCTGGCCGTGATCGACGTGCCTGGGGACGAGCACGACGAGGCACTGGCGTTCTGGCGAGGCGCGACGGGGCACGAGCTGCCTCGCATTCCCCAGCATCCCGAGTTCCACGGCGGCATGCTGCCCGGCCAGGAGTTCGGGCTCCTGGTGCAGCGGCTGGACGACGGGGAGCCCCGCGTGCACCTCGACTTCCACACCGACGACCTGGAGGCCGAGGTCTCGCGGCTGGAGGGGCTGGGTGCGACCCGCGTCCGGCAGGCCCCCAACTGGTGGGTGATGCGGGACCCGGCGGGCCAGCCGTTCTGCGTGGTGAAGGATCCCGGGATCAACGCCGACAACGCCCGCCGGTGGGACTGAGCGCCCGACCGGCCGCTCAGAGGGTGTCGTGGAGGCGGGACTCGACGTCGCGGTAGCGGGTGACCGGGATGAGGTGCACGCCGTCGAAGGCGCCGGAGTCACGGATCCTGAGGACGTGCTCGCAGGCCGCCTCCACGCCCGCCATCCGGTCGTCGCCCAGGCGCTCCACCAGCTCCTCGGGAATGTCGATGTCGGGAATGGCCGCGGCGAGCCGCTGGGCGTGGGACTGGCTGGCCAGCACCATCACCCCGGCGTAGACGGGCACGTCGACGGGGTTGGCCTCGCGCCACCTGAGCAGCGCGTCGAGCGAGAAGCTGACCTGGACGAAGAGGAAGTCGGCCGCGCGCTTCCACGCGGGCAGCGGCCGCAGCCCCGCCGCCGCGCCGACGCGGAACGCCGGCGAGAACTCCCTGGCCTCCTCGATCATCGAGCGGACCGTCAGGTCGCTGGTCCTGTTGCCGCTCGTGGGCTTGTCGCCGTAGACGAACAGGAAGTGATCGACCCCGTAGGCGGCCGCGGTCAGCAGGTCGCGGCGCAGGCCGAGCAGGTTGCGGTCGCGCGAGTTGAGGCAGGCGATGCTGCGCCCGCCCATGGCCTGGACCTCGTGCGCGACGGCGACGCTGGAGACCGTCGCCCTGCCGATGTGGTTGTCGGGGATGAGGAAGGAATGGGCGAGCTTGCCCAGGGTGCCGATCTGGTGCCGGACGTGCGTGAGGTCGGGCTTGGTAGGCGGTTCGATCTCGCAGACCAGCTGGAAAGTCATGCCCGGCAGCCTATCGGCGGGCGGCCAGCGCGACGACGCCGCCGAGTACGAGATCGACGCCGAAGCTGTCGTAGAACTCCTCGCTGACACCCTCGACCATGGGCCGCGCCATCGCCACCAGGTTCGGGTAGGTGTCGGCGGGCAGCGACTGCAGGCCCAGCCGCTTGACCCTGAGCAGCTCGGTGATCTCCTCCGGCGTACGGCCGGGCCGGAAGTGGACGGGCGCGTCGGCGATGGAGATGGCGCTCTGCAGCAGGTACTTGGTGATCAGGCAGCTTTCTTCCTGGCTGAACCCGGCCGAGTGGGCCAGGCCGAGCGCCCGGTCCCAGACGGTGAGGAAGCTGGGCACGGTGGTCTGGTCGATCTGTTCAAGCACGTTCTTGGCGCAGGGATAGCGGCGCAGCGTCCTGATCAGTCCGAGGACGAGGTCGCGTAGCTCCTGGTGCCACGGGCGGTCGCCGGCGTCCTTGGGGGTGAACCCGGCGATCAGGTGATCGGCCATGCCGATCAACAGCTGCTCCTTGTTCTTGAAGTGCCAGTACAGCGCCATCGGCGTGACCCCGAGGTCGGTGGCGAGCCGCCGGATGGTCACCGCGTCGAGCCCCTCGGCGTCGCCGATCTCCAACGCCTTCTCGACGATCGCCTCAGCGGTCAGTTTTCCCATCACGGTTGACAACTATACGCCGTACAAGGTCAACTGTACGGCGTACAAGTACGGCGTATAGGAGGCAATGTGATGAGATGGTGGGCGCTGGCCGCGGTGACCCTCGGCACGTTCATGACGTATCTGGACAACAACATCGTCAACGTGGCCCTCCCGACGATCCAGCGGGAACTGGGGTTGACGCTGTCCGGCCTGGAGTGGGTGGCGACCGGGTACATGCTGGTGTTCGCCGGGCTCATGCTGGTCGGCGGGCGGCTGGCCGACGTGCTCGGCAGGCGGACGACGTTCCTGAGCGGGCTCGCCGTCTTCACGCTCTCGTCGCTGGGCGCGGGACTGGCCGCCGACGGCGGCACGCTGATCGCCGCGCGGGCCGTCCAGGGCGTCGGCGCGGCCCTGCTCACCCCGACCGCGCTGGCGCTCATCTCCGCCACCTTCCGCGACCCGCGCGAGCGCGGGACCGCGGTCGGCATCTGGACCGCGTCAGGCGCGCTGTCGATGGCGCTCGGACCCGCGACGGGCGGCTTCATCAGCGAGCACCTGCACTGGGGCTGGATCTACCTGATCAACGTGCCGGTCGGCGTGGGCACGCTCGCGCTGGCCGTGTGGGCCATCAGGCCCGACGCCGAGCGCGTGCGCCGCGCGCTCGACCTGCCCGGCCTGGCCACCTCCGCGATCACGCTCTTCGCCCTGACGTACGCGCTCATCGAGGGATGGACGCTTCCGCTCGCCGCCGTCACGGTGCTCTCCGCCGTCGCGTTCGTGGTCGTCGAGAGCAGGTCGGCCGAGCCGATGATCGACCTGAGCCTCTTCAGGAACCGGGTCTTCACCGGCGGGACGCTCGCGATGGGCCTGTGGTCCTTCGGGGTGTTCGGCATCTACTTCTTCAGCGCCCTGTGGCTGCAGAACTCCCTGGGCTTCTCCCCCGTCGAGGCCGGCGCCGCGTTCGTCCCGATGGCCCTGCTCATGGCGGCCGTCGCGATCCAGGCGCAGCGGCTGGCCCGCCTCCTCGGCAACGGCCGCACGGTCGCCCTCGGCCTGGCGCTCATGGCGACGGCCGTGCTCGGCATCTCGTTCGTCGGCGCGGGCGGCGGCTACCTCGACGTCCTGCCCTGGTTCCTCCTGTACGGCCTCGGCGGCGGCATGCTGGTCCCGCTGACCACGATGATCCTCGGCGCGCTCCCCCAGGACAGAGCGGGCGTGGCCGCCGGCGTCCTGAACGTCTCCCGCGAGGTGTTCGGCCTGCTGGGCATCACCGTCCTGGGCGCCATCCTCAACGCCAGGCAGGTCGCCACCGGCTTCCTCCCCGCCTACCAGTCCACCCTGGTGATCGCCGCGGTCATCGTGGCCGTGGGCATCCCCGTCAGCCTCTACTCGCTGCGCCGTACGGCTCAGGCGGCGATGGCGGGCGCCTCGAACTGAGTCCTGTGGAGCTCGGCGTACCTGCCTCCGGCGGCCAGCAGGGTGGCGTGCGTC
The DNA here is from genome assembly GCF_053602555.1 of Nonomuraea sp. NPDC004354. Lineage (NCBI taxonomy): Bacteria > Bacillati > Actinomycetota > Actinomycetes > Streptosporangiales > Streptosporangiaceae > Nonomuraea > Nonomuraea sp. NPDC004354. The sequence goes on along the minus strand of NZ_JBSGDV010000002.1, from coordinate 991,733 downwards.
CCGCGCTCCACCACGCGGCCGTCCTCGACGACCAGGATGAGGTCGGCCGCGCGGACGGTGGACAGCCGGTGCGCGATGACGATCGCGGTCCTGCCGGCCAGCGCCTCGCTGAGGGCTTCCTGCACCGCCGCCTCGGACGTCGAGTCCAGGTGGGCGGTCGCCTCGTCGAGGATGACCACCCTGGGGCGGGCCAGCAGCAGGCGGGCGATCGTGAGGCGCTGCCGTTCACCGCCCGACAGCCGGTAGCCGCGCTCGCCCACCACCGTGTCCAGCCCGTCGGGCAGCGACTCGATGAGGCCGGCGAGCCGCGCCCTGCGCAGCGCGTCCCAGATCTCGTCCTCGGCGGCCTCGGGGCGGGCCAGCAGCAGGTTCGCCCTGATCGTGTCGTGGAAGAGGTGGCCGTCCTGGGTGACCATGCCGAGGGTGTCCCTGATGGAGTCGGCCGTCAGGTCGCGCACGTCCACCCCGCCCAGCTTCACCGCCCCCTCGTCCACGTCGTAGAGCCGCGGCAGCAGCTGGGCGATCGTGGACTTGCCCGCCCCCGACGAGCCGACGAGGGCGACCATCTGGCCGGGCTCGGCGCGGAAGGAGACGTCGTGCAGCACCTCGACGCCGCCGCGCGAGTCGAGGGTGGCGACCTCCTCGAGGGAGGCCAGCGACACCTTGTCGGCCGAGGGGTAGGCGAAGCGCACGCCGTCGAACTCCACCGACACCGGGCCGTCGGGCACCGCGCGGGCGCCGGGCTTCTCCTTGATGAGCGGCTCCAGGTCGAGCACCTCGAAGACGCGCTCGAAGCTGACCAGCGCGCTCATGACGTCGACCCTGGCGCTGGCCAGCGCGGTCAGCGGGGAGTAGAGCCTGGTCAGCAGCAGGGCCAGGGCGACCACCGAGCCGGGGTCGAGCCGGCCGGCGAGGGCGTAGAAGCCGCCGAGGCCGTACACCAGGGCCAGGGCCAGCGCCGAGACCAGGGTCAGCGCCGTGACGAACAGTGACTGGGTCATGGCGGTGCGGACGCCGATGTCGCGCACCCTGCCGGCCCGGGCGGCGAAGTCCGCCGACTCCTTGGCCGGGCGGCCGAACAGCTTGACCAGCGTCGCGCCCGGAGCGGAGAACCGCTCGGTCATCTGGGTGCCCATGGCGGCGTTGTGGTCGGCGGCCTCGCGGCGCAGCCGGGCGATGCGTCCGCCCATGCGCCGGGCCGGCAGCACGAAGACGGGCAGCAGGAGCAGCGCGAGCAGGGTGATCTGCCAGGAGATGCCGATCATGACGATCAGGGTCAGCACCAGGGTGACGACGTTGCCCGCGACGCTGGAGACGATGTCGGTGAAGGCGCGCTGGGCGCCGATCACGTCGTTGTTGAGGCGGGAGACCAGCGCGCCGGTGCGGGTGCGGGTGAAGAAGGCGATCGGCATGCGCTGGACGTGGTCGAACACGGCGGTGCGCAGGTCGAGGATGAGGCCTTCGCCGATGCCGGCGGACAGGTAGCGGGTGAGCAGGCCGAGGCCCGCCTCGGCCAGCGCCAGCACGGCGATGAGCGCGGCCAGCTCCAGGACCACGTCGAAGGGTTCGGCCTTGACGATGGCGTCGACGACCCGGCCGGCCAGGACGGGGGCCGCGACGGCCAGCGCGGCCATGACGATGCTGAGGAGGAGGAACTGGGCAAGTCGGGCCCGGTGCGGCCGGGCGAAACCACCGATCCTGCGGAGGGTGGCCAGCGAGAAGGGGCGGCGCTCATGCCGGGCGTTCATGGCGCCGTAGAGCTGGTTCCAGGCGGTGACTTCCATGTCCATGGGGACGACGGTAAAAGGTCAAGTTCACTTGAGGTCAAGCCCGCCACGCCCGGAAGAGCCGCCCGAGGACGCCTTTCCAGGAAGGTCCGGGGACGACGCCAGCCCGTGACCCCGGAAGGTCACGGGCTGGCAGATGCCGACCGGCTAGGAGCCGATCTTCTCGCCGTCCACGTGCCACGTCACCGCCACCGCCGGCCGCGGCTGCGCCGCGCCGCCGTCGGGCCAGTGGCTGGCCGGGGCCTCGGGCGAGGCGCCGTCCACCTCGCCCGGGTGCTGCACCGCGACGAACACGCTGCGCTGGTCCTGGGTGACCATCGGCCCGCACGTCTCGGCGCCGACCGGCACGGTCAGGAACTGGCGGACGTAACCGCGCTCCTTGCCCTGCACCGGCATGACGAACAGCCCGTCGTTCTTCTTCAGCGCGTTACCGTCGGTGGAGATCCACAGGTTGCCGTCCCTGTCGAACGCCAGGTTGTCGGGGCAGGAGATCGGCGAGACCTTGGTCTTGTCGAACCCGGCGAAGTAGGTCGCCGCGTCGTTCGGGTCACCGCAGACCAGCGGGAGCGACCAGGCGAAGGTCGTCGACGCGGCGTCGTCGCGGCGCTCCACGATCTCCAGCACGTGCCCGTGCTTGTTGGAGGGACGCGGGTTGGCCTCGTCCACCTGCGCGGCGGTCCGGTTGGAGTTGTTGGTGAGCGCCACGTAGACGGCCTTGTTGACCGGGTTGCGCTCGATGTCCTCGGGCCGGTCCATCTTGGTGGCGCCGACCTTGTCGGCCGCGACGCGGGTGAAGATCAGCACCTCGGCCGCGCTCATGCCGTCCACGAAGCTCTTGTCGCCGCTGACCAGCGGGATCCACTGGCCAGAGCCGTCGAAGGCGCCGTCGGAGGGCAGCTTGCCCGAGCCGTCGATCTCCGCGGCGGGGCTGTCGCCGGTGAACTTGGCGACGTAGAGGGTGCCCTCGTCGAGGAGCCTGCGGTTGTGCCGGTCGAAACCGGGGATGTAGCGCTCCTTGGACACGAACTTGTAGATGTACTCGAAGCGCGAGTCGTCACCCATGTAGACCGCCAGGCGGCCGTCCTTGGTCAGGGTGGTGTTGGCGGCCTCGTGCTTGAAGCGGCCGAGCGCGGTCCGCTTGATCGGGGTGGAGTCGGGGTCGAACGGGTCGATCTCGACGATCCATCCGAAGCGGTTGGCCTCGTGCGGGTGCTTGGCCAGGTCGAAGCGCTCCTCGACCCGGTCCCACCGGCGACCGCCCGACGCGCTGGTCGGCAGCGTGTACCGGGTCACCTTCGGGTCGTTCTTGTCGCCGTTGACGAAGTACTGGTCGAAGTTCTCCTCGGCGGTCAGCACGGTCCCCCACGGGGTGGTGCCGCCGGCGCAGTTGTTGAGCATGCCGACCGGCGTGGTGCCGTCCTTGTCGGCGGCCGTCTTCAGCAGCTCGTGACCGGCGGCCGGGCCGCTGAAACGCATGGGCGTCTGAGCGGTGATGCGCCGGTTGTAGCGGCGGCGACCGTTGGTGACCAGCTTCCACTGGCCGGTGTTGCCCACCCGCTCGATCTCCACGACGGAGCCGCCGTGCGCGGCCAGCCCGATCTTGATCTGCTCCTCGGTGGCGGCGGCGCCGCCGGTGTAGCCGCGGAACATGAGGTTCTCGTCGGAGTACTCGTGGTTGACCCACAGCAGCGCGCGGTGGCGGCCCATCGGGAACATGGTCACGAAGTCGCAGTTGTAGCCGAACTGCTTGCTCTGCGCCTCAGCCGTCTGGTTGTCGAAGTCGAACGCCGGGGCGTCCGGCAGCACGGGGTCGCCCCAGCGCACCACGACCGACGAGGAGTAGCCGTCGGGGACGGTCAACGCGTCCTCGGTGTTGGGCGCCACCGGGGTGAAGGTCAGCCGACCACGCCCGAACTCGGGGTCACCATGCTGTCCGGCGATCTCGGGGTCGGCGAAGGCCGGTACGGCTCCCGCGCCCACGACCAGCGCGCCGAGAGCGCCCACGCCACCCGCGCGCAGAACGCCACGACGCGACAGAGCCTGCGCGGCGATGTCACCGAAATAGGTGTTGTCACTGATGTTGGCGACTTCGTGTGCGCACGCGTTGCCGCAACGGAATTGGCACGTCAGGGCACTTCGACCGCTCTTGTGCGGGGTCGAGAGCAACGGCAGCAGCCTGCCCGGGTTAGGCACGGGTCCTCCAGATTCATGCGGTCGTTCCGCCGGGACGCTACGGCGAGCGCTGAAACCTGAGGTGAACGACGACCGCCTCCCCGATGAACCCTTCCCGCGAGACAATAAGGGAATGCCGCCCCGCAAGATGGATCAGGACAAGCTCAGATCCGCCCTCGACGCCCAACTGGTCGCGCTCGACGAGCCGCCGTTCGACGGGCCCGCCTCCGCTCTCGCCGACGCGTGTGTCGCGGCCGTCATGACCGCCTACGACAAGGGGCGCAAGCCGGAGCGGGAGGCGGGGCGCTTCGCCGTACGGCACCTGCTCGACCGGCTGGTCGAGAAGGCGCCCGGCCGGACGGTCGAGGTGCGGGTGCCGCCGTACGCGGCCGTGCAGTGCGTGGAGGGCCCCCGGCACACCAGGGGCACCCCGCCGAACGTGGTCGAGACCGACCCGCGCACCTGGCTCGAACTGGCGATCGGCCGCGTCACCTGGTCGGAGGCCATGGCGAGGGGCGCCGTCCTGGCGAGCGGCGCCCGCGCCGACCTGTCCGACCACCTACCGGTCTAGCGGATCCACGGGATCTTGTTCTCCACGCACTGCTCGGCCAGCCGCTGCGGCAGGTTCGCGCACTCGGCGAAGTAGTTGGACACCCACACGGCCGCGCCCACGGCCAGCACCAGCGTGAGCACGCTGAGGCCGATGCCGGTCCACGCCTTGCCCTTGCCGCCGCCCTTGGCGAGGGCGACCACGCCGAGGACGATGCCGACCAGGGCGGTCAGCACGCCGGTGAAGCAGACGAACAGCAGGAACAGGCTCGCGATCCCGAGCACCAGCGAGGCGGTGGCCAGACCGCTGCCCGGCCTGGCGGGACGCCAGTCGCCACCTTGGTACGGCACGGGGCCGCCGGGAGGCGGCGGGTAGGCGACTCCCCCTGCGGGGGCGGCGTAGGGCGAGGTCGGCTCGGCGCCTGACGGTCCCTCTGGTCGGGCGCCCGGCCCGTAGGGGCCGCCTGGCGCGCCGCCGTAGGGGCCGCCGCCGGGAGGGGTTCCCGGTCCGTAGGGTCCGCCGCCACCGGGCGCACCGCCGTAGGGCCCACCACCGGGAGTGCCGCCTGGAGTGGCGCCGGGGGTGCCGCCGGGGGTGCCGCCGCCCGGAGTGCCGCCGCCGGGGCCGCCGCGCTCGTGCTCGCCGCTTCCCGAGGAGGCACCCGCCGCGCCTGGAGTTCCGGGGCCGCCCGGAGTTCCTGGACCGCCCGGAGCGCCAGGGCCGCCCGGGGTCCCAGGGGTGCCCGGAGTCCCGGGACCGCCTGGCGCGCCGGAGCCTCCCGGAGTGCCCGAGGCGCCCCCGCCGGGAGCTTCGCTGGAGAACGCGCCGGCGACGTAGCCGCCGGCGCCCGCCTTCCCGGCGACCGACGGCCCCCACGGGAAGTCGCGCCCGAACCCGCCGCCGGCCGGGCCGGCGCTCTGCGGTCCGCTCCCCGAACCGAAGGGCCGGGATCCACCACCAGCCGGACCGGCGGACTGCGGCCCGCTGCCACCGGAGCCGAAGGGACGCGGTCCACCACCGGCCGGCCCGACAGACTGCGGCCCACTACCTCCCGAACCGAAGGGACGCGGTCCACCACCGGCGGACTGCGGCCCGCTGCCCCCCGAACCGAAAGGACGCGGTCCACCACCGGCCGGAGACTGCGGCCCGCTTCCGGGACCGAAAGGCCGGGTTCCCCCACCGGCCGGACCGGCGGACTGCGGCCCGCTACCTGCCGAACCGAAGGGCCGGGAACCGCCGTAGGGGGCCGTCCCCTGCTGGGGGCCGCCGTAGTGCCCGCCGCCCGCCGGACCCGCACCGTACGGCGCGCCTTCCTCGCGGGATTCACGGGATTCGAGGGAATCGCGGGATTCGCGGTACGGCGTGGCGCCCGTGCCACCGGGAGTGCCCGACGGGTACTCCTTCGGCCCGCCCGCGTACGGCGAAGCGCTCGGGAAGGCGGTCGGGGTGGTGTCGTCGTCCGAGACCGGATGCGCGGGCTGGCCGTACGGCGGCGTGGACGGGGTGGGCGGGTCGTAGCGGGACGGGCTGGACGGCAGCGGCACCTCACGCGTCTGGTCCTCGGCCGACCATCCAGGGTAGGAGGGCGTCGCGCCCGGCACCTGGTAGGGCTGCTGCGGGCTGGGCTCCGGCCGGCCCCAATCGGTGAACGTCTGCGTGCGGTCGGCGTCCTCGCTGCCCCAGTCGGACGACCACCGGGTGCCGGAGGGCTCGCCCTGGCTCGGCGAGGGAACCTCGGGTGCCTCCGGCAAATCGGGGTGGCCGGGCCCGGGAGCCGGCGGCGGCTCGGGAGCGTCCGGCTGCGACGGGAACGAGGGCGGCCCCGGCACCACGGGCGGTTCGGGCGCGATCGGCGGCTCGGGGGAGACCGGCCGTCCCGGCTCGACGGGCGGCACGGGCGTGAACGGCGGCTCGGGAGTGACCGGCTCGCCGGGCTCGATGGGCGGCTCCGGAGTGACCGGCTCTCCCGGCTCGGCGGGCTGCTCGGGGCTGACGGGCTCTCCCGGCTCGTCCGGCTGTCGCGGCGTGCCGGGCTCCTCCGCCGCGAACGACCGCCCCGACACGAACGGCCGCTCCGATGCGAACGGCTGCTCCGGCGTGGCGGGCGGCTCGGAAGCGGGTCGCTCGGGCTCGTAACGCCCCGACCACTCCTGGCGTCCCTGTTCGGGCTCGGACAGGTCGGGCCATCCGGAGTCGTCGGTGTAGCGGCCCCCCGACCACGCCGACTGCTCGGACGGCGTGGGCGTGCCGAAGTGCTCGCGCGTACCGCGACCGCCCCACGCCGACTCCGCGGACGAGGCCCCGGTCGACCAGTCGGCCTCGTCGGACGACCACCGCGAGGCCGCCTCCGCCGAGGTCCACGGAGAGTACCCCTCGCTCGGCTCCCCCTGCCGCGCCGGATGGTCGGGCGCGGGCCAGACGGGCACGTCGGGACCGCGCTCGTGGGAGGCGCCCCACCCGGCTTCCGCCCCCGGGGAGGCCGGCGGCTCGGGCGCGATCGGCTCTCCGTGCGGCGTCGTGGACGCCTCGTCAGGCCAGGGCGCCGCCTCTGGCGCTGAGGTTGGCTCGGAGGCGCTCGGCTCGGAGCTCGGCTCGGTCGGATCACCCGTGGGCTCGCCCTGCGGGTCCTGCCCCGGCCGAGGGTGATTGGGGTCTCGAGGTGTGGTCACGGTCTACGTCTCCCCCGACGTGTCGGCATGCCGGAACCTCCCCACACTCCCCCGGATTACCCTCACGAAACGGTGCGACACGGCAAAAGAGTGGCGATCCTTGGGTCACAGTGCGCCAAGCGCCCAGGGCAAGACGAGTGCATGCCGCTTTCCTCGGCCAGACGGCCCATCGCAACCTCACCGGCGAGATCATCCGAGAAGGATCCAGCACGGGACGAACCGGCCATCTGATGTGATCAGGGCCCCGGGTGTGCGAGCAGAGTTGTCGCCGACCTAAACTGAACCACGTGCTGAAGGGCGACGGCCGACTGGGCCACGACCTGGACCCCGATGACCGCGCACCGAAGGACGCCTGTGGCGTCTTCGGCGTCTGGGCGCCAGGCGAAGAAGTCTCCAAACTCACCTACTACGGGCTGTACGCGTTGCAGCACCGCGGACAGGAGTCCGCGGGCATCGCGGTCAGCGAAGGCAGCCGCATCCTCGTCTACAAGGACATGGGCCTGGTCGCCCAGGTCTTCGACGAGTCGGTGCTCGGCACGCTCCGCGGGCATATCGCGGTCGGCCACTGCCGCTACTCCACGACCGGTTCGAGCGTGTGGGAGAACGCGCAGCCCACGCTGAGCTCGACCGACGTGGGTGGCCTGGCGCTCGCCCACAACGGCAACCTGATCAACACCCCCGAGCTGGCCGAGCGCCTCGCCCCGGGGGTGACCAGGGCGACCACCGACACCGAGGTCCTGACCAACCTGCTCGCCCAGGACCGCACCCGCTCCATCGAGGACGCCGCCGCCGAGCTGCTTCCGCAGGTCAAGGGCGCCTACTCGCTGGTCTTCATGGACGAGAAGACCCTCTACGCCGCCCGAGACCCGCAGGGCATCCGCCCGCTGGTGCTCGGCCGCCTGGAGCGCGGCTGGGTGGTGGCCTCCGAGACCGCCGCCCTCGACATCGTGGGCGCCACGTTCGTGCGCGAGGTCGAGCCGGGCGAGTTGCTGACGATCGACGAGGGCGGGGTGCGTTCGCGCAGGTTCGCCCTCGCCGAGCCGAAGGGCTGCCTGTTCGAGTACGTCTACCTCGCCCGCCCCGACACCACGATCGCGGGCCGTGGCGTACAGACGACCAGGGTCGAGGTGGGCCGCATCCTGGCCCGCGAGCACCCCGTCGAGGCCGACCTGGTCATCCCGACCCCCGAGTCCGGCACGCCCGCCGCCGTCGGCTACGCCGAGGAGAGCGGCATCCCGTACGGCCAGGGCCTGGTGAAGAACTCCTACGTCGGCCGGACCTTCATCCAGCCGTCGCAGACCATCCGCCAGCTCGGCATCCGCCTGAAGCTCAACCCGCTCAGGGAAGTCGTGGCGGGCAAGCGCCTGGTCGTCGTGGACGACTCGATCGTGCGCGGCAACACGCAGCGGCAGATCGTCCGCATGCTGCGCGAGGCGGGCGCGCGTGAGGTGCACGTGCGCATCTCCTCGCCGCCCGTCGCCTGGCCCTGCTTCTACGGCATCGACTTCGCCACGCGCGCCGAGCTCATCGCGGGCTCGCTCAGCGTCGAGGAGATCCGCCAGTCGCTCGGCGCCGACTCCCTCGGCTACATCTCGCTCGAGGGCCTCACCAAGGCGACCACGATTCCCGCCGAGCGCCTGTGCAGGGCCTGCTTCGACGGCTCGTACCCGATCCCGATCGACCAGGACAACGTCGGCAAGTACGTACTGGAGAGTTCGCCCAAGTGAGCACCTACGAGGCCGCAGGCGTCGACATCGAGGCGGGCGAGCGCGCCGTCGAGCTGATGAAGGACAAGGTCGCGCGCTCGCGGCGGCCGGAGGTGGTGGACGACGCCAGCGGGTTCGCGGGGCTGTTCGACGCCTCCGCGCTGCTGCGCTACCGGCGGCCGCTGCTGGCGACCTCCACCGACGGCGTCGGCACCAAGGTCATGCTGGCCCAGCAGTACGGCAAGCACGACACGATCGGCATCGACCTGGTCGGCATGGTCCTCGACGACCTGGTGGTGTGCGGCGCCGAGCCGCTGTTCATGACCGACTACATCGCCTGCGGCAAGGTGGTGCCTGAGCGCATCGCCGAGATCGTCGGCGGCGTCGCCGAGGGCTGCCGCCTGGCGGGGGCGGCCCTGGTCGGCGGCGAGACGGCCGAGCACCCCGGCGCGATGGGTGCCGACGAGTACGACCTGGCGGGCGCCGGCACCGGCGTCGTCGAGGCCGACGCGATGCTCGGCGCCGACCGCGTCCGCGCAGGCGACGTGGTGCTGGGCCTGGCCTCGTCCGGCGTCCACTCCAACGGCTATTCGCTGGTACGGCACGTCATCAAGCAGGCAGGGCTGTCCCTCGACACCGAGGTGCCGGAGTTCGGCCGCCCGCTCGGCGAGGAACTGCTGGAGCCGACGCGGATCTACGCGCTCGACTGCCTGGAGCTCGCCCGCACGGTCGAGGTGCACGCCTACGCGCACATCACCGGCGGCGGCGTCGAGGGCAACCTGTCGAGGTCGCTGCCCGGGCACCTCGACGCGCTGCTCGACCGCTCGTCGTGGACGGTGCCGGCGGTGTTCGAGGTGCTGGCGCGACACGGCGGCATCGGGCAGCAGGCGATGGACCGCACGTTCAACCTGGGCGTCGGCATGGCGGCGATCGTCCCGGCCGAGGCGGCCGACCCGGCGATCAAGCTGCTGGCGGCGCGCGGGCTTGACGCGTGGGTGCTCGGCGAGGTCGTGGCGGACGGCACCGGCCAGGCGCGCTACCGCTGACCCACGCCGGTCCGCGATGCCCGGCACCTCGGGCGGCGGGCGACGTCGATCACCCCCGGCCGGGCTCCTGACCGAAGGAGCCCGGCCGCGGCACGTCTAGTGCGGTGTCCACGAACCTTCACCGGGTCGGCGTGGGCCGTCAACTTCGCCGCTCCGGAAGCCCAGAGCTGGTGCACGTTAGTGGACACCGCACTAGGTTGGTTTACCGGTCGGCGTCGGCCCTGGTCGGCGGTGGGGCCGCTGCGGGCTCCCGGCGGGTCCTGCGGGCCACCTGGCCGGAAGGAGCGAAGCCGGTCACCCGAGAAAAGCGGCCCTGACCACGCCGACCGGGCACACGGGACGGCAAGCCGAGCCCCCAGGCGGGGCGGCAAACAGGCGGCGCGGCGGGCCGGGAGGAGCGCGGTCGGCGGGCCGGCGCTACGGCGTCCAGCGCTCAAGGAGTCCCGGGTACGAGCGGAAACGCGGAAGTGCCCCACGGGCGGTTCGCCCGTGGGGCCCATCCTGACAACAGGTCAGCTATCGACGCCCGGACGGCCGGTCGTCGTCTTCGTCGCCGTAGTCGTCGGCGTAATCGGCATAGCGATCCGCCAGCTCATCGTTGAGGTCGTCGGCGTCATTGTGGTTGGAGTCAGAGACTCCGAGCTCGTTGCGAAGACGCTCAAGATCCGTGCCACCGCTGTTGTACTTCAGCTGGCGAGCAACCTTGACCTGCTTGGCCTTTGCTCGGCCGCGCCCCATTGGCTCGACCCCCTCGTGTGGGGTCGTCCCCGACCCCTCGTCGCTAACGCACCACATACTGACGCCGTGACTCGGGCGCCAGTCTCTCGTTCGCCTATTACCGTACCTGTTTTGCGCTCAGCTCGGTACGTCGTATGGTCGCGGGACGTCAGCCGCCCAACCAGATGGCTCGAATTCGCCCGACTTCCGACATTCTGCGCTCAGCCAGCCTATCCGCTGCCACAGCCGGTGGCACGCCTTCCTCGGCGGCGATCCCGAAAATCTTGAGCGTGGTGTCGAAGATCTGGCTCGCCTTGGCCCGTGCCCGCTCCATGTCGAAGCCCTGGATCTCGTCGGCGACCTGGATGACGCCGCCGGAGTTGACCACGTAGTCGGGGGCGTAGAGGATCCCGCGGTCGGCGAGCTGTTTCTCCACTCCCGCGTGGGCGAGCTGGTTGTTCGCGCCACCGCACACGATCTTCGCCCGGAGGCCGGCGACCGTGGGGTCGTCGAGGGCCCCGCCGAGCGCGCAGGGGGCGTAGACGTCGATGTCGGCGGCGGTCAGCTCGGCTGCTGAGGCCACGGCCTCGACCGAGGGGTGGCGCTGCCGTACTCGCTCGACGGCGGCGGCGTTGACGTCGCAGACGACGACCTCGGCGCCGTCCTCGACGAGGTGCTCGACGAGGCGGTGGCCCACCTTGCCGACGCCCTCGACGCCGACCCGCTTGCCGCGCAGCGACGCCGTACCCCAGAGGAAGGAGGCGGAGGCGCGCATGCCCTGGAAGACGCCGAACGCGGTGAGGATGGAGGAGTCGCCCGCGCCGCCGTTGGCGACCGTGCGACCGGTGACGAAGCGGCTCTCGCGGGCCACGAGGTCCATGTCCTCGCTGAAGGTGCCCACGTCGCAGGCGGTGTAGTAGCGGCCGTTCAGCGACTGGACGAAACGGCCGTAGGCGCGCAGCAGCGCCTCGCTCTTCATCGTGGCGGGGTCGCCGATGATGACGGCCTTGCCGCCGCCGAGGTCGAGCCCGGCCAGCGCGTTCTTGTAGGCCATGCCCTTGGAGAGGTTGAGCACGTCGGCCAGCGCGGCCTGCTCGCTCTCGTACGGGTAGAACCTGGTGCCCCCGAGTGCGGGGCCGAGCGCGGTGTTGTAGATGGCGATGATGGCACGCAGCCCGCTCTGCTCGTCGGCGCAGAAGACGACCTGCTCATGCGTGTCCTTGTGGGACACCCCGAAGACGTCGGTCACGGTAGTGACTCCCTGTCCGGTCCGCCGCCCCTTCGCGGCGGAGATCCTCTCAGGGTAGAGGTCGTGGAGGTATGTCGTCGCCTCAGGAGTGAGGCAAGTGGGCAGGTCGCGAAGGTCGGTGCGACCACAACGGTGCAAGCGGGTTGTCTTCGTGACACGATGCCACCGTGCTGCCCTATGCCGCTTACCTTCGTGTCTACGAGCCGCTGACCGCGTTTCCGGAGCCGGACCGCGCCGCCTGGGCCGAGTACGCGGACTCACGCGTCCGTCCGCGCAGGGCCACCGCGCTCGAGGCCGAGCACGGCGAGTCCATCCGACGGCTGCTCGCCAAGCCTCCCCATCCCGCTCCGGCCCAGGAGAGCCCCAACGCCTATCTCCGGCGTGTCGAGGACCGTCTCTATGTCTGCCCATGGCAGAGCCGGTTGCGCTCGTGGCTGGCGTTCTCAGAGTTTCGCGGGAGCGCTCCGGTGAAACTGCTCGACAACTTCGTGCCGCAGACGATCGCCGAGCAGACGGCCGACGACTTCGACAGGTACAAGCGTCAGGGCGGCTCGGCCGCGCTGCGCACCCACATCAGGACGACGAAGTGGAACGTGCCGCCCGCCTGGTTCGTGCCGTTCGACGGCAACGAGCGGTGGCTGGTGCTGGGCAAGCCGGCCAACGGCCAGGACACGACCACGACCACGGGGCGTAACCTCATCTACGTCACCTCCATGGCGCAGGCCAGGCGGCGCTCGGCCCGCGCGCTGCAGGTCATCCGCAGGCACGTGGGCGAGGTGGCCACCGGCATCGAGGTCGAGGAGATCGCCAGGTGGCTGGAGGAGTTCCATCCCCACTCGCTGGTCGAGCTCGACTACGGCGGCCTGGTCCACCTCATGGACGACGATGCGTTGCAGGCCGACCAGTCGGTGGCCGAGCTGTCGGCGGCGCTCACGGGTCTGGACACGGGTCAAGAAGAACTTGCCTTTGCCATGTATCAACGCGTGATCTTGCGGTGGAAGCAAATGCAACTTCTGGAATCTGCCAACTGAACCCCAAAACAACGGTCTGACCTGCATGAGTAGGTCACGTGTCGCGGCTGCTGGCTTCTGCGAACTGAGTAGTTTGCCGTTTTCACTGCGATACCACGAAACGTGTCGCTAGAATCACCGAGCGTGACATCGCCACAGGGGCGGGCAGTTGGGTCAAAGAAGGGCTCGCCAATCGCTCTACGTGGCGGTATGGTCACTTCGGGTGATGCCGCCTATGGTCCAGAAAAGCCGCACGCACTGGGCCATAGAGGGACATCCGTGACACGCGCAGAAGCAGTCGCAGGATCGCTGAGCCGGTCCACACGGAGGAGAGGCCGCACAAATGTCAGCTCGTACACCCGAGGCCGAGCCACTGCTCACGCCCGCCGAGGTCGCGACCATGTTCAGGGTCGACCCCAAGACCGTCACGCGGTGGGCCAAGGCGGGTAAGTTGACGTCGATTCGCACCCTGGGGGGACACCGGCGTTACCGGGAGACCGAGGTTCGCGCCCTGCTCGCGGGCATCCCGCAGCAGCGTTCGGAGTGAGTCCGGGGTCGTCACGATCCTCAGGGGGGTTCACGGTGGGCCTGGGTCCACGGCCCGGTCCACCCGCGTGACGACGTCAAGTCCCCAGCGCGTCGGGGGACGCAAACGGGAGTTGGCGCCGCCCGCCCGGCGCCATTCTTCCACCCCACTCAACGGCGGGAAGCGTGCGCGAGGTCCACCACCTGGTACGGTCCCCCACGGCCTGTCGGCCACGGTGGACGCGACCCGCCATGAACCAGGCCAGGAATCAGGCCAGGTCGACCAGCAACCGCTCGACGCCCTGGTCGTAGACGGCGGCCACGCCGAGCAGCGCCACCATGTGGTCGACGAGCATCTTCTCGAGCGTGGCACGGTCGATGTCGCGATGCTCGAGCCAGTCGAGGCCCGCGGTCTCCACGGAGGCGATCCACGAGCGCACGGTCGTGCGCAGTACCGGGCTCGGCTCGTCGACCCGCATCTGCTTCTGGATCATCAGGAACAGCCGCTGCCGTACGCCGTCGACGATCTCGCCGACCTCGCCCGCGCGGTTGGCGGGCCCGCCCCGCAACAGCGCCGCGAACCCCGCGGCGTGCTCCTCGACGAAGTCGAAGTAGCGCCGCAGCCCGAGGGCCAGCTGCTCCAGCGGCCTGCCGCCGTCCTGCGGCCGCAGGCGCGACTCCAGCTGCTCGGCCGCGCTCCTGAGCGCGGCCACGTAGAGCTCCTGCTTGCCGCCGAAGTAGTGGTAGACGAGGGCACGCGAGGCACCCGCGGCCGAGGCGACGTCGTCGATCGAGACGTCCTCGGCATCATGCTTGCTGAACAGCTCCAGGGCGGCCGCCATGAGCTCTTCGCGGCGCCGGTCCACGCTCAGTCTGCGCCGCGCAGGACGGGTGCCGCTGCCTGCGGATTTCCCGGGTGTCACACCTGCACACTAGCGGAGCCGATGCCGAATAACGCTCGGGCCCGTACCCTGCCGCGTCCTCGATCGTTTGGTGAGACAGGTGCCCATCCAACGCATCGCGGGGGAGACACATGTCAGGACCGCCAGTCAACACAACCGTCGTCGGGGTAGTGGACACGCTGCCCCGCCCTAGACCCACCATCCGGAATGTCGCCGAACGTGCCGGCGTCTCCAAATCGCTGGTGTCGCTCGTGCTTCGCGGATCTCCGCACGTCAGCGAGCATCGCCGGCAAGCCGTACTGCAGGCCGCTCGTGAGCTCGGCTACCGCCCCAACGCCGTGGCGCGCAGTCTCGTCGAGGGCCGCACGCACCTCGTCGGCGCGCTCGTCGCCGACCTGCACAACCCTTTCTACGCCGAGTTCCTGGACGGCCTGCAGGAGAGCCTGCACGGCGACGGTCTCAGGATGCTGATCGGCAACAGCCAGTGGGACCCGGCCTTCGAGGACGAAGCCGTTGAAGCGTTCCTCGAACTGAGGGTGGACGGACTGGTGCTGCTCGGCATCGCTCCGACCAGCGAAACCCTCATCGAGGCGACCTCCTACACTCCCACGGTCGTCGTAGGGGAACGTGACATCGAGCTCGACAACGTCGACATCGTGGTCGACGACGACCAGCTCGGCGCCCGCCTGGCCATCGACCACCTGGTCGAGCTCGGCCACAAGCGGATCGCGCACATCGAGGGCACGCGCTCGTCACGCTGCGAGGGCTACCTGGTCGCGATGCGGCGCCACGCGCTGGCGCCGTACATCATGGTCGAGCACGGTGAAAGCACCGAGGAGGGCGGCAGGCGCACCGCACGCGCGCTGCTGACCCGCGATCCCCGGCCCACCGCCATCTTCGCCGCCAACGACGTCGTCGCGCTCGGCGTGCTGTCGGCGGCCAGCGAGCTCGGGCTGCGCGTGCCCGAGGACCTGTCCGTGGTCGGTTACGACAACACCCATCTGTCGGCCGTCCACCACATCTCACTCACCTCCGTCGACCAGCCCAGGCGAACCATGGGCCGATCGGCGGCCGCACTGCTCAGCGACCGGATCCAGGATCCCGGTAAGGTCGCCAGGCTGCGTCAGGTCACACCGGAGCTGATCGTACGGCGGAGCACAGGCCCCGCCTAAAGATTGGTCAAACACCGGGGCGCCCTCCCGCCTCGGTTGTTAACTCGGACGGGTCACTGCTGTATCTGACCCGGGGGACAGTCATGCGTGATCCAGAACTTGTGTCATGCGCCCAGCGCGCGGCGGCCGAGCTCGAGCGCGCCTGGGCGCACTGGCGCGCGGAACGCGGGCGGGGAACGGACGGCGGGGCCGAGTCGGTGGCCAGTTACGTGGCCCACTCCCTCGACCATCCATGGGGCCGCCCACGCGTCGTCCTGGGCCTCGACGCCGAGGACGCGAGGGAACTCGCCGCCCTGCTGCAGCGGCAGGAAGTCGGCGAACACGTCTGGTGACCTCGCGGCGTCACGTATTTTGGAGCGCATGCGTGTTCTAGCCGCTTCCACTCTCGCCCTTCTCGGCCTGTCCGCCGCCGCCTGCGGCAGCGACGCCGGCGGTGAGAGAGTCGCCGCACCCGTGGAGACCCGACCGGCCGCCGCTGCCGCCGCCGCGGCGGTGGCCGTCCGCGACAAGCCGCTCGACGGCAAGGTCATCGTGGTCGACCCGGGCCACAACGGGGGCAACGCCAAGCACCCGAAAGCCATCAACCGCCAGGTCAACGTCCTGACCCAGTGGAAGCCCTGCGACACCACGGGCACCGCCACCAACAACGGCTACAGCGAGGCCGCCTTCGCCTGGGACGTCTCCCAGCGCCTGGTGAAGATCCTCGAAGAGCGGGGCGCCACCGTGAAGCTGACCCGCAAGAACAACACGAGCGTCGGGCCCTGCATCACCGAACGGGCCGCCATCGGCAACAAGGCCAAGGCGGACGCGGCGATCTCGGTGCACGCCGACGGCTCCGCCCCGGCCAACCACGGCTTCCACGTCATCATGCCCAAGAAGATCAACGGCCCCGTCGACCCCGTCGTCGACGACTCGCGCCGGCTCGGCCTCGCGGTGCGTGACGCGTTCAAGAAGGAGACGGGCCTGCCGTACTCCACCTACATCGGGGCGAAGGCGCTCAGCTTCCGCGACGACCTCGGCGGGCTCAACCTGTCGACGGTCCCGAAGATCTTCATCGAGTCCGGCAACATGCGCAACGCGGGCGAGGCCGCCAAGTTCCAGGACCCCGCGTTCCGGCAGCAGATCGCGCAGGGCCTGGCGAACGGTTTGCAAAACTATTTGAAGTGACATCATTTGCGGCATGAACACGCTGCTGCCTCGCCCGACTGTTCTGTCCGCGCTGTCCGGCTCCTACGAGCTCACCGTCGGGGCCACCGTCTCGGGGCCCGCCGACCTGGCCGACGCCGTACGGCGGGCGCTGCCGATCCTCGACCTGCGCCCCGGTGACACGGGCGCCGTCGACGTCAGGCTGGACCCCGCGCTCGGCGAGGAGGCCTACCGCCTGGTCGTCGGCTCCCGCGGCGTCGAGATCACCGCGGGCGGCAGGGCAGGCGCGTTCTACGCGGCGCAGTCGCTGCACCAGCTGCTTCCCGACGCGACCTACCGCAGTGCCGTACCGGCCGCGGCGTGGGTGGTGCCGGGTGTGCGCATCGAGGACTTCCCCGCCCACAGCTGGCGCGGGCTGCACCTGGACGTGGCCCGGCACTTCCTGCCCAAGCGGGAGGTCCTGCGGGCGATCGACCTGATGGCCGTGCACAAGCTCAACCGGCTCCACCTGCACCTGGTCGACGACCAGGGCTGGCGGGTGGAGAGCAGGGCCTACCCGCGCCTGCAGGAGGTCGCCTCCCACCGGGCGCGCACCGCCACCAACTACTTCCGCGACGAGTCGACCTACGACGGGATCCCGCACGGCGGCTACTACACGCTCGACGACCTGGCCGAGATCGCGCAGTACGCCAGGGAGCGCCAGATCGTGGTGGTCCCCGAGATCGACGTGCCCGGCCACGCGAGCGCCATCCTGGCCGCCTACCCGGCGCTGGGGGCGACGGGCGAGCCGTTCGAGGTGCTCGACCGGTGGGGCATCTCCCCCGCCATCCTGTCGCCGCTGCCGGCGACCGTCGACTTCCTCACCACGATCTTCGACGAGCTGCTGGGGGCGCTGGGCGAGACGCCGTACGTGCACGTCGGCGGCGACGAGTGCGTGCTCGACGACTGGGAGGCCTCGGCGGAGATCAGCGCCTACCGGGAGTCGCTCGGGCTCGCCGACGTGGGCGCGCTGCACGCCTGGTTCCTGCGGCGACTGGCCGACGTGCTGGCCGAGCGCGGCGCGCGGGCGGTGGTGTGGGACGAGGCGTTCGTCAGCGGCACGCTCCGCCAGGACACGCTGGTCATGCCGTGGCGCGGCATGGGCGTGGGCCGCAGGGCCGCCGCCGCCGGGCACTCGGTGATCGCGACCCCCGTCTTCCCGCTGTACTTCGACTACGCCGAGGCCTCGTCCTCCGACGAGCCCATGGCCATCGGCGACACGATCACGGTGACGGACGTCGCCTCCTTCGAGCCCGCGCCGTCCTCGTGGGCGCCGGAGGAGCGGGAGCGGGTGGTCGGCCTGCAGGGGCAGCTGTGGAGCGAGCGCATCCCCGACGCCCGGATCCTCGACTACCGGGCGTGGCCGCGGACGTGCGCGCTGGCCGAGGTGGCGTGGAGCGGGGAGGCCGGCTCCGACTTCATGGCACGGCTGGAGCGGCACCTGGGGCGGCTCGACGCGCTCGGCGTGGAGTACCGGCCGCTGTCGGGGCCGCGCCCGTGGCAGAAGGGGCGCCCGCACCGGCCCGCGACGGTGCAGGTGGCGTCGGCGATGGAGCGCCTGGACGAGAAGACGCAGTCGGCCACCTCGACCCGGCCCAGCATCTGAGGGCAAGCTCGCTCGGGGGGGGCTCCCGGCCCCCCTCACCTCCCCGGTGACCACCATGCCACCGCGGCGCCGAGCGTCACGAGCGCAGTTCGGGGAACTGGTCGTCCCGCCACTCGGGCAGAGCGCTCTGTCCCGACGCAGCCTGCTCCTCCCGGCCGCGCAGCTCCACCCGCCGGATCTTCCCCGACACCGTCTTCGGCAGCTCGAAGAACTCCAGCCGGCGCACCCGCTGGTACGGCGGCAGCTTCTCCCTGGCGTGGCGCAGGATCGCCAGCGCGGTCTCCCTGCCGGGCTCCCAGCCGGGCGCCAGCGCCACGTACGCCTTGGGCACCGCCAGCCGTACCTCGTCGGGGGACGGCACGACGGCCGCCTCCGCCACGGCCGGGTGCTCGATGAGCACGCTCTCCAGCTCGAAGGGCGAGATCTTGTAGTCGGAGGCCTTGAACACGTCGTCGGTGCGCCCGACGTAGAAGATGTAGCCGTCGGCGTCGCGGGCGGCCACGTCACCGGTGTGGTAGTAGCCGCCGGCCATGGCCTCGGCGTGGCGCCGCTCGTCGCCCTGGTAGCCGGTCATGAGCGAGACCGGCCTGCGGCTCAGGTCGATGCAGATCTCGCCCTCGTCGGCGGGCTCGCCCGTGATGGGATCGACCAGCACCACCGGCACGCCCGGCGCCGGCAGCCCCATCGAGCCGGGTTTGACCGGCATGCCGGGAATGTTGCCGACCGACAGCGTGGTCTCGGTCTGGCCGAAGCCGTCGCGCAGGGTCAGGCCCCAGTGGTGCTGGACCTGTTCGATCACCTCGGGGTTCAGCGGCTCGCCGGCCGACACCGCCTCGCGCAGCCGCCCGGGGCCGCCCGACAGGTCGGCCTTGATCAGCATCCGCCAGACGGTGGGCGGCGCGCAGAACGTCGTCACCTCGGCCCGCCGGATCTGGTCGAGCAGGGCGGCGGGGTCGAACCTGCCGTAGTTGTAGACGAAGATCGTCGCCTGGGCGATCCACGGCGCGAAGAAGCAGCTCCACGCGTGCTTCGCCCAGCCGGGCGAGCTGATGTTCAGGTGGACGTCGCCGGGTCGCAGGCCGATCCAGTAGGTCGTCGACAGGTGTCCGACGGGATAGGAGACCTGGGTGTGCTCGACCAGCTTGGGCTTGCTGGTGGTGCCCGAGGTGAAGTACAGCAGCAGCGGGTCCGCGGGCGCGGTTCCGGGGTGCTTCGCCGGAGGGACGGGAGCGGCGTACGCGTCGCGGTAGGCGGCCCAGCCCTCCGGGGCGTCACCCACGCAGATCCTGGTGTAGTCGCCCTTCACCTCGTCGAACTTGGCGGTGTCGGCGGCGTTGGCGACGACGTAGCGGGCACCGCCCCTGTCGATGCGGTCCGCCAGGTCCGACGGGCCCAGCGCGGTGGTGGCCGGCAGGATGACCGCGCCCAGCTTCATCACCGCCAGCATCGACTCCCACAGCTCGACCTGGTTGTTGAGCATGAGCATCACCCGGTCGCCCCGCGAGACGCCCTGCCCGGCGAGGAAGGCGGCGACCTGGTCCGATCGCCGCGCCATCTCGTCGTAGGTGTAGCGGGCCTCGGAGCCGTCCTCCTCCACCACCCACAGCGCCGTCTGGTCGTTGCCGCGGGCGATCGCGTCGAACCAGTCGACCGCCCAGTTGAAGGTCGCCCCGAACCGCGGCCAGGCGAACTGCTCGACCGCTTCGGCGTGCCGCCCGCCCAGGTTCAGCAGCAGGTCGCGGGCCGTGCGATAGATCTCGGTGTTGCTGGTCGCGCCCATGGCGGCAACTCCTCTCGCTGGTTGCCACAAGCTACGACAGCAGTATCCGTCGCGGCACCCCCGAAAGGGGGAGACCGCACCGCCGCCGGCGAGCCCGTCCGAGGGCTCGTCGGGGCGCGCGGGTCAGCGGGCCGTACGGCCGATCAGCTGGGGGACCGTGGTGCGGTGGCGGCGCAGGCGGCGCGAGAGCTGCCGGTGGATGCGCGAGGCCCACAGCGGCCCGCCGTAGATCATCCCCGTGTAGCCCTGCACCAGCGTGGCCCCGGCGAGCAGCCGTTCCCACACGTCGTCGACGTCCTCGACGCCGCCCACGGACACCAGCGTCAGGCGGTCGCCCACGCGCGCCCGCAGCCGGCGCAGCACCTCGAGCGAGCGCCCCTTGAGCGGCCGCCCCGACAGCCCGCCGGTCTCCCCGCCGTGCTGGATGGTGGTGTTCGTCGCGATGATCCCGTCGAGCCCCAGCTCCAGCGCGAGGTCGGCGACCGCGTCGACGTCGGCGTCGGCCAGGTCGGGCGCGATCTTCACCAGCAGCGGCGTACGGCGCGGCGTGGCGTCGGCGACCTCCTTGACAGCCACGAGCAGCGGCCGCAGCAGCTCGACGGCCTGCAGGTTGCGCAGCCCAGGCGTGTTGGGCGAGCTGACGTTCACGACGAGGTAGTCGGCCAGCGGCGCGAGCTCCTTGGCGCCGGCGACGTAGTCGGCCGCCGCCTCGGACTCCGGCACGACCTTGGTCTTGCCGATGTTGACCCCGACCACGACGGGCACGCCCCTGGTACGGCGGAGCCTGCGGGCCGCCGCGTGGGCGCCCGCGTTGTTGAACCCCATCCGGTTGATCACGGCGTGCTTCCCGAGGTCGCGGAACAGGCGCGGCCGCGGGTTGCCGGGCTGGGCGTGGGCGGTGATCGTGCCGACCTCGACGTGGCCGAAGCCGAACGCCGACAGCGCCTCGGCGCAGGCCGCGTCCTTGTCGAACCCGGCGGCGAGCCCGAGCGGCCCGGGGAAGTGCACGCCGAAGGCCGTCACCCGCAGCGCGGGATCGCTGGGTGCGAGAAGCCGGTGGAGCAGCCGCTTCAGCAGCGGCAACGTGGAGAGCAGCGCGAGCGCTCTGACGGTCGCGTGGTGCACGGCCTCGGCGTCGAACCGCCGCAAGACCTGCGTGAACAGGAGTCGGTACATCAAGGCCAGGCTATCGGTCCCCGGTGACCCCGATCACGAGGCCCGCTTCGTAGGCGACGATCGCCGCCTGCACCCTGTTGCGGACCTCCAGCCTGGTGAGGATCGTGCTGACGTAGGCCTTGACGGTGCCCTCGACGATGAACAGCCGCCTGGCGATCTCGGCGTTGGACAGCCCCTCGCCGACCAGGGCGAGCACTTCCTTCTCCCGTTCGGTGAGCACGTCGATCCGGTCGCGGGCGTGGGCGCCGCGCCCCATCCTGCCGCCGCTGATCTGGGTGATGACCCGGTGGGCGACCTTGGGCGACAGGTAGGCGGCGCCGCCGGCGACGGCGTGGACGCCCGCGATGAGCTCGCGCGGATCACCCGCCTTGAGCAGGAAGCCGCTGGCGCCGACGTCGAGCGCCTTGGCGATGTAGTCGTCCTCGCCGAAGGTGGTGAGCATGATGACCGCCGTGGCGGGGGCCACCCGGCGGATCTCGGCCGCGGCGGCGAGGCCGTCGAGCTTCGGCATGCGGATGTCGAGCAGGGCGACGTCGGGCCGGTGACTGATCGCGAGGTCGACGGCCTGCCTGCCGTCGCCCGCCTCCGCGACTACCTGGAAGGCGGGGTCCACGCTGAGGATCGCGCCGACCCCGGCCCTGATCATGGCCTCGTCATCGGCGAGGAGGATACGTACCACTTTTGTATAGTGCCCGACATGGCGCAGGTGAAGGTCTTCGGACGGCGGGACGTGTGGGCGGGGCGGCAGCGGGAGGTCTCCGACCTGCTGCACGCGTGCGTCACGAAGGCGTGGGGGCTGCCGGAGGACAAGAGGTTCCACCGTTTCCTGCTGCTCGACGCCGACGACCTGATCTGCCCGCAGCGCGGCGACGGCTACCTCATCGTGGAGATCGTCTGTTTCACCGGGCGCAGCGACGAGGCCAAGCGGGCGCTGATCCGCGAGGTGTTCGCGAAGGCTCCGGCCCTCGGGATCACGACCGACGACATCGAGCTAACGATCATCGAGATGCCCGCTGTGAACTGGGGCATCAGGGGCGTGCCTGCCGACGAGCTGGCGTTGCCGTACAAAGTCGAGGTCTAGCCGCAGCACCAGCACCGCGGTCAGGACCGCGACGCCGCCCGCGAGCTGGCCCGGCGTGAGGATCTCGCCGTACACGAGGGACGTGGACAGCAGCGTGACCACCGGCTCCGCGCACGACAGGATCGCCGCGGTGGGCGCGCCGAGCATCCGCACGCCCACGAACAGGGTCGCCATGGCCAGCACGGTGGACACCAGGCCGAGCAGGCCCGTCCACAGCCAGCCCTCGGCGGTCGCCGGCACCTGGAAGCCGCCGGCGAAGCCCAGCGTGATGGCGGCGGCCGTGCAGACGATGGCCGACAGCAGGTAGACGTCGACGTCGGCGGGCAGGCCGTCGGCGACGGTGAGGTAGAGGGAGTAGGCGACGGCCGCGCCGAGCGCGAGCAGCACGCCGGTGGTCCCGCCCTCGGCCACCCCGCCGAGGCCGAGCAGCAGCACCAGGCCCACGGCCGAGCAGGCGAGCGCGGCGAGCTTGCGCCGGTCGAGCGACTCCCTGCGCAGCGCCACGGCCAGGGCGGTGACCAGGGCGGGGAAGGTGTAGAGGAGCAGCGCGGCCAGCGAGGCGTCGATCCTGGCGACCGCGCCGAAGTAGCACAGCGCCTGGACGGCGTAGCCGACGGCGCCGAGCCCCACCGCGGTGGCGATCACCTTTCTCGTCGGAAGCGCGGGCCTGCGCCAGGCGCATATGGCCCACAGCACGACGGCGGCGATGACGAACCTGCCGGTCAGCAGCTCCGTCACGCTCGCGCCGGACTGGTAGGCCTCCTTGGCGAAGATCGGCGACAGGCCGAACGCCGCGGCGGAGATCAGGCACCACAGCACTCCCATGCCCGGCAACCTAGGCAGGCTGGAGCCATCGAGGTAGCCTTGCTTTCCTTTGGAATCCGCAGGAATTACCTCTATGACCACGTTGCACCAGCTGCGCTGTTTCCTGGCCACCTTCGAGCACGGCTCGTTCACCGCCGCCGCCGCGGCGCTCGGCTACGCCCAGCCGTCCATCTCCGAGCAGGTGCGCCTGCTGGAGCAGCACCTCGACGTGTCGCTCTTCCTGCGTGTGGGCAGGGGCGTCGTGCCGACCGAGGCCGCGCTCGCGCTCCGCCCGCACGCGCTGGCCGCCATCGCGGCGGTGGACGAGGCGCGCAGGGCGGTGGCCGCGGTCCGCGAGATGCTGACGGGCACGGTACGGCTGGGCCTGTTCGGCACGGCCCGCTTCTACCTGGGCGCCGATCTGGTCGCCGACGTCCTCGAACGACATCCCGGCGTGCGCGTCGAGCTGATCGGGCAGAACTCGGCCGAGGTGCTCGACCACGTCCGCAGGGGCCGGCTGGAGGCGGCGGTCGCGACCGTGCCGGTCGCCGACGAGGGGCTGTCGGTGACGCCGGTGTTGCGTGACGAGCTGGTCTTCGTCAGCACCGAGCCCTCGGACCCCGTCACGCCCGAGCAGCTGGCCGCCCGCCCGCTCGTGCTTCCGAACATCAGCTGGCGCGAGGAGGACACCACCCGCCGCACGCTCACCAGCACCCTTCAGGCGGCGGGCCAGGTGCTGCGGCCCCGGGTGGAGGTGGAGGATCCCGAGATGGCGCTGGAGATCGCGGCGCGCGGCCTGGCGGCGACGGTGACGTGGCGGGGCGTCCTGCACCGGCTGGCCGACCGGCTGCCCGGCAACCTGCGGTGGGCGCCGCTCGACCCGCCGCTGCACGACACGTTCGCGATCGTGCACGGGCCCGCGCTCTCCCCCGCCACCCGCATGGTGCTGGAGCTGGCGTCGGCGCGCATGCGCGCGCTCGAGGCCCAGGTACGCAGGTGACCGCGGAAAAACCGGTCGACTCGACGGGCCGCGCGGCGGCACGATAGGAGGCCCACGAACCTCAGGGAGGACCAGATGCGGCAGAGCCTCGCGGCACCCCAGCGTCCTGTCCTTCTTCCTGTCGAGGTTCCACGCATCCATGACCACCCTGAACATCGGCGTGCTCGCGCACGTCGACGCGGGTAAGACCAGCCTCACCGAACGACTTCTCTTCGACGCGGGCGCCATCGACCGGCTCGGCAGCGTCGACGGCGGAGACACCCAGACCGACAGCGGGGCGATCGAGCGCCGCCGCGGCATCACCATCCGCTCGGCCGTCGCCGCCTTCACGATCGGCGGTCTGCGGGTCAACCTCATCGACACCCCCGGCCACGCCGACTTCGTCGCCGAGGTCGAGCGGGCGCTCGGCGTCCTCGACGGCGCCATCCTGGTGATCTCGGCGGTCGAGGGCATCCAGGCGCAGACCAGGGTCCTGCTGAAGACCCTGAAGAAGATGCGCCTGCCCACGCTCCTGTTCGTCAACAAGATCGACAGGAGGGGGGCGCTCCAGCGCGACATCCTCGCCGGGCTGCCCGTCATCGCCATGAACCGGGTACGGCAGGGCCGCGTCGTCTCCGTCCCGATCGACGCCGAAGCCCTGGCCGACCACGACGACGCGCTGCTGGAGGCGCTCGTGGAAGGCCGGGTGCCGAGCCACGACGAGCTGCTCAAGACGCTGGCCGTACGGACGGCCGGCTGCGAGGTCCACCCGGTCTTCCACGGGTCGGCGGTCGGCGGGCAGGGCGTGGCCGAGCTGCTCGGCGGCATCCGCGACCTGCTGCCGGTGCCCGCGCCGAGGGGGGAGGGGCTGTCGGGCACGATCTTCGCGGTGGAGCGCGACCAGGCCGGGCGGAAGGTCGCCTATCTGCGGCTGTTCTCCGGCGAGGTGCGCCCGCGGCAGAAGCTGGCCGGGGGCCAGGTCACCGCGCTGCGCGTGGTCGGCGCGGCCGAGGAGCCGACGCTGACCGCCGGCAACATCGCCAAGGTCTGGGGGTTGCACCGGGCCCGTGTCGGGGACCGGCTGTCCGACGAGGGCGGCGAGACCTCCGCGTTCGCGCCGCCGGGCCTGGAGACCGTCGTGCGGGCGGTCGACCCGGCCGACTCCGCGCGCCTGCACTCCGCGCTGCTCTGGATGGCCGAGCAGGACCCGCTCATCAGCACCCGCGTCCTGCCCGGCGGCGGCTCGTCGGTGCTGCTCTACGGCGAGGTGCAGAAGGAGGTGCTGGCCGAGCGGCTGCGCGACGAGTTCGGCGTCGAGGCGGTCTTCGCCGACAGCACGCCCGTCTACCTGGAGCGGCCGGTCGGCGTGGGCGCGGACGTGGCCGACATCGACGACCACGCCGTGCACCACTTCTGGGCCACCGTGGGTCTGCGCGTCGAGCCGGGCCAGGGCTTCACGTTCCGGCGCGAGGTGGAGCTGGGCGCGCTCCCGCCCAGCTTCGACCAGGCGATCGAGGACACCGTCCGCGCCACCCTCCGCGAGGGCCGGTACGGCTGGCCGGTCGTCGACTGCACGGTCACGCTGACCAGATCCGGCTACGCGTCGCCGGTCAGCACCGCGGGCGACTTCCGCGGCCTGACGCCCGTCGTGCTGCGGTCGGCGCTGGCCCGCGCGGGCACGAGGGTCTTCGAGCCGTGCCATGCCTTCGAGGTGGAGATCCCCTCCGCCGCGCTCGGTCAGGTCGTCGCCAGGCTGGCCGCGCTGGGCGCCGAGCTGGCCGACACCTCTCCCACGCTTGTCACGGGGTCGCTGCCCGCCCGTTCGGTCAACGAGGTCAAGAGGCAGCTGCCGGCGCTGACCGGGGGCACGGGCGTGTGGTGGTCGCGTCCGTCGGGCGATCGTCCGGTGCCGGGCCGGATTCCGCCGACACGGCGGTAGACACTCCATCCGCTCCGAATAACGGTGATTTCCCCGATCGCGGCCGGCGCCTACCGGCCGCGATCGGCATTCGCGGGACCATAAACGAGTAACTGGTATTTCCCGCACCAACTCACTGTCAATGAAATCTTGCCTGCCAATCTTCCGTTTCCCCTGCACGGTGCCGGAAACGATGATTGCCGGAGGGCTACGATCAAGGCCTTTGTTGCGGCATTTCTCGCGCAATGCGGAGGCAAATATCGGCACCTCGTCAAGAGCAAAGACAAGAGACTCACAAGAGCCGCCGGTGATCCTTGACTGGATTAGTCGGGCAATTAACGCATGCCCGACTTAAGGTGATTTATTCCGGAGAAATGATGGCTGTACCTGTTAGGGATGACCGCCATGCCAGGGAACGGGCGGGGCACCGACGGTCGAGACGCTGGGCGGCAGTCCAACCTCTCGGCCTGGTCGGCATGGACCTGGCGTGCATGACCGTCACCTCGCTGGCGGCCGGACAGGGGGCCGCGCGAGTCGCCCTCGCAGGAGCGCTGGTGGTGGCGGTGAACGCGGCGGGCCGCGGCTACGAGCCGCGGATCCTGCCGTCGAGCCTCGACCGGGGGTTCTGGCTGGCCGGCTCCGGGCTGGCCGCGTCGCTCGCCGCCTTCTGGGGAAGCACGTCGTTGACGGTGGTCGCCCTGACCTGCCTGCTCTTCACCTTCCTGGCCTTCTGCGGCAGATGCGTCTTCCATTCCGTGGTGCGGGGCGCCCGCCGGCGCGGCGTCACCACGCCCACCGTGATCGTGGGCGCCGACCGGCACGGGCAGCGCCTGGCCGTCACCCTGCTCGGCCATCCCGAGTACGGCCTGCTGCCGATCGGCTTCATCAACGACGGCGAGGAATCCGAGCTGCGGCTGCCGGTGCTCGGCAAGCCGGGCGACCTGCGCGAGATCCTGCGCGACCACGGGGTGCGCGCCGTCGTCATCGCGGGCCAGGACGACCAGGCGACCGCCAGGACGGCCAGGTCGCTCGGGTGCGCGGTCTACTTCGCACCGGAGCCCGGCGACGTCATCGTCGACTTCGTCCCGCTGCGCGAGCACGTGCGGAGCTTCACCCTCCTGCGCATGCGTCCCGCCCCCCAGGCCCGGGTGACCTGGCCGCTCAAGAGGGTGCTGGACATCACGGCCGCCATGGTCGGCCTGCTGATCAGCGCACCGATCCTGGCCGTGTGCGCGGCGGTGGTGCGCTGGGAGATCGGCCCCGGCGTGCTGTTCAGGCAGCGCAGGGTCGGCTACGGCGGCGAGCCGATCGAGCTGATCAAACTGCGCACGCTCAAGCCCGTGGACGCCCACGAGTCGGCGACCCGCTGGAGCATCGCGCACGACCACCGGCTCGGCCCCGTGGGCAAGGCACTGCGCAAGACCTCCCTCGACGAGCTGCCCCAGCTGTGGAACGTGCTCAAGGGAGACATGAGCATCGTCGGCCCGCGGCCCGAGCGCCCGTTCTTCGTCGACCAGTTCTCCAGCTCGACGCCGCGCTACCACCTGCGTCACCGGGTGCCCGTGGGGATCACCGGCTGGGCGCAGATCCACGGCCTGCGCGGCGACACCTCGATCGAGGACCGGGCCCGCTTCGACAACCACTACATCGACGACTGGTCCCTCAGAACCGACTTCAAGATCATGCTCAGGACCGCGTGGTCCCTGCTTCGCCCTGGTGGCAGTTAGGAAATGCGCGTCGTGTTCACCCGCCTCCGGCGTCCCCTCACCCTGGTCCGCAGGCCGAGCGTTCTCGCGGCCCTGACCGTCCTGCTGACCTGCCTTCCCGACGGGCGGGCCGACCAGGCCGCCGCCGCGCACGTGACGGCGGCGGACATCGCGTCGGTAGGGCTGATCCTCGTGGCCGCGGCGTGCCTGGCGGCGCGCCGCGCGACGCTGCCGGGACGCGCGCTGGTGCTCGTGCCCGTCGTCCTCGCGGCGACGATCGCGACGCTGGCCTCACCCGACATGTTCACCAGCCTGCCGGGACACCTGAGGCACATCCAGATCTTCGTGCTGATCCCGCTGGCGGTCGTGGTGACGCTGCGCGACAGGGTCGACGCCTGGCTGGTGGGGGGCGCGCTGGTGGCCGCCGCCTCCGTCCAGGGGGTCATCGGCTGCTACCAGACGCTCACCGGGACGGGCGCGTCCTACGGGGGCGAGCGGGTGCGGGCCGTGGGCACGTTCGGCGCCCTCGACGTCATGGGGATGGCGACGGTGGTCAGCTACGGCGCGATCGTCCTGCTCGGCGCGGGGCTGACCCTGCGGGGCAGGTCCAGGGGCGCCGCGCTGGCCGGCGCGGCGCTGCTGGCCGTACCGCTGGTGCTGTCGCTGAGCCGCGGCGCCTGGCTGGCGATGGCGTGCGCCGCGCTGGTCATGCTCGTCATGTACGGCACGCGGACCGCGGCCCGCGTGATCATGGTGACCGCCGCGGCAGGAGTCCTGCTCGTCTTCGGCGTCGGCGTGGGCGCCGACACGATCGGCCAGCGCATCACGTCGATGACCTCGTCGGTCACCCAGCCCGACCAGTCGGTCAACGATCGCTACGACCTGTGGCGGACGGCCGCGGGCATGTGGCGGGACCACCCGGTGACCGGCGTGGGCCCGCGCAGGTTCGCCGCGCTGCGCGACAGCTACGCGCCCGCCAGCCTGTCGTCGAGCAGCGACACCGACGACCCCGTGCACGGTTTCCAGCGCCAGCCCCTGCTGTCGCCGCACAACATGTACCTGCTGGTGCTCAGCGAGCAGGGCGTGCTGGGGCTCGTCGCCTTCACGCTCATGCTCGCGGCGCTCCTGCTGTGGGCGGTCACGCGCGCCGGGCTCGTCGTCGCCGGGCTGCTCACCTGGGTGAGCGTCGACTTCGCCTACTCCGACATCGGTGGCCTGCCGACTCTCGTCACGGCCGTGGTGCTGGGCGTCGGGCTCTCGTGGGCCGCGGGCGGGTGGGCGCGATGACGTCCACCGGCACGCCTGGGCTGAAGGCGGCCAGCCTCACCGCGGTGCTGGTCGGGCTGGGGTTCCTGCTGGGGTTCGGCCGCGACCTGCTCATGGCCAGGACCTTCGGCGCCGACTCGGGCACCGACGCCTTCCTCGTCGCGTGGATGGTGCCGGAGACCGCGGCGCCGCTGCTGATCGAGGGCGCCATGGCGTTCCTGATGGTGCCGCTGTTCAGCAGGGCGGCGGAGCTGGACGACGACGTCAGACACCTGATCTCGGCGACGCTGCCGCACATGGGCGTCGCGCTGCTGGCGCTGAGCCTGGTGACGGCGGCGGGGGCGCCCTGGCTGGTCGGCGTGCTCGCTCCGGGCATCGCGGACCCCGCGCTCGCGGTCGGCTGCATGCGGTTCACCTCGGTCACGATCCTCATGTTCGGGCTGGCGGGATACGCGAGCGCCGCCCTGCGCGCCAACGACGTGTTCGGGCCGCCCGCCACGGTCACCGTGGCCTACAACGTGGGCATCGTCGCGTGCGTGTGGTGCTTCCACGACCTCGGCGTGTCCGCCGCGGCGGTGGGGGTGGCGATCGGGGGGCTGGGCATGGTGCTGGTCCAGGCGCCCTCGTTCGTCCGCAGGCTCGGCCTGCCGCGCCGGCCCGCGGCCAGGATGCTGCTGCCGCTCGGCGCGTTCGTCCCCGTCGCGGCCTTCACCCTGGAGCGTCAGGGTCAGGTGTTCGTCGAGCGCTTCGTCGGATCGTCGCTCGCCGAGGGGTCCATCTCGCACCTCAACTACGCGCAGAAGATCGCCCAGGTGCCGATGATGCTCTCGCTCGTCGTCGCCACGGTGAGCTTCCCGCACCTGGTCCGCGCCATCACGGCGGGCGACGTCGCCGCCGCCCGGCGGCGCCTGACCGACGACCTGCTGGCCGCCGCCGCGATCGTGCTGCTGGCCACCGCCGTGCTGGTGGTGTGCGCGCCCGACATCGTGCGGCTGCTGCTGCAGCACGGCGCCTTCACCGACGCCGACACCGCGGCGACCGCCGAGATCATGCGGATCTACGCGCTCGGCCTGCTCGGCCAGGCCGTGGTCGGCGTCGTCTGCAGGGTGTTCTTCTGCGGCTCGCGCCCGAGCTGGTTCCCCGCGATGGCGATGATGGCGGGCCTGGCCGCCACGATCGCGCTGGCCACGCCGTCGGCGGAGGCGGCCGACATCGCGGCGGCCAACGCGGCGGGCATCACGCTCACGGCGGTGATCCTGCTGGCCGGCCTGCGCGGCCCCGCCGTCGGCATGCCGGTGCGGGAGATCGCCGGACCCGCCGTCCGCCTGCTCGTCGCCGCCGCCGTCACCGCCGCCGCCGGGTGGGGGACGCGTTCGCTGCTGGAAGGACTGCCGTCGGCGGCCGCGCTCGTGCTCGCCGCGCTCGCGATGGCGGTGACGTTCTGCGCCGTGACAGCACTCACGGGAACTGAGGAGATCAACAGGATGATCAGGATTCGAGGTCGTTCGTGACCGCCATGCCGCTCGTGCTCATGTACCACTCGGTGACGAAGTACGACAGCGACCCGCTGCTCGTCACCGTCTCACCCGACCGGTTCGCCGCCCAGATGCGCTGGCTCGCCGGCCGCGGCCTGCGCGGGGTCGCGATGCGCGACCTGCTCGCCGCCCGGCGACCGGGTACGGCACGCCGCCTGGTCGGGCTGACCTTCGACGACGGCTACGCGGACTTCGCCGGCGAGGTCGTCCCCGTCCTCCTCCAGCACGGTTTCACCGCCACCGTCTTCCCTGTCACAGGTGAGCTCGGCGGCCACAACGCCTGGGACTCCGGATACCCGCGCAAGCCGCTCATGGACGCCGACGACGTGCGCAGGATGGCGGACCTCGGCATGGAGGTCGGCTCGCACTCCGTGGGGCACCGCTCGCTGCCCACCCTGTCCGACGACGAGCTCGCGCACGAGCTGGTGGCGAGCAAGGAGCGGCTGGAGGACATCACCGGCACCGCGGTGACCGGCTTCTGCTACCCGTACGGCCACGTCGGCGCCCGCGAGGTGGCCGCCGTCCGCGACGCGGGCTACGGCTACGCGTGCGCCATCTGGAAGTCCGAGGTCACCGGCGTCCACGCGTTGCCGCGCACCTACATCGGCGATCGTGACGGAGCGCTGCGGCTGCACGCCAAGCGGCTGCGACACCGGATGCGGTGGGGGTCGTGAAGGTCCTGCACGTCATCACCGGACTCGCGGCGGGCGGCGCCGAACAGCAACTGCGGACGCTGCTGCCGTACATGAGCGCGCGGTGTGAGGTCGCCGTGCTGACGGGGCTCGGCGTGGTGGCCGAGGCCATCAGCGCGAGCGGTGTCCCGGTCCACCAGCTCGGCATGCGCGGCAACCGCGATCTGCGGGCGGTCGGCCGGCTGGCCAGGCTGATGCGGGCGGGCCGGTTCGAGGTGGTCCACGCGCACCTGTACCGGGCCTGCGTGTACGGCAGGCTGGCCGCGCGCCTGGCCAACGTCCCCGCGATCGTGGCGACCGAGCACTCGCTCGGGGACGAGCGGATCGAGGGCCGGCGCATCACCATGCCGATCAGGCAGCTCTACCTGGCCAGCGAGCTTCTCGGCCACGCCACCGTGGCGGTGTCCCCGTCGGTGGCCGAACGGCTGGCCACGTGGGGGATCCCGCGCTCGCGCATCGTGGTGATCGCCAACGGCGTCGACGCCGACGCGTTCCGCTACGACCCCCGGCTGCGGGAGCGGACCAGGGCCCGGCTCGGGCTGCCCCAGGACGCCTTCGTGGTCGGCGGGGTGGGCCGTCTGGAGCCGGGCAAGCGCTTCGACCTGCTCATCGAGGCCATGAAGGGCCTGGAGGACGCGTTCCTCCTGCTGGTCGGGACGGGATCGGTGCGGCGGCGGCTCGAGGATCTGGCCCGCGCGCTCGGGGTCGAGCGCCGCGTGGTCTTCGCCGGCGAGTCGGCCGACATGCGGGCCATGCTGTCGGCGATGGACGTGCTGGCCGCGCCCTCGCAGGAGGAGACGTTCGGCCTGGCCGTCGTCGAGGCGCTGGCCGCGGGGCTGCCCGTCCTGTACGACACCTGCCCCGCCATCGACGACCTGCCCCCTGACGCCGCGCCCGGAGCGCGGCGTGTCCCAGGGGGCGGGCTGGGCGCCGAGATCAGGACGCTGGCCGCGACGCGGCCCGCCCGGCTGGCGCCTCCTGGAGCCGTCCGGCTCTACGACATCCGACATCAGGTCGCCCAACTGGAAGCGCTCTACCGGCGCCTGCTGGGCGCCGCCGCCGACAAGGAGTAGCGATGACATCGAAGCGGGCTCAGGTGACGCAGTGGCTGGCGCGATTGTGGCTGCCGCTGTCGCTGCTGTTCGGTGTGCTGGGGGGACTGTTCTACTCGCTGGCCAAGGAACCCGTCTATACCTCCGACGCCTACGTCGTGGTGGTGTCGGAAGGCGACATGGCGCAGGCGGTGCACTTCGCCCAGGCCTACACCAGGATCGCCGTCCAGCCCTTCATCATCGGCAACGAGCAGGCGGGCGGGACGCTGAGCGCGACGGCCTCGCCCGACGCGCCCATCATCAGGCTCACCGCGCAGGCCGCGACCGCGCTCGACGCGGCCGCGCGGGCAGACCAGGCCGCCTCGGCGCTGATCCTCTACGCCAACGGGCACGCCGCCGACACCAGGGTGCG
Organism: Nonomuraea sp. NPDC004354; assembly: GCF_053602555.1. NCBI lineage: Bacteria > Bacillati > Actinomycetota > Actinomycetes > Streptosporangiales > Streptosporangiaceae > Nonomuraea > Nonomuraea sp. NPDC004354. Next base: position 959,036 of record NZ_JBSGDV010000002.1, on the reverse strand, counting down.
GCTGACCAGCTTCGCCACCGCCTCGGTCGCCACCTCGCCGTCGTCGCCCGTGCTGCTGGTCAACATCAGCGTCGGCGGCGCGGCGGCGGCGCTCGTCACCGGTCTGCTCTATCTGGGGGCGCCGTACGTGCGTCCCAGGAGCAGGCGGGAGCCGGACGCCGCTCCTGACGAGAAGAAGGCTCCCGCGATGAGTGGAGCCGAGGCGTGAAGGGCGCCGCGTCCACGGGCCCGCGCGTGCTGCACGTGACGCAGCCCGTCGACGGCGGCGTGGGCGCGTACGTGGCCGCGGCGGCGGCCGACCAGGTACGGCGCGGCTGGCAGGTCGCGGTCGCGTGCCCTGGAACGGGACCGCTGCGCGGACGGCTGGCCGAGCTGGGCGTGCCCTGGCTCGACTGGCCCGCCGGACGGGACCCCGGCCCGCGCGACCTGGCGGCGATCCGCCGGCTGCGCCGGCTGGTCGACGCGTTCGCGCCCGACGCGGTCCACCTGCACTCGTCGAAGGCGGGGCTGGCCGGCAGGGCGGCGATCCGCGGCCGGATCCCCACCCTCTTCCAGCCGCACGGCTGGTCATGGCTGGCCGGCCGGGGTCTGGTGGCCAGGGCGGCGCTGGCGTGGGAGCGCCGCGCCGCCCGCTGGACCGGCCTGACGGTCTGCGTCGGCGAGGGAGAGGCGGCGCTCGCGCGCCGGCACGGCGTGGGCGGCGACCAGGTGGTCGTGCGCAACGGCGTCGACCTGCGCCGGTTCCGCCCGGCGGGCAAGGAGGAACGGGCGACGGCGCGGGAGTGCCACGGCATCCTCTGGTCGGCGCCGCTGGCCGTGTGCGTCGGCAGGATCACCCGCCAGAAGGGGCAGGACCTGCTGCTGTCGGCATGGGAGCGGGTCGTCGAGGACTGCCCGCAGGCCAGGCTCGTGCTCGTCGGCGACGGCGACCTGCACGACGAGCTGCGCGCGCTGGACGTCCCCGGGGTCTGCTTCGTCGGCGACGTGGCCGACGTCCGCCCCTGGTATGTCGCCGCCGACGTGGTGGTCCTGCCGTCGCGCTGGGAAGGCTTGCCGCTGACCGCCCTCGAGGCCATGGCCACGGGGCGGTCGCTGGTCTGCTACGACGTGCCGGGCCTGGCCGAGCTGGTCGGCGACGGCGTGGGCGCCGCCGTACCGGCGGAGGACGTCGCGGCCCTGGCCGAGGCCCTGCTGCTCAGGCTCTCGCAGCCGGGCCTCGCGGCGGCCGAGGGGCTGGCCGCCGCGGCGCGCTCCGCGGCCTTCGACGCCGCCGTCGCCTTCGGCGAGCTCGCCCAGCACACGCTGCGAACGGCGAACGGCGGGTGGGCAGGCACCGGCGGCGTGGGCGGCGGGGCGGGCATCGGCCGCGGGACCGGGCTGGCGGGGACCTCGGCCGGTGCGCCGGGGGCCTGCGCGACGGGCAGCACCGGCGAGGGCGTGACCGGGGCCGGGATGACCGGGGTCGGCGCCAGAGGGGTCGGTACGGCCGGGTCCCGCGTGGCCGGGGCCGTGACGACCGGGCCTGTGGTGACCGGCTCCGTGGGCTCGGGCCCCGTCGTGGCCGGTCCCGTGACCGGCTCCGGCGTGGAGGACGGCGCCGTGCCAGACGTCGGGGCAAGCGTCGGGTCGGGCGTGCCGGGTGCGGTCGCGGACGGGCTCGGCACGGGCGTCGGGATCTCCGGGGTCGGTGTCGCCGGAAGCGGGGTAAGTGTCGCGCGGACCTGCGACTGCACCATCGTCCGGAAGAGCTCCGAGGAGTTCGGGTTCGACGAGCACTGCCAGACGCCGTGCGGACAGTAGTCGGTGATCGAGTGATACACGACGTTGTGCGTGGCGATCCAGTCGAGCATCCGGCGTACGAAGCCGGGCCGGTCGCCGTGGTGGAAGAGCCCCCACTCGGGGAACGACATCGGCTTTCCCCGCTCGGCGGCGAAGTCGGCGTGCGCCTGCAGGCCGTACGGCTGCTCGACGTAGTGGGAGAAGGTCTTGCCCGGCTCCATGTCGTAGCTGTCCATGCCGATGATGTCGACGACGTCGTCACCCGGGTAGCACGTCGTCCACTCGATGGCGTCGCGGCCGCGGGCGGGCGCGAAGTCGAAGCGGAAGCGCTGGCCGGGGATCGACCGCATGGCGGTGACGACGCGCCGCCAGTAGGCCTTCCACGCGTCCGGATCCGGCTTGCACCGGTGGGAGTAGGTGGTGCCGTTCATCTCCCAGCCGAGCACGATGATGGTGTCGGCCGCGTTGCCCGCCACCAGCTTCTGCGCCAGGCGCTCGAAGAACGGGTCGAACGCGCCGTTCGCGCCCGCGCGGAGCAGCACGGCCACCTCGTCGTCGGACATCTCGTTCTCGTTCGGGGTGATCATCGGCACGTTCAGGGCCAGGATCCTGCCCGGCTTGGCGGCGCGCCAGCGCAGCCACGGTTCGAGGATGAATCCGGGCCCCTGCAGCGCGTCCCAGGACTCCCCCGGCAGATAAGTACGGCCGACCGTCACCTCGGCGCCCAGCCAGGCCTCGAAGCCGGGCAGCCGCTGAGGACCTCGCTCGTCGGAGGCGAGGAAGACACCGAGCGCGGCGGGTCTGTGCTCGGGCTCTTCACGTTGCGCGCCGTCGACGCGGCTGCTCGCGGAAAGCCACGCCATGGCGGCCGATCCGGCGAGCATCGCGAAAAGACAGCGCACGTATCCCTTTTTGGCGGTCATTGCGAACGTCCCTATATGTCGTCTCAGGTCTCACCGTATATACCCCGCTCGGCGAAAAAGCCAATATCCGACTCGCGAGTTGCCGAGAAATGTCCGAGATGAGGCGTTTGACTTTTGGAATGGAACGCACGACATGCTTGATACGACCGTTCCCGCACTAGTGCTGCGGATGGACGACAATATCTTTCACCACGGAACACTCGGCGCCATTCGCTCCCTTGGCCGGGCCGGAGTGGAAGTGCACGGAATCATCGAGGGACGGCACGCACCCGTCTCCCGATCGAAATACCTCAGCCGCATGTACACCTGGCCACCGGGCGGAGAGGTCGTCGAGACGCTGACCGCGGTGGCCAAGCGGATCGGCCGCAGGGCCGTCCTGGTCGCCATGGACGACGCCGGCGCCATCGCCGTCGCCGAGCACGCGGCGGAGCTCAGCCACTGCTTCCTGCTGCCCGGCCAGGCGCCGGGCCTGCCGCGGCGGCTCGCCGACAAGGCCGCGCTGTCCTCCCTGTGCACGTCACTCGGCGTGGCGCAGCCGGAGACCCGCGTCGTGACCTGCCCGGACGACATCGCCGCCGCCGTGGCCGACCTCGGCCTGCCGCTGGTGGCCAAGTGGGCCCAGCCGTGGCGGCTGCCCAGGCAGGCGGGCCTGCGCAACACCAGCCTGATCCACCGGCCCGAGCAGGCGGACGGGCTGCTCGGGCACGGCTTCGACTGCGACCTGCTGCTGCAGCGTTTCGTGCCCGGCGGGCCCACCTCGGACTGGTTCTTCCACGGCTACTACGACGAGGACTCCAGCTGCCTGTTCGGCGGCACGGGACGGAAGGAGCGCGCCTACCCGCCCGGCGCCGGCCTCACCACGTACGGCAGGGCGCTGCCCAATCCCGCGATCGAGGACGTGGCGCACGGCATGGCCGCCGCGCTCGGCTACCGCGGCGTGCTGGACATGGACTTCCGCTACGACGCCGCCGAGGACGTGTACTACCTCGTCGACTTCAACCCGCGACTCGGCGCGCAGTTCCGTCTCTTCGGCGACGGCCGCGGGCTCGACCTCGTGCGCGCCATGCACCTGCACCTGTCCGGGGAACACATACCGCCGGCCCGTTTCGTCCATGGGCGAACTTTTCTGGTGGAAAACTACGACATTTACCCCGCATTTCGCGCCGGACGCGAACGAACCTGCACCGCATGGCTGCGGGCCGTACGGGAGGCAGACGAACTCGCCTGGCTTTCCGCGGACGATTTCTGGCCCTTCGTGGCAATGGCTAGACAGTCGATAAAGCGTGGCTTTACCCGCCTCGCACAGGGTCGGAAATAGGCTTTTAGGGGACAACGAACAGGAGGGGAAGTTTTGCAGACGCCGGTGATTGACGTGGCAATTGTGGGCGCCGGTCCCTATGGACTCTCGGTCGCCACCCACGCGCTGGCGGCGGGTCTCGACGCCCGGGTTTTCGGACGGCCGATGCAGGCATGGGAATGGCACATGCCGCGCGGAATGCTGTTGAAATCCGAGCCGGACGCGTCCCATCTCAGCGACCCCGACCGGCGATACGGCCTCGACGCCTTTCGCCGCTACTCGTATGGCGAGCCCGTCCCGGTGGAGACGTTCATCGCCTACGGCAAATGGTTTCGCGCGCAAACGGTGAAGGACGCGCTCGACGAGTCGACCGTGACCGGCATCGGCACCGAAGGCGGGCTGTTCAGCGTCACGCTGTCGTCCGGCGCCACCCTGCTGGCCAGGACGGTGGTCCTGGCGCTGGGCTTCCTGCCGTTCGCGCACCGGCCCAACGCGCTGGCGCAACTGCCGCCGGAGGTGTCGTCGCACAGCTGCGAGCACCACGACCTGTCGGCCTTCGCCGGCAGGCACGTGGCCGTCGTCGGCGCGGGCCAGTCCGCGCTCGAGACGGCGACGCTGCTCGTGGAGGCAGGGGCGAAGCCGCGTATCGTCGCCAGGACCACGTCGCTGGCCTGGAACGACACGCCCGACGAGCGGCGCTCGGTTCTCACGCGCACGCTGGCGCCCCGCTCGGGCCTCGGCACGGGCTGGCCGTCGTGGGTGTGGTCCGAACTGCCCGGTGCCGTCAGGTACCTGCCGAAGGCGGCCCGCAGCCACATCGTGCGCACCACGCTGGGGCCCGCGGGCTCGTGGTGGCTCAAGGAGCGCTTCGACGGCGCCGTCCCGGTGACGCTGGGCGTGCGGCTGGAGGGCGCGGACCACCGCGACGCCGTACGGCTGCACCTGACCACCGCCAGGGGCACGGTCAAGACGCTGGAGACCGAGCATGTGATCGCCGCGACCGGATACCAGGTCGACGTCGGCAGGATCGACATCCTCGACCCGAACCTGCGCCGCGGCGTCAGCGCGGGCGGGCCGCGGCCGCGGCTGTCACGGACGTTCGAGACCCGGGTGCCCGGCCTCTACATGGTCGGACTGGCCGCCGCCGCCACCTTCGGCCCGGCCATGAGGTTCGTCCACGGCAGCGACTTCGCCGCCAGACGAGTCACCCGCGGACTGGTGAGCCAGGTCCGCAAGTCAACGTGATCCTTTCGGGACAAGAACAGGGAGCGAAATTGGGTGTGCGCGTAATCCTCGCCGGGATGACCGCGGCCTTCGTCGGGGTCACGGGCATCGTTCCCTTCGCATACGCGAGCGGGCGCCCGGCATCGTTCACGAACTCGTCGACCGAGGCCGTAGGCGACACGCCCTCGGGCGTGATGGTCACCGTACGCAAGGTGATGGTCAACGGAAGCCAGGTGGGCTCCGCCGAAGTGTCGCGCGCCGACCCGGCGGCCCCGCCCGACGAGTACCTCATGCCCGTCAACGCCAAGGCGGAGGCGGGCATCGTCGACCGCTACGAGAACTTCACGGTCGAGGCCAACGAGTGGAGCGACGTCGCCGAGCTGACGTTCACCTTCTCCAGGCCGGTCCGCGATCCCCGGCTGCACGTCTTCGGCACCGGCGGCAGGGCGGAGGACCTCTCCGGCAGGCGGGACGACTACTGGGCGGGAGTGGAGCTGGTCAGCGGGACACCGACCATGCCGTCCTTCTCCCGCGTGGCGGGCTTCCCCGGCTACGAGGTCACCGGCACCTCCATCGTGCCCGAGCGGGTCTACCGGGTCCACTCCACCACCTGCGGCGTCGTCTACACCTGCGGCACCGTCCAGGTGAACGGCACGGTCACCTCGTTCACGATCCGGCTGCGCGCCCGCAACGTGCGGACCAGGGGCGACGCGGGCACCCCGCACCTGTGGGGCGCCTTCAAGCTGTCGCTGCACGAGGACGACTCCGACGCGCCCTCCTCGTACGGCCCCGCCTCGCACGCCATCACCGACATCTTCATCGGCGAGAACGCGACGGCCGACAACGCCGACACGCTGAGCTTCGAGGCGCGGGCCATCCGAGGGGACGCCGACACCGACGACGCGCTGAGCGGCGACGAGCTCGTCCTCGAGGACGACGCGACGGCGTACTCGCTGACCGTGCCCATCAGGTCGGCTTCGGACGCCGTCCTGGCGGGGTGGATCGACTTCGACCGCGACGGCAGGTTCGACGACGAGGAGCGGGCGCTCGCGGAGGTGGACCGCCGCGACGACAGCGAGACGCTCACCTGGAACCTTCCCGAATCGATGCAGGCCGGCAGCACGTGGATGCGGCTGCGCGTGACCGCCAGGCCCGAAGGGGTGGAGCGGCCGACGGGATGGGCCGACAGCGGAGAGGTGGAGGACTACCGCTTCGACCTGCCGCAGCGCGTGGCCATCACCCCGCAGGCCGACACGCCCGCCGGCACCACGCCGACCATCACCACGGTCGCCGCGCCGGCGGTCGTCCCGCCGACGGCCACTCCGGCGCCGGTCACCCCGGCGGCGGTCAACCCGCCGAAGGCGGTCCCGCCGAAGATGATCAGGCCGAAGCTGGGCATGCCGAAGGTGACCTGGCGGACGGTCAGCCCGGACAAGCGGCAGTGGCCCTCGATACACAGCCGGAAGGACGGCTCCCGGGCCGAGCGGCGCGAGCACGCGACGCGGGGGGCCCGCCGGGCCTGGGCCGAGGGCGACCGGGCGACGCGGAACCGGCGGGCGGGCGACGCCGAGCCGGGCCGCGCCCGGCAGGCGCACGCCCCTGAGCTCCGCCGGGCCTGGGGGGCGCACGACCCCGCACCCGAGCGCGCCAGGCGCGAGCGGGCCGGGACCGACCGCGCCGGCCGCGGCCGGGCCACGGACACCAAGAAGCCCTGGGCGACCGCCGCGGCGGAGCGTGAGATGCGGGCCGCGATCAGGGAGGTAAGGAGACAGGCCGCGGCCCAGGCCAGGCGGCAGCGGGCCGGCCAGCAGTCCGGCCAGTCCAGCCAGCAGTCCGGGCAGCAGTCCGGCCAGCAGGCCGAGTCCGGTCAGCAGTCCGGGCAGCAGGCCGACACCGGGCAGCAGTCCGGCACCGGGCAGCAGGCCGAGGACAGGTACCAGCAGGCCGAGTCCGGTCAGCGAGCCGCGGCCTGGAGCGAGCGGACCGCGTCGGAGGCCGTCCACGGGCGGGCGGCGGACCGGCGCACGCGGGCCGAGGCGAACGACGACCTGCTCGACATCACGCGTGACTGGAACGACCGGTTCGGCGCCACAGGCGACGACGACGCGCGGCCCGGCCTCGTGAGCGGCAGGAACAGCCGGCCGACGAGCGACAGGAACGACCAACCGACGGTAGGCAGGAACGACCAGGCCACCGTGGGCGGGCACGACCAGCCGACGGTCGGCAAGAACGCCCAGGCCGCCGTGGGCGGGCACGACCAGCCCAACGCCAGGCGGGAACAGGACGACCGGACCAAGACCAGGCGGGAGCGTCAGCGCGAGCGCGACGACGCCAGGCGCGCCCTGGAGCAGTTCCGCCGCCAGCTGGGCGAGTCGCGCAGGCGCGAGACGCCCTGGAAGCCCGCTCAGATCAGGGAACTCGCCAAGGAGGAGCTGAGGCGGCACGTCGCCATCGGCAGGCTTCCCGAGTTCTAGACATGACCGCGACGGGCTCGTCGAGCTCGCCGATCGGCTCCCAGCGAGGCCCGCATTCCGATGCGGGCCTCGCTTCCTTTTCCCCCACGGTTTCCCCGCGCCCCCGGTGTCAGCCGCAGCGGTAACCATGGTCGTCCCAGCAGTCATCGACCGCGACCGCCGAGATCTCCACCCGTCCCGACCTGGTCTCGACCGACACTCCGACGACACGATGGCCGAACGTCCTGGTCAGCTCGCTGGCCCCGGCTCCGGACCATCCCGCCCGGAGGAACCCGGCGACGACGTCCTCCTCCCTCGCCTCCGCGCGGAGGCCGACGTCGACCCACGCCCCGTAGCTGCTGGAATCGCAGTCGTTCCCGTCCCCGATGGACTCGATCCGGCCGGCCGGGAGAAGTGCGGGTCCGATCGCCTCCCGGATCATCGCACTCTCCCGGGCCGCTCGCTTCTCGCACAGCTCCCGCCCGGCGAGCAGCTGCCAGAGCGACATACGACAGGCCGACCGCCAGCAGGACGAGAAGGGCGGCCGCGCGGATGTTGCGCACCAGCTCATGCATGCCATGCCTCACTGTTGGGAGCACTCGGACCTGTCCGGATCAAGAACACCCATCGTGCACCTCGCGTCGGCCGTTCGGGGCGGGTTCAGCGGGTGCCTGCCGTCTGGACCTCGAGGAGGCTCGCCTCGTGCCGTTCCGCCTCGTGGGCGGCGCGACCTCCGCGCACGCCGAAGAGGCGCTTGGTGACGACGATGTAGGCGACGGCCGCGAGGTTCACGACCAGGAACGTCACCCGGATCCAGGTGATTCGGTGGCTCAGCTCGTAGATCTCCAGCGGGATGAAGACCGAGGTGGCGATCACCGCGAAGTACTCGCCCCACCGCTTGAGCAGCCACAACCCGACGCTCTCGACGACCAGGATCACGCCGTACGCGGTGAGGGCGACGGTCAGCAAGGTCAGCGTCCTCGTGCCGGTCGCCAGCAGCTGGTGCAGGGTGAGGACGAGTTTGGAGTCGGCCAGGCGCCAGCCGAGCCGTTCGGCCAGCGGCATGAGCAGCGGCAGGTACTCCTCGAAGGCCCTGTTGATCGCCTCCTTGCCACCCTTGAAACGCCAGACGCCGTAGGCGGCCAGGAACAGCAGCAGCGCCCTGGCGAACCGTTCGAGCGCGAGGAGCCGGAGGATGGCGGCGTCGCGCAGGGCCCGGCCGCGCAGGACGAGCGGAGCCTCGTCGGCGGGGCCGGTGCCGTGCGGCGGTCCGAGGGTGAAGTCGCCGCAGCGCAGGCAGCGCCACACCTCGCCGAGCGTGGTGTCGGCGCGCAGCCGCCGTCGCAGATGCGGCTCGTCTGGGGCGTAGGTGACGTGACCGCGCCGGCTGCAGGCGCGAAGGCTCCAGTCCATGACGACAGGCACTCCTCAGCGTGGGACACCTTGTTCCTTCCCGCCGCGGGGCCTTCTACGGGCGACGATCCGCCGCCCCGCCGTACGGGGCGGCGGCACCTTGACATGGCCACGTTCCAACGGAGATCGTTTCGCCTCAGGAATCACCCCTCCCAGGGGCCGACCTCGGAAGAGCGCCATGAAGCTGATCATCGGTGGGTGCGTGCTGGTGGCGATCGCGGGCGCGTTATGGGTGCGAAGGCGCTACGTGGTGGTCACCGTCGAGGGGACCAGCATGCTGCCGACCCTGGCCGACGGCGATCGCGTCCTGGTGCTCAGGCGCCGGATCGACCAGGTCAGCAGGGGTGACGTGGTCGTGCTCGAGCCGCCGCCGACGCCCGCCGAGCCTGGTCCGCCGGGACCGGACGGCCGGCAGTGGAACATCAAGCGTGCCGTCGCGTTGCCCGGCGACCCGGTGCCGCCGGGCATCGACGACAGCGTGACCCGGGTACCGGCCGGCGCGCTGGTCGTCCTCGGCGACAACAGCGACAGCGTCGACTCCCGCCAGCGCGGGTTCTTCGACGCCGACCGGCTGCTCGGCGTCGCGCTGCGCCGGTTTGGCGGACACTCCCGGTAACCGCGGCCATCGTGCGGTTTCGACTTCTCGGCCCGATGCGGATCCAGGTCAACGGGTCCCCGGTCAGGATCACGGCGCCGAAGCAACGGACCGTCCTCGCCATGCTGCTGGCGCGGGCGGGTCACGTCGTCCCCATCAGGTCGCTGGTGGCGGAGGTGTGGGACGAGCAGCCGCCCCGCTCCGCGGTGGCGAACCTGCGCACCTACCTCATGCAGCTGCGCAAGCTGTTGCCGGACGAGGAACGGCTGGTCACCTCGGACGTCGGCTACCTGTTGCACGTCGGGCCGGAGGAGTTCGACCTCTTCGAGTTCGAGGCGCTGTCGGCACGCGGCCGCCAGGCGCTGGCCAGGCGCGACCTGAGCGCCGCCGAGGAGTCCTTCACCCGGGCCCTGGCGCTGTGGGACGGGACGGCGGCCGAAGACGTGCCGCTCGGCCCCACCCTGCGCGAGGTGGTCGCCCGCCTCACCGACCACTACCTGGGCGTGGTGGAGGAACACGCCGACATCCAGCTCGCGCTCGGCAAGAACGCGACGGCGGCGACCCGGTTGCGCGAGGTGATCGGGCAGTATCCGCTGCGCGAGCGGCTGCACGGCCAGCTCATGGTGGCCCTGTACCGCAGCGGCGACGTGGTCGGCGCGCTGGAGGCGTTCGGCGCCGCCCGCCGGGTCCTCGCCGACGAGCTGGGCATCGACCCTGGACCGGACCTTCGCCTGCTGCAGCAGGCGATCCTGCGCAGGGACGCCGGCCTGCTGGCACCGGACCGTGACACGGTGGCCGTCCCGACCGACGACGGGCGCCCGCGTCCCCGCCTGCTGCCGCGGGCGCCGATGGTGTTCGTGGGCCGGGCGGCCGAGCAGGCCCGGCTGCACACCGTCCTGCACGGCGAGGCGGGCCCGTCCGTGGTGACGCTGCACGGCCCCGGCGGCGCGGGCAAGTCGGCGCTCGCGGTGAAGGCGGCGCACCGCGTGGCCGACCACTACCCCGACGGCCAGCTCTACGTCGACCTCCAGGGATCCACACCCGGCCTGCCCCCGTTGCGCCCTGCCGAGGTGCTCGGCCGCTTCCTGCGCGCGCTGGGCGTGCCGCCCGGTGACGTTCCCGCCGCGCCGGCGGAGGCGGCCACCCACTACCAGTCGCTGCTGGCCGACCGGCGGGTCCTGGTCGTCCTCGACAACGCGGTCAGCGCCGCCCAGGTGGCGCCGCTGCTGCCGGCGGGCGAGGGCTGCGCGGCTCTGATCACCAGCCGCGTCGCGCTGACCACCGTGGACGCCGTGCCGATCCCCGTCGGCATGCTCGACGAGGCCGAGTCGGTGCGCCTGCTGACATTGCTGGCCGGCGAACGGGTGACCGCCGAGGCGAAGGCTGCCGCGGAGATCGCGTCCTGGTGCGGCTACCACCCCCTGGCGCTGCGCATCGCCGGCGCGCGGCTGGCGGGCCGTCCCGACTGGTCGCTGGCCCGCTTCGGCGAGCGGCTGGGCGACGAGCACCGGCGGCTGGACGAGCTGCAGGCGGCCGACCTGCGGCTGCGCTCCTGTTTCGAGGTCGGGTACGGCACGCTGACGAGCACCGCGAAGGCCGCCTTCCGGCTGTTCGGCGTGCTGGAGGTGCCCGAGGTGGGCGTCGAGCTCGCCGCCGCGCTGATGGACACCGACCGGGCGACGGCGGAGAGCGCGCTGGACGAGCTGATCGAGGCGCGCCTGCTCGATCCGGTCGGTGACGGCCGGTTCCGCATGCACGACCTGCTGCGCCTCTTCGCGGCGGAGCTGGCCGGCGGCCATGACGCGCCGGAGGAGCGCGCGGGTGCGGTCGGACGGGCCCTGGAGTGGTACCTCGACGGCTGCCGCCGACTGCAGCACGTGTTGCAGCCGCACCTGCTGCCCGCCGTCGAGGGCGCCGACGCCTCCGCCGTCGCCCCGCCGGATCCCGCCGCCGCTGTGCGATGGCTGGACGCGGAGCTGCCGTGCCTGGTGGCGGCGGCCGTACAGGCGGTGAAAGAGGACCAGGGCGGCTTCGCCGTCGCGCTGATGCCCCTGATCAAGGCCATCGCGATGAAGAGCGGCTACTGGCGGGAGCTGGAGACCGTCGCGCGGCTGGCCATCGACGTCGCGCGGCGCGAAAGCGACCGCGTCGCGGAGGCGTCCACGCTGGTGACGCTGGGACTGGTGGAGTGGAGGTCCGGCCAGGCCGAGGCGGCGCACGACCTCCTGCGCCGGGCCCTCGATCTCTGGCGCGACCTGGGCAGGCGCGAGGAGGAAGGGCTGGCGCTGCACAACCTCGGCTGGCTGTGCATGCAGACCGGCGAGCTCGACGCGGCCCTCGACCACATCACCGCGGGCCTGCGCCTGCTGGAGGCGCACGGGTCGAACCGCATCGGGCTGGTCACCCACAACCTGGGCGAGGTGCTGCTCCGGCTGGGCCGGTACGCCGAGGCGGCGGACCGCCTCGAAGAGTGCCTGTCCGTCCGGCGCGCCGACCGCGACCTGTACGGCGAGAGCATCACCCTGGCCGCGCTCGGCCGCGCCTACTGCCTGCTCGACCGGCGGGAGAAGGCGCTGGAGGTGCTGACCGAGGCGCTGGCCCGCTGCGAGGAGATCGGCAACAGGGAGGACCAGTGGGAGGTCCTGCTCAGCAGGTCCGAGATCCGGCTGCGGCAGGGTGATCCGGGCGCGGCCGTGGCCGACCTGGCCCGCGTCCTGGAGCTGACCGACCAGATCGGCGACGCGTACGGCCGCGCCGCCGGCACCCGGCAGCTCGCCCGAGCACGCGCGGCCCTCGGCGACCCGCGCGCCGCGGCGGACGCCGCCAGGGCCGCCGGCCTTTTCGCCGACCTTTTCTCCGACCCGTCGAAGCGCCGCGATCCGGTGCTGGAACGGCTGCTCACCGCCCGGTTGTAGCGCGGCTGTATGGGGCGCTGTATGCCCCGCCCCTAGGTTTCGGCTGACCGCATCGCTAGGAAAGGAGCGAATCCATGACCGCTGTCCTTGGCAGGCTCGGCGACCGGATTCTTGACAAGCTGGTGCCCAAGGCGTCCGCGAAGGCCGCCTCCGAGTGGTACGTCCACTGCTACTGCAGGGAGCGCTCCGACTACCGCAAGCTCTGCACCAACATCGGCGGCCAGACCTACTGCGGGGCCTGCTACGTGTACAGAACCTGTGGTGGCTAGGTAGGACACGCGGGTCTGGCGGCGGTGTCCGCCGCCAGACCAGGCGACGAGGTGACGACGTGCTGTATCTCATGATCGCCTGTCGGGCCCTGCTGGCCGCCGTCTTCACGATCGCACTCGTGGGGAAGATCCGCGGCCGGGCGGCGTTCGACGAGTTCGCGGCCTCCATCGTGGCGCTCGGGATCCTTCCGCGAGGCGGGTCGGCGGTGGCCGCGCACGCGCTCGTGGCGGCCGAGGCCGTGGTGGTCCTCCTGCTGGCGCTCCCGCCGGCCGTACCGCTGGGGTTCGCGGCCGCCGTCGGGGCGCTCACCGTGCTGACCGGCGGCATCCTGGCCGCCCTGCGCCGAGGACGGCAGGCGCCGTGCCGGTGCTTCGGCGCCTCCGCCACGCCGCTCGGCCGGGTGCACGTGGTGCGCAACCTCGTCCTGGCCGCCCTCGGGGGCGTCGGGCTCACCGCCTGGATCACGGCCGGGACGTCCGCGCCGCATCCGGCCGGTGTCGTCCTCGCGCTCGTCGCGGCCGGCGTGGGCGCCCTGCTCGTGGTGCGCCTCGACGACCTGATGGAGCTGTTCACCGTCTGAAGTGAGGTTGTCCGATGCCTTTCCTGGTTGCCGCCGTCGTGCTCGTCGGCGTCCTGTGCCTGTTCAACCTGCTGCTCACCCTGGGGGTGCTGCGCCGGCTCCGCGAGCACACCGCCGAGCTGGAACGGCTGGCGGGGCGTTCGATGCTCATGGCGTACGACCCCGGCGTGCTGGTCGGCCGCACGCTGCCCGAGGTCGCCGCGGGGGCGCGACTGGTGGGCTTCTTCGACGTCGGCTGCAGCACGTGCCACGAGCGGGCGCCGCAGTTCGCCGAGGCGGCGGGCAAGCAGCCCGCCCTGGCGGTCATCAGCGGCGCCGGCGCGAAGGTCGACGACCTGCTCGCCGTACTGGGCGGCGCGGCGAGCGTGATCACGGGCGCCGATGCCGACCGCATCGGGCACGCGCTCGGCATCGAGGCGTTCCCCACGTTCCTGCGCGCCGAGGAGGGCACGGTCGTGGCCGCGCACACGGAACTCGCCGAGCTCACCGCCATGGCGCCGGCGACGTGATCGCGGAACGGCTGCGCGGCGCCGCCGCCCTGGGGGCGCTGTGCTGGCGGGCCGGACCGGTGCTGGCGGTGTCGCAGCTGGCGGCCACCATCGTGGCCGGGCTGCTGCCCACGGGCACCGTGTGGATGACCAAGGAGCTCGTCGACGGGCTGGCGGCGGGTCTCGTGGAACGGGTGGCGGGACCGGTCGCCGGCCTCGTCGCGCTCGGCCTGGCCGCGGGGGTGCTGCCGCACGTCACGGGATACCTGCGGGCCGAATCGGACCGCCGGCTCGACCTGTTGCTGCAGGACCGCCTGTACACGAGGGTGAACGGGTTCCAGGGGCTGTCGCGGTTCGAGGACCCGGCCTTCCTCGACGAGCTGCGGATGGCCACGCAGGCCACCGGTGGCGCGATGGGGCCGATCACCTCGGGCCTGTTCGACCTCGGGCGCAACGTCATCACCCTGGCCGGACTGCTGGGCGCGCTGGCCGTCCTGAGCCCTCTGATGGCGGTACTGGTCGCGGTCGCCGCGCTGCCCACCCTCGCGGCCAGGATGTCCCTGGAGAAGCGGCGGGCCGCGATGATCGCCGGACAGTCGGCGGCGGCCCGGCGGCAGATCTTCTACTCCTCGCTGATCACCGACGTGCAGGCGGCCAAGGAGGTGCGCCTGTTCGGGCTCGGCGACTTCCTCAGGCGCCGGGTGATCGGCGAGCTGACCACCATGCAGGCGGGCGAGCGGCGGCTGGACCGGCGGGAGGCGCTCACGCAGTCGTCACTGGCGGCCCTGTCCGCCCTGGTCAGCGGCACCGGACTGGTGTGGGCGGGGTACGCGGCCCTGGCCGGACGGCTGACCCTGGGCGACGTCACGGCGTTCGCCGCGGCCGTCGCCGGCACCCAGGCCGCGCTGGTCGCCACCGTGGAGAACGCGGCCAACGCCGGCCACGCGCTGCTCCTGTTCGGCCACCACGAGCGGGTGATGTCGCTGCCCGACGACCTCCCTGCGCCGCGCCGGCCCGCGGCGCTGCCGGCGCTCCGGCGCGGCATCGAGCTGCGCGACGTGTGGTTCCGCTACGACGAGAGCCACCCCTGGGTGCTGCGCGGCGTCGACCTCACGATCCCCCACGGCGCCTCGGTCGCGCTGGTGGGGCTCAACGGAGCCGGCAAGAGCACCCTCATCAAGCTGCTGTGCCGCTTCTACGACCCGGTCCGCGGGACGATCCTCTGGGACGGCGTGGACATCCGCGACGTACCGCCGGCCGAGCTGCGCGCCAGAATGGGCGTGCTCTTCCAGGACTACATGAGCTACGACCTCACCGCTGCGGAGAACATCGGCGTCGGCGAGCTCGCGGCGATGCCCGACCGGACCAGGATCGAGGCCGCCGCCGAGGCGGCGGGAGCCGGCGAGACCGTGCGGGCCCTGCCGCAGGGGTACGACACGATGCTGAGCCGCATCTTCTTCGGACCGGAGGACGACGCCGGCGTGGTGCTGTCCGGAGGGCAGTGGCAGCGGCTCGCGCTGGCCCGTGCGCTGGTGCGCGAGCACCGCGACCTGCTCATCCTCGACGAGCCCAGCTCGGGACTCGACCCGGAGGCCGAGTACGAGGTGCACCGGCGGCTGCGCGAACATCGGGCGGGGCGCACCAGCCTGCTCGTCTCCCACCGGCTCGGCGCGGTACGGGACGCCGACCTCATCGTGGTGCTCGGCGACGGCCGGATCGCCGAGCAGGGCACCCACGCCGACCTCATCGCCGCGAGCAACGGCTACGCCCGGCTGTTCGAGACCCAGGCCAGCGGCTACCGCGCCGAGGACGAGTCGGCGGCCGACCAGGCGACCTTCGCAGCCGGCTGAGCCCCCTGCCCGCGCCACTCCCGACAAACTGCCTCGTCCGCCGTGAAGAACACGCGCACGACGAACGCCGGCTCTGCCTCGGCCGGCGGCCCGGACTCGATCCGGCGTAGCTCGCCTTCCGAGATCTCCATGAGGCGGCAGTATGCAGCACGCCGCGCGTTCTCGAGCTTGTCGGCGGGGTAGGCGACACGGGGTGGCCGATGTGCCGGATATGGGCCTCGGCGACGGCGGGCTGCCGTTCCAGGCATTGAGGTGGTGGAAACGACGGTTCGTCATCGAAGCGCGCCGGGCTCGCTCTGCGCGATGCGGCGTAGCAGCGGCGTCACCCAGTGGGTGCCGTAAGCGCGCCGCAGGCGGGCGAGTCGCCAGTCGCCGCCGGTGACCGTACCGCGGCACAGAGGGCTCAGGCACCGGCACGGCATGGCCCAGGCGTCCGTTCCGCTGTGGGTGGCGTAGTCGAGGGAGAGCTCCTCGCCGGGCATGACGCGCCTGCGCCCGACCACCGTGGTGGAATCGTCGTGCCAGAGGTTCGGGTCGCACGAGTGGTTGCCGTAGCGGACCGGATGGCCGGGGTCAAGGAGCAGGTGGACGCCTTCCTCGACGGTCAGGCTGCTGTAGGGCGGGGTCAGGCCGGCCAGGGTCACGTCGTCGATGACCTGTCCGCCGAGCCGCATGACGAGGTCCCCTGGGTCGATCTCCGCGGTGGCGAAGAGCCCGAGTCCCTCGACAGGCGAGGGACGGACCTCCGCGCTCGGTGTGAGCCAGCACGTGGCCGGGTAGCGGTTCGTGACCATCCGGGCGATCCTCCCTTGCGACGGTGGGACTCGGGGCCTCCGCGGGTGCCGCGGATCCGGCACCTCCACCACACCGGAGGTATCTTCGCCGATCAAGTCCCACCGTTGACGACGCCTGTGATCAATCCAGCCGGCCCGCAGCGGGAGCGTGGCGAGCAGCGGTGCTCACCCGGCGTAGGAGCCGCTGGTCAGATCCGTGGTGACGTACGGCCGGCTCGGCCGCCATCCCAGCTCGTCCCACGCCCGCCTGCCGGAGACGGTCTGGTCCAGGGCCAGCGCCTGGGCGAACGGCACGCCCAGCGTCTCGGCGGCCTGCTCGACCGGCCACGGCTCGGCCCTGCCGGTTCCGCCCGCGGCCAGGTCGGCGGCGGCGGCCAGGGCGGCGGCCGGCACCGCCTCCAGCGCGATGCCGTGCAGCACGCTGCCCGCGGAGCCCTTCTCCAGCACCAGCCCGTACAGCGCGGCCAGGTCGTCCACGTGCACCATCGGCCAGCGCGTCCCCGCCGAGCCCACATACCGCCCGTGGCCGTGCTCCCTGGCCCAGGCCACCATCAGCGCGGGAATGCCGCCGCCGTTGCCGTAGGCGATGCCGGGCCGGATCACCGCGGAGCGCACGTCATCCGCCGCCGCGGCCAGCACCCGCTGCTCGATGCGCGGACGGTAGCCCACGATGTCGATCGCGTTCGTCGCCGAGCCCTCGTCCGCGACCCGGTCGCCGGTCTCGCCCAGCACCCACACGCCGCTGGTGTAGACGAACGCCCGTCCGGTGCCCCGCAGCCGATCCAGCAGGGCGTCGACGGCGGCGGCGTCCACCGCCTCCTCGCCGGTCGGTGTCGCGATGTTCAGCACCGCGTCGATGTCCTCCGTCACCGCGGCCCGCAGCGAGCCGGGGTCGGACAGATCACCCACGCGCGTCCCTGCCTGGGCCGCCGCGGGGTCGTCGGCCTGCACGAACGGCACCACCTCGTGGCCGTCCTGCCGCAGCCGCCGCACCGCGGCCTTGCCGATGTAACCCGTCGCACCCAGCACCAGAACCTTCACGGGTCCTCCCCTTCGCGTCGTTGATCGAACGGAGGCGACGCTACGGGCGCGAGGGGATGGCCCGGATCTGCCGAATGACCGGGTTCTATGCCAGGTCGAGCCGCGCCAGCGCGGCCCGGCCGGTCACGCCGAGCTTGGGATAGGCGTTGGACAGGTGGTAGCCGACGGTCCGCGGGCTGAGGAACAGCTGGGCGCCGATGTCGCGGTTCGTCATCCCGGTCGCGGCCAGCCGTACCACCTGCAGCTCCTGCGCGGTCAGCCGGGCGGCGGGATCCACGCTGCCCGGCGCCTGCACCGTGGTGGTGCCGGCGGCCCGCAGCTCGCTCCTGGCCCGGTCGGCCCACGGCGTGGCGCGCATCCGCTCGAACGACTCCAGCGCCGATGCCAGCGCCTCGCGGGCGGTCGCGCGGCGCTTGGCGCGCCGCCGCCACTCGCCGTGGAGGAGCCGCGTGCGCGCCTGTTCGAACGGGCGGCCGTCCCCCTCGTGGACGGCCAGCGCGGCCTCGAAGAGCGGCCCGGCCTCCTCGCCCGGTTCGAGCAGGGCACGGCAGCGCAGCGCCACGGCCCGCGCCCAGGGCGTCCTGATGCTCGCCGCCCACTGCCGGAACCGGTCGCAGGCTTGGCGCGCCTCGGCGGCCCTGCCCAGCCGGGCGGCCGCCTCCACCTGCTCCGGCAGGCTGTGGAGGGCGATCACGGTGTGCCGGTCGGCGCCGGCGGCGACACCGGCGAGCCGGGGCAGCGCGGACTCGTACCGGCCGAGACCGAGATCGAGCAGGCCCAGGGCATACGCGTGCCAGGTGGGGTTCGGCGGGATGCCGTGTGACAGATCGTCGCCGACGGGCCGGCGACAGCCGTCCTGGTCGCCCGCGAGCGCGGACAGGACGGCGAGCACCGCGCTGAGCATCGCGACGTAGTGGTGCTGCCCGGTGTCGCGGGCGATCTCCAGCCCCTCCATGGCGGTCGCGTAGGCGTCGCGGTGCCTGCCCAGGAACAGCCGGCAGCGCGCCAGCCGCAGCAGCACCCTGGGCAGCACGCCGAGCGCGCCCTGTTCGCGGCACTCCTGGTCCAGCGCGACGGCCTGCTCGTGGACGCCTGCGTAGTCGCCGAGCAGCATCTCCCACCCCTGCAGCCGGGAGTGGTCGGACAGGCTGCGGTCCTGGCGGGTGGCCGCGACGTGGCCGGTGAACTCCCGTAGCGCGGCGACGCCACCGGCGAGATCCCCCGTGGCGAGCCCGAGCAGCCCGGCTGCGCAGGGCGCCGTCCCCCATGCCCGGGTCGGGCAGCCTGAGGGCGGTGCCCGCGGCGGCCGTGGCAGGGTCGGGCAGCGTCGCGGCGGTGCCTGCGGCGGGGTCGGGCAGTCTGGCGGCGGTGTCCGTGGCGGCCGTGGCCGGGTCGGGTGTGTCCCAGGCCGCGGCCATCGCCTCGAAGGCCATCATCCGGCCCGCCGTGGAGTCGAGCGTCATGACCTCCCGTGCCGCGTCGATGAGCAGCAGGCGGGCCACCTCGGGCCGGCCCTTGGCGTGTTCCCTGCCGGCCCGGATCGCGGCCAGGCGGGCCAGCTGAGAAGGGTCACGCACGTGTGCCGCCGCGGCGTCAGCCAGCGCGGCGGCGTGCTCGATCTGGCCGGCGTCGTGGGCGGCCAGCGCCGCGGCGGCCAGGCGACCGGCGCGGATGTCGAGGTCCTCCGTCAGCTGGGCGGCGCGACGGTAGGCGGCGGCGACCGCGGCCAGGCCGCCACGCGACCTGAACAGCTCCGCGTTGCGTGCCAGCTCGGCCGCGACCTCCTCGTCGTAGCCGGCGGTCGCGGCGGCCAGATGCCAGGCCCGGCGGCCCGCGTCCCGACCGGCGCCCATCGCCTCGGCCAGCGCCCGGTGGGCGGCCATGCGCTGTGCCAGCGGGGCGCCCTGGTAGGCGGCGGCCCGTACCAGAGGGTGGCGGAACGCCACGCGTCCGTCCGCCGGCCGGATCAGCGCGGCCTCGGCCGCGGGCTCGAGATCCGTGGCCGCGGCGCCCATCAGCTGCCCGGCGCGCAGGACCATCGCCAGGTCGCCGGTGTCGTCCGCCGCCGTGATCGTCAGCAGGGTGCGCGCCGGGGCGGGCAGTGCGGCGATCCGCTCGTCGAAGATCCGCCGGACCCGCCAGGAGACCGGCAGGACAGCGATCTCCTGCTCGTCGACCGGTTCGCGCCCGTCACGCTGGACGGGGGTGAGCGCGTCCGCCAGCTCCACCAGGGCGAGCGGATTGCCCCGCGCCTGCGCCAGCATCCGGCGGCGTACGGCGGCGTCCAGGTCAGGGGCGTGGTCGGCGAGCAGCGCGACCGCCGCCTCGTCGGTCAGCGGGTCCAGCCGCAGCACCGGCAGGCCCGGCCCGTCGAAGACCATGGAGCCGTCACGGGCGGCGAAGATCATGGTCACCGGCTCCGCGCCCAGCCGGCGCGCCGCGAACACCAGCGCCTGCGCCGATTCGAGGTCGAGCCAGTGCGCGTCGTCGACCAGCACCAGCACCGGCAGGTCCGCGGCCAGCTCGCTGAGCAGCGTGAGCGTGGCGGCGCCGACCAGGAAGCGGTCGGCGCCCGAGCCCCCCGGCAGATCGATCGCCGCGCGCAGCGCCAGGGCCTGCCGTTCCGGCAGCCGGTCGACCAGCCCCGGCACCTCCCGCAACAGCACCTGGAGACCGGCGTAGGGCAACTCGGCCTCCGACTCGACGCCCGTCGCGCGCAGCAGCCGGACCTCCCCCGCGGCGCCGGGAACCGACTCCAGCAGGGCGGTCTTGCCCGCGCCCAGGTCCCCGCGGATCACCACGGCGCCGCCGTGACCGGCCCGCGCCCGCGAAAGAACCTCTCCCAGGACGGCCAGCTCGGCGGATCTCCCCCTCAACACGGTCGCCCACCCTACCCAGCGGGTGTCCGGCAGGAACTCGTGCCCGCCGTGCCGGCGGCCCCGTTTCACGAGGGTTCACGAGGGTTCACGAGGGTGAAGGCGTGCCGCTCCGCTGACGGGCCTGCTCGACGACATCGCGAATCGCGTCGATGACGAGCCGTGGCCGGTTGTTGTGGATGTTGTGGTCGCTGTCGGTCTTCGTGACGTGCCTCGCGCCGGGGAACTCCCGGGCGAGAGCTCGCTGGGACGCCAGTTGTGCCCGCCAGAAGACGCCCGGATAGTCGGCCGGTGCCCCCGGCAGGCAGGCGGGCACGGAAGGCGTCGGCGTCGAAGGTGTCTCCCGACAGCACGACCACGGGCATCCTCGGTGGCGGAGGCGCCGCGCGAACCTGGTCGAAGACGGTCGCGGGGTCCTGCCTCTCGACGTCCTTCCACTGGGCGACGCGCTTGCCGTCGTCGTTCCGGATCAGCGCGAGGAAGGTGTCGAACTGCTCAGGCGTGAGCTCCGACTGCAGGAACTCCGACTCCGCGTCGACGAGGACGAGACCCGACACCTCGTGCGGGTACTCGCCGGCGTAGATCCTGACGATCGGACCGCCCGCCGACCAGCCGACAAGCACGTAGGGACCGGGCACTCGCGCCGCCTCCAGCAGTGCGTGCAGGTCGGCGACATCGCCCTTCGAGGTGGTGGGCTGCGGCACCGGCCCAGGCCGAGTGATCCTCTTCGCGGACCGGCGCGGCGACGACTCGATCCCTTCTTCCTCATCGGCCCTCCTGCCGGGAACGGTCACGCGGACCGCGCCTTCATTCGGCCCGAGCGGCGATCCGCAGTTGCTTCTCGGCGTCCACCATCGAGGGCACGGTGCCCCACCACGGCAGGTCACGGAGGACGCCCAGCAGGCGCAGCCGTTCAGCGCGGGCCTCAAGGAGGTCGGCCATCGCCAGCGGCTCGAACGTGGCCCTGCCTTCGGCCACGTCGACGGACGACGGCATCGCGGCGGTGAGTTCCCTGACCCGGTCGTCGGCGGCGTCGTACGCCCTCCGGGCTTCGATCACATCTTCGGGCAGCTCGAGGTCGGCCATCATTCCCCCAGGTCACAGCGCGGATTATGCGCCAGATCCTAGGACCGCGACAAGCTGGGACAACATCCGTCCCAACACCTCAAAAGGTAAAGTTTGGCTCCCGTACGGCGTGCGGCATCAGAAGCCCCAGCCGCACAGGGGCAGCGTCCGTCCCACAGGTGTCACGCTCAGGGCCTCGATCGGCGCCGCGGGGGCGGGGTTCCCGAGGGAGCGGCCCGCGCGGGCGTCCGGCGCCGGGTCCGTCAGGCATCGCGAAAGCCGCCGTCAAGTCACATAAGCCCAGGTGAAACCGGGTTCCCGTACACATGAGACTTACCAGCGAACCAGGCACGAAAGGTATGCCTCATGGAGTGCACGTTCCGGCTTCGCCTCCGCGACCGCGACAGCCGCTGCGGCTTTCACCGCGCCCGCCGCCACGGCCGGGTGGGGCCGTCCGGGTGGGTCGCGCGCGCCACGTCCGGCGGCTTCGGCTGCCCGACGTAGCGCCCGACGCCGCCCCGGAAGCGGAGCCACGCGCGGCCGTTCCGAGGGACACGACGCGTCGTAGGCGGGCCGTACAGCGGGCGGCAGGTGGCCATCCGGGCCGCTTCAGTGCCGATCCGCCCTTGCGTCGGGCCGGCGTGTCGCCGTGAACACCTTGAGCAGCAGCCCGTGCAACTGGGCTCGTTCGTCCGTCGTCAAGGGGGCCAGCACGTCGTCCTGGATGGTGCGGGCCTCGTGGACGAGCTCTTCCAGGGTGCGGCGTCCCGCATCGGTCAGGCCGACCGAGACCCGCCGCCGGTCGGTGACGTCGCGTGCGCGTGTCAGGTAGTCGAGGGCGGCCAGCTGCTCGACGACCTTGGCCATGTCGCTCGGGTCGACGGAAAGGCGTGCGCACAGGCCGCGTTGCGTGTGGGGGCCGAAGTCGGCGAGCGCGGCCAGTACGGCCATGTGCCAGAGGCGAAGGCCGCGGGAAGCGAGCCGGTCGGCTACGCGGCCCCGCGCCGCCTTGCCGGTCAGCGACAGCAGGTAGGTGCTGAGGCCGAGCAGCGTGGGCGGGAGCGCGTCCGGCGTTTCTGGTCCCATGGCGACATTGTAGGTGTCGACCTATAGTGGGTGCAGACCCACTATTTGGAAGGTAGGCCGCCCATGGACGTGCTGCATCCCCGTCTCCTGGTCGACGACTTCGCCACCGCTTTCAGGTTCTACGACGCCGTGCTACCGGAGCTCGTCGGCGCGCGGCGCGTCAGGGGCACCGCGGCGGGGCCGTATGCGAACTGGGACGTCGGTGAGGAGGGCGTCCTCGTGTTGTTCGACCGGGCATCCCTGGCCGAGGTGGCGGGCACCGCCCACCTCCCCTCCAAGAGCGCGCCGGCGCAGGACGCGGTGATGTTCGTGTGCCGGGTCGACGACGTGGACGAAGGGCTGGCCCTGTGCCTGACGCACGGCGCCGCACAGGTCGTACCACCCACGGACCGGCCCGCCTGGGGACCGAATCTCCGGACCGCTCACCTACGCGACCCGGCCGGCACCCTGATCGAACTCCAGTCGTACTGAGGACGTTTCTCGTGCCGCCCGGCGGCTCCGTCCCGGCGACGCGACCGTGAAGCTGGGAGTCCGAAGTCCATGGCCGACCGCGCCATGCCTGGACGCGGAAACACGAACGCCCCGAAGTGATTCGCTTCGGGGCGTTCGCGCGGCTCGGGAATGCCGCTGTCAGATGCCGACGTAGGCCGCGAGGTGCTCGCCGGTGACGGTGGAGCGGGCGGCGACGAGGTCGGCGGGCGTGCCCTCGAAGACGATCCGGCCGCCGTCGTGGCCGGCGCCGGGGCCGAGGTCGATGATCCAGTCGGCGTGCGCCATGACCGCCTGGTGGTGCTCGACGACGATGACCGACTTGCCGGAGTCGACGAGCCGGTCGAGCAGGCCGAGCAGCTGCTCGACGTCGGCGAGGTGGAGGCCGGCGGTCGGCTCGTCGAGGACGTAGACGCCGCCCTTCTCGGCCATGTGGGTGGCCAGCTTGAGCCGCTGCCGCTCGCCGCCGGACAGCGTCGTGAGCGGCTGGCCCAGGCTGAGATAGCCGAGCCCGACGTCGGCGAGCCGGCCGAGGATGGCGTGCGCGGCCGGCGTGCGCGCCTCGCCGGCGCCGAAGAACTCCTCGGCCTCGGTCACCGACATCGCGAGCACCTCGCTGATGTCGCGGCCACCGAGGTGGTGGTCCAGCACCGATGCCTGGAACCGCTTCCCCTCGCACTCCTCGCAGGTGGTGGCCACGCCGGCCATCATCGCCAGGTCGGTGTAGATGACGCCGGCGCCGTTGCAGTCGGGGCAGGCGCCCTCGGAGTTGGCGCTGAACAGCGCCGGCTTCACGCCGTTGGCCTTCGCGAACGCCTTGCGGATCGGGTCGAGCAGCCCGGTGTACGTCGCCGGGTTGCTCCGCCGCGAGCCGCGGATCGCGCCCTGGTCGACCGACACCACACCCGCGCCGGCGGGGATCGACCCGTGCACGAGCGAGCTCTTGCCGGAGCCGGCGACGCCGGTGACGACGACGAGCACCCCGAGCGGGATGTCGACGTCGACGTCGCGCAGGTTGTGCGCCGTCGCGCCGCGGATCTCCAGCGTTCCGGTGGGCTTGCGCACCGTCTCCTTGAGGGCGGCCCGGTCGTCGAGATGGCGGCCGGTGATGGTGCCGCTGGCCCGCAGCCCCTCGACGGTGCCCTCGAAGCAGACGGCGCCGCCCGCCGTACCGGCGCCGGGGCCGAGATCGACGACGTGGTCGGCGATCGCGATCGTCTCCGGCTTGTGCTCCACGACGAGCACCGTGTTGCCCTTGTCCCGCAGCCGCCGCAGCAGGTCGTTCATCCGCTGGATGTCATGGGGGTGCAGGCCCGTGGTGGGCTCGTCGAAGACGTAGGTGGTGTCGGTGAGCGAGGAGCCGAGGTGGCGGATCATCTTGACGCGCTGCGCCTCGCCGCCCGACAGGGTGCCCGACGGCCGGTCGAGCGAGAGGTAGCCCAGCCCGATCTCCACGAACGAGTCGAGGGTCTGCTGCAACGTGGCGAGCAGCGGCGCCACCGACGGCTCGTCGAGGCCGCGGACCCATGCGGCCAGGTCGCTGATCTGCATCGCGCAGGCGTCGGCGATGCTGATCCCCTGGATCTTCGACGACCGGGCCGCCTCACTGAGCCTGGTGCCGCCGCAGTCGGGACAGGCGGTGAAGGTGACCGCCCGGTCCACGAACGCCCGGATGTGCGGCTGCAGCGCCGTCCTGTCCTTGGACAGGAACGACTTCTGGACCTTGGGGATCAGCCCCTCGTAGGTGAGGTTGACGCCCTCGACCTTCACCTTGGTCGGCTCCCGGTAGAGGAAGTCCCGCATTTCCTTCTCGGTGAACTCGCGGATCGGCTTGTTCGGGTCGAGGAAGCCCGACTCGGCGTAGACGCGCACCGTCCAGAAGCTGTCCGACTTCCAGCCGGGGATGGTGAACGCGCCCTCCGCGATCGACTTGGAGTCGTCGTAGAGCTGGGTCAGGTCGATGTCGGAGACCGTGCCCCGGCCCTCGCAGCGCGGGCACATGCCGCCGGTGCGGGTGAAGGTCTGTTTCACGGTCTTACCGGCACCCCGTTCGACCGTGACCGCACCGCTCGCCCGGACCGACGGCACGTTGAAGGCGAACGCGTTGGGCGAGCCGATGTGCGGCTGCCCGAGCCGGCTGAACAGGATGCGCAACATCGCGTTGGCGTCGGTGGCGGTGCCGACCGTGGAGCGGACGTCGCCACCCATCCGCTGCTGGTCGACGACGATCGCGGTCGTCAGCCCGTCGAGCACGTCGACCTCGGGCCGCGCCAGCGTCGGCATGAAGCCCTGCACGAAGGCGCTGTAGGTCTCGTTGATCAGCCGCTGCGACTCCGCCGCGATCGTGTTGAACACCAGCGAGCTCTTGCCCGAGCCGGAGACGCCGGTGAACACCGTCAACCTGCGCTTCGGGAGCTCGATGCTGACGTCCTTGAGGTTGTTCTCGCGCGCGCCGTGCACGCGGATCACATCGTGGCTGTCGGCAACGTGCGGCGCAGGCGACTGCGTGTCCGTCCTCGTGGCCATGCTCATGGTGTCTCCATCTGTTGGGCGGGGCCGCCTTCGCGGTCGCCGGGGTCACGCTCGGCGCAAGATACCAAGGCAGCCACGCTGCTTCCGCATGGAGCCGGTGGGCCCCGGCCACGCGGCGTGCCCGCCGACGCGTCAGCCTGCCGTTCAATCCTGGGGTTGCGACGCGGGCAGATGCGGAACCACTGGTACGGCGTGGCCGGCGCACGCAGGCGGGCCGGCGCACGCAAGACAGGCCCGAGCACGCGGGGCGGGCCGGAGCACGCTAGGCGGCCGGTGACGGTGACCACCGGACGGCCGCCACTGACGCGCGCGCCCCTTCACGGTGCCGCCTGTCGCAGCTCATGGCCGCGATCGCCGGACGGCTCAGCGCAGCTGCTGGATGCGGATCAGGTTGCCCGCGGGATCGCGGACGGCGCAGTCGCGCACCCCGTACGGCTGCTCGGTCGGCTCCTGGACGATCTCGGCGTCGCCGGCCTGCAGCCGCTCGAAGGTGCCGTCGAGGTCGGGGGTGGCCAGGACGACGCCGGCGTAGGTGCCCTTGGCCATCATCTCGACGATCGTGCGGCGCTCGTCGTCGGTGACGCCGGGGTCGACGGCCGGCGGCTGCAGGACGATGGACGTGCCCGGCTGGTCGGCGGGGCCGACCGTGATCCAGCGCATCCCGCCGTATCCGACGTCGTTGCGGACCTCGAAACCGAGGGCGTCGCGATAGAAGGCCAGCGATGCGTCCGGGTCGTCATGCGGTAGGAAGCTCGCGTGAATGGTGATGCCCATGTCGGTCAGGTTAGGTGCGACTCCGTGACCCGCGCTTCTCGATTCCTGACCGGTCTGGTCACCTGCTTCGCCACGCACGACGGCATCCCGGCCGTCGCGCGCGCCGCGTGGCGCCGGTAGGCGCTGGGCGGCATGCCGACCAGCGCGGTGAAGCGGCTGCTGAAGGAGCCCAGCGACGAGCAACCGACCGCGAAGCAGACCTCGGTGACGCTGAGGTCGCCACGGCGCAGCAGCGCCATCGCGCGCTCGATGCGCCGCGTCATCAGATAGCCGTACGGCGACTCGCCGTAGGCGAGCCGGAACTGGCGGCTGAGGTGCCCGGCCGACATGTTGACGCCACGGGCGAGCGCCTCCACGTCCAGCGGCTGCGCGTACTCCCTGTCGATCCGGTCGCGGACGCGGCGCAGTCGCGCGAGGTCGCGCAGGTGCTGCGCCGCGGCGGGTCTGCTGCTCACCTGCGAAATCGTGTCACGTCACACCGGAGTTGCCCAGCGCCGCCGGCGCCGAGCAGGACGAGGGCACACCCAGGCGGTCTTCTCCGATGAACGATCAGGCCGGCTCACATCTCCGGCGGAAACCAGGCCTGGAGGTTCTGAGGGTTGATCGGCACCGAGATGTGTTCGTGCGTGATCAACCACTGGCCCCGTGACCGCCGCAAACAAACGGTCGATCGTACCCATATCGCGCTCTGGAGCCCGTTCTTGCGTGTTCCGCTGTCCAGGTGAAGCATGTGGGCGAACGCCACATCCCCACTCGCCGCAACGGTGAGGTCGTGCGTTTCCAAGCCGATGGGGCCGTCGTATTCGTCGAACCACCGCGCGAAGTTGCCGCGGACTTCATCGGATCCGGCGAACCGGAGCGGGGGAACGACGTCGTAATACACGATGTCGGGAGAATAATGTGACATGAGGCGATCAATGTCTTTTGTCCGGCAGGCCTCGACCCGGCTTTCCAAGAACTCTCTGACCTCGGAATCGTTCGACGTCATCGCATCCTCCATTCACGAATCTGACCGCGACCAGCTCATCCGGCGCGGTCCCTGTGGTCTCAGTGGTCCGACGACGCAGCCCTCAGGAATGTGAGGTGCCGCAGGCCGACGGACCTGCCGTACCAGGCCCGTTTCCTCAGGCGGCGCGGCCGGTCTTGAGCGCGGCCGTGGTGTCGACGACGCGGCGGGCCTGGTGACGGGCCGCCTGCAAGGTCACCTCACCGGCCGGGCCATCGCCGGCCACGTGGGAGGTGCCGTAGGGATTGCCTGACTGGAACTGGATGGGGTCGGTGTAGCCGGGGGGCACGATGATGCCGCCCCAGTGGTAGAAGGTGTTTCCCAGCGCCAGGAGAGTGGATTCCTGTCCGCCGTGGGCGGTGTTGGAGGCGGTGAAGGCCGAGTACACCTTGCCCGCGAGCTTGCCCTGGTACCACAGGGGGCCGGTGGTGTCGATGAACTGCCTGAGCTGGCCGGCCGGGTTGCCGAAACGGCTGGGCGTGCCGAACAGCACCGCGTCGGCCCAGTCCAGATCGTCGTGGCCGGCCTCGGCGACGTCGACGGTGTCCTGGAGGTGTCGGGCCCAGGCCGGATTGGCGCTGATCGCCGCGGGCGGGGCCGTTTCGGCGACCTTGCGCAGGCGCACGTTCGCGCCGGCCTTCTCCGCGCCCTCGGCGAGGGCTTGCGCCAGAGCGTGCACGTGGCCGGTGGCACTGTAGTAGATGATCGCGACGTTCACGGGTTCCATGATCGGTTCACTTCCTTCGCGCTCGGGTTCATCGATACGACGACGCAGCCCTGCGCGATGTGAGGCGACCCGCCGGCCTCCCCGGCCGGCGCGACAGGGAACCGCCGCCGACGACCGGATCTCCCGGAGCACCACCCCGCCCTGTCGCACTGCCGGTCACTCGGCCGGTCCCACCCCCTGTCGCACTGCCGGTCACTCGGCCGGTCCCGGCTCCTGACGCGAGGAGCCGGGACCGGCCCGCGCTCCCTCCGACCCTCCCCTCGTCCCCGCGCCGGGAGCGGAGGGAAAGGCATGGCCCGGCGAGAGCGGGCGGGTGGCTAGTTCTCCTCGTACGGCGCGGGCGGCTGCAGGGAGGCGCACCCCTCGAAGACCTGCTTCTCGGCGGCCGAGCCGGGCTTGACCTGCTTGAACCCGGCAGGCTTCTCCTCCTTACCGACGGGCTGCCAGACGCCGCCCTTCTGCAGGCACTGGGCCCACGCGGCGAACTTGGCCTCGTCCTCGGGAGAGGACGGCTCGGCGCTGCCGAGGATCACCGAGTCCCACTCCTTGCACGCCTTCATGGCGGCGTCGAGCTTGGCCTGGCTGACCTTGGTGACGGCGCTGGTGTCGAGATCCTGTCCCTTGACCGGGTCCGGGATGTCGATCCCGTTCTCCCGCATGCACCCGGCGAACTTCACCGCGGTCTCGTGCCAGCTGGGCTTGGCGGAGCCGGGCGCAGGGCTCGACGTGCTGGCCAGGCTCTGGGCCCCGCACGCCGCGCTCAGCGCCAGGGTGGGAAGGGCCGCCAGGACGGCGAGGCGCCGCTTGGTGATGAACACATGTCCTCCAACAGGTCTGTGACTGCCCATCACCCTGGCCCGCCCCTGTGAGCGGCCCGTCCGCGCCATGTCATGAACGTGTAATAGCTTCCAAGCCCGGACGAACCGCACGTCGGAGCCGCCGATACTGGACCGCATGGCTCGCGTGTTGCTGATCGAGGACGACCCGAACGTCAGGGACGCTCTGACGCTCGCCCTCAAAGGCAGGGATCACGAGGTCGAAT
The DNA here is from genome assembly GCF_053602555.1 of Nonomuraea sp. NPDC004354. Classification (NCBI taxonomy): domain Bacteria; kingdom Bacillati; phylum Actinomycetota; class Actinomycetes; order Streptosporangiales; family Streptosporangiaceae; genus Nonomuraea; species Nonomuraea sp. NPDC004354. The sequence continues at coordinate 929,817 of NZ_JBSGDV010000002.1, read as the reverse complement.
CGGCGGCATCCGGGGAGGAAGGGCTGGAGCGGCTGGCACGCTTCGCCGCCGACGTGGTCGTGCTCGACCTCATGCTGCCCGGCATCGACGGGTTCGAGGTCTGCCGGCGCATCCGCTCGACCACCTCCACCTCGATCGTGATGCTGAGCGCGCGGGGCGACGACTTCGACGTGGTCGGCGGGCTGGAGGCCGGCGCGGACGACTACGTGGTCAAGCCGGTGCGGCCGCAGGTGCTGGAGGCTCGGATCAGGGCGGTGCTGCGCCGTACCGACGGTGTGCCCTCGCCCGTGGAGTCCTACGGCGCGCTGTGCGTGGACCGCGCCAGCCTGACCGTGAGCAGGGACGGGCGGCAGGTCGCGCTGCCACCGATGGAGTTGCGGCTGCTGCTGCACCTGTCGGCCACACCCGGACAGGTCTTCAGCCGGCAGCAGCTGCTGGAGGCGGTGTGGGAGCACGACTACCTGGGCGACTCGCGGCTGGTGGACGCGTGCGTGCAGCGGCTGCGCGCCAAGATCGAGAGCGTGCCGGCCGAGCCGAGGTACGTGCAGACCGTGCGCGGATTCGGTTACCGCTTCGGGCCGGTATGACCTGGCTCCGGGGGTTGCGGGCCCGGCTGGTGATCACGTTCGTGCTGGTCGGCGGGCTGAGCGCGGTGGGGGCCGCCGGGCTGACCTACTACACCGCGCAGAACAACCTGCTTGCCGGGGCGCAGGACCGGTTGCTGAAGGACTTCAGGAACCGGGTGCTGCTGCTGTCGCGCGACGTCGTGCTGCCCGCCAGTGACGGGGAGCTCGCCCTGCTGGCCGAGGACCTCGAGGTGGGCGACCGCAAGGTGTACGTGGTCAGGGACGGCGCCATCCCCAGCGACGCCCGCATCACCGCCGAACTGCGCACCAGCGTTCTGCGGCGGCCGGAGCTGGCCTGGCAGCGGGTGACCCGCGACGGCGTGCCGTACCTGGTGGCCGGCAGCAGGGTCATGCTCCTCGCGGGCGGGACGCCGTCGGGGATCACCGTCTACCTCGTCGAGTCGCTCGCGCAGGCCGCCTCCGACGAGGCGGCCGTGCTGCGCGCCGCGCAGGCGGCGGCCCTCCCCGTCGTGCTCCTGGCGGTGCTGGCCGGACTGCTGGCCGCGCGCGGCGTGCTGCGGCCGGTCGCCGACCTGGACCGCGCGGCCCGGCGGCTGGGCGAAGGCCGGCTGGAGACCCGCCTGCCCGTGCGCGGCGGCGACGAGCTGGCGCGGTTGGCGGGACGGTTCAACGAGACCGCCGCGGCGCTGGAACGCTCGGTCGGCGAGCTGCGCGAGATGGAGGCCAGGTCGCGGCGGTTCGTCGCCGACGTCTCCCACGAGCTGCGCACCCCGTTGGCCGCCGCCACCGCCGTCACCGACGTCCTCCAAGCAGGCGCCGACCGGCTGGACGCCGACGCCGGGACCGCCGCCCGGCTGGTCACCGCCGAGGTCGCCCGGCTCACCAAGCTCGTCGACGACCTGATGGAGATCTCCCGCTTCGACGCCGGAGCCGCCGTGCTCAACCTCAACGACGTGGACGTCGGCGCCGCCGTCGCCGCCTGCCTGCGCTCACGCGGCTGGAGTGCCGACGTCACCACGGACCTGCCGCCGGACATCCGCGTCCCCCTCGACCCGCGCCGCCTGGACGTCATCGTCGCCAACCTCGTCGGCAACGCGCTGCGGCACGGCACGCCGCCCGTCACGGTCCGGGTGCGCGCCACCGGCCAGGCCGTCGCCATCGAGGTCGCCGACCATGGGCCGGGCCTGCCCGCCGACGTCCTCCCGCACGTCTTCGAGCGCTTCTACAAGGCCGACGCCGCCCGCGCCCGCTCCGAAGGAAGCGGCCTGGGCCTGGCCATCGCCCGCGAGAACGCCCTCCTGCACGGCGGCGACCTGACCGTCGCCCCCGGCCCCGGAGCCGTGTTCACCCTCACCCTGCCGAGGAACCGCCCTGCCGGGGAACCGCCAACCACCCCATCGGGGAACCACCCGTGAGAACCTGGCCCCTCGCCCTGCTCCTGGCAGCCTGTACGGCCTGCGGAGTCGGCCCCACCGGCGTGGTCGGCGCCGGAGAGCCCGCCCGCGGCTTCGCCCAGGGCACCCGCCTGTACTTCGTGCAGGACGACCGCCTCGTCTCCGTCGGCCGCCCCGAGGGCCCGCTGGACGCCGCCGAAGCCGTCGAGCTGCTGGCCGGCGGGCCCACCTCGAAGGAGCGCGAGCGCTCCCTCGACACGCGCCTGCCCAAGAACATCGCCGTCCGGGTGCACGACGACGGGTTCGCGCTGGAGAAGGGCGCCCCGATGCTGGTGGGCGGCCGATGGCTGCCGCCGGTCTCCCGCCTGTCGCGGATGGCGACCGGGCAGCTCGTCTGCACGATCGCGGCCGCCACCGCCGCCAAGCGCGGCGTGGACGTGGATGACGTGCGGGTGACCGTACCGGACGAAGGTCAGGCGCGCTGCGCGGACTTCACATGAGCGACGCTCCGGGGGTTCGCCGTCGAAGATCAGCGGGGAACCACCTGAGCGCGGACGCCAGGGAGACCGTCGAATGCGGCCGAGGCGTCCATCGTGATCACTGTTCTCGCCGTGGCTGCGGCCGTCGCCGCGATCAGCAGATCGTACGCGCCCCGGGACTTACCTTCTCGACGAACATGCGCCATGAGCCGAGCATGAACTCTGGCGACGTCTGTCGTGTACTCCTCGACGGGAATCAAGGCCAGGACTTCATCCACGAAGGCCTGTCGATCGGGGCGTCGGGCCGCATCGGCCATCTCCACGCCGACGAGGAGCTCAGCCACGGTGATCGCGGCGATCGCCACATCATCGGCATCGTCGATCACCGTGTCCACGGACGCCTTGCCTCGCTCAGCGGCGATGAGCACACCCGTGTCCAGGATCAGGCGTCGGGCCACGTGCCCCTCATCTCGTCCGTGACGGACTCGCGGGCCGCCGCGACATCAGCCTCGAAATCCGCGTCCAGTGTCCCCGCGCTTCTGGCCAGAAACGCCTTGACCATACGCCCCGGCGCAGTGGGCGCGGGGCCGATCACGGCGATTTGCTTCCCGCCACGGGTCACCACGATCGTTTCCCCGCGCTCCGCCTCGTCGAGGACCGTCGCGAAGCTCCGAGACGCTTCAGTGGCAGTCATCACCTTCATGAAATCAGATTATCTGATTCGATGCCCTCGCGTACGCGTATGCGGACGCGTCACGTCCCCCGCTCCCTCGGCTCATCGAGTTCTGATCGGCCATCCGCTCCAGCCAGGCCACCAGTCACATCGCCCTCGCCAGGCCGCGCATCAGCAGGACCGGTGCTCACCGTGACCGCCGGCGGTGCCTCGTGTGAGAGGCACCGCCGGATGCCTCCGAACGACCGTCCGCCCGGCGTGGCCGGCGGCGAGATCGGGGGCGAGTTCAGCGATACCCGGCGTCGAGCGGGCTTTCACGTCTGGGCGGTGAGCAGGGCGTCGGCCAGGCCGGTGCGGGCGTAGAGCACCGAGCGGCCCGCACGGTGGGTGCTGGTCAGGCCAGCGGCCCGCAGTGCGGTGAGGTGTTGGGACACGCCCGCCGCGGAAAGGCCCGACCGCTGGGCGAGTTCGGTGGTCGAGGCGGGTGAGTCCAGTTCGGTCAGGATCAGCGCGCGGGACCGGCCGATCACTGCGGCGAGGGCTTCCACGCGCTCGTGTGTCCGACGCTCCCACAACGTGCCGATCCCGCGTGCCGGGTAGGCCAGCTGCGGTGGTTCCGACGCGACGGAACGCGTCAGCACTCGCGGCCACGCGAAGACCGACGGCACCAGGAGCAGCCCGGCCCCGGTCTCGATCCTGGTGATGGCGCAGTGCCGCTGTACCAGGTGGAGGCCGCCGCCGGCCCAACGCACCGTGTGGTGCAACTCGTTGAGCACCTGGGCCGTGCCCTGCTCGGCCACCTGGCGGCCCCGATGGAAGACGTCCGCCTCCAGCACCGCGCGGATCCTGGCCCAGTAAGGCGCTATCGCGAGCCGCCAGTAGGCCTCGATCTCCGCGACGATCCTGGGCAGGTAGGTCCCGGGGGTCCGGTGAAGGCTCCGCAGCCGGGGGGACAACCGGCCGTCGCGCTCGGCGGCCAGGCAGTCGAGGTCCCGCCGTACCTGCTCGGGGTCGGTGGCCTCGATGGCGGCCAGTTCGTCGGAAAGGTCGGGGGACGCGGTCGCCGGTGCCGGGTTGAGAAAGTCGGGGAGGTGGCCGACGGGCGGAATCATGTCAGCCAGCCAGCCGCGGTCGAGACCCGCGGCCGCGAGCCGCGGGCGTACCTGGTCGACCCAGCCCCGATGGGGGTCCGCCACGGCGGCGGCGGTCAACACTCTGCGACTGGTGACGACTTCCCACATGGGCGAGACGGCGAACCGGGTCTCGGCCAGATCGTTCACCGAGAAGGTCAGCCGCGCCTTCATACCGCCTCCCTTGCGTCCCATGATTCGGTCCGAGCTTAATCAATGGACGCTCGCCGTCCCGCCCGGCAGCATCCCGTTGCGGGTGCCCACGAGGCGGGGCGCCGCGAAGCAGAACGACACGAAGGCGGTCATGCACATGTCTGTTGACCTCTCCCCCACCCCTGATGCCGCGACCGAGGAGAAGGCCCGGCTGTTCCGCGCCTTGAGCACCGAGTCCGTGCTGGTGCTGCCCAACGCCTGGGACGCCGCCAGCGCGACGGTGATCGCCGCGGCCGGCGCCACGGCGATAGCCACGACCAGCGGTGGCGTGTCGTGGTCGCTGGGTCGCGGGGACGGGCAACGGCTCAGCCGGGGCGAGATGATGGAGGCCGCGCGGCGCATCGTGGACTCCGTCGACCTGCCGGTGACGGTCGACGTGGAGGGAGGGTACGGCCCGGCCCCGGCGGATGTCGCCACAACCGTGCGGGCGGTGGTCGAGGCCGGTGCGGTGGGCGTCAACCTGGAGGACTCCACGGCTGTCGGCGGTCCGCTGTTCGACGTCGCCGAGCAGAGCGCCAGGCTGCGCGCCGCCAGGGATGCCGCGGCAGCGGCGGGCCTGCCGACACTGTTCATCAACGCACGCACCGACGTCTTCCTGTTCGCGATCGGTCCGTCCGACGCCCGACTGGGCGAGGTGCTGGCGCGCACGGCGGCATACGCCGAGGCGGGAGCCGACGGCATCTTCGTTCCCGGCCTGCTCGATCTGGACGTGCTGAGCACTCTCTGCGCCGAGTCGCCACTGCCGGTCAACGCGATGGCCGTCGCCGGTGGACCACGTGTCACCGAGCTCGCGCAGGCGGGGGTGCGCAGGATCAGCCTGGGCACCGGGCTGGCTCAGGCCGCCTACACCGCGGCCCGCAGAGCCGCCGCGGAACTGCTCGGCACGGGAAGCCTCACAGCCCTGGACGGCTCACTGGACTTCAGCGAACTCGACGTCCTGTTCCGTCGTTGACCGAGCCTAGGAGGACGGCTCGGGCAGGCGATCGAGGGCGGCGTCCGCTCTCCTGACCGGATAGCTGAGAATGAGATCCACGCTCTGACGCGTATACAGGCGCAGCCGGTAGACGCCAGGACCGCCGCGCGCGAGATCGGGGAAGCGCACCTTGCTCGCCGACAGCGTCTGCATCACCAGGCGACCCGATTCGCTGACGATGTCCACCTCGACCACCTGCTCCCAGCCTTTGCGTCGCAGGGGTGGCGGGGCCGAGCGCAGCGCCTTCACCGTGACGCAGGTCGCCCAGTCCTGGCTGGGCGTGAAGACCAGGGCCAGCGGACCGCTGGCCGCCAGGGTGCCGACCGATTCCGCGTTCCAGATCTTTTGGGAATGTTCCTCGGTGTCCGCTTCCGGGTCGTCGATGCCGTACGGCATGCCGTCCCAGTCGTAATAGGACGCGGTCGCCTGGAACCGAGTACGTAGCGCGGGCCACGGGTCGCGGCACATGGCGTCCTCCTTGCGCGCCTCGCGCTCTCGCCGTTTGCGCTCGGCGTTCTCCTTCTCTGCCTGCTGCCGGCGCATCTGAGCGGACGACAGCAACAGATCCGGATATTTCCGTCCGATCACCTCCGGACAGAGCAGCGCGAGCAGCGCGGGCCGGGCCTTGACCGGCTCCCCGGCTGCGAACCTGGCGCACGCGGCCCAGCCCTTGCCGAGCAGTTCCTGATCCGAGACACGCAGGTCAGAAGGCTTGTTCACGCTGCACATGTAGGCCCGGTCGCGCTCGTGGGCCGGGATGTCCGCGACACGTGGCGGTGCCGACGACGCCCAACAGTCCATGAGGTCACCGCTCTGCCAGGTGTAGACGAGATGGGGACGGCCCTCGGGTCCGACGACCATCAGCGGGAGGACCGCGGCCACAGCCGCGACCGCCGTGGGCACTCGCAGCGCCGTCTTCTGCCTCCGCTCACGGTTCAGCTCGTGCGCCGTACGCGCCAGCCAGACGATGTAGAGCACATCCATCGCCTCGGCGATCGACTCGATCGTGCTGCCGCGCGTCAGGCCATCCACGAGCTCCACCAGGAACGCGCTCGCGAACGTGCCCAGACCGATGAGGAGCGTCACCCGGCTCCAGCGTCCGTCACGCCGCTGAGCGACCAGCAGCAGCACCATCGTGACGAACGCGGCCACTCCCGCGGCCATGACACTCGCCCGATCGGCCGGACTCATGAAGAGCTCGGGCTTCAGATCGTCCATCAGGTCGCCCGCGAGCGATATGGCCGGTCCCGCCAGTCCGAACAGGAGCAGAGCCAGCCGGAAGGGCCGACCTGACCCGGTGAGCACCACCGTGAGCAGCACCAGCGCAGGCACCCAGAGCGCCAGTCCGATGACCGTCTCAACCAGGTCTGGGAGGAACGAGGGGATCAGCAGCCACACCACGTCGGCGTACAGCAGCAGCCGTAGCCACGTGGCCGCCCGACGCATCGGCAGCGCCGTAGGCGCGAGTCCCCGCAGAATCTGCCACAGCATCCACGAGTTCACCAGCCCGACAAGCAGCAACCCGCCCAGCACCGGCACCAGAGGAGACTTCCCGACGGCCTCGCCGGGCGGGTACCACATGGTGACCAGCCATGCGGGTGTCGCGGTGCCGATCACCAGGCTGAGGACGATCGAACCGAGAGTGATGACCAGGTAGACAGACGTCGCTAAACGATCTATGCGCACAATGAGGCCCGATCGTAGTACGACCGCGTAGTTCCCCCGGAACTGGTCGAGCACCACGATCCACGGCCGTTGTCGGCCTCCGCGTGCCCGACGAGGTGATGATTCCCTTCGCCAAGGTCGCCGAATGCCGGCGGCGCGGCGTCGTCCATTTCCACGCCGTCATCCGCCTCGACGGCCCCACCGGCCCGTCCACACCTCCCCCGGCCTGGGCCACCGCAGACGCCCTCACGCAAGCCGTACGGCACGCGGCGGGGGCCGTCTCGGTCGACATCCCAGCCACGGGAACGACGCTCCGCTGGGGTACCAACCCGACGTCCGCCCGATCACCATGACGCCTCCCCGAGCAAGCCGTCGCCGCCTACATCGCCAAGTGCGCCACCCAAGCCGCCGAAGGCGTCGGCACACTCGATCGCCGCATCAACCCCCTCGACGATCTGGCCGACCTGCGCCTCACCCAGTGGGCTCACATGCTCGGCTTCCGCGGCCACTTCTCCACCAAGTCCCGCCGCTACTACACCCGCCCTCCGTAACGCCCGCCAAGAACTCAGACTCCGCCGGCAGAGCGGCCACGTGAGGCTCTTGGACGGAAAGTGCGTCGACGACCGGCTGCCCGCTGATCACCCACCAGCCTTCCCGCCAGGCCGGCACGCCCCGATCTCAAGTCCCGACCAGGTCGCCGCAACCACCACCGGCCCCTCGCTACGGCCTGGCCCGTCCGAGTCACCCGGCACCGTTGCAGAACCAGGAAGAAATAGGTGACGGTGTTACGATTATTCCGGATTCGTTGGTCGGCTCGCAGGAGCTGGTTTTCCACTAGAACAGCTGGAAAAAGACCGACAAGACGACACCGACGTATCTGGACACCGGCGACCCGGCGCGGCAGCGCACGGACTACTACCCCCCTTGGCTGGACAACCTTGCCGACGAGGTGACGATGGGGGGCTCGGTTCTGAACGGGATCGTGCGGCGGGCCGAGGACGTTCGCACGGTGCCGGCCTATGCGCGCACTCTCTACGAGTACCAGGGGATCTCATGGCCATGCCACAATCCATGCGCGCGCTCGTAGCCGGAAAGATCGGCGAGCCGGCCGATGTCCTGCGGCTGGAATCCCGGCCTGTTCCCACGCCAGAAGCCGGTCAGGCGTTGATCCGCGTGAAGGCGACTCCGATTCACGCCAGCGATCTGCACGTACTGCGTGGCCGCTACGGTTTCTCCCCCGAGTTCCCCACTGTTGGTGGTCACATGGAGTGCGTGGGCCGTATAGAGGCCCTGGGCCCGGACACCGAGGGGCTGGAGATCGGCGAGCGCGTGGTGACCGTTGCAGTCCCGGCGATACCCGGGCCCCGTACGGCCGGCACTTGGCAGGAATACGTTGTCGCCGACACCCGAAGGCTCCTGCCGGTCCCCGACCATCTGAGCGACTCCGACGCCTGCCAACTCGCCGTCAACCCGTTGACCGCGCTGCTGCTGGTGACACGCGAACTCGACGTACAGCCGGGTGAATGGTTGTTGCAGACAGCCGCGGGCTCCACCGTCGGCCGGCTCGTCATTCAGCTGGCCAGGCATCTGGGCATTCCGACGATCAATGTCGTGCGGCGGCGCGATGCCGTCGAGGAGATCGAAGCGCTTGGTGGTGACGAGGTCATCTGCACTGAGGACGAGGACCTGTTGCAGCGTGTGGCTGAAACAGCAGGACCGGCTGGCGTGCGCAAGGCCATCGACTGTGTCGCGGGCCACGTGGGTGCCCAGGTATCCCACGCATTGGCTCCGGGAGGAGAGCTCGTGGTCTACGGCGCGCTCTCCACCCATCGGCAGACCGACCCGGCAGCGCTGACGATCCCGCTGCAGGCACGCTCGGTTATCTACGAGACCAAAGCAGTCCGTGGCTTCTGGCTGAACCGCTGGTTCGGCACTGCCTCACCTGCGGATGCGCTGGGCGCGCTTTCCGAGGTTCGCAGTCTCGTCGCGGACGGAGTGCTGACTATCCCCCAGGGCCAGCCGTTCCCGCTCGAACGCTTCATGGAAGCCATCTCGCTCGCCGAAACACCCGCACGTGGCGCCAAGCCACTCTTCGTCTTCGGCGACGGCTGGGACAACGACGAGAGGTAGGACGCGGTATTTGGATGGCGGCGCCTGTCGCGGGCGGGCCGTCGGCGGTGGTCTGCCCTACCCCGGGCGCGATTATGGCAACTACACGGTGCTCTACCATGATCGCCACTGCCGAAGTCGGGGAGCGATATGCAGGGCCGCCGACCTCGGCGAGATGCGGCTTCACGACCTCCGGCACACCTGCGTCCGCCTCCTTCTGGACCTGGGCGTACCACCCCACAAAGTCAGAGAGATCGTCGGACACTCCGACGATCTACGCGCACGCCTCCCGCGACGAGAAGCGCAAGGCCCTCGGCAAGCTCGGCGATGCCCTGGGATAGTCACCCACCACCATGAAGCGCTCCGGATCGTCCCGGGGCGCTTTGTCGTGATCAGTAGTGCCACTTCTCGGCATGGCGGTGACGGGTGGGCTCGGGTTCGTCTCCACGAAGAAGCGTGAGCCGGACGCGCTGACGCGCTTTCCGCTCGGCGATATTGGTGTCGACACCGATGCCTTTGAAGGAGCCGCCCACATCGCGCCGGAAGGTCCGCCCATCTTGCCGCTGGATACGCAACGGCATCGTGTTGCCTGTACAGCTCGCAGGACGATTGTTCCGGCAATCACCGCGCCAGCCGAGACATACTGTCGCAAGAAAAACAAAAACGCCCCGGAGCGATTTACGCTTCGGGGCTTCTTTGCAGCTCAGGAATGGTGGTCAGGGGCAGGGTCGAACTGCCGACCTTCCGCTTTTCAGGCGGACGCTCGTACCAACTGAGCTACCTGACCCAGAGCGGTCCTGACGGGACTTGAACCCGCGACCTCCACCTTGACAGGGTGGCGAGCACTCCAAACTGCTCTACAGGACCTTGCTTTCGTTCCGGCCTTCCGGCCGAACCGCCTCGCTTAGCTTACCAGTCTTTCGGAGGTCTTCGACCTTCCGTCCGGCTGGTGTCGCCGTGTGCCCCCAACGGGATTCGAACCCGTGCCGCCGCCTTGAAAGGGCGGTGTCCTAGGCCGCTAGACGATGGGGGCCCGGGACTTTCGTCCCGTTCCTGACGTCTTCCGTTGGAGACCTCTGAAGCATAGGGGACGAGTGCCCCAAGTGCCAAAGTGGTTGTCCACCGGAAGCTCCGCTGACGCTTCCCGTTGGCGACGGGGACGTCGTTGGTGCTGGGGAAATCATACGTCGAGGGTCCGGCTCGACGTGACGCTGGATGTGCACCGACTGCTCTCCGAGGCCGCCGAGCGTGATGTCGTCCCAGGCCTGGAGCCTGTGCGTGGTCTTGTCGAAGTACAGAACCGATGCCTGGACGGGTGTCGGTTCGGCGTGTTCGAGGGCGCGGAGTCCGGCGCCGCCGGTGGAGCCCTGGACGAGGACGCGGGTGCCGGACGGCAGGAGCGTGGTCGAGCGGCGGTGGGAGTGGCCGGCCAGGACCAGCGGAGCGAATCCGGAGAAGCCCTTGGCCGCGTCGGGGTCGTGGATGGCGACCAGGTCGACGGGAGAGGGCTGTGGCAGCCGTACGGCGTGCTCGCGGCCGAACTCACGCATGCGGGCCGGATCGTTGTCGGCCGGCACCGACTTGTCGGGGGTGAAGCGGGGGTCGCCCAGGCCGTAGATGCGCAGCCCGGCGACGGTGGTGGAGTCGTCGTCGAGGACGACCGCGTTCTTCTGCGCGGCGACCGCGCGCTCGGTGACCTTGGAGTCGTGGTTGCCGCGCACGAAGACGTACGGCACGCGGAGCTTGCCGATCTCCTCCATGAAGGCGTTCTCGGCCTTGGTGCCGTGGTCGGAGATGTCGCCGGTGTCCACGATGACGTCGACCATGAACTGCTCCTTGAGCGAGCGGACGACGTTCCACGCGATCGGGTTGATGTGGATGTCGGAGACGTGCAGGACCTTGATGGAGGCGGGGGCGGGGTCGTAGGTGGGCAGCGCGGAGACCGTGTCGTACAGCTTGGAGACGTTCGTCACGAGCTTGGTGAGCTGCTGGCGGTACGACTCGAACTTGGTCACGATCGACTGGGCGCTGCCCACGAGTGACGGCGCGGCGGCGATCAGCCCCGAGTAGCGGGGCTCCACGAGGGAGCTGGGGCGGAAGGTGAGGGCGGCGACGGCGCCGGTGCCCGCGAGGGCGACGGCGGCGGCGAGCAGGCTGTAGAGGGCGACCCTGGGCCGGCGGAAGACGAGGTATCCGGCGAGCAGCGCTCCCGCGGCGGCGCACAGCAGGGAACGGATCACCAACGCCTGGACTCCGCCGCGCAGGTCGTCCTCGATGATCTCGGGCAGCCGGGTGGCGAGCTTCGGGTCGTCGATGAAGGCTCTGGCCTTGTCCTGGTCGATGTTCTCGAGCGTGATGCGCAGGCGGAGCGGCGCGTCGTGGCTGCGGAACCTGAGGGTGCCGAGCGGGTGGGCGTCGACCACGGTCTCACCGGTCAACGCGGGCCTGAGCGACATCCCCGTCTCGACGGGACCGACCTGGGCGCGGACCGTCCCGCTGAGGATGATGCCGAGCCAGGCGCCGACCGCGGACACGAGAAGCACCGCCGCGACCCGGGCAGGCCGCGACCGTATGACGGTTCTGATGACGTTCATACGCCTTCTTGCCTACCTGACGGACGGGGCAGAATGGCAACCGTGATAGAGGTCTCCCGGGAGAAGTTCGAAGAACTCGTGGCCGAAGCATTGGACACGATCCCTCCCGACCTGACCCGCGTGATGGACAACGTCGTGGTGGTGGTCGTGGACGACCCGCCGGAGCCTGATCTTCTCGGGCTGTACACCGGTGTTCCCCTGACGCAGCGCGGCGATTGGTACTCGGCGGTCCTGCCCGACCGCATCGAGATCTACCGCAACCCCATCTGTGAAATGTGCGACAGCGAGGCACAGGTCGTGCAGGAAGTGCAGATCACGGTCGTCCACGAGATAGCGCACCATTTCGGGATCGACGACGAGCGGCTCCATCAGCTGGGCTGGTGATCGCGGGCCCGCGATTACAGTTTGCAAGAGCTTGGCTGCTTTCGGTTGCGCAGCAGCCCCCTCCCCGGCACCTTAGGTCACATAGCGAGCACACTGAGTCAGGTTCAGCGGGGACCTATGGGGGCTAGGCTTCCGGGGAGGCACAGGCGTGCCCCTGAACGGCGGGCCACGTACGGCGAGGTCTTCGCCCTACGTGAGTTCCGCGCGCTCTGGTACGGCCAGGGCCTTTCCCTGCTGGGCGACCAGCTCGCCCAGGTGGCGCTGGCCGTGCTCGTGTTCCACCGGACACAGTCCGCCCTCGCCACGGCCGCCGTCTACGCGCTGACCTACCTGCCGTCGATCCTCGGCGGGCCGCTGCTCGCGGGCCTGGCCGACCGCTTCGCGCGCCGCCGGGTGATGATCGTGTGCGATCTCCTGCGCGCGCTGCTCGTGGCCGTCATGGCCGTTCCCGGCATGCCGTTCGCCGTGCTGTGCGTGCTGGTGTTCTTCGTCGTGCTGCTCAGCGCGCCGTTCTCGGCGGCCAGGGCGGCGCTGCTGCCCGAGGTGCTCGAGGGCGACCGCTATGTCATGGGCTCGGCCCTGCAGAACATGACCAACCAGGCCGTCCAAATGCTCGGATTCGCCGCCGGCGGCGCCGCGATCGCCTTCCTCGGGCCCTACCGGGCGCTGGCGCTGGACGCGGCCACCTTCCTCGCCTCCGCGCTGATCCTCGTCTCAGGGGTACGGCGGAGGCCGGCCGCCGGCCGTACGGACGGGAAGAAGCCGTCGATGTGGCACATGACGCGCGCCGGAGCCGTGCTCGTCTTCGGTGACAGGAAGCTGCGCACGCTCGTCCTGTTCGCCTGGCTGTGCGGGTTCTACGTGCTGCCTGAGGGCATCGCGGTGCCGTACGCCGTGGAGCTGGCGAAGGACGCCTCGCTGCCGGTACCGGTGATCACCGGCCTGCTGATGGCGGCCATGCCGGCGGGGACGGTGCTGGGAGCCTTCCTCCTCAGCAGGTTCGTCTCGCCCGCGGGGCGGCTGCGCGCCATGGGGTGGCTGTCGATGCTCACGTGCGCGCCGCTGATCGTGTGCGCGATGCGGCCGTCGCTGGCGGTCGTGCTGGCCCTGTGGGTCCTGTCGGGGATCGGGGGCGCCTACCAGCTCGCGGCCAACGCCGCCTTCGTCCAGTGCGTCCCGGCCGAGCGGCGCGGCCAGGCGTTCGGCCTGGTGCAGTCAGGGCTGATGGCCGCGCAGGGCATCGGCATCCTGATCGGCGGCATAGCCGCCGAGAGACTCGGCCCCGAGCCCGTCGTCGCCCTGGCGGGGATCAGCGGGGTGACGGTCGCGGCCGTGCTGGCCATGATGTGGACCGAGTCTCGCGGCGACATCGTCGCCAGAGTGCGCGCCCAGGCCGCCGCCTGAGCCCGCCGGCACGGTCACGCCTGCGGCTTCTGGTCACCGGGCATGCCGGGCTCCTGGCGCTGCCAGCCTGCGGCCGGGCTGTAGTCGGGGGTCGCCTGGTGCCAGGTGTCCTTGGCCTGCTTGTTGTTGATCAGGTCCTGGACGATCGAGGTGTTCTTGCCCTCCTCGGGCATGAGCAGCCAGCCGATCGCGTAGACGCCGATGCCGGCGCCGCCGAACAGCGTGGCGATCGCCAGGCCGATCCTGACCAGGTTGGCGTCGATGCCGACGTAGTCGCCGATGCCCGAGCAGACACCCGCGATGATCCTGCCCTGGCGGGTCCTGCGCAGCTGCTTGAAGTTCGATTCGCTCATGGCTCAAGACTGCCCCCGGGCCCGCTGTTTCCACATCGGGATTGCCCCTGGTAGAACCCTGGGGTATGGACGACTTGCTACGGGTCGACTTGCTACGGGTCGACGACAGGCTCACCGGCGACCAGAAACTGATCAGGGACACCGTCCGGTCGTTCGTCGCCGACCGCGTCCTGCCGTACGTGGGCGACTGGTTCGAAGAGGCCGTCTTCCCCGCCCGCGAGCTCGCGCCCGCCCTCGGCGAGCTGGGGCTGCTCGGCATGCACCTCGAGGGGTACGGCTGCGCCGGCACCGACGCGACCTCGTACGGCCTGGCCTGCCGCGAGCTCGAAGCGGGCGACTCGGGGCTGCGCTCGTTCGTGTCGGTCCAGGGTTCGCTGGCCATGTTCCCCATCTGGAAGTACGGGTCCGACGAGCAGAAGCGGCAATGGCTACCCCTGATGGCCTCAGGGTCGGCCATCGGGTGCTTCGGCCTCACCGAACCCGACCACGGATCCGACCCCTCCGCCATGCGCACCTTCGCCAAGCGCGACGGCTCCGACTGGATTCTCAACGGATCCAAGATGTGGATCACCAACGGGTCCGTCGCCGACGTGGCCGTCGTCTGGGCCCAGACCGACGACGGCATCCGCGGCTTCGTCGTCCCGACCGACACGCCCGGATTCTCCGCGCCCCCGATCCACAAGAAGATGTCGCTGCGCGCGTCGGTGACCTCCTCGCTCTACTTCGACGACCTCCGCCTGCCCGGCTCGGCCGTCCTGCTTGGCGTGACCGGCCTGCGCGGGCCGCTCTCCTGCCTGTCGGAGGCCCGCTTCGGCATCCTCTGGGGCGTCGTCGGCGCCGCCCGCGCCTGCCTGGAGACGGCGCTCGACTACGCGCGCACCCGCGTCCAGTTCGACCGGCCCATCGCCGGATTCCAGCTCACACAAGAGAAGCTTGCGTGGATGTACGTCGGACTGGCACAGTCGTCGCTGACCGCTTTCCACCTGGGAGCCCTGAAGGACGCGGGGGCACTCACGCCCCAGCAGATCAGCTTCGGGAAACTCGCCAACGTGCGGGCCGCGCTGGACATCGCCCGGCAGGCCCGCTCGATCCTCGGCGGAAACGGGATCACACTGGAGTACCCGGTGATCAGGCACATGACGAACCTGGAGAGCGTGCTGACGTACGAGGGGACTGAGGAGATCCATACGCTGGTGCTGGGAGAGGCGTTGACCGGGTTGTCGGCGTACAGGTGATGTGCCTGACGTCGCGCGGGGGGCGGTAGCCTCTGTACCCTGCATCTTGCGAGGGGCGTTAGCTCAATTGGCAGAGCTGCGGACTTTTAATCCGTAGGTTCCGGGTTCGAGCCCCGGGCGCCCTACCACTCTCGACCTCAAATTCCGCGCCCAAGCCGCACTGCCGGCCTGGGACGCGCCGTCGCCCACACGGGCACATGACCACAACCGCTGAGGAAATTCCTCATGTCTCGCCGCTCTCGGTTCTAAGTACGTCATAGCCGACGAAGCTGAACATACGCCGTCCCCAGATCAGGGGGCGGGACTGACCCGTGAAGCGGTGCACACCGACGCCGAAGCCAGCATCCGGCTCCGACAGCCACTCGCGATTGAAGCCGCGCTCCTCAAACCAGCGACAGATCCACGGCACTCGATCAGGAGCCGCGCGGTGCCGAGTCTTGCGGCCCCGTTCAGTGATCGTCGCCTGTACATGGCCGACCGCCTGTCCGTCGGCTACCCTGCGGATGATCCAGTTGTGTCATTCCGCCTGCCCATCGGGAGAATGGCCGACGACCTGCCGCGTGTAGAGGGCACGCAGGCCGTCCAGCGTGGGGGCCGAACCGCCGACGAAGGCGTAGAGATCGTCACCGCTCAGGACGTCCACCATCTCGTCGGCGTCGGCCACGGTCAGCGGGGTGAGCGAGACCCGGGTCATGCTCCCCTTGTCCCGGGTACGCGCCTTGCCCTTGCCCTTGGGCTTCACGAAGATCCCCAATCTTGGAGCGCAGGATAGCGACCGGTTCCGCAGGAGGCGCATACTGGAGGGGATGAAGCCAGCTAGCGGCGGTCCCCGCCGTCACCTGCCCACAAGTCCCTTCAAACCCGCGCCCCCCGCTCCACCTGCCGAGCGGTTCAGCCTCAACGACCAAGTGACCCACGATCGGTATGGCCTTGGCGTCGTCGTCGGTGTCGAAGACGAGATCGCCGTGTTCGTCGATTTCGGATCACGGCGGGAACGAATCACAACGCCATTCAACAAGCTGTACAAGCTCTGAGACCACTGCACCACGGGGAAACACACAGCGCGAGCACATCCACGCCGGCGCCCGCCCACCTGTTCCTCGACGAGCCCGTTCCCGCCGCCCGCTACGTCTCCGAGTTGCTCGACGACCCGGCCATGGAGCGCATCACACGCGCCTCCCTGCCCTGTGCGCCGCCTCGCTGCTCTTGCCTTTCGTGGCGGGCTGGGCGATCAGCGGCAGCCTGTACGGCAGGCTGACCGCGCCTCTGGAGCCGCTATGCCCAGGCGACAGCAAGGGCGCAGTGACCAGCGCGGACCCAACCCCTGTGATTCCCTGAGCGAAGGCCGCCACCATGACAATCACCGGCATTGCCAGGAGATCTGCGGATATCACCAGATCAGTTCTTTTCAACCATGTTCAGGCTTCAGAATGGGACACCACACGCGCAGCGAGACGACGTCGACACCCGCCGTGGTGTAGTACGGGTCCTCGGCCATGATCCGATCCACCCGCGCACGGTCAACGGTGAAGACCAGCAACGCTCCCGAGTCGTCCTCCCAAGGGCCGGCCAGAAGCAGAGCGCCCTGCTCGTGCAGCGCGCGCAACCGTTCCCGGTGAGCGGGCCGCGCCGCCAGACGCGCGCGGTCGTTGGTGAAGGACAGTTCTACGCAGATCATGGAGGGGAACGGTACGGACTCCTCGCCCGCGCGTCTGTATCGCGAGATACTCTCCCAGATGTGGACAAGGGGGAACTGGCGGCGGTGCCTCTGTTCTCAATGCTCAAGGATGCGCGCCTCGAGCGGCTCGCCGAGCAGTGCCCGCCGCGGGAAGTCCCCGCGGGCGCCACTGTCGCGCGTTTCGGTGACCCGGCTCAGCATCTGGTCATTCTCGAGCAGGGGACCCTGTCTGCCACTTACGACACCGGTGACGGCTCGAAGGTTCGATTCGCGACGGTGACGGGGCCCTGCGTGATCGACAAAGCCGCGGTGCTGGACGGCGGAGCGCACACGGCCACCTGGACCGCCTCGGCCACCTGCCGGGTTCGCTTCCTGCCGGTAAGCCTCCTTCGAGGTCTCATCGACGAAGTGCCGGCGCTACGCGACCACGTACTGCGCCACCTGTCAGGGCAGGTGAACCGTGACCGGCGGGCCCATGTCCGCCGGGCCGCGCCGCGACCGGTCGTCCAGATCGCAGACTGGGTCGCCGAGTCCATGCGTGAACAAGGGAGCCGGATCACGCTGCCAGGGGCGCAACAAGGACTCGGCGAGGAGATCGGCCTGTCGCGGGTCACGGTCAACCGCGCCCTGCGAGTTCTCGCCGAGGCAGGCGCCATCCGCGTCGAGCCCGGCGTCATCGTGGTGCTAGATCCCAGACGACTCAGCGCCATGTCCCGTAGAAGCTGAACCTCCCGCTGCAGAAATCTGGTGCTGCACAGCAGCCCCGGCTATCGCAGTCCCGCCACCTCCGAGGCCTCCCTCTCAGCCTGACCGCCACACCGGTGGCGTGTTTGAGATGGATGATCAGCATCAGTCGCAGATGTAGCGGGGCTGTCGTGCCAGGACGCGCTGTCCGACTGGGTGGAGCGGCTCGTCCCCGCCGCTGACGGGGTCGGCCTCCGGGGCCCGACAGGCCGGGATGTCGGCCTGGCCCTGGCCCACATCCATGACCAGGCCAAGCTGGCGGACAGCCCGCTGCTGTCCTGCGCCCGCACGGCGACGGTGCAGGACCTGCAGGAGTGGCTGCGGGATGCCGTGCGCCTGCTGGAGGACGGCGACGCACCGGAGGACGCCAAGGCGGGGTGGATCTAGCTGACCGGCGCGGTGATGATCGCGGTGATCAGGTCTTCCACCTCGGCCCGCGACATCGCCGCAGCCGCGGCGTACGCGGCGGCGAAACCGGACTCAAGATGAAAAGGGCTCGGCCGGGAATTTCCCATCCCGGTCTCGGACCGGAAAACGCGCCCGACAGCCCTCCCGATCCATCATTTCATCGTCTGAATGACCCGGCCCGCAGCCGGGGACGCAGTCGTGCCGGGCACGCGGACACGCCATGTCCGGGCAATGAAATTGGCCTCGGCCATAAGGATGCCGAGGCCCATCAGGCGCGCTGGCTCAGAAGACGTATACTTCTTGCCAGGTTACCCGGTAGTTGGTCTTACAGGTGTACTCGTGGCGCGAGCCCGCCGCGAGGGGATGGAAGTGCTTCAGGTACCTGGCGTTGCCATAAGTGCATTGCACGGAGTGCTGCCATTCGCCTAGGTACTGCGCACAGGAGGCATAGGCTGTGCGGCCCCCATCAAGGGTTCCGGAGTAGCATCCGTCAGGAGCCGCCTTTTTAGCCGCGGGAACCTCCGGCTGCTCGCCGGCCGTCACCAGAGCTCTTCCAGCCCGGTGGATGGTGTGCGATTTGACACGAGCGTCGCCGCCCAATGAGCAGGAGATCTCATTGGTGGTCGTGAAGGGTTCGAAGTATTGCTCGTCCCCATTACTGCCAGAGCAGTACACCTCATGGATATACGATCCGGGGGTACAGGATGCGCGTGACGTGCGTCCAGCATCCAAGAGGCGGATCGTGCATGGCGCGGCCGACGTGCTGGAAATAGTCGCGGTGGCGGCAGAAGCCGCTGTCGGGACGGTCAGCATGGCAGTGGAGAGGGCTGCTGCCAGGACGGAACATAAGGCAATGAAGCGCTTGATGACCTGACTCCTTTCATGAGGGGTAGGAGCCTCAGGTTGAGACGGGACGAGAGTTGCATACGGCGAGCAGATCGCTCAAGCCTTGACTTGCAGCATCTCATGTGTCAATCGATGTGGTTGAGTTACTACTTCATACTTGAGCGCGAGACATCCCTGGTGAGGGTCAAATAGCTTTGCAGCCCCCTCTCTCCAGACGCCTGCGTTTAAATAGATTTGTAAGCAGGTTCCGGACAGCCGAATTCGGAGATATGCTGCAGACGCCACGCCCGAACTCGTTGACCATGGCTGCAGGTGTCGTTAATCCGTTGCCGGCCGCCATGCGCATCGCCGATGATTGCGGCCATGGCCACGACTCGACGAGCCGACATGTTCACCGAGGACGGCAAGCCGTCCGACGACGACCCGCGTGAGAACGGACCGACGTTGGGCGACGAGCGCGTCACGCTGGTCGAAGCCCTGCGCTGTGCACGCCTCACATTGGAGATGAAATGCTCAGGGCTTGATGCGGAGGCCATGGCGCGGCGTGCCGTTGAACCATCGACGATGTCGCTCCTGGGGCTGGTGCGACACCTGGCCGAGATGGAGCGTCGAACGTTCCGGGAGATGATGGCGGGACAGGACGTGCCCCCGCTGTTCTGCTCCGACATCGACCGTGACGGTGATTTCGATGGTGCTGTCCCCGACCCCCATGTGGTCACGCAGGCGTGGGAGGCATGGCGTACGGAGGTGGACTTCGCCACGCGATTCGTGGCCGAGGCGCCCAGTCTCGACATCACCGGCGACGATCCCTTGAATCAGCATGGCGGCGGTGGAGGGGCGATGTCGCTGCGCGAGGTGCTGGTCGGAATGATCTGGGAGTACGGCCGCCACATGGGTCACGTCGACCTGTTGCGCGAGCGGATCGACGGACGCATTGGCCAGTGATGATCACGGGTAGGGCGCGCCGACCCCGTTGACGTACGACGGAACGACGCAGGACTCCGGCATATGAAGATGGTCCTACCACAGATCAACTTCACAGGAGCCCCGCGCCATCATGGGTGTCACATACACCGCCGCGCTGTCCGTGCGGGCGGAGACCGTGCTGTACCTGTCGCGGTAGTGCGCCACTGTGACCGCCCACCGCCCGCAGGCCGCTCTCAGCCCCGCCACGAGTCCGAACGGCTCAGCTGGTAGACGGGGGAAGGACCGGCTTGAACGCCGTGAGGAGGATGCTGCCCATTCCGGACATCGCGGCGCAGTTGGCGATCGCGCTCTCGACGCGTTCCACGGCCTCGACTCCGTATTCGGCCGTCAGCTCGTCCCGGTGGCGGTCGAATCTCTCAAGGATCCGGCCGTAGAAGGGTTCGGTGTGTTCGCTGATGTCTTCCGTGGACTCGATCTCGAGATCCGCTATGCGCAGGGCCCTCGTGTAGGCCTCCTCGGGTTCTATGGACAGGACCTGGAACATGTCGAAGTACGCCGCCAACCGTGACCGCATCTCGTCGGTGAGGGGGGCGCGCAGGTACGGGGTCTCGACCACCACCCGTCCGCCGGGCCGCAGCACCCGGGCGACCTCCGCGAACAGCGGTTCCGGCATGAAATGTGGTGTCGTCTCCAGAATCAGCACCGCGTCGAACGAGGCTTCGGGGTACGGGGTGGCCAGGGCGTCGCACCGTTCGAAGGACACCGACGTTTCCACGCCGCGTTCACGCGCCCAGGCCCTTCCACGTTCCAGGGCGTGCTCGTTGACGTCGATCGCCGTCACTCGCGCTCCGGTGGTCTCGGCTACCGCCACGGCGGGGCGCCCGTTCCCGCAACCGACATCCAGCACGTGGTCGCCGGCGACGGCTTTCAGCCTTTCGATCACCACGCGGGTCAGCCGTTCGGTGGCCTCCTCGATCGAGGACCGGTCCTCCGGTCCCGACCAGTACCCGTAGTGCAGGTCGGGTCCGCCGACCTTCTCGGTCAGGGCGGCCAGGTACTCGTATGAGCCGGCGATGTCTTCGGTTCCGGGAAGCGATCCGCTCGACATTTCTCCTCCATCCGTTGAAAGGGGTCCGCTGCAGGCCGCCGGCACAACAGAGCGACAGGCGACCGTCGCCGCGCTGCCGCGCGGAGACCGGCGCACATGGGTTTCCGCTCGCCGTCCGGTCCGGATGGCCGCTGGTTCCCAGCGCGGTGCTACCACGCCACCGGAAGCGATTCGACGCTGTATGCCGCGTTCATCGGGGTGAACCGCAGTTCGTCGAACGGGACGGCCAGACGCAGGCCGGGGAAGCGGCGAAGCAGGCGGGAGATGCCGATCCGTATCTCCATCCTGGCCAGTTCCGCTCCTAGACAGTGGCGCGGGCCGTGTCCGAAGGCGAGATGGGGCGGCGGTTCGCGGCTGATGTCGAACCGGTCCAATCCGGGGCCCAGGTCCCTGTCGCGATTGGCTGACGGCAGGTGGCACAGGACGTACTCTCCGGCCCTGACCTCCTGGCCACCGACCGTGGTGTCCTCGGCGGCGGTGAACACCTTCCCGAAGGCCACCACCGACAGGTGGCGGAGCAACTCCTCGACGGCGTGGTCCGTGTCGGCGGAGCCGTCACGCAGCGCGGCGGCCTGGTCGGGGTGGTACAGCAGCAGCAGGACGCCCAGAGCGATCGTCCCGGACGTCGTCGCGTATCCCGCGAGCAGCAGCTGGGCGGCGATGCCGGCGACCTCGGAGTCGGACAGCTCCGCTCCGTGCGAGGTGATCAGTCTGCCGACGAGCCCGGGAACCGCACGACGGCGGCACTCCCCGACGAAGCCGCTCATGTACGTGTCCAGCTCGCCGAACGCGACCGCCTGGTCCTGCGGGTCTGCGGTGAAATCGAGCAGCATGTCCACGTGCGGCAGGAGCCTGGGCCGGTCCGATTCCGGGATCCCGAGGAGTTCGAAGAACAGCCGTGACGGGACAGCGAGCGCGAAGTCCGCGACCAGGTCGGCGGGAGGTCCCACCCGGTCTATCGCGTCCAGACAGTCGTCGACCACGCTCTCGACCCGCGGGAGGAACTCCCGCATCCGGCGCGCGCTGAACTCGGCGTTGAGCATCCGCCGGACGCGGCCGTGCTCGCGTGGACCGTACGTCGAGAAGAACCCCGGACGCGGTGGGGGGAAGCCTCCTTCCGGCATGGGTATGGGAATCGGGCCGTCGATCGCGGCTTCGGAGCTGAACCGGGCCTGGTCGGAGATCACCTGGAACACGTCGGTGTAGCGGGTGACCATCCAGGCGCTCGCTCCGGTGGACAGGGTGATGCGGGTCACCGGTTCCGAGGCCCGGAGACGGGCGAGTTCTTCGGCCGGGTCGAACGGGCAGGTGCTCGATCGGCGGACGAAGATCGGGACAGTCGAGCGGGGCGGGGTCACGGGCGTGGAACCTCTTTCACGAACGGGCCGACCTCGGAGGGCTCCTCGCGGCCGAGGCGCCGCGTGCCGGCGCCCGAGGCCGGAATCGAGCTGAGACGGTTACCGATGTCGGCGACGAGGTCCGCTTCCGCCTGCAGCAGGTAGAAGTGCCCTCCGGGGAAGGTACGGAACTCGACGCCGGCATCCGTGACCTGGTTCCAGGCGCGCATGTCCTCCTGGCTCACCTGCTCGTCGTCCGCTCCCCGGTAGGCGACGACCGGAACGGCGAGCCGCGGCGAGCGCGTGGGCCGATAGGCGTGAAGGAGATCATGGTCCGCCCGTAGCGCGGGCATCACCACGCTCATCAGCTCGGGGGCGTACCGTAGCAGCGGGTCCGCGGAGCGCGCCTGCTCGGCGAGCTCGTCATCACTGAGCGGGACCTTCCAGGTGCCGTCTGCGTGCGCGGGTGGCGCGATGTGCGCGGACACCAGCAGCGCGTGCGGAGTGATGCCCTGCTGGGTGATGAGCCGGACGGCGACCTCGTAGGCGACCACGGCGCCCATGCTGTGCCCGAACAGGGCGAGAGGCCGGTCGGCCAGGGGCGCCAGCGCCTGGCAGATGTGGTCGACCAGGAGGTCCATGCGGGTGATCGGATGTTCGTTGAACCTGTCCTGCCGGCCTGGGTAGCACACGGCGACGAACTCGACGTCCGCGGGGATCCGGGCCTGCCAGCCCCGGTAGAAGGCCGGGGTTCCGCCGGCGTGGGGCAGGCAGACGAGTCGCAGCCGTGGCTCGGGGAGCGTCCGCTGCCGGCGGAGCCAGAGCCGGGAGACGCCCGGGATCGTTTCGGTCATGGGACGTCACTTCCTTCGAGATCCATCAGGAGCCGCCCTTCGCCTGGCGTGTCGTCGCCGGCCGCCGGGGCCTCGGCGAGCGTTCTGGCCAAGCCCTCGATCGTCGGGGCGCTGAAGAGCGCCTTCACCGAAAGCCGCGCCCCGAACCGTTCCCTGCAGCGCTGGACGACTTGGAGTGCGCTGAGCGAATGTCCGCCCAGGCTGAAGAAGTCGTCGTGTCTGCCGATGGCGCTGGCACCGAGCACTTCCTGCCACACCGTCAGGAGTTCGAGCTCGTGGGGACTCCAGTCACCGGTGTCGCCGGAGCGGCCGGACGTGTCGGCCGCGGGTACGGCGGGAGCGGACCAGCGCGCAGGCCGGGGCTCGGTGGCGGACTCCGGGCTGGGGGCGTGGGCAGCTCCGGGAGGGCTGGAGGACACGATGACCTGTCCCAGGGGGACGGCCGCCAGGCACCTTTCGAAGGCCGCGATCCCTTCGTCGGGGCTCAGCCCGCCGATCAGCGCCTCGCCGGTGAGGGCGTGATGGTGGCGTTCCACGTCGCGGGCCATCCCGACGCCGTTCCAGCGGTCCCAGTTGACCGACAGGATCGGTGTCCCGTCGCGACGCGTGTGCAGGGCGAAGGTGTCCTGGAAGGCGTTGGCCGCGCCGTAGCAGGACAGGCCGGGAGCGCCGGAGAAGGACGCGAGCGAGGAGCACAACAGGATGAATTCGGGGCGCGCGCCTGTCTCGGCGAGGGCGGAGACCAGGGTGGCGGTTCCCACGGTCTTCGCCCGCAGGGCGGCGTCGATGCTCTCCCGGTCCAGGAACTGCGCCATGCCGCCGCCTGGCACGCCGGCGGCGTGGATCACGCCGTGGATCGTGCCGAACCTCATCTGGACTTCGCGCAGGATCTCGCCGAGGGCCGCCGGGTCGGCGACGTCCGCGTGGCGGAGCAGGATGTCGTTCTCACGCCCGGCGAGCAGCGCTCGCACATCCACACCGGACTCGCCCGTGGGAGACGCGTCACGCGTGCCCCGCCCGATGAGGGCGAGCCGCGCCGAATGGCGGCGTGTCAGATGCTCTGCCAGTCGCAGGCCGATCCCGCTCGTTCCGCCGGTGATCACATAGGTTCCGCCGGGGCGGAACGAGGGACCCGCCCCTGGCGGTGTCTCCAGCGCCTCGAATCCCCGCAGCCATCGGTGGCCTGACCGGAGACCGACGGGGTCCTGCCGCGGAGGGCGGGAGAACTCGCCGAGGATCTGCCTGGCCCGTCGCCTGTAGTCTGCGCTGTCGTCGGCGTCCACGTCCACCAGCCGGACGGGCACGTCGGTCAGTTCGCAGCGGAGCGGTCCGGCGGCTCCGATCGTGAGAGCTGCCCGAGGATCGAGCAGTTCGCCTCCGGTGATCTCCAGGGCTCCTGTCGTGACCAGGCAGAGATCCGTCTTCCCGAGGCGGCCGCCCAGCGCGTGGGCCAGGCCGACGATCTCGCTCAGTGGCCCGCCCACGTCCGCGGGGAGCGTCGCTCCCCACAGGCAGATGATCCGCAGCGGTCTGCCCGGTCCCTGTTCGGTCGCTTTCAGCAGCTGTTCGTAGTGCTCGGGACGCTGAGGGTCGATCTCGTAGTGTTCGGGGTGCCGCGGGATGGTCGTGGCCCGGCGTGAGGACCCGCGCCGGAACTCTCGTCCCGGGGTGACGACGGTGACGGACGCTCTCCGTTCCTCCAGCTCGGCGGTGATCGCCTCGGCGAGGGGTGAGACATCGGAGAACAGGATCCATCCCGTCTCGTCCGGGGCCGTCCCGGGATCCGCCGGATCCGTTTCCACGGCGCGTTTCCAGCTGACCCCGTAGAGCCCTTCAGATGAGCGCCGAGCGGGCGCGGGTTCCGGGGCGTGTGTCGGTTCGGGCAGGTGCAGGGTGGACGCGAATGGATAGAGCGCCGCGGGGTGCCGTCGGCGCGGCTGCGGCCAGAGCGCGGGCAGGTCGACGTCGACTCCGGCCTCCCACAGCCGGGCCAGCGCGCGGAGCAGGACCTCTCTGTCGGGGCGCTCGTCCAGCGGATGGCGGGTGGTGTTGATGACGACGGAGTCCTGACCGGCCCGTGCTCCGGCCAGCGTGGTCAGCGTGGTGCCGGGCCCCATCTCGATGAGGACCTTCGGGCCCCGTGCCAGGACGTGGTCGAGCCCCGCGTCGAACCGGACCGTCCGGCGCAGGTGGGAGACCCAGTACTCGGGGTCACTGAGATCGGCCTCGTCATCCCCTGTCACGTTGGAGACCACGGGTACCGACGGGGCCTGCAGTTCGATGCCGTTCAGGAAGTCGCGGAACTCGTCGAGGACGGGATCGACCAGGTGGGAGTGGGCGGCGGTGCTGAGCGGGAGCAGCCGACAGGCGATCCCCTGCCGGTCCAGCGACCGGCCGACCTCGGCGATCCGAGCGGACCGGCCGGCCAGCACGCACGCTCCCGGCCCGTTGACCGCCGACAGGCAGACCTCTTCGCCGAGGAACGGCTCGACCTGCCGTACCGGGGCCGAGACCGCGAGCATCGCACCGTCGTGCAGCCGGGACAGGAGCTCACCGCGTTTGGCCACGATCGCGAGGGCGTCGCGCAGCGACAGCGCGCCGGCGACGCAGGCCGCGGTGTACTCCCCGAGGCTGTGCCCGATCAGCAGGGCGGGTCTGACCCCGAAGGATCCGATGAGCCGGGTCAGCGCGATCTCCATGATGAACACGGCCGGTAGCGCCAGTGAAGGGTCGGTCTCCTCGGCCGCGCTCCTCGCATCCGGCGCGGCCCACAGGGCGTGCAGCCGCTCGGCGGTGGGACGGTCGTGCAGCAGACGCAGGCACTCGTCCACGGCCATGCGGAAGACCGGTTCGTCGCGGTAGAGCTCCCGCCCCATCGAGGGATACTGCGTCCCCCCTCCAGGGAACATGAACACCACGTCGTCTCGGGTCGCCCAGGCGCGTGAGAGCCGCCCTGCGGTCACCCACTCCCGCGGGGCCGCCACGGCGGCGGATCGGTCGCGAAAGACTCCCGCGTACCGGTGGGGAAAGTGGCGGCGTCCGGCTGCCAGGGTGTAGGCGAGATCGGCGAACTCGGTGTCGGAGGCGTCCTGGAGCGCGTCGGCGCAGGATCGGGTCAGCTCGGCCAAGGCCGCGTCGTCACGCGCCGACAGGGCCACGAGCTGCCACGGCTCGGCGGGTGGCCGGGCCGGGAGGGCCGGTGGCTGTTCGAGGATCGCGTGGGCATTGGTGCCTCCGATGCCGAAGGCGCTGACGGCCGCCCTGCGCGGGGCGCCGGTCTCCGGCCAGTCCGCCGCCTCGACCGCGGGGCGAAACGGGCTCGTCTCGAAGTCGATCTCGGGGTTGGGGCGCAGGGGCGTGACGGGGCTCGGTGGGATCCGGCCGTGGTACAGCATCAACGCGACCTTGATGAAACCCGCCACCCCGGCCGCCGCATCGGTATGTCCGATGTTGGACTTCACCGAACCCACCCGGCAGTACCCCCGGCCTACCGCGGCGGCGGCCCGGTACGCCCGGGTCAGCGCGGCGACCTCCACGGCGTCTCCGATCGCGGTGGCCGTCCCGTGGGCCTCGACATAGGAGACGGTGTCCGGGCGGACCGCGGCGACCGCGAGCGCCGCCTCCACCACCGCCTGCTGGCCGCGCACGCCCGGCGCCGCGTAGCTGAGCTTGTCCGAGCCGTCGTTGTTGACGGCGCTCCCCTTGACCACGGCGTAGATGCGGTCCCCGTCGGCGAGCGCGTCGTCGAGCCTGCGCAGGACCACGATGCCGAGGCCGTCGGCGGGGACGAAGCCCGAGGCGTCCCGGTCGAAGGAGCGGACCTGGCCGTCGGCGGACCAGACGCCGCCTTCCTGATGAAGGTAGCCCTGACGGCGCAGAGGGGTCCAGGAGACCCCACCGGCCAGAGCCATGTCGCAGTCATGGGTGATGAGCGCCCGGCAGGCCAGATGGATCGCGACCAGGGACGTGGAGCAGGCGGTCTGCACAGCGATGCTCGGCCCGGTCAGGCCCAGCTTGTAGGAAACCCGGGTGGGCAGGAAGTCCTTGTCGTCGGCCGCCATGAGCAGGTCCGCGGACGTACCGAGGAAGGTCTGGTGGTTCCTCGCGCGGTGGGTGCCGAGGGTCTGGCCCGCGTAGACTCCGACGGTGCCGGCGAACCGCTCGGGCGTGTGACCGGCGTCCTCCATGGCGTGCCACGCCTCTTCGAGGAACATGCGCTGCTGTGGGTCGATGAGGGCTGCCTCGCGCGCCGGATAACCGAAGAAGACCGCGTCGAAGCATTCGGCGTCCCACAGCACGCCGGCCGCGGGGACGAGGGCGGGATCGGCGATCCGCTCCCGACCCGCGCCGCCTGCCGCGAGCTCCTCTTGGGTGAGCTCGCGGATGCCCCGGCCACCGTCGCGGATGAGCCGCCAGTACTCGGCGGGGCCACGGGCACCGGGGTACCTGCAGGCGATGCCGACAACGGCGATGTCGGTGCCCGCGGGATCACGCTCCGCCGCCTCCGGCCCACGGGTGCTCGTCGGGCTCACCTCGTCTGCTCCTTTCCGAGACGCTCCCCGAGCCGGCGCCCGCCGTCGTGCAGTCTCTTCCTGCTCCCGGCGGGCCTCTCGGCCCTGCATTCACCGTGTCCGTCGTGCTCGTCGAGCAACGCCGCCAGCAGCCGCACGTTGTGAGTCGCCATGAGGTCGGCGATCGGCACCAGCACCCCCCAGCGCTTCTTGATGTCGGCCTGGAGCTTGACGAGATCGGCCGAGGTGCCCCCGAGATCGAAGAAGTTCTCCTCGACAGCGACGTCGTCCAGGTGCAGGAGCCGTCCCACGACCTCGGCCAGCTCCCTTTCACGCACGGAGGCGGGGACCGTGTCCCCGCCCGCTGCCCGTGGCCGGACCTCCGGGCGGGGCAGCGCACCGCGGTCGACCTTGCCGTGGGACGTCAGCGGAAGCCGGTCCATCGTGACGAAGACCGACGGGATCATGTACGCCGGAAGGAGATCGGTCAGGAAGTCCCGATACTCTCCTGAGGAGAGCGGCAGCCCTGCCGTGAGCTGCACATGGGCGGTGAGCCTGACGGCTTCGGCCTCCCCGGTCGCGGTCACCACAGCCCCGGTGACGCGAGGATGGCACATCAGCGCCGCTTCGACCTCGCCCGGCTCGATGCGGTACCCCCGGATGTTGAGTTGCCCGTCGATCCGCCCCATGAAGTCGATGACGCCTCCGGGCAGCCGCCGGGCCAGGTCACCTGTCCGGTACAGACGTGCCCCGGCGCGACCGGAGAACGGGTCGGGAACGAACTTCTCCCGGGTCAGGTCCGGCCGGTTCGCGTATCCCCGCGCCACCCCACGTCCTGCGATGCACAACTCACCGGTCTCACCGTCCGGTACGGGGTCACCCGCCGGGCCGAGGATGTGGATCTCGACTCCCCTCATCGGATGGCCGATGGAGGGCTTGCCCCCTCCCGGCAGGCAGCGTCCCGCCGTCGCGGACACGGTCGCCTCCGTCGGGCCGTAGGCGTTGAACACCCGCAACCGCCTCCCCCACCGCTCCACCAGGAACTCCGGCAGCGGTTCGCCGCCCGACGTCATGGTGGTGACCGGTATCGACTCATCGTCCGGCAAGGTCGCCAGGAGCGACGGGGCGCCGGACAGGTGGGTGACGCCGAACTCGCGCAGGACCCGGCTCAGCTCCGGGCCGCACAGCGGCGACCTTGCCGAAGGGACGCACAAAGTTCCCCCGTTGAGCAGGCTCATGGAGAACTCCCACACCCAGGCGTCGAACGTGAACGGCGCGAACTGCAGGACCCTGGCCCCCTCCAGGTCGCCGAACAGGTCCCGCAGCCCCTCAGCCAAGTTGGTCACGCCACCGTGCTCCACCATCACCCCCTTCGGGTCGCCCGTCGATCCCGAGGTGTAGAGGAGGTAGGCGAGGTCTTCCCCATCAGGTACGGCGGCGCCGCCGTCCGGATCCTTACGCCCGGCGGCGCCTGTTCCCGCACGGCGGGGTGCGTCCGGTCGTACGGTTCGCACACCGCGCCCGGGCAGGACGCTGTGCGGGTCAAGCTCGGAGACGACAAGCCGGGCACCCGTGTCGGCCAGCACCAGTTCGGTGCGCCTGGACAGGTGTGCGGGAGGCAGGGGCACATAGGCGGCACCGGCCTTCCAGACAGCCAATACCACGACGGGCAGCAGGTAGGAGTGCTCCGTGAGGACGCCCACCACGTCACCCGCGCCCGCCCCCGCTGCGACGAGTTCCTCGGACAGGATGGTGGCGCGCTCCTCCAGCTCCGCGTAGGTCATCCGGCCGCCCCGGTGGACGAGGGCGTCACGGTCGGGCACGGTCCGCGCCCATGTCGCGAAGAGATGGTGCGCGCCGACCTTCTCACCGCTCGGATCGATACCGCGCATGTTTCCGCCTCACCCGCCGCCGACGGGCACTCGGCCGGCGGACGATTCGCGGCGGTCACGGAACCACGTGGTGAGCACCGCGATGTGCTCGCGCCGGTAGCCCCGGTCCATCGCTTCGCGCACGCGCTCGCGCATCACGCCGAGGTAGGAGCGGTCGATCCCGGCCTGCTCCGCGATGCGGGTCAGGTTGTCGAGAACGTCCAGGTGGGAGGTGAGCGGAGCCTGTTCGTAGGTGTAGTCCCCGCGATCGATGAGGTCGAGGCCGACCTCGATCGTGTTCTGGAAACCGGGGTCGTAGAGCGGCACGGATTCAGCGAAATCCGCCAGCGGGACGCCCATGGCCTCCGCGATGGCCGAGCATTCGAGGAAGCCGTTGATGAACGCGTAGTAGAAGGCGCTGGAGACGACGTGGTACGCCTTCACGTAAGCGGGATCGGCGCCGAGATAGGCCTGCCTGCCGCCCAGCGCGGACGTCACGCTCTTCAACCGCTCGAAGTCCTCGACGGCCCCGCCGTAGACCGTGAAGCAATCCTCGGTCCCGATGGCGTCGGGGTAGTTGAGGATCGCGGCCTCCATGTACGCCCCTCCCCCGGCCTCCACCCGCCCGCGCAGCGGGGTGACGTTCTCGGGAGTGCCGCTGGCGTTCTGGACGACGAGCCTGCCGGAGAAGTTCGGAGCCGCCTCGTCGATGACCCGATGGGTGATGTCGTAGTTGAGCAGGCACATCAGCACGATCGGTGAGGCCGCGACAGCGTCGGCCGCCGTCGCGTGGGAGTGGATCCCCTCCTCGACGAGCACGTCCGACCGCTCGCGCGTACGGTTCCAGACCGAGACCTCCAGTCCGGACCGCGCACAGGCCCGCGCGACCGCCGAACCGATCACTCCGGTCCCGATGACCGTGACGTCCGTCATATCAGAGCTCCATCCTGGTGAAAGTCATGATCACGCCGCCGATCTCGGTGGCGTCCGCCCACGCGGAGAAGGTGTCCAGCAGCCGGTCAACCTCGGCCGCACCGCCGACAGCCTCCAGGTCGGTCCTGTGTTCCCGGAGCCCTCGCACCAGGCGGGGGAAGGAGTGGCGGACGTTGTCGGTGATGTCGACGAGCTCCACGGCGGCCATTCCGGCCGCGCGCGCCGCCGAGAGGTGCTGCTCGGGCGAGTCGAGCGATACCGCGTTCAGCATGGTCAGATAGGGGCCGATCCGCCGCCAGGTCTCCTCGGTCATCGGCGTGCGAACGTACGGGGTCTCGACCACCAGGCGGCCTCCGGGGCGCAGAACCCGGGAGATGCGCTGGTAGAGCGGGGCGATCTCAAAATGCGGGGTGCTCTCGAACGCCAGCACCGCGTCGAACGAAGCGGGAGGGAACGGAAGGTCCGACGCGTCGATCCGCCGGAACTCCACCAGAGCGTCCACCTGCCGCGACCGAGCGTGCTCGGCACCGTTGCGCAGTGCATGCCGGTCGACGTCGATCGCGGTGACCCGCGCCCCCGAAGTCTGTGCGATCCGTACCGCCGGGCGGCCGTTTCCGCAGCCCACGTCCAGCACATGAGACCCGGGCCCCACATGCAGCTTGGACGCCACGAGGTCGGTCAGCCGCTCGGTGGCCTCCTCGATCGAGGCTCCGTCGTGCGATCCGGCCCAGAAACCGTAATGGCGATCGGGTCCGGCGGCCGCGTCCACCAAGGCCGCGATTCCGTTGTACGCCGCCTCGGTCTCTGAGCGTGCGCGCGAAATCAACCGGTCACTTTCCATGCTCATGCGAGATGCTTCTCATATCCGTTCAGGGCTTGACATGACAGCCTTTTCCGAGAACAACGATGTGAATCATCGTCCATCGACTGATCCGGCCCGGGCGGCGACACTCCGTCACGCAGGTGAAGTTTTGACACGTATTGCATCGGGTCGGCGCGCCCAGGGAGCCACTTTCACCGGAAATTGATTCCGCGACCGTAGGTCCATGAAAAACGGCAGTCACCCAAGAATGGCGACGAACCCATGGGCCGGAGTGGCGAACCCGGTGCTCACGGTGGAACAGCCGGTGCCATCGCCCCTGGTATCTCCCACTCCGCGCACGTCGTCAAACCCAAGGAGAGGAAGATCCATCGCCGACGCCGCATCGGACGCCGACCATCGATACGGGTCCGCCGGTGGCGGGCTCCAGGGAGCGATCACGCAGGCCGGGACCCCATACCGTCAAGCTAATATCCGCGACGGTACAGGAAACGGATGGAAAACTTGCTCGATCCGGGCCTGAGTGCGTAACCGATAATCAATTGTCCCGCCGACGTGCAACGAAAGGCGCAGGCAGTCGGTCACAGATCCTCAGAAGGGTATAGCCCGTTCGGGAGTCCCGAGCCGACGCTCCGGAAGCGATGAGCGGCCGACGGGCCGGGATACCGCCCCTCGCGTGTCGCCGACGAACGATTCCAAGACCGGAGAGAATATGGACACTGTTTCTGAACCTGCCGACTATCCTTTCGGGGAACCCGTCCGCCTCGACGTCCATCCGGAATACGCGCGGTGCCGCAAACGGCCGGGGCTGGTCAAGGTCCGCCCGCCCTACGGCGACGACGCCTGGCTGGTGACCCGCTTCCATGACATCCGCTTCGTGCTGCGCGACCGACGTTTCGTCCGGACGCCCCCTCCCGGGGGCGACGAGGCCCGCCTGACCGTCCTCCCCCTCCAGGACAGCATCCTCAACACCGACCCGCCCCAGCAGACCCGACTGCGTAAAGCCGTGGCCGGCGGGCTGGGGTTCAACACCGAGCGCGTCCATGCACTCCAGGAGCTGGCGGAGCGCCACTCCCGCAGATTCATGACCGTGCTTCTGGCCGGGTCGCCCCCGCTCGATCTGGTCGACGCCTACATCAAGCCGCTGGTCGTGGAGATCCTGTGTCCCGTCATCGGCATCCCCCAGCAGGACCTGTCGATCTTCCTGAACTGGTTCGAGGGATTCGCGAGCACCGCGCTTTCCGCCGACGTCGTGGCGGCCAGGGTCGAAGAGATCTCCGACTACACCGACCGTCTCATCGCCGAGCGGCGGAACCGGCCTCGCAACGATCTGGTCAGCGCTCTCACCGGTGCCGCCTATCGGGAGAAACAACTCACCGAGCCGGAGATCAAGGAACTGGTCAACGACATCCTCCTGGCGATCGACAACGTCACGACGCAACTGACGAACGCCGCCTACCTGCTGATCACCTCGCCGGTCCACCTGCGGGAGCTGCAGGCCGATCCGGGACTGATCCCTCAGGCGGTCGAGGAACTCCTGCGCTACGCGCCGTTCCCCTCCCACGCCACCTTCTCCCGTTACGCCACGGAGGACATCGAGGTGGGAGGAACCCTGGTACGGGCAGGAGAGCAGGTCCTGCCCGCCCTTCCCGCGGGGAATCACGATCCGTCCGCGTTCCCCGATCCCGGAGAGATCGACTTCCACCGCACGACCAACCCGCATCTGTCCTTCGGGCACGGTACGCATCACTGCATGGGTCCCCCCCTGGTGCGCATGCTGATGAGGGTCATGGCCTCCTCCCTCACGCAGCATCCGTCCATGTGCCTCGCCGTACCGGAGGAACTGCTGGCGTGGCGGTCGGATCTCCTGATCCGGCGCCTGGAGTCCTTGCCTGTCACCTGGTGATCCATTCACCCGGACCAGGTCAGGCTGCACGGCCCGACTGTCCGCAGGACAGAAATTGTTCGGCGAAATTCGGAAGAATTGAAACATGAAATCGGCGGCCACGTCGTTCCGTGGCCGCCGATTCCGGCTATCTAGCAGATGTCACACCGCGCCGAAAGTCTTGCTGCTGCGCGCTCCGAGGTTTTCGCTGCCGACGAAGAAGTCGCGGCACGCCCGGAAGTATTCTTCGGGGCTGATGCGACCGTCACCGTCGGTGTCGATGCTCTGCGAACCGACCTGGGCGTCATTCTCGGACAGCCCCATGGCGGCCAGCAGCGCCCCGTACTCGGACCGGGACAGGTAGCCGTCGTCGTCGACGTCGGCCACCTCGAACTCGGCGTCGGTGATGGGACGCAGCAACTCGTCGGCGTTCTCCCTCTTGGCGTTGTTCTCCATGTAGGAGCGGAACTCCTCCCTGGAGATGGCGTGGTTCCTGTCCGTGTCCATGGCCTCAACCATGATCGTCCAGCACCGGTCGTACGCCTCGGTGATCCGCCTTCCCTTGACGGACGTCTTGTCCAGGTTGAAGCGCTTCAGCATCCTCTCTCCGAGGGCCTGGAGATCGCTGCGCTCGATCCTGTTATCGCCGTTGACGTCAACCAGGTTGAACCAGTGGTCTGACTTGCGGGCAACAGCGCCGACAGCCATTTATACCTCCCATTGAGATTGCGATCGGACCGAATAAGCCCGTTGATTGTCATGCCCGCACCGGTCGCCGCAAAAAACAAAGAGGACGGCTGTTCATCGCAAACCGTCGGCGAAGCGGAATCCGGCCGGCGGGGTACCCGCGGCCGCCATTCCGGAGGCCCGGTAGGTTCGCCGGGCCCTTCTGCCTTGCGTGAAAGGCAGGGTCATCGGGATGCCGCCGCTCCGGCGGTCGACGAGCCGGTAGACGTACGCGCTGGGAGCCGTGCGCGTTCCGTCAGGTGCCGGTGATCCGCTTCAGCGCCTTGCGTCCCCGGGTCAGCGTGTCGCGCGCCTGGTTGAGGTCTCCGATCACGGTCGCCTTGTCCACCTGCTCCCTGGCCTGCTCGTAGGCGTCCAGGACGCGGTGCCAGTCCGTGGCGCTCGCCTCCCGCGCGCGGTCGTCCGCGGCGTCGATCTCCTCGCCGAAGCGCGTCACCTCCTCGGCCAGCTCGGCCCTGACCTCAGCCAGCCGGGCGGCGGTACGGGCCCCATGCTCACGGCGAGCCCGGCGGCGCTTGGCCGTGCCTCTCGCGACGCCGTAGGCGATCAGGAGCAGCAGTCCTGCGAGGATCCCCAGAAGATCTCTTGTGCCGCTTCAGAGCTGGCGCCCGCTTCGTAATCAGTTAAGGTCTTAATGGATTAAGGAGGGAACATGGATGCCATGCAGGGGCTCGCGCACCAGACCGCGATGGGGTTCTCCGACGGGCTGCGCTGCGCCCAGCCCGGAGCGCCGCGGCGACCGGGCGGCGACGTGGAGCGCGTCGGGGTCCGCGTGGCCCGCGCTCTGCGCCGCGCCGCCGACCAGCTCGACCCCGACCCCGCTCTCGGGCCCGCCTGCCCCTGCGCCGGCTAGATGACCGAACAGAAGACGCGACGCGCCTACTCGAGCGCCTTGCGCTAACTGTCACACGGACAACGGCCAGTAGAGCGTGTAGGCCAACACCGCGCCCACCGCGAGCGACAGCGGCCAGAGCGGTATGAGCCACAGCGCTACCAGGCGGGCGCGCCGACGCCGTTCAGGAATGAACGAGACCAACCACCCGAGCAGCGCACACCCGAACGGCGCACCGAGCCGGCCCGCCTCTCGTGCTGGAGGGAAGGGGGCGCCGCTCTTTGCGCGGCATGGCGCGTGAAGAGCGGCGCGTGTGCTGCGGCGCCGTCATCTGGTGACGGGTTCAGCCTTTGTAGTCGGTGGTGTGGGTCTCGGAGCCGGTCGGCCACAGATATCTGCCGTGGTCCGCGGTCGAATAGTTGCTGTTGCCGTCTCCCGGACGGGCCTGGATGAGATTGCGGCGCCAGGTGGAGCCGCGGGCCGATCCGCTCCAGAAATTGCCGTACAGGAAGCCGTACAGCTGCTCGAGTTCCGCCGAGAACACGTTGTCGGTGACGGTGATGTTCCTGGCGTTGTTGGTGACACCGATGCTGATGGCGTATCCCCAGCCGGAGACGTAGTTGTTGGTGACCTTGATGTTCTGGTAGACGCCGTTGCCCTGCAGGGCCAGGGCGTTGGTGTTGCCCACCGAGGCCAGGGTGTTGTGGTGGACGATCATGGGACCGCCGTTGCCTTCGCTCTGCGGGCCGATGCCGTCGTGATGGTAGACGTCGCGAGCCGTGTCGGCCATGTCATGGATGTAGTTGTTCGTCCAGGTCGACGGGCGGCCGGGGAAGCCCGTCACCATTTCCATGCCCGCGTTGCCCCAGATGTCGTTGTGGTCCATGACGGCCACGGCTTCCTTCATCGTCGTGGCGAGCTGCCAGGACTTCTTGAAAGGAGTACCGGGCTTGGAGTGGGCCGACGAGACGGTGCCGTTGTTGCCCGGCGGCCTCGAGTAGGAACTCGGCTTGAACGTCGAGTACAGGAACTTGATGCCGGTGTCCGAGTAGATCTGGACGAGGTTGTCGTTGGGGTTGGTGCCCTCGAAAAGACAGCCGACGAACGTGAGGTTGTCGCCGTAGATATAGATCTTCAACGCGCGGAAACGCTTGAAGGAGATGACGCTGTTGTCGGGGAACCTGAGCGTCAGCGGTTTGGTGTCGCTCATCTTCGGCGCGTGGTCGGTGAGCTTGCCGAGGTACTTGCCCAGGCCCAGGCCTCCGGCGTTGGCCGGCGTGTTGGCGTAACCGGTGTTCGAGAAGTCGGGCCAGACCCCGGAACCGTCGTTGGGCCGGGCGCCGAAGCCCGGAACCGGCTTCGCCGGCCCGCCGTTCGCGACCGGGCTCGCGGACGGCGTGGGCGGGACGGCGCTCGCGGACGGGGTCGGCGTGACGGCGCTTGCCGACGGGGTGGGTGCGACGGCGCTCGCGGGCAGAGCAGGCGCGACGGCGCTCGCCGGCAGGGCGGGCGCGAGGAACGCGAGAGCGGCGACGGCGGCGAGGCCGCTGCGGGTGAACGCGCGGGCGAGCGGAGAGCTGCCTCGGCTGGATAATTTCTTGATCTTGTACTCCGGTGCAGTCGGTTGTGAGCGTTACCGGCGGGTCGAGCCCCCTGTGCGGTCCGGCAGGACCCGCCTCCTTCAGCCCAGAGGTTCCCTCGACACCAGGAAGTGCTCCGAGGCCACCGGAGGTTACAGGTGATTTTTCCTGACCCACCCGCCGCAGGACGCAGCTCGCTCGGCGGGGTTCCACGCTCGTGGCCGGATTCTCCCGCCCTCGTCCGCTCCGTCCTCGGCAACCAGCGGCGATGATCCCGGAACACTACACCAACAAGATCGTTGACACCATGTACAACGATCTGTGACGTCACCAATACCAGGTCGAGGGCGGCCCCGGCGGCCCACCCGATCGCCGGGGCCACCGGATCGCGCGAGGCCACCGGACCGCGCAGGCCCACCGGGACGGCCTTGCCGGTGTTCCCGGGCGTGACCTCGTTCCCGAGGGTTCGCCGGCGCCGTACCCCGGACCGGCCCCAGGCTCAGCGCCTGATCACCCCGGGGTGCGCGGCGTCGAACTCGGCGAGCCCCTCGGGGGTGAGCCTCAGGTAGAGGCCGCCGGGAACGTCCACCACCAGAGGCTTGCCCTTGCCATAGACCACGACGGAGACGTCCAACGCGAGGTAGGTGTTCTCGTGCTGCTTCTCCAGGAAGTTGCGTTCGACGATGTTGGCGTTCCGCGAAGCGGCTTCGTCCGCCGTCTTCACGCTGCCGCCGATGCCGCCGAAGCCCAGCGTCCCGTCGCCGGTCGATCCGGCGGACCCGCCACCTCGGACCGACTGGCCCCGGCCCTGCTCCTGGCCGTGCCCGCTCGTGCTCATGGTCTGCTCGTAGACGCGTTGCTTGACCATCGCGCTGGCGACCTCGTGGGCCCCCGTGACGTCGATCCCCACCTTGCCGATCCCGGGGATCTCGTACTCATGCGCGAGCAGCTGCTCGAGATGGGCGCGCATGGTCCTTTCCTTGGTGGCCTCGGCGACGGACATGCCGGCCGGGCGAGAGAGTTCGTATCCGTTGGGCCGGTCGGCCAGCGAGGGCACCTCCGCCCGGAGCTTCGGCGGTACCGCGGCCATCGGTGCCCATTCCTCCACCAGACCGGCGGCCGGGAACGCGACCTGGCTGACGTCTCCCTTGGGGACGCCCTTCCCGAGCGTGCTGGACATGCTGTTGGGCCCTGCCGTCTCCGCCCATCGCGGGTCCGCGGCGACGACCGGCGTGTGCGCCGTGACGGGGGTTCCCTGCGGCACCTCCGTGGTGAGGTGTCCCGGCACCAGGACGCCGAGTTCGCCGCTCACGACCGCTCTGGACGTCGAGGTGACCCCGACATGCCGGTCGAAGAACCTCCCGGCTCCGTCGTGTCCGGTCACCTCGCCCACCTTGAGCAGCACCTTGCGGGCAGCGCCCTGCACGGGTTCCAGGACAGGGCGGACCGGGACGCGCTCGAGCGTGATCTCGTACGCGACCGGATGCCTGAACTCGTGCGGAGCTTCGCGCGTCTGGTAACGGTTGATCGCTTTCCCGATCGTTCCGTGCGCGTCCACGGTGTGGGAGTCGCGGTAGTTCGCGTACCCCGCTTCGGCTCCCCTGACGTCGTCCGAAGACTCCAGGTAGCGCCCGAGCAGCTCCGTGCCGCGGTCCGAGCCCCTTTCGTGCACCTGCAGGTCACCGCTGAGGCGCTCGCTGCGGAGCATGAGGCCGGTGTCGGAACGCTCACCGACGTGTACGCCCTCGCCGGGCTGGGCCTTGACCCGGATGCCCACGCGTTCGATGACCCGGCCGTGTTCGTCGGTGATGAACAGCCAGGAGGACACTCCGTTCCCGCGGAGTTCCCCCAGTCTCGTGCCGAGCGCGTCCTGGCCGTAGAGGCCACGCAGGTGCTCGGCCACGGGGTGGTTCGTGAACTCCTGGTCAGGAAGGAGGAGCTGCTCGTCTCGGAGCATCTTGAAGATCGTCGGGAGTACGGCCTGCGCGTCGAGATACAGAACGGAGGCGGTGCTCATCGCCGCCTCGGACGCGGCGTAGGCGCGGGTCGTGTCCCCCGCCTGCTGGGCGGGCTCCACGGGTTCCACGGGCTTCGGACCTTCCAGTCCGTTACGGCGTGCCACCTCGTCCGGAAGGACGAGGTCCATGATGTCCTCCACCCGGACGTACGTGGTCGGGCCCCGTTCGACCGTTGTCCCGTCGGTCTTGGTCGGTGTCACCTCCACGACCAGGTCCGCGCGGTACCAGTGCGAGGTGCTCCCGTCCGAGTAGGTGACCCGGGCCACGTCGCTGCCACCCAGGTAGGAGCTTTCCTGGGTCATCCGCTTCGCGGTGCCGTGCACGCCCGCTCGCGCGACGACCTTGCGCTCGGTTCCGCCGCCTTCCTCGCTTCCTCGCGCGTGACCTGCCTGCTCGCCGTCGCCGCCGAGGGTGACGCGCAGACCGGTCCGGGCGTGCCCGCCCAGGGACTGTCTGCTGCGCTCGCCGTCCGTCGCCCTCGAGTTGCTGTTCGAGTAGCTTTCGTGCTCCACCCCGGTCTCCGACTTGACGTGCTTCATGTCGGCCACGTGGACCTTCACATGCACGTCGTGGCGCGTCCCCCCGCGATCGGACACGGTGTAGTACAGGCCGTCGGGGTGAGAGGTGACCATGGTTTCCAGCTTGATCACATCAGTCGCGGTCTCGAACGCATGCGGTACGTCCAGACGCTCCGCGGGCACCGGCAGTCCCGCCCATCTGGCGTACGCCTCGGCCACCGCCATGGGCAGGTCAGGCATGGCGCCCAGACGGACGATGGCGGACAGCTCGCCCTCACGAGGCCGCCACACGTCGCCGGGCGGCTCCGTCGACGACTCGATGCGTCCCACGTGCGCGACGTCCTGCGCGAGCACGGGCGACTCCGGCAGGTGGACGTTCGGTACGAGGACCTCCGCCTTGCTTCCGTGCACCTCCCACCCGGTGTTCGTCACCTCTGTGCCGTTTCGCGAGATCCTCATCCTGACGTCGAAGGAGAGATCCCGCGTGAAGGTGAAGCCGCCCCTGGTCTCCGTGCGGTCGTACCTCGTGCTACCTGCGGAGAAGCCGGCGCCCTCCGCCTTCGTGCTGCTGCCGGTGAGAGCCAGGTTCACCGGGTCGACCTTGAGCCCGTCGTTCACTTCGAGGCGCGCGACACCACGCACCTCCCCACGGCCTGAGACAGAGGTCTCCCGCTGGCTGGTGTTGGTCTGCGACGTGATCCTGCGCTCGTTCACCGTCATGTCGGTCGAGCCGACCTCGTGCCGCCGGCCGAGAGCGCCCTCGGCCGCGATCTCGAAGGTGTAGCCGCCGATCGTCTTCTCGTACCTGATGCCGTGCAGAGCATGCGTCAGGTCGGCTTCCAGGGCCGGGCCGCCGAAGCGGCTGTCGATGTCCCGCATGATCTGCCGTTTGATCTCCGGCGGGAGGTCGGGCAGCGCCTGGTCGACGGCCTGGCTGATCTCCGTGCTGAGGAGCGTCTCGGAGTGGACGCGGATGCCGCTGCCCAATCCTGTTCCCCGCCCGGCCGCGAGCGTCTCCGGCTCCAGCACGTGAGGGTCGTAGCCGCCGTTCGGATGCTCGCCCCTGGGCGGGTATTCGGCGAGCGGCTCGCTCCGCACGTACTCCGCACGGACGTCGTCCATCTCCCGGTGGAGATCGGCGAGTTTCTGCCGGATGTCGTTGAATTCCCCTGGCGGCCGGAGATCGTGCCCGAAGACGTCCTGCTCCATCCGGGGCGCGTCGCGGGCCGGTACGACCAGTTCGGCCTTCACCTCGACCTCGAAGGTGCCCATCCGCTCGGTCTCGACCTGCAGCAGCATGTGGGCGTCGTACATCGTGACGTCATCGATCCTGGTCAGGACGGTGTGGTTGCCGTGCGCCCGGCTGCTGGACGTCACATGGTCCGTGCCGAAGCCGAACCCGCCGATGAGGCGTGCGACGACCTCCACCTTTTCTCCCAGGCTCACGCCGAACTTGCCACCCGCATGGACATTGACGCTCGTGCCCTGCCGATGTGACGTCCCCTCGCTCTCGCGCCGCCCCATGTCGTCCCGGAACATCGTCTCGATCGGTGGCCGCGCGCTTCCGTCGACAGGCTCGATCCGCGTGATCCGGCCGGTGACCTTGACGGATTCCTCCGCTGATCCCAGCGCGGAACTCTTGTACCGGACCGCCTCGGAGGCGGTCCCGCTCGACAGCATCGACTGGCTGCGGTTCTTCATTCCCTGCTCGCTGAGCACGGTGGACGTGAGGTGCTCAACGATCTTGACCACCTCGCCCGCGGGCACGCCTGCCGACAACGCCCGACGTTGCACCTCCAGCACCAGAGGCGTGACGTCCATCCCGGTGATGGCGATTCCGTGATCGCGGAACTTGTGCTCGGCTCCGACCGGGACCTCGTGGCGGGGCAGCGACGGGGGGTGGTCGGCGGACAGCAGCGGCCCTTCCCTGGTGAACTGCTGGGGAAAGGGGAGGGTCAGGGACAGGTCGGG
Organism: Nonomuraea sp. NPDC004354; assembly: GCF_053602555.1. Classification (NCBI taxonomy): domain Bacteria; kingdom Bacillati; phylum Actinomycetota; class Actinomycetes; order Streptosporangiales; family Streptosporangiaceae; genus Nonomuraea; species Nonomuraea sp. NPDC004354. The sequence continues at coordinate 889,036 of NZ_JBSGDV010000002.1, read as the reverse complement.
GACCGCCGCGGTTTCTGTGACCCTTTCACCGTTGCGGTAGACGTCGAGGGAGATGTCCGCGGCGAAGTAGTCGTGCGTCGGGGAAACGGCCTTGTGACCGCTGATGACCTCGATGCCGTTCGTGTGGGTCGTGCGCGACGTACTGCTGACGCCGATACGGGGCAGGGCGCTCGCCTCGGCCTCGTCCGGCGAGTGGTACAGCCCTCGCATCAGACCCGCGCTCCGGTCCAGCGACGAGGCGCGCGAGGACTTGCCTTCCACACCGTCCCCGCCGAACGCGACCGGCTTCTCGGGCGCCAGGCTCGGGTGCTCCACGTGCGTGAGCTCGCTCGGCTTCAGCTTGAGGTAGATCACGGTGTCCTTGACACTGAGCGCGACGCCTCTCTGGAGATGATCGGTCCAGGTGTCGCGGTCGCTGTCGGAAAGCGCCTCCTCGAGCCATTCGCGGATCGCGCGCCGTTCCCGCGGGGTGACACCCGTGATGCCGTCGGTCAGCGCCCGAGCCGCCGTCGTCACGTTCTCCGGGACCTTGACGTCGTGGACGGCCGTTTCGCCCAAGGCGCCGATCTCGACGGTGCGCGGCGGATGGATCACGGGCTTGACCGACGTGTCAAGCTGCTTCCAGGTCGGCGAACCATCAGGCCGCGACATCGGCCCACCCGCGGACTGCCCGGCGTTCACCCCCGCCGACCGCGACCCGTCGACCCGCCACGCCGGCGAACCGTCAGGCCGGAACGGCGCGGAGGCGTACGTCACCGGCTGCGGCGTCTCCATGCCGGAAGCCAGCCGCGACGCCTGCGGGACCAGCACGTCGTGGCTGTTCCAGGCAGGCGACTTGATGGCCTCCTGGTTATGCCTCATCGCCGCCAGCGTCGTTTCGGCGCTGGACTCGGGCCCGCGCTCGGGGCCGGCATCCGGGCGGGACGGAGGACGTTCGGACGAAGACGGAGGATGTTCGGACGAAGAGGTCGGGTGGGGCGAGGGCGAACCGTCGGCACCACGGAGCAGGGCCGCGCCCCCGTGCTGCCCGTCCGCCCCGAGCGCGCTGGACGTGATGCCCTTGGCCAACATGTCCCAGCTGAAGTCCCCCTGGACCGCCAAGGTTCCCGCGGTCGTGATCCCGCCGGCCACGGCATACTGCGCGGCCTGCCCGTACAACGACGACGTGGCCGCGGCCAGCAGCTTCTCGGCCATGGTCATCTCGGCCCTGGTCAGGCCGGACCGCAGGGCCGAGGTGGCCAGCGCGTTCAGCCCGACAGAGAGCGCCCCCATGAGCCCGCCCATGGCACCACCGGTCAGCGCCGAGGTCCCCAACTGCCACCAGTCGATCTCGTCCCTGCGACCCTTCACCATCTGCAGGATCTGGAGGCCCAGGTCCATGCCGGCGACGATCCCGGCGAACAGCAGGATGTTGCGCACGCACTGCTTGGCGATCTGCCTGACCGTCAGCCGGGCAAGCTGGACACGTACTGGGATGAGCGCCAGACTCGCCCCGCCACTGGCCAGGGCCGCGCCCAGCAGATACACCAGTTGGGCGACCAGCAGCCAGACGGTGACCTCGATCATGTACTTGGTGTACTGGATCTGCACGCCCACGCCGTTGAGCGCGACAGCGGTCTCCACGAGCCGCTTGACCACAGCGGCGACCTGACCGCCGGCGACCCGGTCGACATGGGCGGCGAAGGCGAGATGGGCCTCCCCGTCCCAGTCGGCGCCGATTTTGGTCGCGCTTCCCGGCTGGTCGGCCCCCGTGCCCTCGACGAGCCGGTGCGCGGCCTTCACGCAGGCGTCGGCCAACCGGAAGCAGCCGGACTCGTCGCCTTCCGGCCAGTCCATGCCGACCACCCAGCCGACGTACGGCTTGGCGAAGTCGGGCACGAGGAACCCGTCGAACCCCATGGACGATCAGCCGCGCTCGACCGGGGGATGCTCCGCCCCCTCGTAGTTGCGAGCGGTGGCGTTCAGGCGTGAGGCGACACGCTCGAGCTCGTCGATGTGCGCCTTCAGGGCGTCGAAGATGCCTCCTTCCATTTCGGGCATCTTCTTGGCCAGTTCGGCGCCGTACATGTCGTCGCCGAGCGTGTTCCTGTCCCGGTCGAAGGCGGCGCGCAGCTCGGCACGCACCTCCTCCGCGTTGTGCGCGAGCTGGTCGTAGACCTTGGCCTGTCGGTGCAGCGACTCCCACCACACGGAGAAGCCGGTCACGGGGCCGGCTCCACGGGCCTGGGGAAGAACGCGTCGAGCACGGCCCGCTCTCCGAAGACCTCCTCGTACGGCACGCTCTCCGGCATCAGGGGCTCCAAGAGCTCCTTGCTCTGCTCGGAGACCGCGGCGGTGGCCTTGTCGACCTCATGCATGATCGCGTCGGCCAGCTGCGAGGGGGACAGGGTGCGGTACACCCTGGGGTTCAGCTCGATGCCGAGCATCTGACCGTGGCGGCCGACGGTCACGCTCACCAGCCCGTCGGCTGAACGGGCCGTGTGCTCCATATCGGAAAGTTCTCCGTACGCTTCGCGAATGCGGGCCATCTGCTGATTGATCTCGCCCGCGAGCTCCCCGATCTCTACCTCGAACGCATCCGCCACAGATGTACCTTCCGTACGTCCACTGCCAAATGGCATCTTAAGTTACTTTTCCCCCCAAGATCCCGATGACTCACACCGTTTGCGCCGCTGTTAACGAAGTTGTCACTGAGCACACATGAAGTCGCAACCAACCACCGTCGTCCGGCGGCATCGCGACGTACACTTCATGAAGTACGTGCTTGACGACAATCGCGGAGTTGGCGCCAGTGGAGCCTCCGGAGATCGAGTTCGTCAATCGGATGGGGCTGGACATGGAGCGTCTGGGCGGGACGCGCACGATGGGCCGCTTGTACGCGTGGCTCATGATCTGTGATCCGCCCGACCGGTCCCTCACCGACCTGGCAGCGGAGCTCGGCGTGAGCAAGACAGCGGTCAGCACGGTCGCCAGGCAACTGGAGGCGGGCGGGATGATCGAGCGCGTGCCCACGGCCTCCCGCGAGCACCGCTACCGGATGACCGTCGGCGGGTGGACACAGGTCATGCGGGTCCAGCTCGCCGGCGTCCGGATGAGCCTGGACACGCTGGACTTCGGGCTGTCGGTCCTCGGCGGCGAGGACCTGCCCGAACGGCGCGCCCGGATGGCGGACACCCGGGAGTTCTTCGCCTTCGTCCTGCGGGACGCCGACGGGATGCTCCAGCGCTGGGAGGAACACCGCAAGAAGTCGTCGTGACGTACATCTCGACAGAGAGATCCTCAACCAAGGAGAGGCGATGGCCGACTTCGTCGAGCGGTACGACATCCCGAAGCAACACTTCTGGCTGCACGGACCCCGATCGGGCCCGCCCGTCGAGTTCGACGCCCAGGCCGGGATGTGGAACGTCTACGGTTACCCGGAGATGCAGGAGGTCCTCGGCGACCCCGCGACCTTCTCCTCCGACACGATGCGCGTGGTCCCCAAGGGCATGATGCCGGACGAGGACTTCTCGCTGGAGGGCTTCATCACCCAGATCGACCCGCCGGATCACGGCAAGCTGCGCAAGCTGGTCAGCAGCGCGTTCACCCGCAAGGTCGTCGCGGATCTCGAGCCGCGGATCGCCGCGATCACCCACGAACTGCTCGACGCGGCGCGGGAGCGCGAGCGGTTCGAGCTGGTGCGCGATCTGGCCTATCCGCTGCCGGTCATCGTCATCGCCGAGCTGCTGGGGGTGCCCAGCAGTGATCGTGCGCTGTTCAAGCGGTGGGCGGACGCGCTGTTCCAGCGTGACGCCGCGGTCTCGCTCAACCAGTCCGCCGAAGAACGGAACGCCGCCTTCGAAGCCACGATGAAGCCGTGGCGGGAGATGAGCGCCTATCTCGCCGGCCACGCCGCCGAACGCCGCCGGCAGCCGCGCGCCGACCTGCTCACCAGGCTGGTCGCGGCCGAGGTGGACGGCGAGCGCCTGCCCGACGGGCAGGTGGTCAACTTCGCGATCGTGCTCCTGCTGGCCGGGCACATCACCACGACGATGCTGCTCGGCAACACGGTGTTGTGCCTGGACGCCTTCCCCGCCCAGCAGGACAGGGTACGCGCCGACCGCGCCTCGGTCCCGGCCGTCATCGAGGAGTCGCTGCGGCTCCTCACCCCGTTCGCCGCCCTCGGCCGTGCCACGACGCGCGAGGTCGAGCTCGGCGGCGTGGTGATACCAGCCGATCAGATGGTCATGTGCTGGCTCGCGGCGGCCAACCGGGATCCCCGGCAGTTCCCCGACCCCGAGGCGTTCGATCCCGATCGCGACCCGAACCCGCATCTCGCCTTCGGCCGCGGCATCCACTTCTGCCTGGGCGCGCCCCTGGCCCGGTTGGAGGGGCGGGTCGCGCTGAACATCCTGCTCGACCGGTTCGATCCCCTGCGCACCGATCCGGAGGACCCGGTGCAGTTCATCCCCGCGCCGACCATGACGGGGGTGCGCCGCCTTCCGCTCCTGTAGGAGCGCGGGCGGACACGTCCTGTAGGAGCGCGGGCGGACACGGAGCCGCCCGCTCCAGGTCGTCTCGCCGAGGAAGCGTCCCTGCTGCGTGAGGTCGAGGGTGGGCCCACGCCGGAGGGACGGGTGGTGAAGTGCCGGCCGTTGGAGGGTGGGGCAGTCTGCGCTGTCGTCTGAGGGGATCCCGCGAAGGGTCGTCTACCCGGTGTCCATCGTGCGGCTATCCGCCTGCGCGAAGGTCTCCGGCGTACCTCGAATGCCCTGAAGGGATGACATATGCGCAAACAGCTCACGCTCGCGGGAACGGCCGCCGTCGTCGCTCTGACCGGGTGCGCCTCCACGGCCGCGCCTTCCGCCGCCCCCGCGGCCGAGTCCGCCCCCGCCTCGACCGCGCCCGCGCGGCCCGACCCGGTCTGCGCGGAGCTGAAGAAGTTCCAGGAAGGTGTCGACCGGGAGGGCGCACCCGACGTGGTCGGGCTCGTCCTCCAGGTCGGCGACCTCAGCGCCGGCCTCATCGGCAAGACAAAGAACACCGACCTGATCAGGGCCTTGACGCTCAACACCGAGGTGGCCGGCTCGATCGAGAAGTCCGTCGCCGCCGGCGACGACCCGAACAAGGCGTTCGAGACCGTCCAGACCCAGATCGACGAGTCGGACGCCCTCATCGACAAGGTGTGCGGCAAGATCTGACCCCGCGCCGGGCGGGGGCCGGCTACACCTCCTCCGGCAGGGCGTCCAGGAGCTGTCCGGTGTCGTACGCGTCGGTGACGCCCAACCGGTCGAAGATCGCGACGGCGCCGGTCAGCGCGGCCTTGGCACGCCCGTGCCGGCCGAGCGTGGACAGCGCCCGGCCGATCTCCGTCAGCGCCTCGGCCATGCCCCGCTCGTTCGGGTAGGTCGCCAGCCCCGCCAGGCCCGCCTCGGCGTACGCCAGCGCCTCTTCCGGCTGGTGGAGGTGGGTCTTCACGCGCGCGATCGCGATCTGGGCGGTCGCTGTCCAGAACAGGTAGCCCAGCGCGGTCGCGAGGCTCAGCGCGGACTCCAGATGCTCCAGCGCCTCCTCGTACTCACCGGCCCTGGCCAGCACGAAGCCGAGAAGGTAAGGCGTGATCGGCTCGACCTTGCCGTCGCCGATCTCGATCTGGAGGTCGAAGCCCCGCCGTGCCGCGGCCAGGGCGTCCTCCTTCCGGCCCATCGCCGACCAGGTCGTGCCCATGCGGCCGAGCAGCGCGGCCTCGAGACGGCGATCCCCCGCCGCGCGCGCCAGTGTCATGCCGCGCTCGAAGCACTCCGCGGCACGGGCGCTGTCCCGCCGGAAACCGGCCTGGTAGCCCAGCAGGGCCCACCCGTGGGCCTGCACGCCCAGATCTCCTGCGGCCTCGGCGAGCGTCACGGCGAGCCGCCCGTGCCCGTCGGCGTCCAGGCCGGTGGCCGACCGCGAGCCGTCCATGTGTTCCAGGCCCTGCATGAGGTGGATGTAGCCCTCCGCCGCGCGGTCTCCCCTGCTCGTCGCCGCGGCGAGCAACTGGTCGAGGCGCTCGACGTACGGCTGGCCGAGAGTGCGGAGCTCCCCCAGCGCGTTCATCAGCCGGGCCAGCCCGTACAGGTCGCTGCCGGGCAGGTCGGTGACCTGGCTCACGCAGTTCAGCAGGATGTCGCAGCCGGTGTCCAGCCACGCGCCGACGTCCGCCAGATCCGCGAAGGCGATCGTCTCCCCCGCCTGCTGTTCGAGCCGGTCGGCGAGCGGGTTTCCGGGGGAGCCGAGCCGGAGGGCGCCTGCCATGCAGGCTTCGAAGTAGTGGTGGAGCCGGACGAGGGCCGCCCGCCGGGCGTCGTCCTCCTCTTCTTCCTCCAGCCGGGCCCGAGCGAAGAACTTCAGCAGGTCGTGCTGCCGGTAACGGCCCATCGCGGGTGACTGCAGGAGACTGAGGTCGACCAGTTCCTCGCCCAGCCGCTCGGCCTCGGGTTCGGCCAGGTCCAGCAGGCGCGCGGCCATCACGGTGGTGAGCTCGGCCGCGTCGGGAACGGCCAGCAGCCGGAACGCCCGCGCCAGCTCAGGGCGGAGCTGTTCGTAACCGAGGGAGAAGCTCACCTCCACAGCCAGGTTGCCGACCTGGAGTTCGGCCAGCCGCCTGCGCTCGTCGGCCAGGCGGGCGCACAATTGGGCGATCGACCACATGGGCCGGGTCACCAGGCGGGCGGCGGCGATCCGGATCGCCAGCGGCAGGAACCCGCAGGCGGTCACCAGCTCCAGCGCGGACTCCGGCTCCGCCGCCGCCCGTTCCTGTCCGAGGATCGTCCCGAGCAGCCGGATCGACTCGTCGGCGCTGAGCACCTCCAACCCCACCTGGAACGCTCCATCGAGGCCGATCGGCTTGGCACGGCTGGTCGCCAGCACGGCACAGCCGGCCGATCCCGGCAGCAACGGGGTCATCTGGGCCACGTCGCGGGCGTTGTCCAGCACGACCAGCATGCGGCGGTCGGCGAGCAGGGACCGGTAGAGCGCGGCGCGTTCGGCGAGCCCGTCAGGGAGGTCGCCCTGGCCCAGCGATCGCACGAACCCGGCCAGCGCGGTCGCCGGAGGTATCGGATCCGGGCCGGCCCCCTGCAGATCCACGAAGAGCTGGCCGTCAGGGAAGAGGTCCTTCACGGCGTGCGCCACGTGCAGCGCCAGCGTGGTCTTCCCCACCCCGCCCTGGCCGGACACCGCCCAGATCAGCAGCGTCCGCACGTCGCCCGAGCGCAGCGATCCGACCATCTTCGCCACCTCGGCGTCCCGGCCGGTGAAGTCGGCCACGTCCAGCGGCAGCTGGCGGGGTACCGGCAAGGTCACCGCCGCGGGCTCGGCGGCCACCTTGCCCGCGTGGAGCGTCGGGTCGCCGGTGATGATCCGCTGGTAGAGGCAGGCCAGCTCCGGCGAGGGATCCACCCCGAACTCCTCGGCCAGCAGCCGCCGCGTGTCGGTGAAGAGCCCGATCGCCTCCGCCTGCCGTCCGGACCGGTACAGCGCCAGCATCAGGAGCCTGCACACCCGCTCCCGTGCCGGGTGCGCGGTCATCAGCGACGTCAGCTCCGCCACCGACTCGTGGTGCCGCCCCAGCGCCAGGTCGCACTCCGCGCGCGCCTCCAGCGCCGACAACCGCATCTCGACGAGACGGGAGCGCTGCCGCCGGGCCCACGCCCCCGGCAATCCCGCCAGCGGCTCGCCGCGCCACAACCGCACCGCCCGCTCCAGCAGGTCCCTGGCCTCGGCCGGCGGCGCGTCTCGCGCGCGTGACACCAGCGCCACGAACTCCCGCACGTCCAGCCTGGCCGTGGAACTGTAGCCGCTCCGCAACGAGCGAATCGCGCCGTCGCCCAGCACTCCTCGCAGGCGTGACACGTAGTTGCGCACCGTACTCGCGGCCGTCGGCGGCGGGGCTTCGGCCCACAGGACGTTCACCAGCTGCTGGACGCTCAGCATCCGCCCCTCGGCCAGCAGCAGGGCCGCCAGCGTCAACCGCTGCTGCGGCGATCCCAGGTCGAGCTCCGTGTCCGCCCGCCAGCCCCGCACCGGGCCGAGAAGCTCGAAGCGCGTCTCCGTGAGTGGCATGTGGTTCACCGGCGGACGGCATCGTGCTCGGGAACGATGTCGCCGCCTGCGGGACGGCGGCGGCAGGCGACGCGTGATCCAGGGAAGCTGATGTCGATCTGCATGGCGTCAACCTGGTGCGGCCGCCTAATGAAAGCGTTGACGAATCGTATACAGGACGTAGATCGGGTTCCCTGAAAGTGATGCCGCATGTTTGTACATGGGGGGTCAATGATGAGGTTCGGCGTCTTGGGGACGGTGGAGGTCCACCGTGACGAGGGGCAACTCGACCTGGGCTCGCCGAGCAGCAGGGCGGTACTCGCGCGACTGCTGCTCTCGCGGGGCCGGGTGGTGCCACTGGACAGGCTGATCGAGGATCTGTGGGAAGCGGAGCCGCCACGCCAGGCGCTGGCCTCGCTGCGGACGTTCGTCTGCCGGCTGCGGCGCGTGCTGGAGCCGGCGGACAAGCCCACGGTGCTGCTGACCGAGCCGCGCGGCTACCGGCTCGACGCCTCGGCGGACCAGTTCGACGCGGACGTCTTCGAGAGGCTGGTGAGGCAGGCCGATCCGCAGCGTGATCCGGCGGCCGCGCTCGAGCTGCTGGATCCGGCCCTGGAGCTGTGGCGCGGGCCGGCCTACGCGGAGTTCGCCCACTCGACGTGGGCCCAGGTGGAGATCGCCAGGCTGGAGGAGCTGAAACTGGCGGCGGTCGAGCGGCGGCTGGCGACGCTGCTGGCGCTGGGACTGCACGCGCAGGCCATCCCGGACCTGGAGGCGTTCACGCGAACCCATCCGATGCGGGAGGAGGGGTGGCGGCTGCTCGCTCTGGCGCTGTACCGCTCCGCCCGCCAGGGCGACGCGCTGTCCGTGCTGCGCCGCGCACGCGGACACCTGGCGGAGGAGCTGGGCCTGGATCCCGGCCCTGCGCTGCGGCAGATGGAGGCCGACATCCTCGCCCAGGTGCCCGGCCTGGGCGCGCCACCGCTCCCGCCGGTCCGTGAACTGGCCGCGCCGGTCCGTGAACCGGCCGCGCCGGTGCGGATCCGCTGCCTCGGCCGCGACCATCTGCTGGACTCCGCCAGCGACGTGCTGGGCGCGGCCGAATCGGGTGACGGCGGTGCGCTGCTGGTGGCGGGCGAGCCGGGCACCGGCAGGACCCAGCTGCTGCGGAGTGTTGAGGCGTTGGCACGGCTGCGCGGCCTGCAGGTCGCCTGGGCGACGGCCTGCCCTCTGGAGAGCGGCTACGCCTTCGGCATCGCCCGGCAGCTGTTCGAGCCGATGCTGGCGGCACTGCCCGAGGAGGAACGCGCGCGGGTGCTGGAAGGAGTGACGCTCCCGGCTGCCGACGTGATCTGGCGCAACAGGCGCGGGGGCGATCTCGCGGAGGTGCTGCACGGGCTCTATTGGGTGACCGTACGGCTGGCGCGGCGAACCCCGCTGCTCATCGTGCTCGACGACGTGCAGTGGTGCGATCCGGAGTCGCTGCGATGGTTCGCCTACACGCTGCGGCGGCTGCACGGCGTACCGGTGGCGTTGGTCGTCTCCCGCGCGGCCGGCGTGCCCTCGGACTGGCCGGACACGCTCGAGACGACGTGCTCGATGATGCCGTCGGTACGCCTGGGCGCGTTGCCGCAGGAGGCGGCGACCGCGCTGGTCACGGAGCAGACGGGCGCCGAACCCGACCCGGCGTTCGTCTCCCGCTGCATCGCGGAGACCAGAGGGAACGCCTTCCTGCTCGCCGAGCACGTCAGGACGCTGGACCGCGGCGAGCGTCCGGAGACGATCGCCCGATGGGTGTCCGGCCTGCTGCGGGCGGCCGGCCCGGGGGCCGCCGAGCTCGCACGGGCCGTCGCCGTCCTGGGCGAGCAGGCCACGCCGGACGCCGTGGCCGGGATGGCCGAGCTGAGCTGCGCCCGCTTCCCGGCCGTGCTGTCCGTCCTGGTGCAGATGGGCCTGCTGCAAGACGGCTCGCCGCTGCGCTTCGTGCACCCGGTGGTCCAGCGGACCGTCCTCGACGAGGCGCTTATCGCTTCGCAATGTGCCATCTATATCGGCCGAACACCCTTCTAACCATGCACACCCAGACATACACCCCTGTCGAGCAGGTCGCTCCGCCCCAGGAACGTCCGCAGCCGGATCGCGGCAGCATCCTGGACGTCGTCGAGAAGATCGGGTCGGTGGCCGTGCCGATCGCGGTGGCCCTGTACGCGATGCTCTACCTGGGCCTCCAGCACGTCTACGCGATCTTCGGCATCACGCCCGAGCAGGCCGGCCTGGACCAGGCCACCGTCTTCGCCAGGCTCGTCGGCACGCTGGTGGAGATCTTCCTCTACCTGCTCCCCGTCGTCGGCGTCATCGTCACGCTCTTCTGGCTGGTCAACCTGCTGACCAGGGGCGCGGCCGGGCGGGCGCTCGCCTGGGTCCGCGAGAAGTCATGGGTCGCCGCGACCCTCGCGGCGCTGCTCTCGGCGATCGGTTACTGGGCCTACCTGACGACCACCAACGGCGTGTCCGAAGACCTGGACATCGACTACGGCTCCGCCGTCCTGCCGGCGGTCGCCATCGCCTTCCTCGGCCTGCTGGCGCCGTACCGGATCATGCGCCAGCGCGGGTCCACCCGGGCCGGCATGAAGGTCATCACGGGTGCGCTCGTCGGCGTCGGTCTCGGCTTCCTCCTCGTCCTCCAGATGGTGATGGGAGCGGCGGACATCTACGTCAACGGCAACGGCAACGGCTTCCTCGACATGGTCGGATTCAAGAACCAGTGGGCCACCGTCCATGACGGCGACGGCAAGCCGGTCGTCAAGGACGACGATCGCGTGCTGATACTGGGCGAGAAGGAGGGTGCCTACGTCTACTACAACTGCGGTGACCAGATCACCTACCGCCGCCCGGTCGAGGCGACCGTTCTCGGCCAGTTCGAGATCGACCCTGACTTCACCAACGGCGGTACCGAGGAGCCCATGGCCTGCGGCTACTTGACGGAGCAGCAGTGACCAGGGAGCGCCTGCGCTACTGGTTCGACTCCACCATGTCGAAGGGCACCCCTGCCCTCATCGGCTGGCTGGCGGTGGCCTCGGCGCTGCTCGTCGCCGTCGTCACCCTGGCCGCCTGGCCGTTCGCCGACGGGCTCAGCCCGTGGCGGGTGGCCTGGATGGGTCTCCTGCGGACGCTCGATCCGGGCACCATGGGAGGCGACGACGGCAACTGGTTCTTCGTCTTCATGATGCTCGTGGTCACGCTGGGCGGCATCTTCATCGTCAGCGCCCTGGTCGGCGTGCTCAGCGCCGGCCTGGACACCAAGCTCGACGAGCTGCGCAAGGGGCGCTCCCGCGTGGTCGAGCGGGAGCACACCGTCGTCCTCGGCTGGTCGGAGGAGATCTTCGCCGTCGTGTCCGAGCTGGTCAAGGCCAAGAAGAGCGAGCGCAGGCCGGTCATCGCCGTCCTGGCCGACCGTGACAAGGTCGAGATGGAGGAGGAGCTCCGCGCCCGGCTGGGCGAGATCGGCAGAACCCGCCTGGTGGTCAGGTCCGGCGATCCGGCCGAGCCGTCCTCGCTGGCCCTGGTCAGCCCGGACGCGGCGCGCTCGATTCTGATCCTCTCGTCGGACGACGCCGAGCTCGTCAAGACGCTCCTGGCGCTGGGCAGCAGGCGGCGGACGGCATCGGGTCCGTCGGTCGTCGCCGCCGTCACCGACAGCGGCAACCTCACGGCCGCCCGCATCGCCGCCGGCCCCCACGCCGAAGTGGTGGACTCGCAGAACCTCGCCGCACGGCTGGTCGTCCAGTCCTGCCGGCAGTCCGGCCTGTCGGCGGTTTACACCGAGCTGCTGGACTTCGACGGGGACGAGATCTACATGTGGACCGAGCGGATGCTCGTGGGCCGGATGTACGGCGAGGCGCTGTTCGCCTTCGACACCGCCACGGTCGTCGGGCTGCGGCTGGGCGGCGGCCGGGTGGTCCTCAACCCGCGCAGCGACACCGTCATCGGCGAGGGCGACCAGCTCATCCTCATCGCCGCCGACGATTCGGAGATCCGGCTGGCCACCGCGCCGCCCGCCGTCCTGCCGAACACCATCGGGCTACCACCGGTCCCCCAGGCGGAACCGGCCAGGACGCTGATCCTGGGGGACAACCGCCGCCGACGGCGCATCCTGCGGGAGCTCGGGCATCACCTGCTGCCCGGTTCGGAGATCCACCTGGTGGGCCCGGTCGCCGAGGATGTCCCGCTGCCGAGAGACGTCCTCGTCACGGCGAAGCAGGGAGACATCACCGACCGCGCCACCCTCGAAGCGCTCAATCCCGGGATCTACGACCAGGTGATCGTGCTGTCGTGTGACGCGTACGAGCCCCAGAAGGCCGACGCCCGCACGATGGTGACGTTGCTGCACCTGCGTGACATGGACACGGGGGCGGCGATCGTCAGCGAGATGAACGACGAGCGGAACCGGCTGCTGGCCCAGGTCGCCGAGGCCGACGATTTCGTGGTGGGCGGTCGGCTGGTCAGCATGCTGCTCGCCCAGCTGGCCGAGAACCGGCACCTCGGCCAGGTCTTCGACGCGCTGCTGGAGCACGACGGGCCGGACATCTACCTCGAGCCGGCGGAGAACTACATCACGCTCGGCGCGTCCTCGACTTTCGCGACCGTGATCGAGGCGGCCCGCCGGCGCGGCGAGACGGCCCTGGGGTACCGGCTGTCGTCGGACAGCGCCACAGCGCCCCGTTACGGCGTGCGGCTCAACCCGCCCAAGTCCGAGCACCTGGCGTTCCGGCCCGGCGACCAGGTCGTCGTGGTGGCCGACAGGTGACAACCTGACGAGGCCGTCCCTGATCAGGGACGGCCTCGTCAGGTTGTCATGCGGCCTTCAGATGCGGCTCCAGGAGCTTCGCCCAGGCGGCGCTGACCTTCTCCCACTCCTGCGGGCAGCGCTCCGCCCTGGCCGCCGGCAGGAAGGAGTCGTCCGCCTCGCCCACCAGATCGGCGAACTTCTCGGGGTCGGAGCCGTAGACGAGGCAGGCGTAGTTGTAGCCCCGCTGCTCGTCCATGGAGTGCTCGTCGTAGAACGGCAGGGAGTCGCGGTCGGTGTCGGCCGCGGCGATGAAGTACGACTGGGCGGCCTGCAGCGCGAAGTTCTCCCCGTCCTCGCCGGCCTGGATCATGAAGATCGCGGACAGCTGGTCGACGGCGTCGTCCTCCTTGCCGACCGTGGGAAGGTCGAAGATGCTGATGACGGCGTGGCCGAGCTCGTGGAAGAGCGTGTCCATCAGGACACCGGCGATGTAATCCTGCTTCTCCTGGTCGGTGCTGAAATTCTCCTCGGCCTTGGTGACAGCGTCGGTGAGCAGCTCGTAGCAGATGGTGATCTTCTTCTCGTCGGGGCTCCAGAAGGCGTTGGCCTGCTTGCATTCCTCGGCCGCGAGGGTGTAGTCCCCTTCCGGCAGCTTCAGCACGTCATTGAACAGGTCGGCGGCCTCCTCCAGCATTTTCTCGTCCTTGAAATTCTTGGCCATCGCCTGGTTCACCTCGTCCTCGGCATCCGCGACGACAACGGAGAACGCGCCTTTCGCTCCGCTGTGACCGCCGGACGCCGCGGGGCTCTTCTGCCGGGCAGCCGTCGGCTCGGCGCCGCACGCCGTGAGCATCGTCCCGGCCAGGAGCGCCGCGACGGCGATTTCTCTGATCTTCAGGGTCATGCGGGAAACCCTGCCGGTCAGGCATTGACAGTCAGTAGACACCGGCCGTGGGCCGCTGCGCGGCGACGTACCAGATCGTCAACGGCCGTCGGGGCCGGGATCCAGGAGAGCCGAGTCGGCGATCTCCTGGGACAGCGCGCGGGCTTCCTCCTCGTACTTCCGCGCCAGATCGGGGTGGCCGGCCTGGCGGTACGCGGCGGCGAGCCTGGAGGCGTTCTCCAGCGCCATCTGCATCAGGCCCTGCTTGCGGTACGCGGCCAGAGCCTCGGCGTAGCAGGGGATCGCTTCCTCGTATCGCCCCAGGGCGGTGAGCACGACGCCTTTGATCGAGATCTCGAAGGCCGCGACGCCCACCGAGGCCGCCAGCGCGATGGCGGCCTCGGTATGGCCGAGGGCTTCTTCCGCCTGCCCGATACGGAGAAGGATCTGGGAGAGGTACGTCAGCGTCCTGGCTTCCACGCGCGGGTCGCCGGACCGGCGGGCCGTAGCCACGGCGCGCCGTGCCACGCGGACCGCTTCCGGCCAGTCCTGCCGCGTGGCGATGGTGAGGGCGAGCAGCGTGCCGCTCTCGGCGAGGAGGATCCCGTCGGCCGCCTGCCCGACCGCTTCGCGCAGGAGCGGCTCGGCGTCGGCTCTGCGCCCCATCGAGTACAGCACGCTCGCCAGTACGCACGCGGCGCCGGCTCCGGTCTCGCGGTCTCCCCGGTCCTTGGCCGCCTGGCGGAGCCGTTCCGCCGCGCCGCTGAACTCGCGGTGGTGGACGACCCGGTCCACCCGTTCCTCCAGCAGGCGCAGGAGGCGGACCGCCAGATGGATGTCGGCGGCCTGCCCGAGCAGCGGCCAGATGCCTGCCAGCTCGGTCTCCAGCCAGGCGGAGGCCTCCTCCTCGCCGGAGAAGCTCAGGCCGGGCCGGGGGCTCGAGCCGGACCAGGATCGCCCGAGCCCCCATGCCGTGCAGGCGTTCTGCAGGGTGGCCAGCAGGTGACCGGCCAGCCGGTCGACCGCTTCCTCCCGCTCGGGATCGGGTTGCCGGCGGGCGTACACCTTGAGCAGGTCGTGGTAGCGGTAGCGGCCAGGAACGGGCGACTCCAGCAGGCTGAGGTCGACGAGCGACTCCAGGAGATGCTCGCTCTCGTCCTCGTCCAGGGCGAGCAGCTCCGCCGCCGCGTCCAGCGGCAGATCGTCGCAGTCCGGCGCGGCCGCCAGCCGGAAGGCCCGCGCCTGCGCGGGGGTGAGCTGGCGGTAGGACATCTCGAAGGTGCTCTGGACGTCCAGTTCTCCGGCGCGGAGCGCGTCAAGCCGGCCGCGCTCGTCGAGGAGTTCGGCGAGCATGGACTCGACGGTCCTGAGGCTGCTGAGCGCCAGCCGGGCGCCCACCACGCGGATGGCCAGCGGCAGATGCGCGCACAGGGCCACCAGCCGTTCGGCCGCGGCCCGCTCGGCCGCCACCCGCTCATGACCGACGATCCGGGCGAGCAGATCGACGGCCTCCCCGGGCGTGAGCGTGGCCAGATCGACCCCGTGGGCGCCACCCAGGCCCGGCAGCTTGGGCCGGCTGGTGACCAGCACCGCGCAACCGGGACTGCCGGGGATCAGCGGGGTCACCTGAGCGGCGGCCCGCGCGTTGTCCAGCACCAGGAGCATCCGCCGGTCGGACAGCAGCGAGCGGAACAGCGCGGAACGCTCCTGCACGCCCTCGGGAATCCGCTCGTCGCCCACGCCCAGGGCGTGCAGGAACGACGCCAGCACCGAGGAGGGGTCCAGCGGAGCCGGGTCCGCGCCCCGCAGGTCCACGTACAGCTGCCCGTCGGGATAGTCCTGCCGCAGGGCGTGGGCCAGGCGCACGGCAAGCGTGGTCTTGCCCACCCCACCGATCCCGGAGACGGCGACCACCGGGGGCGCCTGCCTTCCGGTTGCCCGCAACGCGCCGAGGAGGCTGTACGTCTGCGCCGCGCGGCCGGTGAAGTCAGGGATGTCGGGCGGTAGCCGGCAGGGAACAGGCGGGGCCGGTCGCCGCTCACCGGCATGGCGATGGGAAGCGGCCAGGGCCGGGTCACCGGAGATGATCTGCTGGTAACGGGCGGCGAGGTCCGTCGAGGGGGCGACGCCGAGCTCGCGGGCCAGGAACCTCGTGGTGTCGGTGTAGACGCCGATGGCCTCGCTCTGGCGGCCGGAGCGGTACAGGGCGAGCATCAGTTGCCCCACCAGGCGTTCCCTGGCCGGGTGGGCGCGGGTCAGCTCCGTCAGTTCGGCCACGAGGTACTGATGGCGGCCGAGCGTCAGATCGGCCTCGATCCTGGCCTCGAGAGCGGACAGCCGCAGCTCGGCGAAGCGGGCCCGCTGTCCTTCGGCCCACGCGCCGGGCAGTCCGGCCAGCGCCTCCCCGTGCCAGAGTCGCAGCGCGCTCGCGAGCATGTCGCCGGCCTCGGCCGGTGGGGCCTGCCGAGCCTGCCGGACCAACGTGGTGAAGTCGGAGGCGTCCAGGGAGGCGGAGCAGCCATACGCTCCGCCGACCGAACGGATGGCTCCCTCACCCAGCACGGCCCGCAGGCGGGACAGGTACGTGCGCACGGTGGCCGCCCCGGTCCGCGGCGGCTCGTCCGCCCACACGATGTCCACGAGCTGGTCGACGGTCAAGGATCGGCCCTCGGCCAGCAGCAGGGCCGCCAGGGTCAACCGCTGCTGCGGGGAGCCGAGCTGGAGTTCCTCCTCGCCCCGCCAGCCACGAACCGGCCCAAGCACCTCGAAACGCACAGATCACATCGTAGGTTGCGACATACGACGAATCCGGCAGTCCCGGCAGGGCGGGGATAAATACCGGGACAGATCGCGGCAATGGGACCGGTTATCGCCTGTCAATGCCGCCCTGTGAAGCTCCAGCTCGTCCGTTGAGAACACGCTCAAGGAGAACTGATGAGCAACGAGATCGAGTTGACCGACGCCGAACTCGCGTCCGTCGTCGGCGGTGTGTGGCCGGATCTGGACTTCAGCCTGCCGGACTACATCGAGATCGGCCACGGCAGGGGCTGCCTCTGCCCGGGCCGGCCGAACCTGTACTAGCGGTTCGGGCCTGTCCGAGGGGACCCGGGCCCGCGTCTGAGGGGCTCGGATCAGTGTTGAGAGGCTCGCGCCCCGTTTGACGGCAAGGGCTGGAAAGAGCGCCGCCGGGGCAACCCGGCGGCGCTCGTCATGTGAGGAGTCAGTTGATGCGGCAGGTGTACCGCAAGGAAGCGCTACGACATCACCGGCGAGCGCAAGCTCAGGTTCCTTCGTCCAGCGAGATTCCCCGGGGGTGGATCGGCACCCTGTGGGCGGTGGTCGCCGCGCTGATCCTCGCCCTGGTCGTCATGAGCCTGCGGGTGGCGGGGAAGCTGTGAGGAAGGTTCGGCTGGTCCAGCAGAGCACGGCGGTGGACTGCGCGGCCGCCTGCCTGGCCATGGTCCTCAACCACCACGGCCACGGGGTGTCGCTGCGCGACGTGCGGGACAGGACGGGGGTCGGGAGGGACGGCCTGTCGGCGCGTGACATCATGCGCGCCGCCCGAGGATACGGGCTCAAGACGCGGGCCTTCTCGCTGGAACCGCAGGCGATGGCCGGCAAGCCACTTCCGGCCATCGCGCACTGGCGGTTCGAGCACTTCGTGGTGGTGGAAGCGTGGACGCCCCGCCAGGTGACCATCGTGGACCCGGCGGCAGGAAGGATGACGCTCAGCAGGAGGGAGTTCGCCAGGGACTTCACCGGCGTGCTGCTGACCTTCGAACCGGGACCCGGTTTCACCCGGCAGCCCCGGGCTCGCGGATGGTGGCACTCGCCCGTGGTGCGCGCCGCCGTACGCGACAAGAAAGCGCTGTTCGCGCAGATCATCGCCGCGTCGGCGCTGCTGCAGGTGATGGGGTTGCTGCTTCCCGCGGCCTCCGGTGTGATCACCGATCGGGTGCTGCCGGGAGGCGATGAGGGCTTGCTGGCGTTTCTCGGGATCATGCTCGCGGTCGGGGTGCTCACCCATCTGGCTGTGGGGCAGCTGAGGACGCTGCTGCTGGCGATGTTGCGCACACGCGTCGACGGGGAGATGACCGAAGGGATCGTCGCCCATCTGATGGCGCTGCCGTACCGGTTCTTCGCCCTGCGGGGAGCGGGGGACCTGGTGACGCGGACCGCCAGCCTGGCCCAGGTACGTGCCCTGCTCAGCGGGCAGATCGTCGCGGCGATGCTGGACGGGCCGATGGCCGCCGGCTATCTCGTCCTCCTGCTGGCCATGGAGCCGAGCTTCGGACTCGGCCTGATCATGATCGCGGGCCTGGAGATCCTCGCGCTGTTGCTCACCCAGCGCAGGGTCGGCGAGCTCATCACCCGCGAGCAGATCGCCCAGGCCGACGCGCAGACCAAGCTGATCGAGTCCATCAAGGGCATGGAGAACCTCAAGGCGGCAGGCGCCGAGCAGCGCGCGTTGAGCCGCTGGCGGGAAGCGTTCGCTCGTCAGCTGGCCGCCGCGCAGCTCGGCGGGCTGACAGCGGGCTCGGTCACCTCGGCGACGGCGACGGTGCGGTTCGCGGCCCCGGCCGCGTTCTTCTGGATGGGGGCCTGGCAGGTCCTGTCCGGGGACCTGAGCCTGGGACAGGTCCTGGCGCTGAACGCGATCGCCGTGGCGGCGCTCACCCCGCTGGGGTCGCTGATGGGCAGCCTGCACCAGCTCCAGACCGTGGGCGCGCACGTGGAGCGGCTCGACGACATCGCCGCCACCCCGCGCGAGACGTTTCCCGTCCAGGCGGAACGGCCGTCGGCCGTGGGCTTCATCCGGCTGCGCGACGTCAGCTTCCGCTACGACCAGCGGTCCCCGTGGATCCTGCGCAACATCTACCTGAGCATCAGCCCCGGAGAGAAGATCGCCCTGGTCGGCAGCTCCGGATCGGGCAAGAGCACGCTCGCCCGGCTGCTGCTGGGCCTCTACCAGCCGGACGAAGGCGAGATCTTCTACAACGGGCAGCCCGCCTCCCAGATCGACATCAGGCACCTGCGCACCCGTTTCGGCATCGTCAACCAGGAGCCCGTCCTGTTCAGCGGATCCATCAGGGAGAACATCTGCCTCAACGACCCTGACGCCTCCTACGAGCGCATGGTGCGAGCGGCCCGGCTGGCCCACATCCACGACACCATCGACGCCATGCCGATGAAGTACGAGACCATGCTCACCGACGGCGGGCTGATCTCCGGAGGCCAGCGCCAGCGCATCGCCCTCGCCCGCGCCCTGCTCACCGAGCCTGCGGTGCTGCTGCTGGACGAGGCGACCAGCCATCTCGACACCAGGACCGAGGCCATCATCGAGCACAACCTGAGCCATCTGCCGATCACCCGCATCGTGATCGCCCACCGGCTGAGCACGGTACGGGACGCCGCGCGGATCTTCGTCATCGACAAGGGCAGCGTCGCGGAGGTCGGCGACCACGACCACCTCATGAGCCGGAGAGGCCGATACGCGGCGCTGGTCGGCCATGACGCCTCCGCTGCGATCACCCGCGATCAGTCCTGACGGGCGGATCCCGCAGGTCCACGCGGCCGGCGCCCGCGCCCCTTCGCTCCTCGTGCCAGCGACCCCGAAACCACGGGCGGGTCAGCTGATCGCGTGAAACAGGATGCCGTAGGTCTCCTGGGTGCTGATGGTGATCTCCCGCCAGCCCAGCGGATTGTCCTCCAGCAGGTAGGTGCCGCGATCGGTCCTCGTCATGTCCAGCTGGCCCAGATCCTCGAAGGCCGACTCGTCGAGCCGCTGCCTGATCCTCCCCACGGCCTCCGCACAGCCGGACACCCCCTCCTTGGCCGCCATCGCGGCCCTGGCCTGCTCGGTCATGTAAGGCTCGGTGCAGATACGCGAGATGGAGTCGCTGCCCATCAGGCTGAGGAACGCCTGCGCCTGCTCGACCTCCTCCGGCAGCCCGCTTCCGGAGAACCGGTCCACGGTGGTCAGCGTCGTGGTCAGACACAGGAACCAGACGACCCCCAGGACCGCCGGCTTGACCCCGCGCAGCGTCCCCTTCCGGTAGAGGACGAACCCGACGATCGGCAGGACCACCACTCCGACGAAGCTGACGACGGTGAACAGGAACACCATGACGGCCAGCCCGACCAGGATCGCGGCGAACCCGCCCGTTCCCATCCCGCCCAGCGCCTGCTGCACCGCCCCGGGAGCCTGATCGCCCCAGACCTGGCGATTCTTGGCCGCCAGCTCGTCGATGACGCTCGACCCGCCGCCAGGCGGCGGGTCGGCATGAGACAGCCTGGGGGCCGACATGCGGGGCGGGGTGCTGGGGACGTGGTGGTCGCGGTACACGCCACCGGACGAGTCGCGCACCTGGTCACCCCATTGGCCGTTCTCGCTCCACCGGGTCTTGCCCTGGGGGTCCTGGCGCCAGCCGGGTCCGTACATGGTGGTCCTCTTCAAGGTGTTCGGGCAGTCGTGTCTGCCGGTCGGGGGTCGGGTGGGCTTCGTGCTCCGGGTTCGCGCGGGGCTCGGGCGGGGTTCGCGCGGGCTTCGTGCTCCGGGTTCGCGCGGGGCTCGGGCGGGGCTCGGGCGGGGCTCGGGCGGGGTTCGCGCGGCGCCGTGCGCCGCGCGCCGCCTCGTCGTGCTCGGTGCCGCCCGCCGTATCGACGTCGTCGGAGGCGGGCAGCGGCGGGGGTCAGCGGGTGGCTTCGCTGCTTTCCCTGACGGCCTCTTCGACATCGCGCTGGGCGACACGGGCGCTGCTCACCCTGGCGATCGCCCGTGACTGGTTGGTCCCGTAGTTGTCGTTCCACCAGATCCGGCCGACGCCCATGATGTAGCCGTCCGTGATCCGCAGGGTGACCGCGTTACTGCGTCCGCTGCTCCACCCGCCGACCGCCGTCGACTGCAGCTGACCGTTGCACACCCCGCGCGTCTGGCTGGGCCGTTGGCAGTGCTTGAGCTGGATGGTCATGTGCTTGGAATAGCCCCAGGTCTGGTTGCTGGAATTGAGGTACGCGCAGGCGACGGCCGTCCGCGAGTCGTAGAAGACGTGGACGTACGCGGCGGTGTCCCCGCTCTGGATCCGCACGGGCGTGTGCAGGATGCGCACGCCTTCGCAGCTCGCCGACTGGGCCGACTGCGCCGGCTGGGCCGAGGCCGCCGCCGGTGAGACCAGCAGTCCGGCGGTGAGCAGACCTATGAACGCGGCACGCATGAGTTCTCCTCGTGTCGTTGGCATGCCAGACAGGTTGGCCAGGAAACGACATCGGTGGAAGGATTTTGGGACTTGAACTGTCCCACCGCCCATACAGCGCTCTGACCTGCTGTTTCAGCGGCCCGGCAACGGTTACACGGGGGATCGCGTGAACGTGGATGAAACGGCCGACGCGCTCGGCCATGCATTGGACGAGGCGGCCGCGGGCTTACGCGAAGCGCTGGAATCCGCAGGGAAACAGCAGAAGTACCTGGTGCATCGCGTGAGAAACGCCACGGCCTCGATGGTGTCGAACTGGTTGTCCGGTCAGCGCCAGCTCACCAAGGGCACCAGGCTGCCGGGTGTCGAGGACATGCGCGACATCGTCACCGCCCTCGAGGTGTCCGGCGATCGTGCCGACCGGCTGCTGGCCATCGGCGAACGGATCGACGACCTTCGCGGCGCCCTGGAGAAGACCGGACGTGGATGGCGCCAGAACGCTGCCGGCCGTATCGCCTCCGCCGCAACGGGGTCTCCTGACGCGCCGCCGCCGTCCGCTGACGCACCGCCGTCCGCCGTCTCGCCGGACCCCCTGACCGTCACGGTGAGATCGACGGTCGATGCTACGACAGCTCCGGCGGGAGCGGCGGTCGACGCCACGACCGCCGCGGTGGGATCGACGATCGACTTCACGACAGCCGCCATGGGATCGGCGGTCGACGCCACGACAGCCGCGGTGGGACCCGTGGTCGGCTCCACGGCGGCCACCGTGGGCTCGATGGCCGGCTCCCCCACGTCGCCGCCCGTTGCGGGGGCGCTCTCCGCGGCGCCGCCATCCGTTGCGGCCTCGTCCGGCGGCGCCCCGGTGTCCGTGACGGCATCCATCGCCGCCGCACCGCCGCGCGCTGCCGGGACGTGGCAGCCCGACGTCAGGGATGCGCGTGCCGTACCCGTGGACACGCGAGACGTCGGGGTCCTGGCCGACCCGGAGCGCAACCACGGCGACGGAACCGGGGGCCGGGGCAGGACCCCCCGGACGGTGCCGGTGACACACGCCGCGCTGGCCGCCGTCGTCCTGGCGGGGCTGGCGTTCTACGGCGGCACCCTCGTCGGCGGCACCGACCGCCGCGCGGGCGAGGGCACCGAACGCTGCGGCGCGTGGACGCACGCCGGCCAGGGCGTGCGGCTGCAGCCCTGCATCAAGGTCAGCGACGAGACCCTCATGGTACGGACGCGGCTGCGGGGACCCGTCGGGATCAAGACCGACATGGCCGTCCAGCTGTACGACCCGATGACCGAGTTGCCGGTCTCCCAGCAGCTCAAGTGCCACCAGATGTACATCACGGTAGAGGGTCAGGTGCAGTCGTGCGGGTACTTCGCGGTCCGGACCCTCTCCGGGCGCGACTACGCCGCGAGAAGCTCCTGGAAGATCGAGAACGGCCCGGCGTTCATCGGCGAAGTCCTCAGCCCCACGCTGCGCTGGTGACCGACGCCGGCTACGGGCACGGGCCGCCTGGTTCGAGACCCGGCCGGCGCTCACGGCCCCGGGTCAGAGCCCGTAGGCGCCGTCGGGCTCGATCATCCGCCGGCGGACGAACTGTCGGCCGCCTCTGCCATGATCACCGCGATACGCCCCCTACGGAAGGCGCACGGATGAGCGGCGCGACAGCGGAGACGTACGAATGGCTCTACCAGGAGTTCACCGACGACGCCGACGACACGTGGCTCCACACCACCTTCGTCCGAAACCTTTCCCCCCAAGACGCCCTGCGACGAATCGGTGTCATCCCCGGCCCGCTGGGCGACTCCGGATTCGGCGTCGCGGCCTACTCGGCGGCCGGCGGAACCGTACTGATCGAATGCGGCTGGGCGGGAATCAGCTACGACAGAGCCGACCTGCTGTCCGCGGGCACGGCCGCGGCCGCCGTGTTCGCCACCGTCGAGAGCGACGGTTTCGCCTACTGTCTCGACGGCCGGCTGGTCACCACGTTCGGCCTGTACTCCTACCCCCGCCGAACGGGCACCGACCCCGACCGGCTCCAAGCGGATGTCGAAGCCCTCGGCCTGGACGCCGACGGTGAGCTGCCTGAGTTCCCTCACGATCCCGTCCCCCGGGCCCTCGCCCTCGCCGAACGCGTCACAGGCGTCCATCTGTCGCCCGCCCGCTACGCCGGCCCCGCCTTGGTCGGGCCCACCGACCACCTCGACCCCTACCGGTGACGCCCCTCGCTGGTCAGCACTGACCTGGGATCATCCTTAAGGGTCGCGTCCGGCTTGCAGCGGTTACTCGCGGGTGTCGACGGGATCAATGACGAGGTCCTGAACGCGGGGAAGCGGAGCCGGATCATCGTCGAGAGAGTAGACCTCAAGGCACGACAGGTAGCCGTCCTTGACGAACAGCAGTACACCGTCACCACAACCCGTCACACTGGCGGAGACCAGCACGCCGTCCCGCACCGGGGACGCGTCCGAACGGCGAGCAGTTCCTGGACCGAGGTCCCGCGTCGCGCAACCACAGCCGCATCGACGCAGGACGATCACCTCAGGAACCTGCGCTCGCAGCTCGTCCACGCCAGGAAAGTCCTGAGCGAGAAGGGCCAGGATGACGGCTTGCTCCTCCTCGGACAGCGTGCGCTCGTGATCGGCCATATCGCCAAGGTAACCGTTCTTCAACGCCAAGGGCGTGCCGACGCGGCCGACACGTGGCGACCTGCTCAGGGCTTTCCGGGCAGTCGGAGTCCAGCCATGTGGCGGTCAGGTCCGGGAGCGTACGGGGGCTCGAGTGCCCTGTGACCCGGTTTCTCGATCTTCGAGTGCTTTGGATCGGGTAGGGCGGACCAACAGGACGGGTGGACCGAACTTTCTGCGCACCGGCCGATCGTTTTCCCCGCGCGTGCGCCCTCGCCCGAAGGAGGATGACGACGTGGCCGAGAGCGTGCTCCCGCAGCAGGGCATGTGGTTCGAACATGCCTTGGAGTACGAGATGGACCCCCAGAACGGCATCCGCCCCGCGCGTTGCGTGGTCACGTGCATCGCCGAACCGGGTGTCACAGTCCTGCCCCAGGTGCTCTGGCGGCGGCTTGACGACTCAGACGAGGACAGTCTGAGCAGCATCGACACCGACCTGTTCGACGACGTCGTGCTGCGCTGGCTGACTCCTGAGGAATGCGCTCTCGCGGTCATGGAGGCGCGATTCCACGAACATTGAGACCACCGGCGCAGCAGGCGCTTCGATCCCACTGCCGGAGCGGGTGTCAGTCGAGAAGGTGGAGAACTCGTTCGGCCTGACGTTCCAAGGTGCCTGCGGGGTTGTGGGGTGTGGCCGGCCCATCGGGGCCGAGCATGAGGAACCACCCCAGCGCGAACAGGCGGCGAAACCCGCGTACGCGTTGGGCTTCCCGCTGGGTCAGGTCGACGCAGGCCAGCAGCCGCTCCGCGTCCAGGGTGCCGTCGACGCGGGAGATGTGCTCGGCCACCTCGCCGAGTTCGAAGGCGCGATCGCTGCGTCCGGAGTCTTCCCAGTCGATGAGCCGCACCCGATGCTCATCCCACAGGTAGTTGGCGTGGTTCCCGTCAGCCAGGCCGAGGACGGGCGGCAGCGGGTTCGTGGCGAGTTCGTCCGGGACGGAGGAGGCAAGCCATGCGGCGCCCGCTCGGAACGCCTGCCGTACCGCAGGGTCCTCGCCGAGGTCGGGTTGCTTGTCGGCCCAGGCGCGGACTTTGCGCACGGCGGCGGCAGGCCCCCACGCGGCCGGCTCGACCGCCTCGACCACGCGAATGGGGATCTCCTGGTGCAACCGGTTCAGAGCAGCGGCCATCGCGCGGATCTGTTCATCGGTGGCGTGCTGACCGCGAAGGACGCGTCCGGGCAGTCTGGTCATCACGATCGCGGGAGGACAGCCGTCGAACTCGGCGCGGACGGGGCTGGGCGCGAGGCCGGGCGCGTGTTCGGCGAGGAGCGTGAGCGCCGCCCATTCCCGGTGAGGTTCTCCTCGTCCCCAGGATGTGTATCGCTTGGTCACGACGTCGTCGCCGAGTTCGAGGTCGTGCGTGCTGAATCGGTCAGCCGTCATGCGCCTGCTCCGCCCCTTCTGCCGCCGTGCGGGAGGAAGGTTCGCCGCCGCCACCGAGGCCGCGCGCGACGCTTCCACGTCCCGTGCGGCGCACTGCTCACCGCCGCTCGTTTCCACCGTCCAACAGGCACGAAACCCGAGCGGTCCCAGCGCAGGTCGGGTCGGCGCTGGAAATTCTCGCGCTCGTCTGGATCGCAGGGAGCCTACTGGTCCAGATTCTCGCGTTCACGGGGATCAGCGCGGGGCGGTGGCGGGTGTGCGGGCGGCGGCTCGGGTGACGATGCGCGTGCGGGTCCACCGGGCCATGACGCCGCGGCGTTCCAGTTCCAGGACGACGAGGAGGCCGAGGGCCGGTACGGCGCTGCCGACGACCGCACCCGCGAGGAGGGCGAGGTACGGCGCGCCGGAGCGGGCGAGGCGCCGGAGCGCCGGGGCGGGCCGTCCGGTCTGCGCGTCGCGGAACGTGACGTGTACGGACGCCCGGCCCGGTGTGGCGCCGTCCTCTCGCGCCGCCGGGATGAGGATGAAGATGACCAGCCCGGTCACCGCGTACGACAGGCCGGGCAGGAGGTCTCGCAGGAGGGCGTCGGCGGGCATCGGGCCGCCGGTGAGAAGCCGGTGGGCCTGGACGGCGAGCAGCCCGAACAGCGGCGAGGCGAAGAACCACACCACGCCGTCGAGCAGCATGGCGAGTGTCAGCCGTCCGATGGTGGGCGGCGCGAGGTCCGGGACGGGCGCCGGCCACGGATCCGGCAGCAGCCGGGCGGCCGGGACTCCCAGTGCCCAGCCGAGTCCGGCGCCGGCCGTGTTGATGATCAGGTCGTCCAGGTCGAACAGCCGATACGCGCAGGGGTAGAGGCCCCACAGGCCGGTGAGCTGGGTCAGCTCGATCGCCAGCGAACCGGCGAAGGAGATCAGCAGGGTGCGCGGCAGGCCGAGCCGCTGCCGGTAGCGCAGCAGGAAACCCAGTGGCACGAACAGGGCGACGTTGAACACGATCTGCAGCATCGACCTGCTGTACAGCGCGGCGAACAGGCCCTGCCCGGCGTTCTCCCTGATCACGTCCTGGACGCTCGACAGCGGCTGCCAGCGCGGCGTCGCGAGGCTCTGCCGGATCGCGCAGAAGTCCGGCGTCACCTCGGGCAGCGGGAACAGGGTGAAGGCCACCACGCCGCAGGCGTACAGGACGAGCATCGCCGTGACGAACCCCGACCATCGCCCGATGCGCCCGAAACGGCCGTACTGCCGGGACACGAAGGGCAGCAGCAGCAACGCGATGGCCAGCGGGGCGAGCAGCAAGGCGATTTTCGCCTGGGTCAGGTAGATCTCCACAAGGGGCGGAGTCTAGCCAGAAAGGACATATCACCCTAAATTCCGCATAGACCGCATCCGCCCCACATGTCCTCTGCCGCCGTGCTCGCCCGTTCGTCGACGCGACCGCGCCGAAGACGCACGCCGTGCACGGGGAAGCGGGGCGCCCGAGAGCCCTCGCCGCCGCACCCGGCCGGGGCGGCGGCGAGGAGACGGGGTCAGGTCACCGGCTCCGCCTGTGAGCGGCGGAAGACGCGCGTGTCCCAGACGGCGACGCCCGCCAGCACCAGCAGCCCGGCGACGGTCAGCGCGAGCGGCGGGACGGCGGGCACCAGCAGCCCCACGACGACCATCGCGCACAGCACGCCGATCGCGACGATCCGGCCGGTCGACAGGGCGCCGAACACGGCCCGCTTGAACATCGTGTGCCCGGCCAGGTAGAGCACGGGCCCGCCGAGCGCCATCAGCACGGTCCAGGGGCTGGAGTGCCCGCCGGGGTGCGCGATCACCAGTTCGTCGCCGACCGCCGAGACGATGATGCCGGCCACCATCGGGATGTGCATGTAGGTGTAGGCGGAGCGTCCGAGGCGTCCGGGGTCGTCGGAGCTCTCGATGCGTTCCGCGGCGAGGTCGGCGGTGAGGTCGAAGTACACCCACCACATGGCGATGCTGCCGAGCAGGCAGACGGCGAAGGCGACGAACGTCAGCGCGTCGGTCCTGGCGTCGGCCAGCGTGGTGCCGGTGACCAGGATCGACTCGCCGAGCGCGATGATGACGAACAGCTGGCAGCGCTCCGCCATGTGCCCGCCGTCGATCGTCCACTCGGTGGTGGTGGAACGTCCGAGCCCGGGGGTGCGGAAGCCGGCCGCCGGCGCGCCATAGTCGATCAGCAGCGCGACCACCCAGAGCGCCGCCTGCGCGGTGCCGCCGAGGATCGCGCCCGCGATCCAGAACAGCGCGGAGAGGGCGAACCAGAACCCGACCCCCAGGAACACCCGTTGCAGCGCGTGTCCGCGGGTGAGCAGCGCGACCACGATGGTACGGCCGATCTGGATCGCCACGTAGGCGCACGCGAACCAGATCGCCCGGTCGCCGAACGCCTCGGGCACCGCGGCCGCCATGACCAGGCTGGCCAGCATGAGCCCGGCCAGCGTGAGTCTGATCACCGGGTGGTTGGGGTCGCAGAAGTTGGTGGTCCACGCGGTGTACATCCACGCCCACCACACGGCCAGCATCAGGAACAGCGTCTGCAGCGCGCCCCCGGCTGTCGGGTGTTCGAGCAGGAGGTGGGACAGCTGGGTGACGGCGAAGACGAAGACCAGGTCGAAGAAGAGCTCGAAGGGGGCGACCCTGGGGCCCTCCGCGTGGAGGCGCAGCACGCTCATCGGGGCGTGACGCCTTCCTGGCGGGCGCCGCGGGCCCCGGCGGCGGGCTCGGGCGCAGGCGTCTGCGATAAGGAGTCAGGCCCGGCGCTGCGCCGGACATCGATCAGGAGCGACATGCGGCACACCTTAGTGACACCGGCCCCCTGATGTTCGCGTCAGGCCTGTCCGGAAGCCCGCTGGCGCTGGTTGTAGCGGCCGACCTTGGCCCGGTTGCCGCACACGTCCATCCGGCACCAGCGACGGCTGCGGTTCTTGCTCACGTCGAGGAACCACAGCACGCACCGCGGGTTGCCGCAGGGCCGTACCCGTTCGGGGCGCTCGCCCAGCTCGCGCACCAGGTCGGCGGCCGCCGTCCACGCGGAGTGCCAGGACGGGTCGTCAAGCACCAGCTTCTCGTACGGCCCGCCGTCGCCGATCTGGGGCCGCCGGCCGCCGTGGGAGAGCACGGCGTTGAGCGGCGCGGAGCCGCGCCCTTCGAGCTGGTCGCGCATGGCGGCCCTGGCCTGTGTCAGGCGGTCGCGGACCCGCTCGAGGTCGTCGCCGCCGGGCAGGTCGTGGTCGGCCAGCCAGGCCAGCACCCCTTCGGGCGTGTCGAACTGGTCGACGAGCGCCCCGTTCTCCACCCAGACGGTGTCGACCAGGTCCAGCCCCAGGGGCTCGTCGCGGAGCGGCCGGATCCTCAAAACTAACCCCTCAAGATGAGTTGACCGGTTAACGTCAGCCATGCTATCACTTAACCATCAAACCTCGTTTAGGGAGTTAATGATGACGATCTCGTACCGCACCGCGGTGATCGACGGGCTTGACGTCTTCTACCGTGAGGCCGGGGACCCCTCGGCGCCCACGCTTGTCCTGTTGCACGGCTTCCCGACCTCGTCGATCGCCTACCAGGAGCTGATCGCCGAGCTGGCCGACGAGTTCCATCTGATCGCGCCCGACTACCCCGGCTACGGGCACAGCTCGGCGCCCTCCGCGCAGGACTGGGAGTACACCTTCGACCACCTCGCCGACGTGGTCGACCGGCTGCTCGACTCGATCGGCGTGACCCGCTACGCCGTCTACGTGCACGACTACGGCGCCCCCGTGGGCTTCCGTCTCGCGGTGCGCCACCCCGAGCGGATCACCGGCATCGTCACCCAGAACGGCAACGCCTACGAGGAGGGCCTGACCCCCTTCTGGGAGCCGATCAGGGCCTACTGGGCCGAGCCGTCCAAGGAGAACGGCGACGCCCTGCGCGGCCTGCTCACCCGGGACGCCACGCACTGGCAGTACACCCACGGCGTGCCCGACACCTCGCTGGTCAACCCCGACAAGGAGGCCTTCGACCAGGCGCTCCTCGACCGGCCCGGCAACCAGGAGATCCAGCTCGCCCTGTTCCTGGACTACGGCACCAACCCGCCCCGCTACCAGGAATGGCAGGACTACCTGCGCACCCACCAGCCGCCGCTGCTGGCCGTCTGGGGACGCAACGACGAGATCTTCGGTCCTGACGGCGCGCGCGCCTTCGCCCGCGATCTCAAGCAGGCGCGCATCCACCTGCTGGACGCCGGCCACTTCCCGCTCACGACCGAACTGGAGCAGAGCGCCGCCCTGATCCGCGACTTCCTCCGCTCGCTGCGAACCTCGCTATGAACGGGGTCCAGCTGAAGAGCGTGCTGACGGCGACCTTGGCCGCCCTGGCCGGGTTACTGCTGCTGGCCGCCGTCACCAGCTTCACCGGGCTGGCGCTGTTCGCGCTGCCGTTCGCGGCCACCGCCGGGATCGTGGCGCTGGCGCCGAGCGCGCCGTTCGCGCAGCCGCGCAGCATCGTGCTCGGGCACGTCAGCGCGACGGTCGTCGCGCTCGCGCTCACCGCGCTGGCCGGCCCGTCGGTGTGGACGGCCGCGGTCGCGGCGGCGCTGTCCACGGCGCCGATGATGCTGCTGCGCGCTCCGCACCCGCCGGCCGGCGCCACCGCGGCGCTCGTCGGCCTCACCGCCCCCGCGCCGCTGTTCCTGCTGAGCCCGGTGGTCACGGCCAGCGCCGTCGTGATCGCGGGCGGCGTGGTGCTCGGCCGGATCCTGCCGGGCCACCGCTACCCGGCCTCCTGGCGGTGACGGCCGGTCACAGTCGCGGCTCGTCGGTGCCCAGCTCCGCCGTCCTCTTGAGGTCGGTGCCCAGCTCCGCCGTCCTCTTGAGGTCGGTGCCCAGCTCCGCCGTCCTCTTGAGGTCGGCCAGCCAGGCACGGATCGAGGCGTCGAGCGCCGCGCGCATGCCCTCGGGGTCGGCCTCGACGGGGGCGCCCGCCCAGGACTCGCGGGTGCGCACCAGCACCCCGCCGTCCACCGGCTCGAACGTCCAGACGTGGACCCCGTCGATGCCGTGGGCCGGGCCGCCCCAGACGATGCGGCGCCGCGGGACGAGTTCGGCGACGGTGGAGCTGATGCCCAGGCCGTGGGTCTCCCAGTCGAAGACCGCGCCGACCGCGAGTTCCTGTCGCAGGGCCGCGGTGTCGATGCCGGTGTTCCAGGTGGGCCAGGCGTCGATGTCGGTGTGCAGCCGCCAGACGTGGTCGAGCGGGGCGCGCACGAGGGTCTGGTGCTCAACGATGACGGGGGCCTGGAGGTCGATGTCCATGGGGGATCCTTCGCTGTCGGTGATGGCGGGGTGTCAGTTGTCGGCGATCCAGGAGCCGTGGATGCCCGCCACGACCCGGCGGGGCAGGTGCACGGTCGCCACCGGCGCCCCGCTCAGGTCGGTGGCGTCCAGCACCAGCAGCTGGGAGGCGTCGGCGTGCAGGTCACTGACGACGGCCAGCAGGTAGCCGTCGTCCTCGCGGGTCGCGCCCTGGGCGGGCACGAAGACCGCCTCGCTGGGCAGGCGCCCGTCGCCGACCGGCAGGATCTGGCGGCCACCGGTGGCCCGGTCGTACTTGACCACCCCGTAGCCGCCCACACCGCGCTCGTCAGGGAAGGAGACGGCGTAGTGGTAGCGGTGCTCGCGGCCGAGCAGGTCGTCGTTGATCGTCGGGAACTCCACCACCAGGTCGTCGACGACCTCCTCGGCGACCGTGCCGGCACGCAGGTCCACGGTCCACCGCCGGGTCAGCGACCGCGAGTTCGGCACGACGCCACGTCCGGGCAGGCCCGCCCACCACTTCCATGACTGCTCGAAACCCGCGCGGTCCATCGCCGGGCCCTCGACCACGATCCGCCCCTGGGCGTCCTCGTAGGCGTTGGCGGTGTGCAGCAGGTTGCCCGGCTCGACGTCGAACCACCGCACCTTCGCGGCTCCACCCTTGCCACGCGGCATCACGCCGATGCGCGTGGCCTGGGCGTCGCTCCACGCGTACGGGATGCCGGAGGTCTCGGTGTGGTCGAAGGTCACCGACCCCTCGACGAACACCACGAAGTGCTCGGTGATGGCGAAGTCGTGCTTGAGGGAGGCCGTCGCCCCCGGCACCTCCTCGCTGAGCACGATCTCGCCCGCCGCCGAGGCCACGTGGTAGGTCAGGTAGGGCGGGAACGGCGAGGAGCCGAAGAAGTGCAGCTCACCGGTGACCGGGTCGCTCTTGGGGTGCGCGGTCATCACCGTGGTCAGCTTGCCGGCGAAGTCGTAGGCGCCGACGGTCTCCAGCTCGGCGGTCAGCTCGAACGGGTAGTTCGCCTCGCACAGCGCCAGCAGCTTGCCCGCGTGCTCGATCACGTGCGTGCCGGCCGTGCTGGCGGTCAGGTCCGGGCCGCTCTCGGTCATGTACGGCGCGCCGTCCAGGGCGGGGGTCCGCACCCAGCGGTTGCGATACCACTCCGCCCTGCCGTCGCGCAGCCGGATGCCGTGGACCATGCCGCTGCCCTTCCACCAGTGGGTCGGGGTCACGCCGGGCTTGGGGTTGTGGCTGTTGCGGACCAGCCGGCCGTTCAGCTCGACCGGCAGGCTGCCCTCGACCACCAGGTCACGGGCGGTGATCTCGTCGACGTGGGGGGCGTAGTGACCGGTCAGGTAGGGCGTGTTCACCAGGTGCGTCCTTTCAGCGGGCGACGGTCGCCGCCAGGAGGTGGGGGCCGCCGCCCGGCGCCGAAAGCACCATGGCGACAGCTCCTTTCGCTAGTTAGAAGCTATAACTAAAGTATGCAAGCATCACCGAAGGGCGTCAACCGGTGCCGAACACGCTTGTGCCCCGGCACAACGGGCTCGCGCGCCTCTCGACCGCTTCATCCGACGTGACCTGCGAAAACCCCCGTCGAACGCCTGCCTTCGTCCCAGCCACCCGCGACCGCGGTCGCTCCCAGCACGGCATGAAGTCGCCATCTCGATGCCTTGATGGCCGTCAGGAGACCGTGATGAGGTCATGTTCCGTCGGGTTGATCGCAGACGTCCCTTCCGATGACGGGGAGACGGAACCATGCACAGGAAACGCGTACGGGTTGCGCCCTCGGCCCCTGTCCCGGGAGCCCGCGATGGCGGTACGTGAGCGGCCGACGCGGCCGCCGGTGCCGCTCGACCAGGTGCCCGAGGTCACGGCGTTCCTCCGGAGGCTCGGTCTGGGAACGCTGCGGCAGGACGCGGTCACCGCGTTCCTCGGCCGCAACGACAGCTGGGCGGGCGTGACCGACGCCGGTGTCCCGGTCTTCGTGAAGAAGACCCTCGGCCAGGCGGACCTGGTCCGCCGGAAGGTGACGCGGTCCAGCGCGATGAGCACGCTGCTCGACGGGCATGCGGCGATCAACGCGCCCAGGCTCCTGGGCGGCGACGCCGCGTCCGGCCTGATGGCCTTCACCCTGCTGGAGGACGCCCGCAGCGGAGCCGACCTCGCCGCCGAGGACGCCTTCACCTGGGAGCTCGCCCGCGCGGCCGGCGTCCAGATCGGAACGCTCCACACCCTCCAGGCCCCGCCGGCGGTGGCCGAGGACACCTCGGAGCCGCCGCTGCCGCCGCTCGGCCGCCTGTCGGCGCTCCCGCTGAGCGTCTACGCGGCCGCGAGCGGGGCGGAGCTGGAGGCGTGGGCGATCCTGCACAACGACCCCGCGGTCGTCGACGCGATCAACGAGCTGTCCCGGTGGGAGAAGCGCGCCCCCCGCGTCCTGATGCACTGCGACATCCGGCTCGACCAGTTCCTCCACCACGACGGCACCCTTCACCTGACCGACTGGGAGGAGACCAGGCTGGCCGACGCCGCGCGCGACGTGGGCGCCTTCGCCGGCGAGTGGCTCTACCGGGGCGTGCTCGGCATGGCCGGCAGTGACGACTTCGTGAGCGACCGCGAGGTCGTCGCCAACGGCGCCCGCCGCTTCGAGGCGCTGCGGCCGTCCGTCGAGTCCTTCTGGTCGGGCTACCTCCAGGCCAGGCCGGAGGCGCGGGCCGACCACGAGCTGGCGGCCAGGGCGGCGGGCTTCGCCGGCTGGCACCTGATCGACCGCGTCATCGCCGCCGGCCACCAGCGCGGACGGCTGTCGCCGCTGGAGCGCGCTGCGGCCGGGGTCGGGCGCGGGCTCCTGCTCGACCCCGCCGGGTTCGTCACCACCCTGGGCCTGGGAGGCGGGCGATGATGCGGGCACTCGACCGGGTGCGCGTCGGCGCGGACCTGACCTCGGCCACCGTGGACGACCGCGAGATCACCGCCGGCAGCCCCAAGGCGCTGCGCGCGGCCCTGGCCGACGCGCTGTACGAGGCCTTCCACACCGGAGGCGCGCCCAGGGAGGGCCGGCCGCGCCGGCTGTCCCGCGACCCCGGCTTCGAGCACGCGCTCCGCGCGATGGTCCCGCACAGCGGCACCCGCGTCCTGGCCCCCGTGGAGCCCGGATCACCCGGGGTGGTCCGCCTGAACGGCGTGCGCGTGCTGGTCCCGGAGGCGCGGTTCGACGCCTCGGCCGACGGCGGGCTGTCGCGCTGGGTCACCCTGCCGGCCGTCATGCCGGCGCTGTCGCCCGGCTTCCTGCTGGTCAACGGATCGCTGGGGCACGGCATGGAGGAGGGCGTGTGCGTGCGGGTGTACGCCGGAGCCGACTCGCCCGACGCGGCACCCGGGCTGTGGGGCGCGATGCTCGCCCGGCTGGAGGAGCTCCGGCTGCCCTACCGGGCCAAGGTGCTCTCCGCCCGGGCCCACTACCCGCGCCGCGACAGCATCGTCGTCTACCTGGGGCGGCGTTCGTGGCATGCCGTACCGGACGTCGCGCGGGCCGCGGCCGCGGCCGGAGGGCTGCGCCGCGACCTGTCCGTCTACGTCGCCGAGCTCGGCCCCGGCGTCGGCTGGGCATGGGAGCCGCGCGATCCCCGGCCGGGGATGCGCGGGCTGAGCTTCGGCGAGCACCGCTCCCACGCCGTCGCCGCCGGGCTGCTGGCCCACGCCGAGCGGGGCGGCGACCGGGAGCACGCGGTGATCGAGGCGCTGCGGGACGCGGGGGTCGTGCCCGGCGCGGTCCACCGCAACCTCGGCTCGCCGGTGCTCCCCTTCGAGACCTCCGGGCCCGAACCCGGGCCCGGATCCCACGCGATCCAGGAAAGGAGGTGAACGACATGTCGATCGAGACCCTCATGAGGGGTGCCGACGCCTACACCTCGCTGTCCGAGGTCGCGAAGGCCTCGGATGGTGGCGACTACATAGACATCATCATCACCAGTTTGTGCACGCTGACCCTCGACGGTGGTTGCTGACGTGATCGCCGTGGCGGTGTCGTGGGCCCGCGACACCGCCTCGGATCGGGAGTGACATTCACCGAGGAGGTTTCATGGCTCCCGCGCTGCTGTTCCCGTTCCAGCCCGCGCATCCCGACGTGGTCGTGCCCTTCGGGGAGCTGGTGGCCGGCGGCCTGGCGAGCCGGCTCTGGATGGGACAGTCCGTGATGGCCGAGTCCCACCAGACGATCGCCTACCTGGCGGGCCGGGGGATCAAGGTGGCGTCCGGGCTGAGCGTGACGCTGATGCCGTTGCGCCACCCGATGGAGGCGGCGGCGCAGGCGCGCAGCCTCGCGGTGCTCACCGGCCGGCCGGTGGTCGCCGGGTACGGCGCCGCCACCCCCGAGCTGGTCAAGGCGCTGCGCGGCGCGCCGTACGAGAGGCCCGCGACGGCCGCGGCCGGGTACGCCGAGGCGATGCGCGGCGTCCTCGACGGCGGGGTCTCCCGGCACGCCTGCGAGGCGTGCGTGGCCGGCGGGGCGCTTCCCCCGATGAAGCACGCGCCCGTCGAGGTGGGTCTGGGCGTGCTGCGCCCCGGCATGGCGCGCAAGGCCGGCGCCGTCGCGGACGTCGCCATCACCTGGATGACGCCGCCCGCCTACGTGCGGGACACGCTGATCCCCGCCCTGTCGGAGGGCGCGGCGGGGCGCGGCTCGGTGCCCCGCGTCGCGGCCGTCGTGCACGTGGCGCTGGCCGACGCCGGCCGCGACCCGCGCAGGCTCGCGCTGGCGGGCGCGGGGCCCCACCTGCGGGCCCCCCACTACACCGACATGCTGAGGCGGGCCGGGGTGCCCGCCGACCCCGCCGACCCGGACGCCGGCGCCGCGGCCCTGGTGGAGTCGGGGGTCTACGTGTACGGCACGCCGGAGGAGGTCGCCGAGCGCCTGCGGGACTACCGCGAGGCGGGCGTCGACGAGATCGTGCTCAACCCGGCGGGCGTCATGCGGACCGAGGGGTACCAGGCCGCGCTGGCCGACGCCGATCAGATCCTCGGCGCGATGGTGGACGCCGATGAGTAGCGTGCCGCCCTTCCGCGCCGAACGCCTGCTCGTGCTCGCCACCGGGTCGCTCGGCGCCGCCTTCCTGCCGTACTGGCTGAACTGGCTGAGGCACGGCTACCAGCAGTTGGACGTCCGGGTGGTGCTGACCCGAAGCGCGGAGCGCTTCGTGACCCGGCAGGCGGTCGCCGCCATCACCGGCAAGGAGGTGCCGCTCGACGTCTGGCCGGACACCGCGGAGCCGGGCTCGCCGCACGTGGAGTACGCGACCTGGCCGGACACCGTGCTGGTCCACCCGGCGACCTACCACTTCCTGAGCCGGTTCGCCAACGGCCTCGGCGACACGCCCGTGCTGCTGGCGCTCCAGTGCACCTCCGCGCTGATCGGGATCGCGCCGGCCCTGCCGCCCGGCGCCACCGGCTCGTACGCCTACCGGCAGAACCTCGCGGCGCTCGAGGCCCGGCCCAACGTCGTGGTCGCCGACCCCGTCCCGACGCTGAGCACCCACACCAGGAACCGGGACGGCCTGGGCGCCGCCCCGCTCTCCACCCTGATCGAGCAGGTGGAACGGCTACGCGAGGAGAAGGGTTCATGAGCGAGACGGTCGAGTCCTTCGGCTCGGGCTTCCTTCGCACCACGATCGTCAGGAACGGCGAGGACGGCTACGTGTGGACCCGGCGGCCAGGACCCGATCGGCGTGACGCGATGCGGATGCCCGATCCCGCCGTGCTGGCGGCCGTCCGGGGGGTGCCGCCAGGACGGGTCAGACTCACTCTCCCCGTGCGCGGCGACGGCGCCGGGATGGCCTACCGGACCGATCAGGCCACCACCCTCGCGGGTGTCTTCCGCAAGGGACACCCGGACGTGGCGCGGATCGCCGCCGACACCCTCGCGGAGACCGGCGCGACCCTCGCCCGGCTGCACGCGACACCCCTGCCACCGGCCGACCTGCGGCCCCCTGAGGGCCCGCGGCGTTTGCTGTCCTGGTTGCGGAACGGGGAAGGGCCCCGCGCCGCGCCGGAGCTGCGCCGGCACGCGGCCGAGATCCTCGGCCCGACCCGGACCGCCACGGTCGCGGGGTGGTGCGCGCCGGAACGGCCGCGCGCGCTGCTGCACGGCGCCCCCAGCCTCGGCGTTCTCCTGCCGCTGACGCCGGACCACGACGGCGCCCTGCTGACAGGGGAGAACCTGAGCGCCGGCGCGCCGGAGTCCGACGTCGGCTGGCTCGTCGGGGAACTGGTGGAGTTCCGCGAGCTGACCGACCGGTTCGGCAACGGCGCGCTGGACCACGACGCCCTCATCCGCCGCGTGCTGGACGGGTACGCCGCCCCCCTGGACCTGGCCGCCGTGGGCAGGAGCGCGACGGTGCGCTTCCTGAGCCACGCGCACGACTTCGCCGCCTACCTCCAATGGCACGACATCCTCGTGGACTACCTCAGGATGGTCGCCGACGTGATCGACGCGGCGGAGGCCGGGCGGCTGGTCCCGAGCTGACGGCCGACGTGATCGTCCTGCTGCCCGGGACGCGGCGGAGTGCCGAAGGGACGCGTTTCAGGCGAGCAGAGCGCGCGTGGCGGGGACGACCTCCCGAGCCCACCGCAGGAGCTGGGTGGCGTCGGGGTTCTCCGGCCAGTAGACGAAGGTGTCGAAACCGGTCTCGGTGGCCAGGTCGGCGAGCACCTGTGCCCATTCCTTCGCGGTGGCGCGGATCGGGGTCTCGCCCTCCAGCCGTACGGCGGCGCCCCGGGTCTCGGTGATGTCGCCGACCAACTGCGCCATCCGCGTGATCGACGCCGGGTCGCGCCCGGCGTCGCGGGCGGCGTTGTCGATGAGGTCCTGGGAGGGGCGCCACTTCTCGTAGGGCAGGTAGTGCGGGATCGGCGCGGCCCAGCCGTCGGCCAGCCGTCCGGTCAGGGCGTGGGCGCGCGGCCCGACGCTGCCCACCCAGATGCCGACCTGGTGCGCGGGGGCGGGGCCCGCGTGCACGCCGTCGACGGTGTAGTACTCGCCCTTCACCCGCACGTTCTCGCCCGGCCGCCACATGGCGCGGATGATCTCGATGCTCTCCTCCAGGGCCCGCAACGCCTCGGGAGAGGTACGGGACGGCCCGCCCATGGCGGTGATCGCGGGCCAGAAGGCGCCCGAACCCAGCCCGAGTTCGAACCGGCCGCCGCTCAGCAGGTCGAGGGTCGCGGCGGTCTTGCCGAGCATCGCGGGACCGCGCAGGGGCAGGCTGGCCACGTCGGGGAAGACCCGCAGCCGCTCGGTCTCGGCCAGGACGGTGGCCATCAGCGCGAAGGCGTCGGCGTGCGCGGCGGCGTACGGGTGGTCCTGGACGCCGAGCAGGTCGAGTCCTTCCTGGTCGGCGAGCCGGGCCAGGTCACGGATGGCGTTGATGCTCGCGGCGTCGGGCGCGAGCTGGATACCGAACCGGGGCGTCACGTCAGCCACCTTTCTGCGGCGCTCCGGGGAGCGACACCGATGATCTCGGGAATTCTAGTTTCCGGTCGGCTACAACAAAGCTCACCTCCGGTCCGAATCCCGGCACCCCGCCTGATGTTTGCCGCATTGCATGACAAATTAGGACAAAACGCCATATGGCGGTGCTGATAATGGGCGCATGCACAACCCCCCGAACGTCGACGGGCGGGACGACACCGGCGCACCGGCCTCCGAGGAGCTGCGCGCGCTCGTCCGCGACTGCCTGGACGACGTGGACGAGCTGGTCAGCCGCTACATCCCGAACGTCGCCACGCTCGACGGCTACGAGGGGACGGTCTCGGCCGAGGAACTGCGGGACACCGCCCGCGCCTGTTTCGAGCTGTTGCTGCGGCTGATCGGCGGCCTTCCGGTGAGCGACGACCTGCGCGAGGTGCCGGCCCGGCTCGGCCGCCACCGCGCCCACCAGGGCGTGCCGCTCGAGCGGCTGTTGCAGGCGGTGCGCATGGACTTCCGGGTGCTGTGGACCGCTTTCCTGGAGCGCATCTCACCAGCGGACCTGCCCGAGCTGACCCGCTCGGCCGTACGGGTCTGGAACGCCGTGGAGTTCCACACCGTGAACGTGCACGCCGCCTACCTCGACGAGGTCGCCGTACTCGCCCGCCGCCAGGAGCGCGAGCGCACCGCGCTCGTCGGCAGGCTGCTGTCGTCCGACGGCCGCGATCCGCAGCTCGTGGCACAGGTGGCGACCCTGCTCCAGGTCCGCGCGACGTCGGGGTTCGCGGTCGCGGTGGCGCCGCAGGAATTCCAGCAGGACCTGCGCGGCGCCGTGGCGTCGCGGCTCACCGCCGGCGTCACCCACCTGCAGGACCACAACGGCTTCCTCGTCCTGATCGCCGAGCTGCCGCGCGCGGCTCGCGCGGTGCCGTCCCGATGGCTGCACGACGTGCCGTGCGCGCTCGCGCCGGTGGCGGCCGGGCTGTCCGGCGTGCCGGACATGGTGCGGGTGGCCGAGGCGATCGCCGCCACGATGGACGGCGGGGCGACCGGCGCCGTCGCGCTGGGCGACGCGTGGATGCCGGTCGCGGCGGCCCGGCTGGGCCCGATCGCCGGGCTGCTGGCCGAGTCGGTGCTGTCCGGCCTGGACCCGCTGCCGCCGTACGAGCGTGACCGGCTGCTGGAGACGGTGACCACGTACTGCCGGTCGGGCTCGATCGCGGCGACCACACGCGAGCTGTACTGCCATCGCAACACCGTGCTGAACCGGCTGAACCGGTTCGCCGAGCTGACCGGCTACCAGCCGACCAGCCCGGTCGACGCGGCGACCGTGCTGTTCGCCCTGCACTGCGCGCGCCATCGCGCCCCCTGACCCCCGGTTGTGCAGATGCACACCTGCGGCGCCGCATGACGGAGCGTTTCGTCATTGTTCGTGCATGGTTCATCGCGCATTGTGTTGTGCATGCCCTAAGCCGGCCGCTCCGCCGGCCACGATTTCGGGGGACCATCCATGCATCTCACTCCACGCGAGCAGGAAAGGCTGACGCTCTTCGCGGCCGCCGAGCTCGCCCGACGGCGGCTGGCTCGCGGCGCGCTCCTCGGCGCGACCGAGTCCATCGCCCTGGTGTGCGACGAGATCCTGGAAATGGCCTGGGACGGCACGCCGCTGGAGACCATCCTCAAGCGCGTGCCGGGCATCATCCCGCCCGACCGGCTGCTGCCGGGCGTGGCCGAGGCCGTCCCGAGCCTCCAGGTGGAAGCGCTCTTCCCGCACGGCTCCAGCCTGGTGCACGTCGCCGAGCCGTTCGGCCCCGCGGACCCCACGGGGCCCGGCGCGGTGCTGGCCGCCGGGGACCACGTCGAGCTGGCTCCCGGCCGCCCGCGCGCCGCCCTGGAGATCGCCAACACCGGCGACCGGCCGATCTGGGTCTCCTCGCACTTCCCGCTGGAGGAGGCGAACGCCGCGCTCGCCTTCGACCGCGACGCCGCCCGCGGCCACCGGCTGGACATTCCCGCGGGAACCGCCGAGCGCTTCGCGCCCGGCGAGAGCCGTACCGTCACCGTCGTGGCCCGGGGAGGGACCCGATGACCCGGATGTCCCGGCGCGCGTACGCGTCCCTGTACGGCCCGACCACCGGCGACCGGATCCGGCTCGCCGACACCGGCCTGTGGGTGGAGGTCGAGGCCGACGACACCGAGCCGGGCGAGGAGCTCCTGGGCGGCTGCGGCAAGACCGCCAGGGACGGGCTGCTCGTCACCGGCCGCGCGCCCCGCGACAGCGCCCTGGACATGGTCATCCTCGGCGTCGTGGTCATGGACCCGCTGATCGGCGTCCGCAAGACCAACATCGGCATCAAGGACGGCCGGATCGTCGGCATCGGACGCGCGGGAAACCCGGAGGCCACCGACGGTGTGGAGCTGGTCGTCGACTCGCACACCGCGATGATCACCGGCGAGGGGCTCATCGCCACGCCCGGCATGGTCGACTCCCACGTGCACCTGTCCAGCCCCGAGGTCGTGCCCGCCGCGCTGTCGGCCGGCGTCACCTCCCTGGTGGGCATGGGGATCGGCGGCGTGTGGGACGTGGGCGCCAACCCCGCCTACAACCTGCACACCCTCATCGAGGCCTGGCGTGACACGCCGGTCAACGTCGCGTTCCTGGCCCGCGGCTCGTCGTCCTCGCAGGACCTGCTGGAACGGGCGGTGCTCGCCGGAGCCGGCGGATTCAAGATCCACGAGGACTGGGGGGCCACCCCCCGGATCGTCGACACCTGCCTGGGCGTCGCGGAGGCGGCGGACCTGCCCGTCGCGCTGCACACCGACACGCTCAACGAGTCGGGCAACCTCGCCGACACCCTCGACGCCACGCGGGGGCGGACCGTCCACGCCTACCACGTCGAGGGCGGCGGCGGGCACCCCGATCTCCTGGAGATCGTCTCCCAGCCGCACGTCCTGACCTCCTCCACCACGCCCACGCTGCCCCTGACCGCCGCGACCGTCGCCGAGCTGCTGCCCATGACGCTCACGGTCCACCGCGGCCACCACGGCGTGGACAGCGATCTGTCCATCGCGGCCGGCCGGGTGCGCGAGCACGCCATCGCCGCCGAGAACGCCCTGCACGACCTCGGCGCGATCAGCATCGTCAACTCCGACTCGATGGGCATGGGCCGGATCGCCGAGACGGCGCGCCGTACCTGGCAGGTGGCCCACGTGCAGGCCACGCTGGCCGGACAGACCGGCCCCGGCGTCGTCAACAACGCCCGGGTGCTGCGGTACCTGGCCAAGATCACGCTCAATCCGGCCATCGCCCACGGCATGACCCCCGACGTGGGGTCGCTGCGGCCCGGGAGCATCGCCGACATCGTGCTGTGGCGGCCCGTCACGTTCGGCGCCCAGCCGGAGCTGGTGCTCAAGTCGGGCTTCGTGGCCTGGGGGCTGTCCGGCTCCGGCTCGGGCTCCACACGACTCACCCAGCCCCGCGTGATGAAGCCGTACTTCGGCGGGCTCGGCGCGGCCCCGCGCCGGCTGTCGACCGTCTTCGTCTCCGGGGCCTGCCTCGACGACCGCGCCGCCCGCGCGGCCCTGCCCTCCGGCATCCGCTACACCGCCCTGCGCGACAGCCGGGGACTCACCTGCGACGACATGGTCGCCAACAGCGCCGTGCCCGACGTGCGCGTCCCGACGACACCCGACCCCGTGCTGGTGGACGGCCGCCCGGTGGACATCCACCACGCCGCCGACCTGCCGCTGACCCGCCTGCAGAACCTGGCCTGACATGCTCGATCTCAAGCTGCGCAACGCCCGCATCCGTACCGTCGACGACCTGCGGCCACGCGCCCGTACCCTCGGGGTGTTCGCGGGACGTGTCGTCGGCCTCGACGACGCGGTGGAGGACCTTCCCGCCCGCACCACGCTCGACTGCTCGGGAGCCGTCGTCGTCCCCGGGTTCGGTGACGCCCACAACCACATGGCCTGGTTCGGCCAGTCCCTCGGCGAGCTCGACCTCGCCGGCGCGGCCACGCTCGACCAGGTGTACGACGCCGTCGCCCGCCGCGCGGCGGGACTGCCCGCCGGCGCCTGGATCGTCGGCTCCGGCTACGACGACACGGTCATGGGCGCCCACCCCCACCGCCACGGGCTGGACCGGGCGGCCGGTGGGCGGCCGGTATGGCTGAAGCACCGCTCCGGCCACATGTGTGCGGTCAGCAGCGAGGTGCTGCGGATGGCCGGCGTGCTCGACGGCACCGCGCGGGAGCCCGACGGCGGCGTGGTGGTCCGCGATCCCGGCGGCGCGCCGACGGGGCTGCTGCAGGAACGCGCCCAGAGCCTGGTGTCCGCCCTCGTCATGCCGTACCCCGTGGCCGAGCTCGCGGAGGCGATCTCCCGGGCGAGCGCCGTCTACGCCGCCGAGGGCCTCACCCACGTCGTGGAGGCGGGGATCGGCCTCGGCCTCATCGGCCGCAGCCCGGTCGAGGCCGTCGCCTACCAGATCGCCCGCGAACGCGGCGGCCTGCGCACGCGGGTGGAGCTCATGGTGGCCGCCGACAACATGCACGCGCTGCGCGCGCACGCCGACGACGCCATCACCACCGGGCTCGACCTCGGTCTGCGCACGGGCTTCGGCGACGACCGGCTGCGGCTCGGCCCGATGAAGATCTGGCTGGACGGCTCGCTCATCGGCAGGACCGCCGCCGTGTCCGAACCCTTCTGCGGCCACGACCACGCCGCAGGCGTCTACCAGGACAGCCCCGACGACATGCGCCGGCTGATCGTCGCGGCGCATCGGGCCGGCTGGCGGGTCGCCGCCCACGCGATCGGCGACAGCGCCGTCGACCTCGCTCTCGACGCGTTCGCCGAGGCCCAGCGCGCGGCGCCGCGCGCCGACGTACGGCACCGCATCGAGCACTCCGGCGTCGTCCGGCCCGACCAGCTCGACCGCTACGCCGAACTCGGCGTGGTCCCCGTCCCGCAGGCCCGCTTCCTGTACGCCGTCGGCGACACCATGGCCCAGGCGCTCGGCCCCGACCGCACCCCGTGGATGTACCGGCACCGCTCCTTCCTCGAGCGGGGCATCCGAGTCCCGGGCAGCTCCGACCGGCCGGTCGCGCCGGGAGCGCCCCTGCTCGGCATGCAGTCCATGGTCGAGCGTCTCAGCAACACCGGCGTCGTGCTCGCCCCCGACGAACGGGTGACCGCGGAGCAGGCGTTGCGCGCCTACACCCTCGACGCCGCGTGGGCCAGCCACGACGAGGCCAGGCGCGGCAGCATCAGCCCAGGCAAGTGCGCGGACTTCGTGCTGCTGTCCGACGACCCCGTCGAGGTGGACAGCGACCGGATCGGCGCCATCGAGGTCATCGCGACCTTCGTGGACGGTGCCTGCGTCCACGGTGCCGACGCCATCGCGGCCGGCACGACAACGACACTCCCGCCCGCAAGGAGTCACCCATGAACACACCCCGCCATGCCGCCGCCGGACCTCCGCCGGGCACCTCTGTCGTCGTGACCGGCAAGGACGCGGCCCGCGTCGCCTTCGCCGCCTTCGTCGGCACGGCCCTGGAGTGGTACGACTACTTCCTCTTCGGCACCGCCGCGGCCATCGTCTTCAACCGGCTGTACTTCACCACGCTCGACCCGACGGCCGCCACCATGGCCGCGTTCGCGACCTTCGGCGTCGGCTTCGTGGCCAGGCCGTTCGGCGCCCTCATCTTCGGCTGGCTGGGCGACCGCATCGGACGGCGCCCCGCCCTGCTGATCACCGTGGTGATGATCGGCGTGGCGACCGGCTGCATCGGCCTGCTGCCCACCTTCGCGGCCGTCGGCGTCTGGGCGCCCGCGCTGCTGGTCCTGCTCCGGCTGCTCCAGGGCATCGCGGTCGGCGGTGAGTGGGGCGGCGCCGTCACCCTGGCCGTGGAGCACGCGCCGCCGGAGAAGCGCGGCCGCTACGCCGCCATGCCGCAGATCGGCTCGCCCGTCGGCACCCTGCTCTCGTCCGGCGCGTTCGCTCTGGCGCTGCTCGTGCCGGAGCAGCAGTTCGACTCCTGGGGCTGGCGCCTGCCGTTCCTCGCGGCCTTCCCGCTGCTGGCGATCGCCTTCTACATCCGCCGCAAGGTCGAGGAGTCGCCGCTGTTCGACCAGCTTCTCAAGCAGGACGAGCGGGCCAAGATCCCGGCGCTGGAGGTCCTCCGCACGGGGTGGCGGCGGCTGCTGGTGGCGATCGCCTCGGCGCTCCTGGGCATCGGCGGCTTCTACATCCTGACCACCTTCGTGATCAGCTACGGCACCAGCCAGCTGGGCATGTCCCCCGGCCTCATGGTCGACGCCA
This sequence comes from Nonomuraea sp. NPDC004354, assembly GCF_053602555.1. Lineage (NCBI taxonomy): Bacteria > Bacillati > Actinomycetota > Actinomycetes > Streptosporangiales > Streptosporangiaceae > Nonomuraea > Nonomuraea sp. NPDC004354. The sequence continues at coordinate 844,934 of NZ_JBSGDV010000002.1, read as the reverse complement.
CCCTGGCGGCGGCCGTCGTCGAGATCGTGGTCATCCTCGTCATGGGGCGGGTCGCCGAGCGTATCGGCCCCGGCCGGGTGACGCTGTGGGGCGGTCTGCTCGGGGCCGTGTGCGCCTTCCCGCTCTTCTGGCTGATCGACACCAGGAACCCGGTGGTGATCGTGCTGGCGGTGGCGGCCGGCATCGGCGTGGTCTCCATCGCCTACGCGGTCTCCGGCGCGCTGCTCACCGAGCTGTTCCCGGCCCGCCTGCGCTACAGCGGGGTGGCCCTGGCCTACAACCTGGCGGGCGCGCTGACCGGCTTCCTGCCCTTCATCGCGACCGCGCTGCTGAAGACCAGCGGCGGCGCCTCGTGGCCGGTGGCCCTGCTGCTGGCGGGCCTGTCCCTGATCACGGCGCTCGGCGGGTTCCTGGGCGAGCGGCTGCGTGTGAAGGACAACGTGGTCACCGGCTGATCCCGCGTGCCGTATGGGCGGACTTCCCCTGATCGGGAGTCCGCCCGGCCTCGCCTAGCGGAGCGCCCAACGGGTGATCGCGGCCGCGATCGCCTCGGGCTGGTCCTCTGTGGCGTGGTGGCCGGACGGCCCGATGTGCTCGATCTCCAGGCCGGCGATGTTGTCCTCGCACCAGGCGGCCACCTCCGGGGTGATGAGAAGGGTGGGCGAGGAGTCGAAGGTGAGCAGCAGCTTGGGCACCTCGGGGCTGGCGGCCAGCCAGGCGTCGTAGGCGGTGACGCGCTCCGCCACGTCGGCGGGTTCGCCGTCGAGCGGGAGCGAGCGGGCCCACCGCAGCACCGGCCGGCGGCTCTCGCGGGTGGGGTAGGGGGCCAGGTAGGGGGCCAGCTCCTCCGGGCTCAGCGGGGTGAGGACGCCGCCGGTGTAGGCGGTCTCGATGAAGAAGTTGCGGTCGAGGACCAGGTCCTCGCCCTTGGGTGAGCGCATGGCCTCGGCGCGGTCGCGGGGGCCGTCGGCCAGTTCGCTCCAGGACATGGGGCGGACGATGGTCTCGAAGAAGGCGACGCCGCGCACGCGCTCGGGATGGCGTGTGGCGTGGTCGAAGGCCAGGGCGCCGCCCCAGTCGTGTCCGACGAGCACGACGTCCGGCAGGTCGAGGGCGTCGAACCAGGCGTCCAGGTACCGCGCGTGGTCGTCGAAGGTGTAGGCGATGTCGGGCTTGCCGGACCGGCCCATGCCGATCAGGTCGGGGGCCAGCAGGCGGGCGGGCCCGCCGATCGCCGGCAGGACGTTGCGCCAGGAGTGGGACGAGGACGGGTTGCCGTGCAGGAAGACGATTACTGGGCCGCTGCCGGTGTCCTCGTAGTGGATGGTCGAGTCCAGGACGTCGATGGAAGGCATGATCGCACCAATCGTTAGTGTGGCAAACGTTTATGACACGAACGAATTTATATCGTTAGGGCGACTAACGCAAGGGGCTACGATCGTCGGCATGACCACCAGCGACATGCGGCATCACGGCGACGACCCGGCCACCCCCGCCCGGCTGCGGCGGACACCGAGCCGGCTGCTGTCACTCGCGGCTGCGCACGCCGACCGGCTGGTGGGCGCCGGGCTGGCCACCGCGGACGCCCGCAAGTGGCACTACGCCGTCCTGGCCGCCCTCCAGGAGTCAGGCCCGGCCAGCCAGGCCACGCTGAGCCGCCGCACCGGCATCTACCGCAGCGACCTGGTCGCCGTCATCAACGAACTCGCCGAGCGGGGCCAGGTCGACCGCGCCCCCGACGCGAACGACCGGCGCCGCAACGTCATCACCCTGACCGACAAGGGCCGCGACCAGCTGAACCACCTCGACACCCTGCTCGCCACCCTCCAGGACGACCTGCTCGCCCCCCTGGACGCCGCCGAGCGCGAGCAACTGGCCGACCTCCTCACCCGCCTGATCGCCCACCACTCCCGGACCACCGACGACACCTGATCCCAACGGAGCGACTTTCGCACACATGAGCGAATCCACTAGGCTGCCGCCTGCCAGAGAAGGCGAGGCGACAGCAGCCGGAGGATCGCTTGGGGATCTTGTACGACTACTACCGGGCGGCCGGCAGGCAGGCCGCCGTGGCCGACCCGGACAGGGGCCGCGCCATGGCCGGGAGCCCCGCCTTCGACGCGGTCGAGGCCAAGGGGATCGAGCCGGCGACCGTCCTCGGACAGCTCGTCGCGCTCATCAGGGACGTCCCGTTCAGCGTGGATCTCGTACGGACGACCACCCTCCATCCGCCGCCGGAGGCCGGGCCCCAGAGTCTTGAGGAGTGGGAAGCGCTGCCGGAGGACTCGCCGTACATGGAGGGGCCTGGCATCGAGGAGCTTGCCGCCGACGTGCGTGACACGCTGGCCGGCGTTCCCGACGCCCGCCTGGCGGACCTCGCCGAGCGGTGGGGGCGGATCGAGGAGTTCTTCACGCCGCCCGACACCGGTTACCTGGTCACGCTGATCGGGGAGCTGCGGGAGCTCGCCCGGCGAGCGCAGGCGGACGGGCAGCTCATCTACTGCTGGTGGTGCCTCTAGAAACGGGGCTCACCGGCTGGCGGCGAAGGGGGACCACCGCGCGCACCGCCGGGCTGGCGGTGCGGGCCGGGCTAGGTCCAGGGCCAGGTCCAGGTCGACGCCGGTCGCGGTGCGCAGCCGGCGACGGTGCTGGGCGTCCAGGACGGCGAGCGCCGGATGCCCCGCGTGCGCGTCCAGCAGGAATCTCGCCTCCGGCATGGCGGCGGCGATCTCGCGCCAGAGCTGTAACAGAGCGGCGCGCATGTCGCGCGGCCACTCCTCCAGCACGGCGTCGAGGCGGGCGTCGAAGGCCCGGTACCAGCGGCGCTGCACCTCGCGCAGGAACTCCTCGATCTCACCGAACTCGGCGGTCACCTCCGCCGCCAGCGCGGCGGGCACGACCGGCTGCCCCGTCGCCGCGACCTCGGCCAGTACGGCATGGACCAGCTGTTGACGACGGCGCACCCGATCCCATGACATGGCCTCGACCTACTCTGTGTCGGTGACATACACAGTGTATGTCGTATGCTCGGCGCATGTCATCTGTCAAGGGCCGGCGGGAGCAGTACGCGCAGGAGACCCGGTCCGCTCTTCTCGAAGCGGCCCGGCGCCGCTTCGCCGAGCAGGGCTTCGCCGGGACGGCACTTGAGGACGTCGCGGCCGACATCCAGGCCACCCGCGGCGCGGTCTATCACCACTTCGCGAACAAGACGGCGCTGTTCGAGGCGGTGCTCGACAGGCTGGAGACCGAGATGATCCACCGCGTGATCGAGTCGAGCGCGCGGGCCGACGACCCCTGGCAGGCGGCGATGGCGGCCGTTGAGGCGTTCCTCGACCACTGCTGCGACCCCGACTACGGGCGCATGGTCTGGCAGGAGGCGCCCCGCGCGCTGGGACTGCAGCGGTGGAAGGAGTACGAGGAGAAGTACGCCTACGGGCTGATCGGGCAGCTCATCCGGGGCCTCATGGACAGCGGCGAGGTCCCGCCGCTGCCGCTGGAGCCGATGACCCGCATCAGCTTCCACATTCTCGGCGCCGCGGGGATGGCCCTGGCCGAGGCCTCCGAGGCGGACAAGCCTCGCGTCAGGGACGAGTACTCGCGGGCGATCCGGCATCTGCTGAACGGCGCCCGCACCGCCAGGCCGGAGACCGGAACGGTCACCCGCCCGTCCACATCGCCGCCAGCGCCATGAGGTCGCGGGCCGACACGCTGGGGGCGGTCATCACGCTCGGGTACGGCGTGCCGCGCCGGTCCAGCCAGGCCCCGGCCAGGCCGGCCCGCATGGCGCCGTCGACGTCCCAGGGATGCACCGCGACCAGGGCCGCCTGTTCGGGCCGCACCCCCGCCCGGCCGACCGCGTACTCGTAGGCGGCGCGCGCCGGCTTCCAGACCCGGGGGCCGCTCACGTCCAGCCTGGCCTCCACCAGGTCCAGCACCCCCTCGCGAGCCAGGATCCCCTCGGTCGTCGCGGCGGCGCCGTTGGTCATGGTGAGCAGCCGGATGCCGCCGTCCCGCAGCATCCGCATGCCGTCGGGGACGTCCGGATGCAGCCGCAACTCGGTGAAGGCGCGAAGGATCCGCTCGATCGCCGCGTCGGCGTCGATGTCCCGGCCGGCGAGCAGGCCCCTGAGCACGTCGGCGGCGATCGCGGCGAACTCGGCGTACCCGCCGGCCGCGGTGAGCGCGAACCCGTCGCGCAGCACGCTCGCGAACCAGGTGGCCACGACGTGCCCCGGCAGCCCGACGTCCTCGAAGCGGGCGCGCAGCGGGTCCATGTCGGTGAGCGTCTCGTTCACGTCGAAGATCACGACATGCGGTCTCGTCCGCGGTCCGTCGGTCATGGCTCCTCCTCCGGGCGAAGCGAGCGGGCCGCCGCCCTCGCGGCGGCGCGCGGGCGAGCGCAGGCCCACGTCAGTCCATTCCCGGTACGGCGCGCGGCGTCACGAAGCGGCGGGCGGGGCCCCACCCGAGATAAGCAACTCGCGTTGACTAGCCCATCTTTGTCAACTAGAGTTGCTTACATGTCCGGTGCCGAGATTCCCTCATCCCAGGACCCCGCCGACGCGCTGGCGGCCGTGGCGGCGTTGCGGCGCCTGGCCGACCAGATCGAGGACGCCGCCGTCGAGCAGGCCATGCGCGCCGGCTGGAGCTGGCCGCAGGTCGCCGAGGCGCTCGGCGTCACACGCCAGGCCGTCCACAAGAAGCACGCCAAGCGGCTCATCGCCGCGGGCGTCACGCTCAGGAGACGCTGACGATGTCCACCTTCGACAAGTACCTTCAAACCATCATCGAGAACGGCGCGGTCGAAGCCCACGCCGACAGGTCGGCCACCATCGAGGCCCACCACCTCCTGCTGGCCATCGCCGGCGAGCCGGAGAGCGCCACCCGGCAGGCGCTGACCGAGGCCGGCCTCGACCGGCAGGCCATCCGCGACGCGCTCGACCGGGAGTTCGAGCACAGCCTGGGCGGGGCGGGAGTGTCCCTGGCGTCGTTCGACCTTCCCCGGCCGAGCCCCGCCGCCAAACGCCCGACGCAGCTGGGGGCCTCGGCCAAGCTCGCGCTCGAGCGGATCGCCCGCTCGCACCGCAAGAAGGACCTGCGACCGGCGCACCTGCTGCTCGCGATCCTGCGGGCCGAGGTCGGCATCGTGCCGAGGGCGCTGGCCATGGCCGGCGTCGACCGCGCCGGCCTGCAAGACCGCGTCCTGCAGACGCTCACCACCGAGACCACCTGACCGGCAGGCGCGGCTGAGGCCGAACGGCCGCTCCGGCGGGCCCTTCCGCCACACCGCCTGACGCGCCACGGGCCGAACCGGCCCCCACACACCCTCGGCGCTTTCGCATTCTCGGCATCCCCTGCATCCCGGCAACCGCATCTCCGCAACCGCATCCCTGGTATCCCGCACGCGCGCATCACGCCGCATCCGGCATCCCGCACGCGCGCAACACCCGGCATCCGGCATCCCGGCCATCCGCGTCGCCCGAAACCTCGGAACCTCGGGACTCGGGAACCTCGGCATCGCCGGTGTTCCCGATCGGTCCCGGCACGCCCACCTCGCGGGCGGCCCACCCGGACACCGGGCCACCGCACTCCTCCGCGCCCATCGCCCAGCGCGCGAGGCCCTACGCCGGGCCTCGCTCCCCCGCGCCCATCGGCCGGTGCGCAAGGCCGTACGCCGGGCCGTACCCCCGGAGTAGTGCCGCCGCGCGTTCCGTGGCGCGGCATCTCGAAAACACTCATCCACGAGCGGGTCCGTGCCGCCCTGGCACGGCCCGCGCGACCCCGAAGGACACCCTCATGCTCACACGCACCACCGGCCTGCTGCTCATCACCGGGGCCATGGTCGCCGCAGGTGCCATGCCCCACGCCGCGTCCGCCGAGCCCGGCCACGCCGGAGTCCAGCGCGTGCTCGACCGCGCCGTGACCGAGGGCGGCGTTCCCGGCATCCTCGCCGAGATCCGCGACGGCCGGCAGCGCTGGTACGGCACGGCGGGCGTGGCCGACACCGCGACCGGCAGGGAGCGCCGTCCGCAGGACCGCTTCCGCATCGGCAGCACCACCAAGGCGTTCGTGGCCACCGTGGTCCTTCGGCTCGCCGCCGAGGGCAGGCTCGATCTCGACGACACCGTGGAGAAGTGGCTGCCCGGCCTGGTCCGCGGCAACGGCCACGACGGCGCGGCGGTCACCCTCAGGCAGTTGCTCGGCAACACCAGCGGGATCCACGACTACCTGCAGGATCAGGCGGCGGTGAACCAGCACGAGTACCCCACCCCTGAGCAGCTCGTCCGCATCGCGATGACCCACCCGCCCGTCTTCCGGCCCGGCACGAGCTGGGGGTACTCCCAGACCAACTACGTGCTCGCCGGCATGGTCGTCGAGCGGGCGACCGGCAGGACGCTGGCCGACGAGATCGCCCAGCGGATCACCGGCCCGCTCGGACTGTCAGGGACGTACCTGCCGCGCGCCGACGACCTGAGGATCCGCGGGCCGCACTCCCTGCACTACACCAGGCTCAACTCGCCCGAACCCGACGCCAAGATCTACGACGTGACCGAGTTGAACACCTCCCCGTTCTGGGCGGCCGGCGGCATGATCTCCACGGCCGGAGACCTCAACCGGTTCTTCCGCGCGCTGCTGGGCGGCCGGCTCCTGCCGCCGGCCCAGCAGCGCGAGATGTTCACCACGGTCCCGACCAAGGACTGGATCCCCGGCACCGCCTACGGCCTCGGCGTCTCCTCGATGAAACTGCCGTGCGGCACGACTGTCTGGGGCATGGGCGGCGCCATCTTCGGCTCGTGGTCGTACACGTACGGCACCCGCGACGGCAGCCGCGTGCTCGCGACCAACGTCAACGGCGACTGGGCCCGCGGCCCGTGGAAGGACCCGCTCGGCATCTTCACCGACGTGCTGGAGGCGGAGTTCTGCCCCGGCGGCGCCTCCCGGCGGTCGTAGGCACCGCGGCGGGACCGGGGACGCGACCCGGTCCCGCCGTTCTGCTCGGTGCGGGGCTGTAAGAAGGAGCGGGTTTCGACCACTTCCCTAGTGACGGCCCACCGAAGGGAAGGAACGACACATGACCGAACCTGATCCTCGGGATCGGTTCACCTCCCTGTACGACTCCTGCTACGCGAGCGTGTACGCGTACGCGGTCAGTCGTGCGGGGCGGCAGCTCGCCGAGGAGGTGGCGAGCGAGACGTTCTGCGTCGCGTGGCAGCGAATCGACGACGTGCCGGCCCAGGCGCTCCCCTGGCTGCTCGGCGTCGCCCGCAACGTCCTGCGCGAGTCGTACCGGGCGGAGGCGCGCCGCCAGTCGCTCGAGGCCGAGCTGTCGGCGTGGGTCTCGGCCGAGGAGCTGACGGCGGGCGACGTCGCGGAGTCGGTGACCGAGAGGGCAGCACACCTGCGGGGGCTGGCGGCGCTCTCCGACGACGACCGCGAAGTGCTCACCCTGGTCGCCTGGCACGGCCTGCGGGCCGCGGACGCGGCGAAGGTCGTCGGCTGCTCCACCGCCACGTTCTTCGTCCGGCTGCACCGGGCCCGGCGCCGCCTGGAGCGCGCGCTCGCCCCGAGGTCCGGCTCGACCGCCGGCACCGCCCTCCCCCTCTCCCCCGAGCCGCTCGCAGTCACGAAGGAGGCAACCCGATGAGCAGGACCGATGTGATGAAGGGGCTCTCGAAGGCCCGTCCCGCCGCTCTCACGCCGCCGGACGACCCCGCGCGTCTCGAGCGGATCATCGCCGCCGCGGCCGTACGGCCGCCCGCGAAGGTGGCCGCGCCCAGGCGGCGCCGTACCACGATGGGGTGGGGGCTGACAGCCGGGGCGCTGGCCGCGGGCCTCACGGCGGTCGTGGTCCTGACCCCTGGAACGGCCGGCGACCAGGGCGTGGATCCCGCCGTGCGGGGGATGTTGCTCACCGCGGCGGAGCAGACCATGAAGACGCCCCAGACCGCGGGACGGTACTGGCACACCCGCGGGGTGAACTCCGGTGCCCGCTTCTCTGAAAGGCGGACGCAGGGGGTCTGCCGCGACGAGACGTGGGTGGCGCGGTCTCCCGAGGACCCGAGCTGGTGGATCGTCCACTCCTGGACCCGCGTGGCGGCCGTCGACGGGGCCCCGCCGCCCCAGGACGGCGTGTGGAGCTCGGCGCAGGAGCACTTCGCCTGTGCCCGCGGCAACCGCGAGCTGTCCGACCCGATGGGCGAGACCCCCTACGCCAGCCGGCTCAACTCCTTCGCCGAGCCGGGGTCGAGCTGGCCGAACATCAACGGCAAGGCGGTGAGCGTCGCCGAGATCGAGCGCCTGCCCACCGATCCGGAGGAACTGAAGCGGGTGCTGATCCAGTGGCAGGGCGACGGGGTCAGCGAGCCGCGACGCACCCAGCTTCTCGTCGAGCAGGCGGCCGAACTGCTGCTCGAGCTGCCCGCACCCGCCGGTGTCAGGGCGGGGCTGTTCCGGATGATGGCCGATCTTCCGGGAGTGCGTTCGCTCGGCGGCGTGCGGGACCCGCTCGGCCGCGCCGCGGACGGGGTCGCCCTGCGGACCTGCGAGCCCGGCTACGGCACCGACCTGCAGCTCCTGTTCGACAAGGACGCCGGCCGCCTGCTGTCGGTGAACAGGTCGGCCGGCTCGCAGGGCTGCTCGGACCTCCGGCCCGCCGGGTGGAGCGCCGTCCTGGAGACCGGCTGGACGGACGAGTCGCCCGAGCTTCCCGCGAACCGCTCGTGACCGCTTGACTTGAACCCCGCTTCAGGTTTCAGACTTCCGGCGTGGCCGTCGCTGCTCGCGACGCCGTACTGAACCTGACTCGCGGAGGAATCGCCATGCCGGAACAGCCGACCGCCGACCAGTGGCCCGACATCGCCCGCCCCGACGCCGGCACCGTCCTGGTGACGGAGTCGCCCGCCCAGCACCGCGCCACGGTGGAGCAGGCCGTAGCCGGCCTGGAGCGCGGGCCCTGGCCGGAGGGGCTCCTCTCGTTCAGCGCCTTCGCGAGCACCGACGGGGAGAAGGTGCTCACCTACACCCAGTGGGCGGACGGCGGCGCCGACCGGGAGTTCACGGCCGGCGCCACCGGTGCCGAGCCGGTCGAGTACCGGCTCTACCGCGCCGTCCCGAAGAACGGCGTGCCCTCTCCCCCGCAGGACGGCCCGCCGTCCCCCGGGATTCTCGTGGCGGCCGGTGTCGGGTTCGACGGCCCTGACCCGGAACGGCAGCGGCGCTGGGTCGACACCGTGCTGGCCGCGCTGGACGGCGAGACGGCACCCGCGCCGGGCGGGATCTCGGGCTACTTCCACGTCAGCACCGACGGCACCCGCGCGCTCGCCTACGCGGAGTGGACCGACGAGCAGGCGCACCGCGACGCCGTCGAGGGCTCCGGTCAGGGCACGGTGGGGTCGTCGCCCGGGTGGCGGCTGGTCAGGGAGTTCCCGGGGGTGACGAGCGGCGGCTTCACCCGCTACCGCCTGCTGCGCAGCCTGTCCACGCCCGCACCGGGGACCCGGGACGAGACGGGAACCCGGGACGAGGTCAGGGCGCAGGACGAGGTCGTCGACAACCCGACCGGCTGGGTCGCCGCGCACATCCAGGCCTACGTCGAGTCCGACGGCGCCCGTGGCCACCTGTACCAGGGCTGGCCGACGCTGCTGCTCACCACCCGGGGCCGCCGGTCGGGCAAGCGGCGCCGTACCGCGCTGATCTACGGCCAGGACGGCGACCGCTACCTGCTGGTGGCCTCGAACGCCGGGTCGGCCCAGCACCCCGCCTGGTATCTCAACCTGATCGCGGATCCCGAGGTCGACGTCCAGGTCGCCGCGGAGAAGTTCACCGCCCGCGCCCGTCTCGCCACCGCCGAGGAGAAGGGGCCGCTGTGGGAGCGGATGGCGGAGATCTTTCCGCTCTATGACAGCTACCAGGAGAAATCCGCTCGCGACATCCCGCTGGTGATCCTCGAGCGCCTTGACGGCAAGAAGAGCTGATCCAGAATTCGGTCCACTCATAATGCCTGCTCCAGCCGGGTAAGAACGTCGTATGAAGGTGAAGGCCGAGGACATTGGAGTGCTGCTGCTGCGCGTGCCCGCCGGACTGCTGCTCATGGGGCACGGCGCGCAGAAGCTGTTCGGCTGGTTCGACGGCGGCGGCCCCGACAAGACCGGCGAGGTGATGACCGCGCTCGGATACCCGCATGGCAAGCTCGTCGGCACGGTCGCGGGGCTCGGCGAGCTCGGCTCCGGCGCGGGGATCGCCCTGGGCGCGGCCACACCGGTGTCGGCCGCCGGACTCATCGCCACGATGACCAACGCGATCGTCGCCGCCCACCTGCCGCAGGGGCTGTGGGCGCAGCACGGCGGGTTCGAGTACCCGCTCGTGCTCGGCACGGCCGCGACGGCGCTGGCGGTGCACGGCCCTGGCAGCCTGTCGGTCGACGCGATACTCGGCGTCGAGCGCAAGGGGCTCACCTGGGGGATGGTGGCGCTGGTTCTCGGCGTCAGCAGCGCGGCGGTCGTCCTCTCGTTGCGCCGGCAGAACCAGGCCGGCGAGGCGGAGAATCCGTAGATCGGGTGAGCCGTTCGCCGATCTCATACGTCAAACGGTCATGAGGATCTGGCGAATCGCGCTTCTCCCGGCGCTCCTGCTGTCCCTGGGACTCTCCTCCGCGCAGCCCGCCCAGGCGGCGGACGTCGAGACGAAGGTGCTCGTCGCACTCCGCAAGCAGGGCGGTTTCGCGGGCTTCGACGACCGGGTGACCGTCTACACCAACGGGTGCGTACGGCTGAGCCGCAGGACCGGGCCGACCGTCGACAAGTGCCTGACCAAGAAGGAGGTCGCCGCACTTCGCGGCCACCTGAAGCGCCTGCGCCTGGGCCGCTCCGAGGCGCAGCCGCAGGGGGCCGACTTCATCAAGTACACGATCAGCTACAAGGGTCACCGCGCCAGCCGCTACACACTGACCACCAGCTGGAGCCCGGTCGTGCGGAACCTGGAGCAGCTCCTCGAGAGGTACTGGGCGCCGGACTGAGGCACGGCCCTCCGGCCGCCCCGCCTGCGCGCAGCTTCTCCGCTGGACGGCAGGTTCTCCGCTGGACGGCAGGTTCTCCGCTGGACGGCAGGTTCTTCGCTGGACGGCAGGTTCTTCGCTGGACGGCAGGTCAGGGATGTATTGGAGCTCCACCCTGACGATCCGGCCGTCCCGCCGGGTGAAGCCGTCGTGGGCGCGCCGGCCGTCCGGATCGCTGGGCGCCCAGCGGACAGACACGTCGGCGATCTCGGCGTCCTGCGCGAGCGACCTCCCGTGGAGGACCAGCCCTCCCGCGGGGAGCCGGCGAGCACCGGTTGAGAGGACCGGCGACCCCCGGGGAGGACCGGTGAACTACCGCGCAGATCGAGCAACCTCCTGTGGGGAGCCGGCGACCTCCCGCGGAGGACCGGCGACCCCCGCTGAAGGGCCGGCGACCCCCGGGAGGGCCGGTGGCCTCCGGTGGAGGTCGGGTGCAGGGGCCGGGCGAAGGGTGGGTGGGGCTCAGGAGGCCGTCGAGCGGTCGCAGAGGGCCCGGTCGATCAGGTCGCCCGCGGCCTTCTCCTGCGCCATGGACCGCTGGTCGCCCAGCTGCGTGCTCATGGACACCACGACGCTGCGGCGGCCGTCCGCCGTGACCCCGGTCCGCGTCTTGTACCCGTAGTCGTCGCCCCCATGGTGCCAGTAGACGCCCCCGCACGACAGCGGCCGCGAGCTGAGCCCCAGGCCGTAGCGGGCTCCGGGCCAGACCGCCTCGTGAGCGGGGGCCCTGACGGTCTTCTTCATCTCGGCGAGCTGCTCGGCGGGCACCAGCGTGCCGCCCAGCAGGGCGCGCAGGAACCGGTTGGTGTCGGCGGTGGTGGAGATGAGGCCGCCGGCGGCGTCGCCGTCGAAGTGCTTGGTGACGTCCAGCGGGGCGGCCGGCGGAACGATCAGGTAGCCCCTGGCGTGCGGGTGCGGGACGTCGCTCGAGGTGCCCGACCACACGGTACGGCGCAGCCCGAGCGGCCGGCTGATCCGGTCGGCGACTTCCTGGTGCCACGCCCGCCCGGTGACCTTCTTGATGATCATGCTGATCAGCAGGTAGCCGGTGTTGGAGTAGCGCCAGGCGGTGCCGGGCGCGAAGTCCGGCTTGTGCTTCACGGCCTTGGCGACGATCTCCTCCTCGGTGAACCGGTCGTACCGGTGCTCCAGGAGCTCCTCGACCGAGGCGTAGGCGGGGTAGGCGTCGTAGATGCCGCTGGTGTGCTGGAGGAGCTGGCGGACGGTGATCTTGCTGCCGTCGTTGCCGTTGCCCTGGACGACTCCGGGCAGCAGTTCCTCCACCGTGTCGTCGAGGGAGAGCTTGCCCTCGGCCGCGAGCTGCAGGACCACGGCGGCCACGAACGTCTTGGTGGTGCTGGCGATCCTCAGGTAGCCGTTGGCGGGGACGGGGCGCCGGGTCCCGTGGACGGCGGTGCCGCTGGTGGCCACCAGGTTCGCGCCGGTCGGGGTGACCACCCGGGCCTGCACGCCGATGGTGCCGATCTTCTTGAGCGCGTCGACGTCGCGTTGGAGGTCGGCCTGGCCGTACCGTGGCGTGGCGGTGGCGCCGGCGGGGAGGGCGGTGGCGAGCACGGCCGCGGCCACGGCGGTCAGCAGCGCGGCGCGGGGTGTGTGACGCATGTGTTCTCCTGGGTGTTCGGATCTGTGGTTCACTTCCGCGAAGCCCCGGCGAGGCCCCCGGGACGACCCGAGGAAGCCCGGGACCGCCCACGGAAGCCCCGGGACGATCCACGGAAGTCCAGGGATCGCCCACGGAAGCCCCGGGACGATCCGCGGAAGTCCGGGGACAACCCGAGGAGGCCCCGGGACCGTCCGCGGAAGCCGGGGACTGCCCGCGGCAGCCCCGGGATCGCGTGGAGGCCCGGGACGGCCGGTGCCGTGAAGGCGCTGGACGCCGGGGAGAGCCGGGGAAGGCCCTCCGTCGGGGGTTCGCGATACGACCCTAGAAGAGGGAAACGGCCAGGTGATCGGCCGTGAGCGGGGTTCCGGCGTCGACCGGAGGGAGGATCTGCGGGCCGTACGGGCAACTTTGGATGCGTATGGCGGGAACACGCCCTCCCCCGCTCTAAGGTGGCGTGGTGATGGGGAGGATCCCGGCCGCGCGGCGGTGGTTCGCCGAGCACCCGCGCGTGGCCGACGTCATGCTCGCCGCCGCGCTGACCACGGAGGTGCTGCTGGTCAGAGTGAGCGTCGGGATTCCCGACGATCCCGGCAGGACGGCCGTGGTAGGGGCGTTGCTGCTCGCGCAGGCTGTCCCGCTGCTGTGGCGCAGGTCGCGGGCGTGGCTCGTGATGGCCGTGGTGAGTGTCGCCTACATGGCGTTCGAAATGGCCGATCCCATGATCGGGTTCCGCGACGGCCTGTCCGTGGGGTTCGCCGTCTACGCCGTCGCCCGCTACACGTCCCCGCCGGCGAGCCTGGCGGCGGTCGGCGCGGGGGTGGTCGTGGTGCTCGCGCCCGATGTGGTGCTCAGACCGCTGGCGGGCATGCCGCTGCCGCCCGACCTGCGCCCCGGGTTCGTGGAGGGTCTGCTGGTCATCGGGCTGCTGTGGGGGGTGTGGCTGCTGGGCAGCTCCCAGCGCCACATCCGCGCCGACGCGGCCACGCTGCTGGAGCTGACCGCGCGGTTGCGCGCCGAGCAGGAGGTGAGCGCCGCGCGGGCGGTGACCGCCGAGCGCTCCCGCATCGCCAGGGACCTGCACGACCTGGTGGCCCACCACGTCAGCGCCATCGCCATGCAGGCGCGGGTCACGGCCGAGGTGCTGACCGACGATCCCGAGCTGGCGGGCCGCGGCATGGCGGGGATCGGGACGGCCGCCGACACGGCGCTGCTGGAGATGCGCAGAATGCTCAAGCTCCTGGCGGACGACGAGGCGGGAGCGGCGGGGCCGCTCAGCCCGGAGCCGTCGCTGCGGCACCTCCACCGGCTCGCGTCGGCGGCGCGGGCGGCCGGCGGCGAGGTCGAGGTGAGCGTCGAGATCGGTCCCGACGGGGAGGGCGGGGTGCCGCCCGCCGTCCAGGTGTCGGCCTGCCGGGTGGTGCAGGAGGCGCTGACGAACGTCCTCAAGCACGCGGGCCCCACCTCGGCCCGCGTCGAGGTGCGGCAGGTGGGAGAGGAGCTCGTCGTGATGGTCGCCAACGCCCCCGGTCCGCCGGGGCACGTGCCCATGACGGGCTCGGGGCTGGGACTGATCGGCATGCGGGAGCGCGTCGCGCTGTTCGGCGGCACGCTCGGCGCCGGTCCTCGCCCGGACGGCGGCTGGCAGATCCTGGCGACCTTCCGATGGGAGGGGGCGGCGTGACGACCGCGGGAGACGCGGCCGCGGGCGGTGTGACGACGGTCCGGGTGCTGATCGCCGACGACCAGGATCTGGTCCGGGCGGCCCTGCGCGCCATGCTGGACCGGCGGCCGGGTCTGGAGGTGGTCGGCGACGTGGCCGACGGCGAGCAGGTGGTGGCCGCCGCCGTCGAGCTGCGGCCTGACGTGGTGCTCATGGACGTGCGCATGCCCGGCATGACGGGCATCGAGGCCACGGGACGCATCGTGGGCGCCTGGCCGTACCCGGGTCCGGCCCCGAGGGTCCTGGTGCTGACCACCTTCGACCTCGACGAGTACGTCCACGCCGCGCTGCGCGCCGGGGCCAGCGGCTTCCTGCTGAAGAACTCCTCGCCCGACCAGCTCGCCCACGCCATCAGGGTGGTGGCCGCCGGGGAGGCCATGCTGGCGCCCGCCGTCACCCAGCGGCTGATCGGCGCCTTCGCCGCGATCCCGCCCGCCCTGCTGGCCGGGCCGGCGCCGGCCGAGGGCGCGGGACGGCTGGACAGCCTCACCCGGCGGGAGCTGGAGGTGCTCGTGCTGGTCGCCAGGGGCCTGTCCAACGCCCGGATCGCCGAGAGCCTCAAGCTGTCGGAGGCCGGGGTGAAGAGCAGGGTCAACCGCATCCTCACCCGGCTCGGCCTGGACAACCGCGTCCAGGCGGCCATCCTGGCGCACGAGTGCGGCCTCCTCGACGGCGGCTGAGCGGACCCTCACATCCGATAGGTCACATTTCCCACATATGCCGCACTGACCTCTTGAAAAGCTGACTGACGGGGGTCACGCTTCGTGCACATGGAGGTAAAGATCGCCTAGGAGCGCCCGTGACCCAGTCCCCCCGGCACCGGCGAGCGATCCTGTTAGGGATCCTCGCGATGCTCGCCCTCCTTCTCCCCTTCGGCGTCGCGCACGCCGCACCGGAACCACAGAAGATCAGCGAAGCCGTCCGCGCCGACCTGTCCCAGGATGACAAGGCCAGGTTCTGGGTGCGGTTGAAGGGCGAGGCCGGCCTCAGCGCCGCGCACCGGGCCACCACCAAGGTCGACAAGGCCAGGCAGGTCTTCGCCGCCAAGACGCAGCACGCCAGTGCCTCCCAGGCGAACCTCCGCAAGCTGCTCGAGGCCCGCGACGCCGAGTTCACCCCCTTCTGGATCGTCAACGCGGTCGTCGTCACCGCCGACGCCAAGCTCGCCGCCGAGATCGCCGAGCTGCCCGAGGTCACGGCCATCGAGCCGGTCAGGACGCTCTCCCTGCCCAAGCCCGTCCCCGGTACGGCGGAGGCGAAGGTCAACGCCGTCGAGTGGAACGTCGACCGCGTCAACGCCCCCCGCGTCTGGAACGAGCTGGGCACCAGGGGCGAGGGCGTCGTCGTCGCGCACATCGACACCGGCGCCCAGTTCGACCACCCGGAGATCGCCGCGCAGTACCGGGGCAGGATCCCGGGCGGCGGCTACGACCACGACTACAACTGGTTCGACCCCGCGCGGGTCTGCCCCAGCCCGGCCCCGTGTGACAACAACGGCCACGGCACCCACGTGATGGGCACCATGGTGGGCGCCTCGGGCATCGGCGTCGCGCCCGGCGCCACGTGGATCGCGGCCAAGGGCTGCGAGGGCCAGACCTGCACGGACGCCTCGCTGCTGGCGGCCGGCCAGTGGGTGCTCGCGCCGACGGACCTGACCGGCGCCAACCCGCGCCCCGACCTGGCCCCGGACATCGTCAACAACTCCTGGGGCGGGCCCGGCTTCGACCCCTGGTACAAGGCGACGGTCGACGCGTGGATCGCGGCCGGGATCTTCCCGATGTTCGCCAACGGCAACGAGGGGCCCGCCTGCCGTACCAGTGGCTCGCCCGGCCAGTACGTGGCCGGTTACAGCACCGGCGGCTTCGACGTGAACAACGTCGTCTACAACCGCTCCAGCCGGGGCGAGGGCGAGAACGGCGAGATCAAGCCGAACATCTCGGCGCCCGCCGTGAACGTCCGCTCGTCGGTGCCCGGCGGCGGCTACAGCAGCTTCACCGGCACCTCGATGGCCTCGCCGCACGTGGCGGCCACGGTCGCGCTGATCTGGTCGGCCTCGCCGCGCCTGCAGGGCGACATCGCGGCGACACGGCCGCTGCTGGACAGCACCGCGATCGACGTCAACGACACCACCTGCGGCGGCACCGCGGCCGACAACAACGTGTGGGGCGAGGGCCGGCTCGACGCCTTCGCCGCGGTCAGCGCCGCGCCACGCGAAGGGCTCGGCGGGCTCAAGGGCACGATCACCGCGGAGGGCGCGCCGGTCGCGGGCGCCACGGTCGCCGTCACGGGGCCGCTGAGCCGTACGGTCACCACCGGGCAGGACGGCGCCTACACCCTGCCGCGCCTGGTGCCCGGCGAGTACCGGATCACGGTGACCAAGTTCGGCTACGGCGAGGCCACCGCGACCGCCACGGTCGTCGCCGAGCAGAGCACGACCACGGACGTGACGCTGACGCCGACCGCCTCGGCCGTCGTCTCCGGTACGGTCACCACCGCCGGCACGCCCGAGCCGGGCGCCGCGGTCGCCGCCCGGGGCACGCCGGTCAGCGCGGTCACCGACGCGTCGGGCAGGTACCGGCTGACGCTGCCGCACGGCAGCTACGAGCTCACCATCACTCCCGCCTCCCGCTGCTCCAGCGGCGCCACCGCCGAGGTCACCGTCGCGGGCGACGTGACCAAGGACATCGAGCTGCCGCTGCGTGGCGACAACTTCGGCTACACCTGCAGGAGCGGCTCCGACGCCTACGTGGCCGGCACCGAGAAGCTCGCGCTCACCGGCGACGACGAGGCGACGCAGGTGACGCTGCCGTTCACCGTCCCCTACTACGGCACGGGCCAGTCGCGCGCGTGGGTGACCACCAACGGCTTCGCCACCTTCGCCACCGACCGGGCCACCTCGGGCAGCAACGGCACCCTCCCGACGACCACGGCGCCCAACCTGGCGGTCTACCCGTTCTGGGACGACCTGGTGGTGGACGCCCAGGCGGGCGTCCACACCGCGACGAGCGGCACCGCTCCCCGCAGGAGCTTCGTCATCGAGTGGCGGAACGTCACCTTCTACTCCGACACCACCCAGCGGATGTCGTTCTCCGTCGTGCTGGGCGAGGACGGCTCGATCGGCTACCGCTACAAGGACGTGGACAGCGAGCGGGAGCAGGGGTCGAGCGCCACCGTCGGCATCGAGAACGCGGGCGGCACCGACGCCCTGCTGTACTCCTACAACGCCGCGGCGCTCGCCAACGGGCAGAGCCTCACGGTGACGCCGAGCAGGCACGGCCTGGCGATCGGCACCGTCACCGACGCCAACGACGGCGACCCGCTCGCCGGGGCGCAGGTGAGGATCGGCGACGTGGCGACCTTCACCACCGGCGCGGACGGCACCTTCTACGGGCAGGTCCCTGCCGGCGACTACACGGTGGAGGTCTCCAGGGAGCACTACGGCACCTTCTCCAAGCAGGTCACCATCGCGCCCGGCACGCTCACCAGGATCGACACCGCGCTGGTCACCGGACGGGTGAGCGCCTCGGTGGCCGAGGTGACCGTGGTGATGCCCGCGGGGGCGAGCAGGACCCGCACGGTGGAGCTGACCAACCTGGGCTCGCCCACCGCCTACACGGCCACGACGGCCGACGGGGCATGGCTCTCCGTCACCCCGGCCGCGGGCGAGCTGGCCAAGGGGCAGTCGGCGGCCCTGAAGATCACCGCCTCCGGCGCCGGGCTCCAGCCGGGCAGCGTCAGGACCGGCACGCTGACCGTCCGCTCGGCCAGCGGCCGGCAGCCGGTCATCGAGATCAAGGTGACGGTCGCGGTGCCGAAGCTCCAGGTGGCCGTGGACGCGGGCGGCACCAAGGCGCTGGTGGACGGCGAGGGCGACGCCTGGACGGCCGACCGGAAGTACGCCCAGGGCGCCCACGGCTACGTCGCCACCTCCTCCTCGACGCACTCCACGACCAGGACCATCCAGGGCACGACCGAGCAGGAGCTGTTCCGCCGGGTCAGGGAGAACATGCTGGAGTACCGCTTCGACAACGTCCCGTCCGGCACGTACACCGTGGAGCTGGGCTTCGCGGAGACCAGGTCGATGGCGATGGGCAAGCGCGTCTTCGACGTGATCGTCGAGGGCCAGCTGGCCATCCCGGCGCTCGACCTGGCGCTGGAGGCCGGCACGTACACCGCGGTGACCAGGCAGCACACGGTGAAGGTGACCGACGGCCAGCTCAACGTGCGCTTCGCGGCACGCAAGGGGGCGCCGATCGTCAGCTTCGTCCGCATCTCGGAGCGGCCCGACAAGCCGTGACATGACGCCGCGGCCCCCTCCGCCCGGAGGGGGCCGGGGCCGTTTACCGGGCCGGTCGCGCGGTCCGCCATCCACCGTTCGGTGGATTCGGGGATCAGCAGGATCGGCCGGTGATCGTGGCCGCGCGGCCGATTCGCCGCCGGGCGCGGCGGATCATGCTTCTTACATGGCAGTCATCGAGGTCAACGACCTGACCAAGAAGTACGCGGACCTGACGGTCCTGGACAGGATGTCGTTCTCCGTGGAGGAGGGCGAGATCTTCGGCATCCTCGGCCCCAACGGAGCCGGCAAGACCACGACGGTGGAGTGCGTGGAGGGCCTGCGGCGGCCCGACGGCGGGTCGATCAGGGTGCTCGGGCTCGACCCGGTCAAGGACGGCCGCCGGCTGCGGGAGCGCATCGGCGTCCAGCTGCAGCACACCCAGCTGCCGGAGAACATCAAGGTGTGGGAGGCGCTCGACCTCTACGCCGCCTTCTACGCCGAGCCCCGCGACTGGCGGCGGCTGCTGGAGGAGTGGGGCCTGGCCGACAAGCGCGACACCCGCTTCGGGAAGCTGTCGGGCGGCCAGAAGCAGCGGCTGTTCATCGCGCTGGCGCTGGTGGGCAACCCCCGGGTGGCCTTCCTCGACGAGCTCACCACGGGGCTCGACCCGCAGGCCCGCCGCGCCACCTGGGAGCTGATCAAGCAGGTCAGGGCGTCGGGCGTGACCGTGGTGCTGGTCAGCCACTTCATGGACGAGGTGGAGGAGCTGTGCGACAGGGTGGCGGTCGTCGACCGCGGCTCCGTCGTCGCGCTCGACACCCCCGCCGGCCTGATCGACGCGACCGACGCCGAGCACCAGATGCGCTTCACGCTCATGGCGGGCGAGGCCACCGACCCGGCGGTCCTGCTGGGCGGCCTGCCCGGCGTCTCGGGCGTGTCCAGGAACGGCGGTCAGGTGGTCGTCAGCGGACGGGGCGACTTCGCCACGGCCGTCACCGCCACCCTGGCCCGCAACCACGTCCTGGTCGCCGACCTGCGCATCGACAAGCGCACCCTCGACGACGCGTTCGTGGCCCTGACCGGCCGCTCCTTCCACCGCTGACCACCCATTTCCCAGGGAGACCCGCCATGACCGCGATCACCAAGCTCACCACCGTCGAGCTGAAGCTGCTCGTCCGCGAGCCCGGCTCGATGTTCACCGTCCTCATCCCCCTCTTCATCCTGGTGATCTTCGGCAGCTCGATCACGCCGGGCGACACCGTGCTGCTGCCCATGTCGCTGGCGATCGCCGTGGGGCTCGTGGCCCTGTACATGCTGCCCACCACCCTGGCCACCTACCGGGAGCGCGGCATCCTGCGCAGGCTCTCCACCACTCCGGTCCGGCCGGGGAGCATGCTGGCGGTCCAGCTGATCCTGCAGCTGGTCCTCGTGGTGGTCGCCTGCGGCCTGCTGGTCGCCGTCGCGGGGACGATCCTCGGTGCCAACCTGCCTGACCGCGTCCTGCCGCTGGCCGCCGCCTTCGCGCTGGGCACGGCCGCGATGTTCGCGATCGGCCTGCTCATCGCGGCCGTGGCCGCCAACGGCCGCGCCGCCAACGGTGTGGGTGTCCTGCTGTACTTCCCGATGGCCTACCTCGCCGGACTTATCCAGCCGACGACCCAGATGCCGGTTTTCCTGGCCCGCGTCGGCGCGTACACTCCCCTGGGCGCCTTCAGGCAGGCGCTGCAGGACGTCTGGGCGGGCGGTACGCCGAGCCTCCTGCTGCTGGGCGTCATGGCCGCGTACGCGGTGATCGTCAGCCTGGCCGCGGCCACGTTCTTCCGCTGGGAGTGATCACGATGTCGGTGGCGGGTGAGCGCCTCGACCGGTGGGAGAGGCGCCTGGACGGCTTCATGTCCGCCACGCCCTACCTCCTCCTGGCGATCTCCACGACGCTCGCCTGGCTCACCGGTGACTCCGCGTGGGACCACCGCCTGGTCACCCTCGGCCTGGCCGCCCTCGCCGCCGCCTGGATCCGGGTGATGACCGCCCGCCGCCCCTCGTGGCGGTCGAACGGCACCGCGGGGGCCGTCTACATCACCGGCCTGGTGGTCCTGATCGCGGTGCTGAGCACCCGCGGGGTGTGGTTCGCCGGCTTCTTCGCCTTCACCGGCTACCTCCACTCCTGGCACTACCTCCAGGGGAAGTGGAGGTTCGCGGGAGTGACCGCCACCGCGGCGATCTGCATCACCGCCTACACCGGTGGGCTGCCCGCGCCCACCCCGTCCGCCGTCCTGACCCATCTCTTCTTCATCGCCGCGATCGTGGCCGTCGTGAGCCTGTTCAGCTTCGTCGGCGAGGTCACGGCCGAGCGCAGCGCCGAACGGAAGCGGATGGTGGCCCAGCTCGAGGAGACGATGCGGGAGAACGCGGGGCTGCACACCCAGCTGCTGATCCAGGCGCGGGAGGCAGGCGTGCTCGACGAACGGCAGCGCATGGCGGGCGAGATCCACGACACGATCGCCCAGGGGCTGACCGGCATCATCACCCAGCTCCAGGCCGCGGCGCACGCCAAGGAGTCGGGCGAGGACCACGCCGAGTGGCGGCGCCACGTCGACAACGCCACCCGCCTGGCCCGCGAGAGCCTCGCCGAGGCGCGCCGGTCCGTCCACGCCGTCGGGCCCGGCCAGCTGGAGTCGGCGCCGCTCCCCGACGCGCTGGCCGAGGTGGCCGGCGCCTGGTCGGAGCTCAACGGCGTGCGCGCCGACGTCACCACGACCGGTACGGCCCGCCCCCTGCATCCCGAACTGGAGACGACCCTGCTGCGGACAGCCCAGGAAGCCCTCGCGAACGTGGCCAAGCACGCACGCGCCACCCGCGTCGGGATCACCCTGTCGTACATGGAGGACCTGGTCACCCTGGACGTGCGCGACGACGGCGCGGGCTTCGACCCCGAGCGCGTCGCGGACGGCGGCGGTTTCGGCCTGACGTCCATGCGCCGGCGGGTGAGCCGCCTGGCGGGCACCCTGGAGATCGAGTCAGAGCCCGGCGGCGGCACCGCGGTCTCCGCGAGTGTCCCCGCCGTCACGAGGGAGGCCCCGCATGTCTGAGACCCCCGTCAGGCTGCTGATCGCCGACGACCACCCCATCGTCCGCGACGGCATCCGCGGGATGTTCACCGCGGACCCGCGCTTCGAGGTGGTCGGCGAGGCGGGCGACGGCGCACAGGCCGTCGAGCTCGCCCGCGCACTGCGCCCCGACGTCGTCCTCATGGACCTGCGGATGCCGAGGATGGACGGCGTGACGGCCATCAAGAAGCTCGCCGAGATCGGCAGCACGGCCCGCGTCCTCGTGCTCACCACCTACGACACCGACAGCGACGTGCTGCCCGCCATCGAGGCAGGAGCCACCGGCTACCTCCTCAAGGACGCGCCGCGCGACGAGCTCATGCGGGCCGTCCACGCGGCGGCCCGCGGCGAGGCCGTCCTGTCCCCCTCGGTCGCCACCCGCCTGCTCGGCCGGGTGCGCGCGCCCGTCGACCCGCTGAGCGCCAGGGAGCTGGAGATCCTGCGGCTGATCGCCCAGGGCACCACCAACCGCGAGGCGGCCGCGCGCCTGTTCATCAGCGAGGCCACGGTCAAGACCCACGTGCTGCACATCTACACCAAGCTCGGCGTCAACGACCGCGCGGCGGCCGTCGCGGTCGCCTACCAGCGCGGGCTGCTCACCCTCGACGACGGCTGACGCTACTTCTTCAGCACCACCGTCCTGCGGGACTCACCCGGATAGACCATGACGAGGAACCGCTGGCGAGCGTCGCCGTCCTCCTCCAGCGCGGCCGCGCTGCCGCGCACGTGCACGCGGATCCGGTAGCGGCCCGGCCCCTTCACGAGCGGGTCGGGGAAGGTCTCGTCCTCCCAGGTGGACAGCTCGCCCGTGGGGCTGGTGTAGCCGATCTCGACGACCTTCTCCCAGCCGGCGCGCTCGACCGGGGGACGCCTGCCGTACCCCTCGACCGTGACGCAGACGTGCATCGCCTCGTCCGCGGTGAGGACGGAGACCTCGCCGTCGACGGCTCCCACGAGGTCGTTGCCGAACGCCTTGTCGAGCGACGCGCCGTTCCAGTCCTCGTTCTCGACGGCGGTCACCGCGCCGAAGTCCGACCACACCGGCGCCGTGCCCCGCACCGCCGGCCTGATCCGCGGCCGGTGCGGCGGGCCGGTCGCGCAGCGTTCCTTCGCGGTCGCGTTGAACGCGTCGTTCTCCGCGTCCTGCCGTTGCCGCTCGGCCTGTTCCCTGGCGTCCACCTCGGGGCAGAGCAGCGCCAGTGCCTGCGTGGTGCCGAAGCCGGCGACGTCCACGCCGGTCCGGGCGCGGAGCCGCTCGATCTCTCCGGGGTCGGCGCGCATGCTCGCCCGGCACAGGCTCCTGCCGAAGGCGACCAGTTCGGCGTCGGGCCGCTCGGCGAACGTCCGCGGCACGACGTACTCCTCCCGCCGCGCCACGCAGACGAAGGCCCGTTCCCTGTCGGCCCGGCTGACCGGCTGATCGCCGTAGCTCAGGCGCCAGCGCCCGCAGCCCTCCGCGTCGGCCTGCGTCACCTTCCCCACGACCCCGTCGCCGTTGTGCAGGGCCAGCAGCAGCAGGCCGGAGGCGGCGGCGACCGCCGCACGCGCGATCCGGCCTCGCGGGCGCGTTCGGGGCACCCGCACCGCGACGAGGATCAGCACGCCGGCGAGCACGTCGCACGCGTTCCAGAGGGCGAACCCGTCCAGGGCGAAGAACGGCGCCCATGACCGCGCGCACTCCGCGTCTACCGCCAGATCGACCGCCGCGAACCCGAGCGTCATGAGGGAACCCCACGTCAGCCCGAACCCGGTCAGCCAGCCCACGGCGCGGCCCCAGCGCGGCGACCTCCTGCGCATCAGGAGCAGCCAGAGGCCGAACCCGGTCAGGACGATCACCGGTTGCGGCACCACGGCCAGCGGCAGGAGCGCCATGCCGACCTCGCCGTGGAGATCGAAGCCCGGACACGGCTGCCCCGCGATGATCGCGAGACCGGGCTCCGCGAGGAAGGCGGCCCCTTCGCGCACCACGATCAGCACCAGGGCGACCGCCCACAGGACGATTGATGATCGCCGTAACATGGGCCGCCACCCTACCGCCCGGCTCCGACAGGCCGCCGGAAACGACCTAGCTGAACGGGGTCTTCGGGCGGTCCTGCGGCTGCTCGTCGACGTAGATGTCCACCTTCTCGTTGTAGAAGGCGATCAGCCCGCCGATCCGCTGGCTCTCGGGCAGCGGCGTGCGGTACGACCAGGCCAGATCCCTGCGGCCGTTGACCGTCCAGTACTCCGCCGTCCCCTTGTACGGGCACTGGGTGGCGGTGTCGGTCGGCTCCAGCAGGTCGAAGCGGACGTCCGTCTTCGGCAGGTAGTACCGCGGCGGCAGCCCCGTCTCGAACAGGATCACCGGGCGTGTCGAGTCGGCCACGGTCACGCCGTCGACCTCGACCCTGACCCGGCGGGAGCTGGGCAGGATGTCGACGCGCGTGTAGGGGTCGCGAGGGTGGACGTAGACCTCCTCGTCCTCCTCGAACCAGGCGTCCATCGCCGACCACTCCAGCCGGACGTACTCCCGTAGCTCCTCGATCGGGGAGTCGGGGTGGGTGAGGGCCGCGCCGGCCGCTTCCTTGCCGTCCACGACGACGGTGTGGACGACGCCCTCGCCGCGGCTGGGCGAGTGGGTGGTGGCGCCGGTCGGCTTGAGCTCCGCCCGCTCGAGGTCGGCGAGGGGCAGGTAGTAGGTCGGGTAGTGGGGGCTCTCCCAGACCAGGAGCGCCCGCGTCGTGTCGACGATCTTGCGTCCGCCGAGATAGGTGCGCACGCGCTTCGCCGTCGGCTCGACCTTCAATCGGCTCTTCATTCCTTCGCCAACCCCGCCGGCGCCCGGCCTATTCCTCAGGCGAGTGTGCGCGAGTGTATTGACGCTGCCGCAGGTAGAGGTTAACGTCATCTCAAAATTAAAAGGAAACCTTACTAATAGTTTCCGATCAGGCCTCCCATCCCACACCCCGTTCACCCCCCAACAGGATGTCGGAGCATCGATGAGACACACCGTCCTCAGCAAGGTCCTCGCAGGCGCGGCGGCGTTACTCATGCCGCTCACCGCGGCCGCCGTCGCCCCCGCCAGCGCGTACGGCGCCGCCACCTCCACCAGCTCGGCGGCCGCCTTCGCCGCCTGGGCACCGTGGACCGCCTACACGGCCGGCACCCGCGTCACCTACAACGGCGTCGAGTACGAGTGCCTGCAGAGCCACACCTCCCAGCCCGGCTGGGAGCCGCCCAACGTCCCCGCCCTGTGGAAGGTCGCGGGCGGCGGCGGAGGCGACACCACCGCGCCGTCCGTCCCCGGCAACGTGCGCTCCACCGGCGTCACCTCCAACAGCGTCTCCCTGGCCTGGAACGCCTCCACCGACAACGTCGGCGTCACCGGCTACGAGATCTACCGCGGCGGCACCCTCGTCACCACCGTCACCGGCACCACGCACACCGACACCGGCCTGACCGCCAACACCGCCTACACCTACACCGTCCGCGCCCGCGACGCCGCCGGCAACCAGTCCGCCCACAGCACCGCCGTCACCGCCACCACCACAGGCGGCGGCGGAGGCGACACCACCGCGCCGTCCGTCCCCGGCAACGTGCGCTCCACCGGCGTCACCTCCAACAGCGTCTCCCTGGCCTGGAACGCCTCCACCGACAACGTCGGCGTCACCGGCTACGAGATCTACCGCGGCGGCACCCTCGTCACCACCGTCACCGGCACCACGCACACCGACACCGGCCTGACCGCCAACACCGCCTACACCTACACCGTCCGCGCCCGCGACGCCGCCGGCAACCAGTCCGCCCACAGCACCGCCGTCACCGCCACCACCACAGGCGGCGGCGGAGGCGGCGGCAACAAGGTCCTCGGCTACTTCGTCCAGTGGGGCGTCTACCAGCGCGCCTACCACGTCAAGAACATCGACACCAGCGGCTCGGCGGCGAAGCTGACCCACATCAACTACGCCTTCGGCAACGTCCAGAACGGCCAGTGCACGATCGGCGACAGCTACGCCGACTACGACCGCTTCTACCAGGCGGGCGAGAGCGTGGACGGCGTCGCCGACACGTGGGACGCCGGCGCCCTGCGCGGCAACTTCAACCAGTTGCGCAAGCTCAAGAAGAAGTACCCGAACCTCAAGGTGCTGTTCTCCTTCGGCGGCTGGACCTGGTCCGGCGGCTTCGGCCAGGCCGCGCAGAACCCCACCGCCTTCGCCGAGTCCTGCTACCGCCTGGTGGAGGACCCGCGCTGGGCCGACGTCTTCGACGGCATCGACATCGACTGGGAGTACCCGAACGCCTGCGGCCTCACCTGCGACACCAGCGGGCCCGCCGCGTTCAGGAACCTGATGTCCGCCCTGCGCACCCGCTTCGGCTCGGGCAACCTGGTCACCGCGGCCATCACCGCCGACGGCACCAGCGGCGGCAAGATCGACGCGGCCGACTACGGCGGCGCCGCGCAGTACGTCGACTGGTACAACGTCATGACCTACGACTTCTTCGGCGCGTGGGCGGCCCAGGGCCCGACCGCCCCGCACTCGCCGCTCACCAGCTACAACGGCATCCCGATCGCGGGCTTCCACTCCGACAACGCCATCCAGAAGCTGAAGAGCAAGGGCGTCCCGGCTGGCAAGCTCCTGCTCGGCATCGGCTTCTACGGCCGCGGCTGGACCGGCGTCACCCAGGCCGCGCCCGGCGGCACGGCGACGGGCCCCGCGCCCGGCACCTACGAGCAGGGCATCGAGGACTACAAGGTCCTCAAGACCCGCTGCCCCGCCACCGGGACGGTCGCGGGCACGGCCTACGCCTACTGCGGCAACCAGTGGTGGAGCTACGACACGCCGAGCACGATCGGCGGCAAGATGAGCTACTCGAAGGACCAGGGCCTGGGCGGCGCGTTCTTCTGGGAGCTCAGCGGTGACACCACCAACGGCGAGCTGATCACCGCGATGAAGAACGGCCTGGGGTGACCTCGGGCTGACCCGTCAGGGCCGGTCTCCGCTCAGGGGACCGGCCCTCCCTCAGTCCCGCCGGACACCACGGGGCCTGTCTCGCCAGACACCAGGGGGCCTGTCTCTCCGAACACCACAGGGCCTATCTCCGGACGCCACGGGCCTGTCTCTCCGGACGCCATGGGGCCTGGCTCTCCGGACGCCACGGGGTCGCCGGGACCGCCCAGGCGGGCGCAGGAGTGGAACGCGTTCAGCGGGAGGCGACGAACAGCGTGTGGGTGGCCGAGCGGCTCAGGTCGTGCCGTTCGACCTGGCCGAGCCCGGCATCGGCCAGCCAGCCGGCCACGGTGCGCGTGCTGGGCACGCCGCCGCCCTGGGTGTGCCACAGGTTGAGGCCGAAGCCGGCGGTGAAGGCGGCCTCCGCCGCTCCCGCCCGGTGCTCGGCGACCGTCTCGAGGACCAGCACCCGCCCGCCCGGCCGGGTCGCGGCGGCCACAGGCCACTTCCGGAGGGACAGACACCAGGCCGGAGCGACCCCGGCAGGCCGGGATGCCCCAGGCACACCCGAAGCGGCAGGCAGGCCCGAAGCGCCGGGCCATCGGGGGCGGGCCGCCAGCAGGGGCGGGCCGTCAGCAGGGGCGGGCCGTCAGCAGGGGCTGGCCGTCAGGAGCGAGCCATCAGCAGGGCGGGCCGTCAGGGGCGGGCCGCGACGGCGTCGATCTCGAAGAGCATGCCGGGCAGCGCGAGCGCCGCCACCCCGATCAACGTCTGGGCGGGCGGCCGGTCGCCCCAGATCTCGCCGATCGCCGCGGCGATCACGGCCAGCTTGTCGAGGTCGTGGTCCACGACGAACGTGCGGATCTGCGCCACGTCCTGGACGGACAGTCCGGCCGCCGCCAGCGCCGCGCGCAGGTTGTCGAGTGACTGCGCGACCTGCTCGGCGAAGTCGGGAGAGGTGACGTGCCCTTCGTGGTCGGAGGCGTACTGCCCGGCGATGATGACGAGCTCGCCGGTGACCTGGGCGACGTGGCTGTAGCCGAAGGAGACCGGGTCGTGCAGGGTGGCCGGGTTGACGATGGTGACGGACATGCGGGGTTCCTTTACTTGTCGCGGGTGGTGACGGCGAAGGCGGACAGCAGGACGGCGGCGGCGAGCCACAGGGCGGCGACCGTGCCGAGCCGGTCGACGGCCAGGCCGCCGAGCAGCGCGCCGAGGGCGATCGACAGGTTGAAGGTGGCGACGAGGAGCGACGAGGCCGCCTCGGTCGCCTGGGGCGCGGCCTTCAGCATCCAACTCTGCAGGCTCACCGACACGCCTCCGTAGGCCAGGCCCCAGACGACCAGCAGGGCGATGCCGGCGGCGGGCGTCCCGCCGTACGCGGCCAGCAGGGCCGTGGTGGCGGTCAACGCGAGCGTGATCGCCAGGAGCGTGCCCCGGGGACGGCGGGCGGCGCGGGCGCCGGCGAGGAAGTTGCCGGCGATGCCCGCCACGCCGTAGCCGAGGAGCAGCAGGCTGATGAGGTCGGGGTCGATCCCGGAGATCTCCTGTAGGACCGGGCGGACGAAGGTGTAGGCGGCGAAGTGGCCGGTGATCAGCAGGAGTGTCAGGGCCACGCCGACCCGTACGGCACGCACGCGCAGCAGCCGGGGCAGCTCGCCGAAGGTGATCGTCCGGGTGGCGGGCAGCGCGGGCACCAGCAGGACCAGGCACGCCAGCGCGACCAGCCCCAGGATCCCCACCGCGCCGAAGGCGAGGCGCCAGCCGCCGAGCTCCCCGGCGAGCGTTCCCGCGGGGACGCCGGCGACGGAGGCGGTGGACACCCCACCGAAGATCACCGCGGTGGCGCGGGCGACGTGCCGCTCGGGTACCAGCCGGAGGGCGAGCCCGCCCGCGACGGCCCAGAACCCGCCGACGCTCACGCCGACGGCCAGCCGGGCGGCGAGCACGACGGCGAAGTCCGGTGCCACGGCGCCGGCGAGGTTGGCCAGGCCCATGAGTCCGATGAGCGTGACCAGCATGACGCGTCGGTCGATCCGCCCGGCCGCGACGGTGAGCAGCGGCGCGGCGATCGCGGCCACCAGGCCGGGGACGGTCACCATCAGGCCCGCCGCGCCTTCGGAGACGCGCAGGTCGGCACTGATGGGGGTGAGCAGGCCGACCGGCAGCAGCTCGGAGGTCATCAGGGAGAAGATCCCCAACGCCACGGCGGCGACGGCGAGCCATCCTCTGGTCGCCGATCGGCTCGGCGCCTCATTCAAGACATCAGACATCCAGAATAACCTTCCACGACGACCCGGGAGAAGGGGTGCGGATATTTCTGGATATTAGATGTCTAGAATACTCACCGCAACTCTGAGCGGGTAGGGCGGAGGACATGGTTCGCCACGGATCGCTGGACGAGGACACACCCGCCGCACCGCACGCCGCCGGCAGGAACCCGGTCACGGCCTGGCTGCTGGACGGCCTGAGACCGGAGGACCGCCACTCGACCGGGATGCACGAGGAACATCCCGACAAGCAATACCCGTGGTGGCAGACGATGTGCCTGACCGGCGTGGACTACTTCTCCACGCTGGGCTACCAGCCGGGCATCGCGGCCCTGGCGGCCGGGGCCCTCTCCCCCGTCGCGACCTCGTTCCTGGTGCTCCTGACGCTGTTCGGCGCGCTGCCCACTTATCGGGCGGTGGCGGCGGAGAGCCCCAGGGGCCTCGGCTCGATCGCGATGCTGGAGAACCTGCTGCCCAGCTGGTGGGGCAAGCTCCTGGTGCTGGTCCTGCTGGGCTTCGTGGCGACGGCGTTCATCTTCACGATCACACTGTCCGCCTCCGACGCGACCGCGCACGTCGTGGAGAACCCGTTCTTCCCCGCCGCCCTGCACGGCCAGGAGGTCCTCGTCACGATCCTGCTGATCCTCGCGCTGGGCGCGATCTTCCTGCGCGGCTTCAGCGAGGCGATCGGCCTCGCGGTGGTCCTCGTGGCCGTCTACCTGTCGCTCAACCTCGTGGTCGTGGGCATGGGCCTGCTCCAGGTGATCGAGCACCCGGCCCTGGTGGACGGCTGGCAGGAGGCGCTGACGACGGGCTATTCGAGCCCGCTCGCGATGATCGGCGTCTCCCTCCTCGTCCTGCCCAGGCTCGCCCTGGGCCTGTCGGGCTTCGAGACGGGCGTCGCCGTGATGCCGCAGATCCGGGGCGACCTGGAGGAGCGCATCAGAGGCGCCCGCCGGCTGCTCACCACCGCCGCGCTGATCATGAGCGGGTTCCTGATCGCCAGCAGCTTCGCCACTGCCATCCTCATCCCGCACGAGGAGTTCGAGGAGGGCGGCAAGGCGAGCGGGCGGGCGCTGGCCTTCCTCGCCCACGAGTACCTCGGCGACTGGTTCGGCACGGTCTACGACCTCAGCACCATCGCCATCCTGTGGTTCGCGGGCGCCTCCGCCATGACCGGCCTGCTCAACATCGTCCCCCGCTACCTGCCCAGGTACGGCATGGCGCCGGACTGGGCCCGCGCCATCAGGCCGCTGGTGCTGGTGTTCACCGCGATCGCCGTCGTGATCACCATCGCGTTCGACGCCGAGGTCGAGTCCCAGGGCGGCGCGTACGCCACGGGCGTCCTGGCGCTGATCCTGTCGGCGGCCGTGGCCGTCACGATCTCCCGCTACCGCCAAGGCAGGCGCGCGGCCGCCTACGGGTTCGGGGTGATCGCCCTCGTCCTCGGCTACGCGACCGTGGTCAACATCGTCGAACGCCCCGACGGCCTGAAGATCGCACTGCTGTTCGTCCTGGCCATCGTCGTCACCTCGATCATCTCCCGCGCCACCCGCTCGACCGAGCTGCGGGTCGGCCATATCGAGTTCGACCCCACCGCGCTGCGCCTGGTCCGGGAGATCGACGGCCCGCTGCGCGTGATCGCCAACGAACCCGACGAGCGCGACCCTCTGGAGTACGCCGAGAAGGAGCGGGAGGCCAGGGAGCACCACCACCTGCCGCCGGACGAGCCGGTGCTCTTCCTCGAGGTGACCGTCGGTGACGCGTCCGAGTTCTCGTCGGACCTGAAGGTGGTCGGCGAGGAGCGTCACGGCTACCGCGTTCTGCGGGTGTGCGGTTCCAACGTGCCCAACACGATCGCGGCGATCCTGCTCCACCTGCGGGACGTCACGGGCAAGAAGCCGCACGTCTACTTCCACTGGATGGAGGGCGATCCGGTCAAGGCGATGCTGCGCTACCTGCTGTTCGGCGGCGGTGACGTGCCGCCGCTGACGCGCGAGGTGCTCCGCCAGGCCGAGCCCGACCCGGCCAAGCGACCGCAGGTGCACGTCGGCTGATCACCTCGAGCCGCAGATGCACGTCGGCTGATCAGGCCGAACCGCCGGTGCCCGCCCGGCCGACCAGCCGCAACCGGTCATGTCGAGCCGCGGATGCCCGGCCGATCAGCCGATCGGTCAGGTTCGCGGAACCGCGCGGTATTCGCGGACGCGGATGGCGAGCCCGTGCCCGAGCGACGCCCCGATGTCGCCGCGCGCCAGCCCGGCCACGGCGGCCACGCCGTACCCGGCCAACGCCACGCCGTACCCGGCGAGCGCCACGCCGCCGAACATCCCGAGCCTGAGCAGGTCCGGCGGGGTGAGGCTCAGCTCGCCCAGGCCGTTCACCAGGAAGCCGGTCGTGAAGAGCCACCCCATGAGCGCCGTGGCCGACGCCGCGAGCAGGCTCCGCGACCATGCCGCGTACGCTCCCACCGCGAGCGCCATGGCGGCGACACGTGGCGTGCCCGGAGGGAGCAGTGCCGCGACGGCGGCGCACGCGGCGACGCTGACCACGAATCCTCCGCTGATCATGAACTCCAGCGGCGACCTTTCCCGACTGAATGTCATGAATTCATCACATCGCATTTCCAGCCGCGCGGGGAGTGTCCATACGCCATTCCTTCGCGTTCATGACGCGTTATTGATGCCGGTCGAGCCGCCCGGGAGGCCGACGTCAAGCGGGCGTCAGGGTTTCGGCGGTCGCCGTTCGGATCCCCTCTGGAATACGCCCGGACCGAATATCCGGCCATAGCATCATTTTCTATAAATTTCTGCGGTGCGTACCGAGGAGGAATGTGATGCACTCAGGTGGCCCGCCCTTCCTGCCCACCCGTATCGGAAGGAGCACGATGAAAGCCCCGAAAATACGGCCGGAAGCCTTCGGGCTGCTCGTGCTCATCGCCGTCGTGGCCGTGGTCACGCTGGCGATCGAGCTGCTCCCCTGACCGGCGTCCGGCACGGGGCCGGGCCGGCGTGACGGATCACGCCGGCCCGGCTTCGTCGTGAGCGGCGAGGCGGGTCAGCGACGAACGTTCGCCGAGCGGGCCCCATGAGCGGGTGCGTCGTGGCGGGCAGGAGCTCAGGGGGTGAAGCGGTAGCCCATGCCCGGCTCGGTGATCAGGTGGACGGGTCGTGCGGGGTCGCGTTCCAGCTTGCGGCGCAGCTGGGCCATGTACTGGCGCAGGTAGTGCGACTCCTTCAGGTACTTCTCCCCCCACACCTCGCTCAGCAGGTACCGCTGGCTGACCAGCTTGCCCGGGTTGCGCAGCAGGATCTCGAGGATGTGCCACTCGGTGGGCGTCAGCCGTACACCGTCGGAGACCGTCTTGTCGGTCAGGTCGATCACCCGGTCCCCGATCTGGATGCGGGCCAGCTCCGCCTCCTGCAGGCCGGTCCTGCGGGTGACGGCCCGCATGCGGGCCAGCAGCTCCTCGATGTTGAACGGCTTGGTGACGTAGTCGTCCGCGCCCGCGTCCAGCGCCTCGATCTTGTCCTGGTTGCCGGTCCTGCCGGACAGCACGAGGATCGGCACCGACGTCCACCCGCGCAGGCCGTGGATGACGTCGACCCCGTCGAGGTCGGGCAGCCCGAGATCGAGCAGGACGAGGTCGGGCTGCCGTTCGGCGGCCTCCCTGAGCGCCGACCCCCCGTCGGCGGCCACCGTGACCTCGTAGTGGCGCGCGACCAGGTTGATGCGCAGCGCCCGCAGGAGCTGCGGTTCGTCGTCGACGACGAGGACGCGGGTCATGCGACCACCGCCCGCGAGGAGATGGGAAACGTGAGGATCATCGTGAGACCTCCCCCTGGTGTCTCGTCAGGGACCAGCGTGCCGCCCATCGCCTCGGTCAGCCCGCGCGAGAGCGCGAGGCCGAGGCCGACGCCCGTGTCGTTGTCACGGTCGCCGAGGCGCTGGAACGGCAGGAAGATGCGGTCGTGGGCGTCGGCGGGGACGCCCGGCCCCCTGTCGATCACCCGGATCTCGACGTGGGCGCCGTGCCCGCTCGCGGTGATGAGCACCTTGGCGTCCTGCGGGCTGTAGCGCACCGCGTTGGTCATCAGGTTGACCAGCACCCGTTCGAGCAGCGTCGGGTCGGCGACGATCTCGGGCAGCTCGACGGAGATGTCGCCCTCCACCCTGTCCCGCACCGGGCCCAGGTCGTAGATCGCGCGGGGCACGACCTCCTCCAGAGCCACCGGCTGGTGGTCGACCCCCAGGACGCCCGCCTGCAGGCGGCTCATGTCGAGCAGGTTCGCGACCAGGCGGTCCAGCTTGGCCAGCGACTCGTCGGCCGTGGCCAGCAGCTCCTGGCGGTCCTCCTCGGTCCAGGCGATCGCGGTGTTGCTCAGGCTCTCCACGGCGGCCTTGGCGGAGGCGAGCGGGGTGCGCAGGTCGTGGCTGACGGCGGCCAGCAGCGCTGTGCGCATCCTGTCGGCCTCGGCCAGCGGCTTGGCCTGGTCCGCCGCCTCCTCGAGGCGCTGCTGGCGCAGCGCCACGGCCGACTCGGCGGCGAACGCCTCGAGCACCCTGCGGTCGGCGGCGTCGAGGAGCCGTCCGCGGGCGGTGAGGACCAGGTTCTCGTCGATGACCACGTCGGTGTCGGCGGCCGACGGGGACGTGCACGGCGTGCCGCCGGTGGTGGCGATGATCCGCCAGGCGTCCGGATCCGTCTGGTCGTCCGGCAGGCTGCCGGTGTCGGGCCGCCGCTCCAGCAGCGTGACCGAGGTCAGCCCGAACGTCTCCCGCAGCCGCGAGAGCAGCGAGGGCACCGCCGCCTCGCCGCGCAGCACGTGCCCCGCCAGGGTGGCGAGGATCTCGGCGTCCGCGCCGGCTCTGGCGGCCTCCCTGGTACGGCGGGCCGCGACGTCGACGATCGTGCTCACCATGGCGGCGACCACGACGAACACGATGAGCGCGAACAGGTTCTCGGGATCGGCGATCGTGAACTCGCCGACCGGCGGGGTGAAGAAGTAGTTCAGCAGCAGCGAGCCCACGACGGCCGCGGTGATGGCCGGCCACATGCCGCCGATCAGCGCGACGCCCACCACCGTCACCAGGTAGAAGAGGATCTCGGTCGGCAGCGACAGGTCGTCCCTGAACGGGATCAGCGCCGCCGTCAGCGCGAGCATGCCCGCGAGGGCGACCGCCCATCCGGCCAGCCGCCGCTTCCTGGTCAGCGCCGCGCGGCTGTGTTCGGGGCGCCGGCGGCCCTTCTTCGCCTCGTCGTGCGTGATCATGTGCACGTCGATGCTGCCGGACAGCGCGGTGGTCTCCACGCCGACGCCGCGGGAGAAGATCTGCGCGAACCTGCCGCGCCGGGAGGCGCCGAGCACCAGCTGGGTGGCGTTGACGCCGCGGGCGAAGTCGAGCAGGGCACGGGGGATGTCGTCACCGACCACCTGGTGGTAGGTGCCGCCGAGGCTCTCCACCAGCGTACGCTGCCTGGCCAGGTTGGCGGGGTCGCCGCCGGCCAGGCCGTCGGCGCTGGTGACGTGGACGGCCAGCAGGTCGGCGCCCTTGGTCCTGGCCGCGACGCGGGCGGCCCGCCGTACCAGGGTGTCGCCTTCGGGTCCGCCGGTGAGGGCCACGACGACGCGCTCGCGCGTCTCCCAGGTGCCTTCGATGCCGTGGTCGGCGCGGTAGCGGTCGAGCTGCTCGTCGACCTTGCCCGCGACCCACAGGAGGGCGAGCTCGCGCAGCGCGGTCAGGTTGCCGACCCTGAAGTAGTTGGACAAGGCGGCGTCCACCTTCTCCGGAGCGTAGACGTTGCCGTGCGCCATCCGCCGCCGCAGCGCCTCGGGCGACATGTCGACCAGCTCGATCTGGTCGGCCCTGCGCACCACCTCGTCCGGCACGGTCTCCCGCTGGGGGATGCCGGTGATCTGCTGGACGACGTCGTTGAGCGACTCCAGGTGCTGGATGTTGACCGTCGAGATGACGTCGACGCCGGCGTCGAGGATCTCCTCGATGTCCTGCCAGCGCTTGACGTTCCTCGACCCGGGCACGTTCGTGTGGGCCAGCTCGTCGATCAGCGCGATCTTCGGCGCGCGCTCGATGACGGCGTCCACGTCGAGCTCGGTGAAGGTCGACCCGCGGTAGCGGAGCTGCCTGCGCGGGATGATCTCCATGCCCTCGAGGAGGGCGGCGGTGCGGGGACGCCCGTGGGTCTCGACGAAACCCACGACGACGTCCCTGCCCCGCTCCATCCCCCTGCGGCCCTCGCCGAGCATCGCGAAGGTCTTGCCCACCCCGGGCGCCGCGCCCAGGTAGACCCTCAGCCGACCGCGTGGCATCGCCCTATCCCTTGTCGAGTGCCAGGTTGAGCTCGAGCACGTTGACCGCGGGCTCGCCCATGAACCCGAGCGCCCTGCCGGTGGTGTGCTCCTTGACGAGCGCGGCCACCCTCTCCAGGGGCAGGCCCCGCTCCTTGGCGACGCGGGGCGCCTGCAGCTCGGCGTAGGCGACCGAGATGTGCGGGTCCAGGCCCGAGCCGCTGGCGGTGACCGCGTCCGCGGGGACCTTCACGTCGGTGACGGTCCCGCGCACCGGCACGGTACGGCCGGCCGCGTAGTCCTCGCCGGGCTTGCCGCACTCGACCTTGACGCCCTCGTAGGTGGCGACGAACGGCTGGGCGGGGCAGGCCTGGTTGACGCTGACCGCCCTGGTCGGGGTGCCGACGGCGGGGAACACCTTCAGCACCGCGCCCACGCCGTCCGGCGTGCAGTACGGCCGGGCGCCGCTGACGCCCTCCAGCTCGCCGACCGCCTTGGAGCGGGCGCAGACCTGGGTGAGCAGCGACTGCCTGCCCTCGTCGGGGTTGCCCTCGTCGTCCTTGGCGCCCGGCACGGGCAGGGTGTCGACGACGTCCTCGGGGCCGAGGTTGCCGGCCGCGGTGGACAGCATGTCGTACCCGTCACCGGCGGCCGACGGCCGGCTCTGGAAGTACTTCCTGATGGGGTCGCCGTCCTTGTCGGTGAAGAGCTGGCCCACGACGGCGCTGCCGACGGTCTTGCCGTCGCGCTCGACCGGGGAGCCGTTGGCCTTGTTGTGGAAGGCGGCCTGGGCAATGCCGGTGACCGCCAGCGGGTAGATCCCGCCGAGGATCAGGGTCAGGACGATGACCGCGCGGACGGCGGCGAGGTGCTGGCGGATCCAGCTGGGCAGGCGTTCCATTACGACATCCCCGGAAGGAACTGGATGAGAAGATCGATCAGCTTGATGCCGACGAAGGGCGCGACGATGCCGCCCAGACCGTAGACGGACAGGTTCCGGTTGAGCAGCTTGGAGGCGCTGGACGGCCGGTAGCGCACGCCGCGGAGGGCGAGCGGGATGAGCGCGACGATGATGATCGCGTTGAAGACGACCGCGGACAGGATCGCCGACTGCGGGCTGGCCAGGCGCATGATGTTGAGCGCGTCCAGGCCCGGGTAGACCGCCGCGAACATCGCCGGGATGATCGCGAAGTACTTGGCGATGTCGTTGGCGATCGAGAACGTGGTCAGGGCGCCGCGCGTGATCAGCAGCTGCTTGCCGATCTCGACGATCTCGATGAGCTTGGTCGGGTTGGAGTCGAGGTCCACCATGTTGCCCGCCTCTTTGGCGGCGCTGGTGCCGGTGTTCATCGCCACGCCGACGTCCGACTGCGCGAGCGCGGGGGCGTCGTTGGTGCCGTCACCGGTCATGGCGACCAGTCGGCCGCCTTCCTGCTCCTTCTTGATGAGGGCGAGCTTGTCCTCGGGGGTGGCCTCGGCGAGGAAGTCGTCCACGCCGGCCTCGTCGGCGATGGCCCTGGCGGTCAGCGGGTTGTCACCGGTGATCATGACGGTGCGGATGCCCATGCGGCGCATCTCGTCGAACCGCTCGCGCATGCCCTGCTTGACGACGTCCTTCAGGTGGATGACGCCGAGCACGCGGCCCTTCTCGGCCACGACCAGCGGGGTGCCGCCGGTGCCGGAGATCCCGTCCACGATGTGGCCGACCTCGTCGGTCGGGTGACCGCCGTGATCCCTGACCCACTTCATGACGGCCGTCGCCGCGCCCTTGCGGACCTCCTTGCCGTCCAGGTTCACGCCCGACATGCGGGTCTGCGCGGTGAACTGCACCCACTCGGCGTGGGCCAGCTCGCCGGGCTCCCGCTCGCGCAGGCCGTACGCGGTCTTGGCGTACACCACGATCGAGCGGCCCTCGGGCGTCTCGTCGGCGAGGCTGGACAGCTGCGCCGCCCGCGCCAGCTCCATCTCGGGCACGCCGGCCACCGGCACGAACTCGGACGCCTGGCGGTTGCCCAGCGTGATGGTGCCGGTCTTGTCCAGCAGCAGCGTGCTGACGTCGCCGGCGGCCTCGACCGCGCGGCCCGACATGGCCAGGACGTTGCGCTGCACGAGCCGGTCCATGCCGGCGATGCCGATGGCCGACAGGAGCGCGCCGATCGTCGTCGGGA
This sequence comes from Nonomuraea sp. NPDC004354, assembly GCF_053602555.1. Classification (NCBI taxonomy): domain Bacteria; kingdom Bacillati; phylum Actinomycetota; class Actinomycetes; order Streptosporangiales; family Streptosporangiaceae; genus Nonomuraea; species Nonomuraea sp. NPDC004354. Next base: position 807,477 of record NZ_JBSGDV010000002.1, on the reverse strand, counting down.
TGAGGCAGACCAGGAGCGAGACGAGCACGATGCCCGTGACGCCGTCGCCTGTCAGGGCGAGCGAGTCGGGGATGCCAGGGTTGGTGTCCTTGGCGTAGATGGCCAGCGGCTGCATGGTCACGGTGGCGACCAGGAAGATGACGGTCAGCGCGGCGAGCAGGATGTTGAGGGCGATCTCGTTGGGGGTCTTCTGCCGGTCGGCGCCCTCGACCAGGGAGATCATCCGGTCGATGAAGCTCTCGCCCGGCTTCTGGGTGATCTGCACGATGATCTTGTCGGACAGCACCTTGGTGCCGCCCGTCACCGCGGACCTGTCACCGCCGGACTCCCGGATGACCGGCGCGGACTCGCCGGTGATCGCGGACTCGTCGACGCTCGCGATGCCCTCGATCACGTCGCCGTCGCCGGGGATGATCTCTCCGGCCTCGACGACCACGAAGTCGCCCTGCCTGAGCTCGGCAGCGCCCACGGTGTCCCACTCCGTGGAGGTGCGGCTCCTGAGCCTGCGGGCCATGGTGTCGCGCTTGGTCGCGCGCAGCGTGGCCGCCTGCGCCTTGCCCCTGCCCTCCGCGACCGCCTCCGCCAGGTTGGCGAAGATGACCGTCAGCCAGAGCCAGACCACGATCGCCCAGGCGAAGAACGACGGGTCGAGGACGGCCAGGACCGTGGTGAACACCGCGCCGATCTCCACGATCAGCATCACGGGGTTGCGCCAGAGCGTGACGGGGTTCAGCTTGACGAGCGCGTCGGGCAGCGACCTGACGAGCTGTTTCGGGTCGAGCAGGCCGCCGCCGATCCTGCCGTTCTTCTTGGGCGCCGGTTCCTTCCCCGGCGCCTCGACCAGGTGGGTCGTCATCACATGAGTCCTTCTGCGAGCGGGCCGAGCGCCAGGGCGGGGAGGAAGGTCAGCGCGACCAGGACGATCGTCACGCCGACGACCATGCCGACGAACTGCGGCCGGTGGGTCGGCAGCGTGCCCGCGGATTCGGGCACCGGCGTCTGCCTGGCCAGGGAGCCCGCCAGGGCGAGCACGAAGATGATCGGCAGGAACCGGCCGAAGACCATGCACAGGCCGAGCGCCACGTCGTACCAGGGGGTGTTCACGGTGACGCCGGCGAAGGCCGAGCCGTTGTTGTTCGACGCGCTGGTGAAGGCGTAGAGGATCTCGGAGAAGCCGTGCGGGCCGCTGTTCAGCATGGCCGCCAGGCCCGCCTTGTTGCCCATGGCCACGGCCGTGCCGACCAGCACCAGGACCGGGGTGACCAGGAAGTAGAGCGAGGCCAGCTTGATCTCGCGGGAGCCGATCTTCTTGCCGAGGTACTCGGGCGTCCTGCCGACCATGAGCCCCGCGACGAACACGGTGATCACGGCCAGGACGAGCATGCCGTACAGGCCGGCGCCGACACCGCCGGGGGCGACCTCGCCCAGCATCATGTTGAACAGCGTCATCATGCCGCCGAACGGGGTGTAGGAGTCGTGGAAGGAGTTCACGGCACCGGTGCTGGTGAGCGTGGTGGCGGCGGCGAACGTCGCGGAGTTGGCGACGCCGAACCGCACCTCCTTGCCCTCCATGGCCGCGCCGACCGCCTGCGGGACGGTGGCGTCGCCCGACAGCTCGAAGACGTTGGTGAGCACGACGCTGACGACGGCGATCGTGGCCATCACGGCGAGGATCGCGTAGCCCTGGCGGACCTGGCCGACCATCCGGCCGAAGGTGCGGGTCAGGCTGAAGGGGATGACGAGGATCAGGAAGATCTCGAACCAGTTCGTCCAGGAGGCGGCGTTCTCGAACGGATGTGCCGAGTTGGCGTTGTAGAAGCCGCCGCCGTTGGTGCCGAGCTCCTTGATGACCTCCTGGCTGGCCACGGGGCCGCCGGTCATGTTCTGCGTGTTGCCGGCGAGGGTGGTGATCTCGTGCGGGCCGACGAAGTTCTGCACCAGGCCGCCCGCCACCAGGACGAGCGCGCCGACGAAGGCGATCGGCAGCAGGATGCGGAGCGTGCCGCGCACCAGGTCCACCCAGAAGTTGCCGATGGTGTCGGCGTTCTTGCGGGCGAAGCCGCGCACCAGCGCGATCGCCACGGCCATGCCGACGGCGGCCGACACGAAGTTCTGCACGGCGAGCGCGGCCATCTGGACCAGGTGGCCCATGGTGCTCTCACCGGAGTAGGCCTGCCAGTTGGTGTTGGTGACGAAGCTGATCGCGGTGTTCCACGCGACGTGGTCGGTGACGGGCGGGAAGCCGAGCGAGAGCCACAGCTTGTCCTGCAGGCGCTGCATGCCGTACACGACCAGGATGGAGATGATCGAGAAGGCCAGCAGGCTGCGCGCGTAGACGGGCCAGCGCTGCTCCGCGTCGGCGCGGACGCCGAGCAGGTGGTAGACGATCCGCTCGACGGCGGTGTCCTTGGTGCCGCTGTAGACCCGGTACATGTAGTCGCCGAACGGCTTGTGCACCACGGCCAGCGCGATGACCAGGGAGGCGAGGAAGATCCAGCCCATCAGAACCGCTCCGGGAAGAGCAGGGCCGCGACCATGAAGATCACCAGGCCGATGGCCACGACGAGCCCGGCGGCGTTGACGGCGCTCACAGGCGCTCCACCGCCTTGACGACAAGCCCGAAGATCACGAAGATCGCGATCGTCAGGGCGACGAAGATGACGTCGGCCATCCCCACTCCTCAGTTTTCGGACATAGCTTTCATGACCAGCAAACTTGGAGATTCAGGGAGCTTTGCCGTTCTTGACGGGTTCCCTACGGCTCAAGGCGGACTATTGACGCGATCCGTACGTCATGCGCGCCGCCACCCGGGGGGCGACGCCGTCGATCGCCCGTCCTTCACAGACGCAGAAGCCGGGGCCCGGTCATGATGACCGGGTCCCGGCTCCTGGCGTGAGTATCCGTCAGATGACGGGAACGATGTTCTCCGCCTGCGGGCCCTTCTGACCCTGCGTGACGTCGAAGCTCACCTTCTGGCCCTCGTGAAGCTCACGGTAGCCCTGGGTGGCGATGTTGGAGTAGTGGGCGAAGACGTCCGCGCCGCCGCCGTCCTGGGCGATGAAGCCGAAGCCCTTCTCCGCGTTGAACCACTTGACAATGCCAGTCGCCATGTCGATCTCCTTCGATAGGCGCAGTAATGGGACACGCACCTTGCGTGGCCCATGTCGCCGCAATGACCCATCCGGACATGACCGGCAAAAACAAAATGCGCCTGGGGGGTTACATCCCGTCAGGCGCACACAACGTTCATGGGTACCAGAACTGCAACACCCTCAAAGCTAGCACGCGTCGCGGCCGCTGTGACCCGTACGGGCGGCTTGGTTCTCGCTGCCACCAGGACCGATCCAGCCCTCCACAGGTATATCCATACCAAAATGATCCTCACATATGAGTGTATAGTCGGCTATCTGGGACATTTCGCATGTCGACAGCCGCGTCGGCGTCGCCTCAGAGATGACATCGGCTCTGGCGGGCCGGAGACAGGCGGCACATCTGATGCCGAACCACGACATGCATCTCGTCCAGCCCCTCCCCCAGCCGAGCGCCCGGATCCGTCTGGAGCCGACCCTCACCCGCGAGGGAAGCCTCGACGGCGCGTGGTGGCCACGCTCGACCGACCTGCACAGCGAGCTCCCCTCCCTCCTCAACGCGCTGGATGCGCTACTCGGTCCCATCGTGCGGGTCAGGCTCGACCCGGGCGCCTGGGACGACGTTCCCGCCCATCTCGTGATCGACGGCCGTTTCCTCAGGGTCAGCGGCTGGCCGGGAACACCCGACACGGTCAGTCTGATCCGGGGCGACCAGGACGGGTTCCACCTGCTGGTGATCCCACCGGACACCGCATCGTCGACGGCCGCGGCCGCGATGAGGACCGCCGCGCGTAGCGGCAACAGCCTGTCGGCGGAGGAGATCCTCGCCCATTGCCGCCCATGCGAGTCGAGACCGGCGTTCGACCAGGCAATACGTCCCTACCAGCCGTCCGATCAGGCAGCCGTCCTCGCGCTGGTCGAGGCCGACCACCTGCCTGGCCAGCCCGTGTGCTCGGCGGAGAGGCTCGCCGAGGCCATCGACGGGACATGCCGTCGCGATCCCGCGCCCTGGGCCCGGCTGCACCGGCCCAGCACCGAGGTGATCGTGGACGGTGACGGCAAGGTGCTGGGTGCGGTCTCCTACGCGGTACGCCGCGACAACGGTGAGGGAGTGGTCCTGTGGCTGCACGGCCGCGAGATCCTGCTCGTCGTCGAGGCGCTCGTCGCACACGCCCTGCATGAGCTGAAGAGCAGCGGAACCGTGCACGCCTTCGTCGCCACGCTGGGCCTCTGCCCCTCGGCACTTCCTTCGGGGCGCCGGCCGGTCACGCGCAAGGTGCTGGAGCACGCCGGGTTCGCCGGCCGGAACTCGTGGCGATATCTGCATCGCGCCACAACAGGGGACCACCGTCCTGAGGCGGCCGGCCCGCCCGTCGAGGTGATCCTCAGCAATGCCCCGCTCGGCTGGTGGCTGCGAAGCCGCGACGACGACCTCGCCGCCGAAGCCGTGGCCCAGGTGCCCGTTGACGACGTGGGAATCCTCTGGTGGTTCGGCGCGGACGCCCTCCACGCGGACGGATCGTTCGAGCGGGCGATGCTGTGGGAGGCCGTCACGCTCCTCCATCGGCACGGCGCGTCCGAGACGATCCTGTACGCCGACGACAAGCAGACCGACGGACACCCCACATGGTCGGTGTTCACCGACGCGGGGTTCACGGAGATCGACCGTCTCGTCTCGTACACCAGGCGGGGCGGCGCCCCTCGCGGCACCTGACGAGTGGGTCACGCGCCCCCGACGGGGTTCCTCTTGCGGGCGTCGCCCAGCGCGCTCACCACGGCCTCGACGTCCTCCACCCGGGTGCGGTGGCTGGTCAGGCACAGCCGGATGGCGGGCCGTCCGGCCAGGCGAACGGTGCTGATCCACGCCTGCCCGCCGCGGACCACCTCGTCGGCGACCGCGTCGTGCCACGCCGCGCTGCTCTCGGCACCGCCCGCCTCCGCCTCGGGGGCGGCCACGCAGACGACGGGCAGCACCGTGTCGTTGACCCGCCGCCACCCCTCCTCCCGCAGGCGGCGCGCGAGCAGCTCGCCGAGCCGCACGTCCCGCTCGATCTGGGCGGCGTAGGCGGGCCTGCCCGCCATCGCCAGCGCGAGGAACACCTTCAAACCCGCGAAACGGCGCGACCACTGCACGCTGGTGGCGTAGGGGTCGGGGGCGCCGTCGGTCTCCGCCGGCATGTAGGAGGTGGTCGCGCGGAAGCTCTCGGCCAGCACGGTCCCGTGCGGGGTGAGCAGCATGCCCGCGCCCATGGGCGCCGACATCCACTTGTGCGCGTCCACCGTGACGCTGTCGGCCCGCTCCACCCCGGCCAGCAGCGGGCGCAGGGAGTCGGACAGCGCGATCGCGCCCGCCCACGCGGCGTCGACGTGGAAGTGCAGCCCCCACTCCGCGGCCAGGCCGGCCAGCTCCGGCAGCGGGTCCACCGCGCCTCCCGCCGTCGTGCCGGCGGTCGCGGCCAGCAGGAACGGGTCGCGGTCCGCGGCACGGTCGGCCTCGACCATCTCGCGCAGCCTGCCGGTGTCCATGCGGTGCGCCGCGTCGACCGGCACCAGGCGGACGGCCTCGCGCCCGATGCCCGTCATGTGGGCGATCTTGAGCCACGCCAGGTGGCTCTCGGCTGAGGCGTAGAACACCGGCCGCCGCGGCAGGCCGTACGTGCCGGTGCCGGGGTAGGAGGGGAACCGGCGGGTCAGGGCGACGATCACCGCGGTCAGGTTGGCCTCGGCGCCGCCCACCGTGAAACTGCCCTCCGTGGTGGCGGGCAGGCCGAGGCGGGCCGCCATGAAGCGCAGCACGTGCCGTTCCATCTCGACGGCCGCGGGGGCGTGGCTGTAGGCGGCCAGCTGCGGGTTGACCCCTGCCGCGAGCAGCTCGCCGGCCACGCCCCACCAGGTGGGGGTGGGGTTGAACAGCCCGAAGTAGCGGGGGTGCGTCGTGTGCACGCCCCAGCGGCGCAGGGCCGCCATCACCTCCCGCAGCGTGTGCTCGGGCCGCCCCGCCGTCTCGAAGTCCTGGCCGGCCAGCCAGTCGCGCAGCCACGCGGTGCCTGTCTCCGGTGGCGCGACGGGGCCGCCTGCCACGTCCTTCGCGTGCCGTACGACCAGGTCCACGGCGGCGGTCAGCAGCCGGGCGCCTTCGTCCTCACCGATGTCCAGCGGTCCCTTTTCGTCCATGGACACCACTGTCGCGAGGGCCGTATCCGGTCACTAGTGGCAAAGATGTCGTGTTCCACTATATTTGCGCCATGGGCCGGATCAGAGTCGTCGTCCCGGTGCTGGACAACTGCCCGCTCTTCGAGCTCGCCGTCCCCTGCGAGGTCTTCGGCAGGGACCGGCTCGACCTCAGCCCCGACTGGTACGACCTGCGCCTGTGCCGGACCGCGGACGGCGAGCAGGAGTCGCTCAGCGGCCTGTGGCTGCGCGCCCCGCACGGGCTGGAGGCGATGCGCACGGCCGACCTCGTCGTGGTGCCCGCCTGCGCCGACGGCTCCTACCGGCCGCCGGACACGCTGCTCGAAGCGCTCGTCGCGGCGCACGAGAGAGGCGCGCGGGTCGCCGCGCTGTGCTCGGGGGCGTTCGTGCTCGCCGCGGCGGGCCTGCTCGACGGCCGCGAGGCCGCCACCCACTGGATGCACGCCGCGGACCTGCGGCGCCGCCATCCACGGGTGCGCGTCAACGAGCGCGCCCTCTACCTCGACGACGGCGACATCCTCACCAGCGCCGGCACCGCGGCGGGCATCGACCTGTGCCTGCACATCGTCAGGCGCGACTTCGGCGCCGCCGTGGCGGCGGAGGTGGGGCGCCGCATGGTGATCGCGCCCCAGCGGGAGGGCGACCAGACGCAGTACGTCTCGCCGGCCGTGCCCGTCCCCGCTCCCGACAAGGGCCTGGCGCCGGTGCTGACGTGGGCGCTGGAACGGCTGCACGAGCCGCTCACCGTCCCGCGCATGGCCGAGCGGGGCGCGATGAGCACCAGGACCTTCATCCGCCGCTTCCACCAGGAGACCGGCCTCACCCCGATCAGGTGGCTCACCCAGCAGCGCGTCGTCAGGGCCAGGGAACTGCTGGAGACCACGCGGCTGCCCGTCGACGTGGTGGCCGAGCGCTCCGGCTTCAGCACCGGCAACGGCCTGCGCCAGCACTTCACCAAGCTGCTCGGCACCACGCCCTCCGCCTACCGGCGCACCTTCCAGGGGGCGGGCGGCGCTCAGGCGGCCGGCAGGAGGGCGCGAGCCACCTCGGCCGCCGACGAGGAGGTCTCGATCGAGGTGTAGCCGCCGCGCAGGGAGGCGTCCAGGTCCTTGAGGCCGTTGCCGCTGAGCGTGATCACGATCCGCTGGCCCGGGTCGAGCCTGCCCCTGGCGTGCTGGTCGAGCAGGCCGGCGATCCCCGCCGCCGAGGCGGGCTCGGCGAAGACGCCGTCGCGGCGGGCCACCTCCCGGTAGGCCGCGAAGATCTGCTCGTCGGTCACGGCGGCGATCAGACCGCCGGACTCGTCGCGGGCGGTGACGGCACCGTCCCAGGTCGCCGGGCTGCCGACGCGGATGGCGCTCGCCTCGGTCACGGGCTCCGCGACGGGCGTGCCGCTCACGAGCGGCGCGGCCCCCGCCGCCTGGAAACCCCACATGCGCGGCAGCCGGGTGGCCAGGCCCGCGTCCCGGTAGGTCCGGTAGCCGCCCCAGGTGGCGGTGATGTTGCCGCCGTTGCCCACCGGCAGGCAGTGGATGTCGGGCGCGTCACCCAGGGCGTCGACGATCTCGTAGGCGACGGTCCGCTGCCCCGCCAGGCGCCACTCGTTGCCCACGGAGTTGACCAGCGCGACCGGGTGGTCGGCGGCCAGCTCGCGGGCGACGCGCAGGCAGTCGTCGAACCCGCCGGCGATCTCGACGATCCGCGCGCCGTGCCGTACGGCCTGGCCGAGCTTGCCGAGCGCGATCCGCCCGCGGGGCACCAGCACGGCCGCCGCCATCCCCGCGCGAGCGGCGTAGGCGGCCGCGGAGGCGCTGGTGTTGCCGGTGGAGGCGCAGATGACCAGCTCGGCGCCGGCTTCGGCGGCCCTGCTGATCGCCACGGTCATGCCGCGGTCCTTGAACGAGCCCGTGGGGTTGGCGCCCTCGACCTTCAGCCAGACGTCGCAGCCCGTGACGGCCGACAGGTGCGCCGAGCGCAGCAGCGGGGTGTTGCCCTCGTTCAGGGTGACGGACGGGGTGCCGCCGGTGACGGGCAGCCAGCGCCGGTAGCCGCTGTCCAGCAGGCCATGCCAGGTACTCATGGCGCCCACCGTAACATCCGTTTCATTCTGATGCTGCAGGCGGGATTGATGTAACATTCGTCAGTGTGGATCCCATCGTGACCCGGCTGAGCGAGGTCTACTCCGAGCTGCCGCGCGGCGAGCGGGCGATCGTCAGGGTGCTGCTCGACGACTACCCCTTCGCCGCGCTCGGATCGCTGCGCGCGCTGGCCGACCGCGCCGGCGTCAGCCCGCCGACGGCCTCGCGCCTGTTCGACCGGCTCGGCTACGCCGGCTTCGCCGCCTTCCAGTCCGCCGTCAGGGCCGGCGCCCGCGAGCACGACAGGTCGCGCCTGCAGGAGTTCGTGGCCCGCTCGCCCGGCACCCGCGGGGCCGCCGAAGACCTTCGCGCCGGCCTCGACGGCACCCTCGCCGCCGTGAGCGAATCCCAGCTCGCCGCCGTCGCCGCCCTCCTCACCGAGGCGGGCGGCGTGTGGGCCGTCGGCGGGCCGCTGAGCGAGCTGGCCGCCGAATACCTCGTCCGCCAGCTCGCCGGCCTGCGCCCGGGAGCGCACCGCGTGCCCGGCTCCCCCGCCGCCAGAGCGCGCGTCCTGCTCGACCTCGGGCCCTCCGACGTCGTCGTGGCCTACGACTTCCGCCGCTACTCCCCCGACACCGCGGCGTTCGTGCGGGCCGCCCGGTCCCGGCAGGCCCGCCTGGTGCTCGTCACCGACGCGTGGGAGTCACCGCTGGGGCCGCACGCCGAGATCCTGATCCGGCTGCCACGCGAGGCGGCCGGGCCGATCGCGCCGCTGACCCACGAGATCGCCGTCACCGAGCTCGTGCTGGTGGCCACCGCCTCCCGCCTCGCCCCCGCCGTACGGCTGGCCGAACTCGACGAGCTCACCCAGTCGCTGCAGTGACCACGACGAGCCCGGCCATCCCGCCCCATCTCCGGCTTCGACCAGCCCGCACGGCCATCCCGCTCCGTCGTCGCCCTCGACCGGCCCGCACGGCCATCCCGCTCCGTCGTCGCCCTCGACCGGCCCGCACGGCCGCCCCGGCACCCGACGAGCAGCACCACAGGGGTCGCGGTGACCTCACAACCCCATGGTGTCGGCCAGCGTCTCCATCTCGACGGTCAGCAGCGTGGCCGAGCGGTGCCCCATCCCGGCGAACTGGCCCTGCACCTCCAGGCTCGTCAGCCCGTGCAGCCGCGACCAGACCATGATCGTCCCGGTGAGGGCGGTGGCGGGATCGCCGTCGGGCGCGAAGGCCCTGACCCATTCGGCCACCGCGGGCACCTCCTCGACCCATCGCCGCATCTCCTCGCGCAGCGTCTCGGCGGCCGGACCGCACCGGCCCCCCGCGAACACCGGCAGGAAAGGCCCGAGCACCTCGCGGGCCCGCTGGACGCTCTCCGGCGGAGCCTGGTAGCCGGGTGACGGCGTGCCTGCCAGCAGCTGGTAGACGTGCGGGTGCGCCAGCGCCCACCCGTGGAAGGCCCCGGCCAGCGCGTGCAGGCGCGCCCGCGGCGTCCCCTCGCCGACCGCGGCCCGTACGGCCGCCGCGACCTGGTCGAAACCGTCAAGGATGAGCTCGGTCAGCAGGTCGTCGCGACTGCCGAAGTACTTGTAGATCGCCGGCCCCGTGACACCGAGTTGCTTGGCCACGGCGTTCAGGCTCAGCGCCGCGGCCCCACCCTGGCCGATCTGGGCCAGCGCGGCCTCCTTGATCTCGGCACGGACCTGGTCCCGGTAGCGCTGTCGCGGCGATGACACCCTCTCATCGTAGTGAGCGCGTCTCATCACGACGTCCGCCGCTTCGTGAAGGCGATGACCGCCGCCAGCAGGGAGATGGCCGCCGCCGCCGCGAAGGCGCGGTGATAGCCGGACAGCTCACTGGGCGCGAGACCCGCGACCGAGGCGAGCACGGCAAGACCGAGCGCGCCGCCGACCTGCCGGGTGGTGTTGATCAGGCCGCCCGCCACCCCGGACCGCTCGCCGGGCACCCCGGCCACGCCGAGCGCGGTCAGCGGCACGAACGCGAGCCCCAGCCCGGCGCCGACCAGCAGGGACGGGCCGAGCAGGTCCGCCAGGAAGGTGCCGTTCTCCGGCGCCCTCGCCAGCCAGGCCAGCCCCGCCGCCAACGTCACCAGCCCCGGCACGAGAGGGGCGCGCAACCGGCCGGCCGCCAGCGGCGCCAGCATGAGCGCCAGCGCGAGCGGCACCTGGGTGAGGCCGGCCGCCAGCGGCGAGTAGCCGAGCACGCGCTGCTGGTAGAGCGGCAGGAAGAAGAACGTGCCGACCCACACCATGCCCAGCAGGAGCATGACCAGGTTGCCGACCCCGACGGAGGCGGTACGCAGCAGCCCCGCCGGGACCAGCGGATCGGCCGCCCGCCGTTCGACCAGCACGAACCCCGCCAGCAGCAGCACCCCGACCCCGACCGTCACCGCACCGCCGCCGCCCAGCCCGTGGACGACACCGGTCAGGCCCGCGGTCACCGTGACCGCGCCGGCGAGGTCGAGCCGGCCGCCGGCCGTCCGCGCGTCGCCCGCGACCAGCCGCGCCACGGCGGTCAGCGCGAACAGGCCGACGGGGACGCTCACCGCGAAGATCGACCACCAGCCGAACGCGTCGGTCAGCAGACCGCTCAGCAGCACGCCCGCCGCGCCGCCCGCCGCCGACACCGATCCCCAGACCCCGAGCGCCCTGGCCCGTTCCGTGCCCGGCGCGTAGAGAGCCAGCAGGACGGCCAGCGCGGCCGGCGACAGGACGGCGGCGCCGACGCCCTGGACCGCGCGCGCCGCGATCAGCCACCCCGCCCCGGCGGGTACGGCGGCGGCGAGCGAGCCCGCGGTGAACAGCGCGAGACCGGCGAGGAGGACGCGCCGCCTGCCGTACAGGTCGGCCAGCCTGCCGCCCACCAGGAGGAGGGCGCCGAAGGCGATCAGGTAGGCGTTGACGACCCACGACAGGCCCGCGGGCGTCAGCCCCAGGTCGTCGCCGATCACGGGGAGGGCGACGTTGACGATCGAGGTGTTGAGCACCACGAGGAATTGGGAGGCGGCCAGCAGCGCCAGGACGGCACCCCTGGTCCCGGTCGACGTCGACATGACAGCCTCTCTCTTTGGTTACAAGTTATAACCAGAGTATGTGACTGTCACCCAACGGGGTCAAGACGGCAGCACGAAAGGACGCCCGCGACACGCGGGCGTCCTTTCGTGGGAAGAGGTCGACTGCTCGCCATCCCGGCCGAGCCACGGTCCGCGTCACCGATCGGAAACTCTCAACGGGAGCGCCATCGCCCCTGTGCGGCACAGGCTCCATTCGATCGCGCGGGAGTCAACCCGTACGGCGGAAGGGGGCCACGCGGCACGACGGCCAGGACAGCGGTACGGAGGTCAACGTGAACCGCGGAAACGGGCCACGCGCGGAGCGGACGGAAGTCAACCCCTACGGCGGAAGCGGGCCACGCGCGGCACGACGGCCAGAACAGCGGTGCGGAGGTCAACGTGAACCGCGGAAACGGGCCACGCGCGGAGCGGACGGAAGTCAACCCCTACGGCGGAAACGGGCCACGCGCGGCACGACGGCCAGAACAGCGGTGCGGAGGTCAATGTGAACGGCGGAAACGGGCCACGCGCGGGGCGGCGGCCAGGATGGCGAGGATGGCCGCACCGGCCACCAGGGCGAGGGCGGGGACCGGCTGACCGGCCACGCCCAGCAGCGCGGCCGACGCCGCGGCGGGGGCGTGGAAGGTGCCGGTGACCAGCATCGCCACGACCCCCGCCCCCACCGCCAGCATCGCGGCCGTTGTGCCGGGCCCGGCGACGAACGCCGCGCCGAGCCCTGCCGCCGCCGCCATGAGGTGGGCGAGCAGCACGGTGAGCGGGCGGGCCGCCGGGGTGCCGGGGGCGACGGCGATGAGCGCGGCCGAGGCGGCGAGCGGAGGTGCGAGCGTGGGCTCCTCGGCCACCGCCTGCACCACCGCCAGCGGCGCGAGCAGCACCAGCGTTACCGCCACAGGCCGCATCCGCCCGACCCTGGCCGCCCACCCGGCGCCCTCCCCCCGACCGGCACCCTCCACCGGACCGGCGCCCTCCGCCGGGCCGGCGCCCCCTTCCCGGTCGGCACCCCTGGCGTGACCAGCAGCCTCTGCCCGACCGGGGCCCCCGGCCCGGCCGAGACCCTCCACGCGACCGGCACCCCTGACATGACCAGCAGCCTCTGCCCGACCGGGGCCCCCGGCCCGGCCGAGACCCTCCACGCGACCGGCACCCCTGACATGACCAGCAGCCTCTGCCCGATCGGCGCCCCCGGCCCGACCGGGACCCTCCACACGACCGGCGCCTTCGGCCCGACCGGCGCCCTCAGCCTGACCAGCACCCCCGGCCGGAGGCGCACCCTCGGCCCGACCGGCGCCTTCAGCCTGACCGGGACTCTCCACACGACCGCCGCCCCTGGTGTGACCAGCAGCCTCTGCGCGACGGGCGCCCCCGGCCCGACCAGCACCCCCGGCCGGAGTGGCGCCCTCGGCCCGACCGGGACCCTCGGCACGGCCGGCGCCCAGGCGCGCGATCGTCATGCCGTCGGCCAGTCGTTCTCGGTCTCCGCCACCTTGTTGACGTAGTTCGTCATCGTCTGCAGGGCCACCAGCGCGATGATCTCCAGGATCTGCTCGTCGTTCCACCCCGCGGCGCGCGCCTGGGACGGGTCGGCGTTGCCGCGCGTCTCCGTCAGCGCCCGGGCGAACTCGACGGCCGCGGCCTCCTTGGCGTCCTCAGCGGTGCCCTGCTTGGCCAGCTCGACGTCGGCGTCACTGAGCCCGGCAGCCGTCTTGCCGCTGTAGGTGTGCGCGGCGACGCAGTACGAGCAGGCGTTGGCCGCGCCCACGGTCAGCGCGATGCGCTCGAAGGCGGTCTGCGGCAGCGTGCTCTTCTTCAGCGCCCGCGCCAGCCCCTGGTAGCCCTCCAGTACGGCAGGCGAGTTCGCCATGACGCGCACCATGTTCGGCACCTTGTCCAGCTTGGGATCCCCCTGCACCGGCTTGATCATCTTCAGCACTCCTTCTAACGGGATAACCCCGACAAGCCCGTTACGTTATCACGGACTTTGAGAGGAATTCCCGTTAGAATGAAGGGTATGGACGACCCGTTGGCACTCCGGCTGGCCGGCACCATCCGAGCCCGCCGCAGCGGCCTCACCGACGCCTTCGCGACCGTCGACGGCCTGACCGCCTGGGTGCGCGACCAGGACCTGTCCCCCTACCTCGACACCGCGGCCTTCACTGCCGACGAGCGGATCAGGGTCGGCACGGTCGCTCTCCGCCAGGCCGTACGCGCCCTCTTCGCCAAGGCCGTCTCCCCTCACCCGCCCAGCCCGGCGGATGCCGGAGCCCTGCCCCCGCTCCCCGAGGCGCTCGCGCTGGTCAACAGCGCCGCCGCCCCCACGCGCCGCCGCCTCGAGTGGTCGCACGCGCCGGAGGAGCATCTCGAGGTGCACGGCGACCACCTGTCGTCGGCCCTGGCCAACGCCGCGATCGACTTCTTCGCCGGCCCCGATCTTTCGCGGGTCAAGGTGTGTCCCGCCCCGAGGTGCGTGCTGTATTTCGTCAAGCGCCATCCCCGCCAGGAGTGGTGCTCGGTCGCGTGCGGCAACCGCGGCCGCGCCGCACGCCACTACCACCGCGACCGTTAGACGGGTGGTTCCGATGGCGGCTCGTAGGCGATCAGGAATCGAGTGATGGTCGCGCGCCGCCCCGGCTCGTGGGCGCCCGGCGACCCAGGGGCCGGTCAGGCGTGGACGCCTCGCGATCCAGGGCCGGTCAGTCATGAACGCCCGGCGACCCAGGGCAGGTCAGGCGTGGACGCCCGGCGAACCTGGGGCCGGGTCGGGCGTGTGGCGATCGGGGACAGGTCAGGGGGACGCCTGGCAGCCCGGGGTTGGCTGGTCAGGCGTTGACGCCCGATGACCCCGGGGCAGGTCAGGTATGGACGCCCGACGAACCTGGGGCCGGGTCGGGCGTGTGGCGATCCGGGACAGGCCAGGGGGACGCCCGGCGGCCCGGGGCCGGCCAGGCGGCGACGGACGCCTGGCCGCCCGGGGTTGGTTGGTCAGGCGTTGACGCCCTGTGCCGCCTTGACTGCCTCGCGCAGATGGTCCTCCTGGTCCTGGCTGAGCGAGGTCTGCAGGATGTCGCCGCCGTACTGGGCGATCTCCGGGATGACCTTGTCCGGCGTGCTCTTCACGACCAGGACGAACAGCGCGGCCTTGCCCGGTTCCATCTTGGCGCCGAGGTCCTTCATGAACTTGTCGTTGACGCCTACGTCGGTGAGCGCCCCGCCGGCCGCGCCGGCCGCCGCGCCGATCGCCATGCCGAACAGCGGCATGAAGAACAGCAGCCCGATCAGGCCGCCCCACAGGGCGCCGCTGGTGGCGCCCAGCCCGGTCATGCTGGTGGACTGGTGCAGCTTGATCTTCCCGTCCAGCCGGCGCTCCACGACGGCCACGTCGGCCAGCGTGATGAGGTTCTGCTTCTGCATCTCGAACAGCCGGTCGCGGACCATGGCGGCGGTGTTGACGTCCGGGTAGGAGATGACGATGAGGTTGCTCATGGATGGTCCTGCTTCCTGTCGCGTTGTGGGACGGCCTTCTTCCCGGCACGAGCGACCGCGCCCGGCCCTCGCGAGGTCGGCCATATGCGTTCTTTCCCGATGCGGGTTATAACGAAGTCCGCAAAACCCCCAAAAGCGCATGTATCCGACAGATGCGGAGCCTCACTCCGCGAGCGTCTTGGCCTCCCGGCCGTGCACGATGAGCGCGTACAGCACCAGCACGTCGATGGCGATGACCGCCAGCGACCACCAGGGGTTGACCGCGATCCAGGTAAGCTGCGTGATCGCGTTGATCATCAGCAGAACGACCGCCGCGATGCGGGCCCAGCCCTTGCCGAAGCTCACCGCGACGCCGGTGACGGTGAGCAGAACACCCCAGATCAGGTGGAGCCAGCCCCACCCGGTCAGGTCGAACAGCAGGAGTTTGGTGAAGGTCTGGACGTAGACCTGGTCGTTGATGATGGCGGACAGGCCGCTGACGATGTTGAAGATCCCCGACATGATCATCAGCATGCCGCCGAACCAGATCCAGCCGACCCAACCGGTTACCCGTTCCGTATGGATGGCCATTGGTCGAACCTCCCCCGACGTTTCGAGCCCCTATTGGCGTGTGTTCCCAGGTAAGGCCTGGGGCATGCGAGTTGGGAGCACGCCTTGGCTAGGGTGATCGTCGTGCGGAACCCGTCCAGTCCTTTCGAGGAAGCGCTGTGGGCCGCGTTCGAGGCGGGTGCGACGGCCCTGTGCCTGAGCCTGCTGAAGGACGCCGACCTGGCGCTGCCCATCTCCGTGGCCGCCTTCGAGGGAACCGAACCGGTCGCCTGGCCGACCGCCCGCGACGGTGACCGTACCTGGATGCTGGCCTACACCTCGGTCGAGGCGATGGTCGCCGCCAGTGCCACCTTCACCGAGCATCACCGGGTCGTCTCGATGCTCGAGCTGGCGGCGGGCTGGCCCGACTCCCGCTGGGGCCTGGCCGTCAATCCCGGCCTGCCCGTGAGTTTCCTCCTGGAGTCGGGTACGGTCGCCAGGCTCGCCGTCCCCACCCTTGTCCAGGACCTCGCGCTCGCCCCCCGGTCGGGCGTGCCGGTGATGCAGAAGCTGTTGCGCCCCTCCGACATCCACGACCTGCTGTCCGGCGGCGAGCCGAGGGTCTCCGGGTACTGCCACCACGCGCTCGACGTCTCGCACATCGCCACGCCCGCCGTGCTCGCCGAGGCGCTCGGGCAGCCCGACCTCGTCACCCCCGAGGGCGTGCTCAACCTGCTGCGCTGGCGTCCCGTGGGGCTCGACCTCTACCGCACGCCGTACGGCGGGGTCGACGAGGAGCGCCGCGACGCGGTCGCCGGATGGGTGGTGGAGGAACCGCCCTTCGTGGGGCTCGGCCTGGTGCCCAACCCCGACCAGGTCATCCGCGAGTACAAGGTGTACGGCGTCGGCCTCACCCACGGCGCGGAGATCTGGGAGCTGAAGCACGACGGGATCGAGCGCAGGCGCGCCGTCTACCACGGCGACCTGCGGCGCTGGTTCCTGGTCGGGCGGCGCGCATGACGCCGTCCCCCTACCGCGCCAGATGGCGGGGCGCCGACTACCCGGCCAGCCCGGAGGCGTCCGCCCTGGAGGTCTGGCTACGGCTGCGCCGCGAGGATCCGGCCGAAGGCTTCACCGAGGTCGAGCAGGGCTGCCATGTCATGACGGTTCCCGCCGCCGAGTGCGAGGCCGTCTGGTTCGTCACCACGGTCTGCACGTGGCGCGGCACGGAGTTCATGATGCTCGCCGAGCGTGACGGCGAGGTGCTGCTGGAGTACCTGGGCGGCTCGGCGCCGGAGGCGGTGGCGCTCGGCATGGAGCGGGTCGAGCGCGGGGTCTACCGGCGCTGGGTCACCCGTGATGACGTGGGAGAACTCCAGGAGCGTGCGGTCCCCCTCCAGCTGTGAGGCCGTGTGACACATGAGCAATTTGCGGGACATCTTGTCGGATGATGTTCATGTGCCGGAAACTAGCGTGTAACACGTACGCTGCTGGCGCGCGTGGTGGGGCGAGGGGGGTGACATGGAGTCCTTCGGCGAACGAGACCCCGCGGGCCTGCAGGCCTACGCGGACGAACTGCGCGCGACCTTCATGCGGCTCCAGGAGGACGGCGCGGAGCTGCACGCCAAGGCCAAAGCCGTCCAGGTGAGCGCGAAGTCACGCGACGGTCTGGTGTCGGTCACGGTCGGCTCGCGGGGCGAGCTGATCCGGCTCGACATCGACCCGCGCATCTACCGGCATCCCGACGCCAGAGGGCTGGCCGACACGATCACCGAGACGGTGCACCAGGCGGCCGCCAAGGCGCGCGAGCAGATCATCGAGGTGTTCTCCCCGCTGATCCCGGCCGATCAGATGGAGGCGCATCTCGAGGGCGACCTCGAGACCGTGCTGGCCCAGCTGGCCGACCAGATGGGCGGGAGACGATGAGCTACCCGTACGGCGTGGACCTCGTCAGGCCCATCACCTACGAGGGGATCACGCAGTGGTCCGACATGGCCGGCGAGATGGAGAAGGACCTGCCGCGCCTGGTGGACGAGCTGCGGCAGGCCCTGGCCACCGAGCCATGGGGGTCCGGCGCCGAGGGCAAGGCCTTCTACGCCAACCACTACCAGGGTGACGGGCCGACCAAGCTGTTGGATCGGTGCTCGAACTTCCCCCAGCAGTTCGCCGACGCCGGCGACCGGGTGCGCGAGGGCGTCGAGAACCTGTTCACCACGGACGCGACGATCGCCTATGACATCGGGACGGGCGAACGGGTCCGGGAGGTCTGAGACGAGAAAGAGCGCGACGGCGAGGGGCCTGACGCGCGGTGACGAACAGTCGGACGGCTGACGGGGGACGGTGTGGCAAGCGGCGGCGTGGAGGTTCAGGGCCCAGGGGGTCGGGCCACCAAGCAGGACGTGGTCGTCGTCATCGACAGGGACGTCCGCCCGGCCTGGGAGACGGAGTCGCTGCCCGACTGGGTCAACTACTGGCTGATCCCCATGCTGTCGGCGGGCCAGAAATGGCCTGAGGCCAGCGAGACCGGATTGTCGAAGCTGTCCCAGGCCTACTACAACCTCGCCACGGGAACGAGCCGGTATCCCGAAGCGGCGGGCCGCGCCGCCAGGGCCATCGTGGCCGGTTGTTCCGCGCCGTCCACAGCGGAGTTCGTCGGCAGGGCGCGCGAGCTGTGCGGCAACCCGGCAGGCACGACGGCCGTGACGAACGAGTCGATGAGCCGCGCGGCCGAGGCCAGCAACTTCGCCGTCGAGACGCAGTACTCCAAGCTGTCCATCAACGTGGCCTTCTGGGTCACCGTCGTGGCGATCGCCATCGCCCTTCTCGTCGCCTTCTTCACCGCGGGCTCGACCGCCCCGTTCGTCGGCCCGTACGCGGCGGCGGCACGAGCGGCGATCACCCGCATCCTCGTCAGGCTCACGGCGATCGCGAGCCGCGCGATCGGCCCCAGAGGCGTGGCCATGCTGGCCGCGCTGAGCGGACCCACCGGCCGTGCCGCCGTGCTCAGATTCCTCGCCTCCCCCATCGGCAAGGAGCTGGTCGAGGAGATCGGCGAGGAGTTCTTCATCGACGCCTACGCCCAGTGGGAACAGATGCAGATGGGCACGCGGACCGAGTGGGACTGGCAGAAGTCGGGTGCCGCGGTCGTGGGCGCGGGCGGCGGCGCCGTGATCGGCACGAGGCTGGCCGGTCCGATGTCCCACATCACCGACCACGTGCCGGGCTTCGCGGGGCGCGCGCTGAACACCGGTCTCACCAACGCCATCGCCTCGCCGTTCGGCAGCATGATCGCCAACACCCTCGTCTACCGGCAGTGGCCGCCGGAGAACCCGTTCACCCTCGACGCCATGGTGGGCGGCTTCATGGGCGGCGCCGGACGTGCGGGAGTGCCGTTCCTCACCGACACCACCATCAGCCCTTTCAACCCCGACGTCTACACAGCGGTGCTGCACCCGCTGTCGACCCTCGCCAGCGCGAGCGACCTGGCCGCCGCCGCCGACCTGGCCCGCTCCGGCCAGAACCCCTCCGGCCCCGCGGGCAACGGCCCGACGGGCAACGGTCCGACGGGCAACGGTCCGACGGGGAACGGTCCGACGGGGAACGGCCCCGACCCGTCCGGCGACCCGTCGACGGGCGGGCCGAACATGACGGGATCGGGCGGGACCTCCACGACCGGCTCGGGCGGTACGGCGGGCAGGACCGGCCAGGCGGGCACGCAGCAGGGCGGGTCGTCGTCCACCGTGGCCGGCGGGGAGGGCACTCGGAGGGGGTCGAGCACGACCTCGACCGACCCCGACAACCAGGTCGTGGTCACCCCGGAGGAGGAAGAGGAGCAGACGCAGCCGGCCGGTGACCCGACCACGCAGGCGACGCGCCCCTCGGCGCAGCAGCCTGACCCCCAGGGCCGGTCCCAGCAGCCCTCCACGGGCGAGCAGAACCAGGCGTCCGAGCCGCTCACCCAGGGAGACCCGGACACCGCCCAGAACCCCACGGCCCAGAACCCCGACCCCGGCCAGACCCCGTCCAGCACCCAGAACCCCGACACGGGCCAGAACCCCACCACGGCGCAGAACCCGGACACCGGCGAGACCGGCGAGACCGGCGAGAACTCCGGCACGTCCCAGAACCCCGACGCGGCCCAGAACCCGGACACCGGCCAGGACCCCGCCGTCCAGCCCACCGCGGCGACCGGCGAGCAGGCCGGCACCGGCCAAGCCCAGACGTCGGAGTCCGGCACCACCACGACCGCCGCCACGCCGTCCGCTCCCACGGCGCAGCAGCTGGCGGCCGCGGCCGCCGCGCGCGAGGCCGCCGCGCCCGCCGCCGCCCGGAAGGCGATCGACGAGGCGCTGTTCCACGTCGCCCCGGACGCCCTGTGGCTCCAGAACGGCGACGTGCGCCTCACCGATGTCACCGGCCGAACCGTCACGATCTCCGCAGAAAAGATCAACAGCGCCAGGAGGGGGCTCCGGGCCAACGCCAAGGACGGCATGCCCGAGGAGGTGCTGCGCGTGAACGCGGCGGCCTGGCTGGGCGCCGAGATCGCCGGGCTCGCCGGCCGGTCGCGGTCGAACGGCGCGGTCGACGCGCTCGAACAGCTCGCCGAGCTGTCCGAGCCCAGCCGCGCCGCCGCGACGAAGGCGATCTCGGATGTGCTCGCCGGCAATCCCGACGCACGGCTGAGCGCGCTGATCGCCGATGATCCGGGGGCCGGGGACGGCTTCATGCGGCCCGGCTTCCACGACGACTCCGCGGCCGACGTGGCCACGAAGGTGCGGGCGCTCGATCCGGAGACGGCCAACGCGCCTCAGGCCCCTCCCGCCGCGCCCACCACCCGTCCGGGCCCCAGGACGTCCAGGACCGTCGTCGACACGACGTTGACGGCCGATACCCGGCCGCCCTCGCAGGCCGACCTGAACGACGCCGAGGTCAAGGCCCTCGTCGACGGTGAGGCGGTGAAACCGTCCGACCTCGGCAGGGGCGTGCGCTCCATCGTCTGGTCGGCCGGCGGTCCCCAGCTGCGCGTCGAGATGGACGGCCGGCCCACGATGCACTTCCGGCTCGTGTACCCGTCGTCGGCCTCGGGCGGTCATCCCGCCGTCGTGCTGAACTCGGGCACCGAGAGCGACCCTCACGTCCTGCGGCTGTCGGGACGGCTCGGCTCCGAGCTGGTCTCCGTCACGCTGGTGCAGTACCTCACGCATGCGGCGCAGGAGCTCGACGCCGTCGCCGTGGAGCCCAGCCAGGGCCCCATCAGGGGTGTGCTGAACCGGCTGACCCGCCGGGGCGACGCCGAGACCAGCCAGGCCGCGTACGTGGAAGCCCGGTACAACGAGCACCGCCACCTCGCCAGGCGTTGGCTGAACGCGTCGAGCCAGAGCGAGCAGGAGGCGCTGAAGAGGCTGATGGACGCGGTGGCCGCCGACCTGGCCCAGCGCGGCGAGACGGCACCCACGCCACCGTGGATCGCCGGAGAGCAGGGTGTGCTCCCCCCGGCTGCCCCCGTGGCGGAGACACCGCTCGCCGAGGCGACCAGGCTGGCGCGCGGACAGGCCGACTCGCTGTCACGCGCGGTGGCGGGCCTCGAGGCCCGGATCAAGGCGCACGCGGAAACGGCGAAGAAGGCGAAGGAGGCGAAGAAGAAAGCTCTCGACGACGCGAAGAAGGCGGACGGGCAGCGGGACCAGTTCGCGAAGGAACGCGCCCGCAAGGCTCGCGCCGAGGCGGACAAGCAGCAGGAGATCCAGCGTCGCCACGAGCGGATCATCAGGGCCTACAAGAAGGCGCTGACAGCGGCCCGGACCGTCCAGGGCGACTACGCGCGGCTCGCGGAGAGCCTGCACCAGCTGACCGGCGCCGACCCGGCCGCGGTGACGGCCGCCAAGAGCGAGCTGGCCCAGGCGGCCGAGGACGCGAAGAGGCGCGTCGAGGCCTACAAGGAGGCCCTGCTGGCGGCTCTGCCCGCTCCCGACGCCGTCGCGAACTCGATGGCCGAGCAGCTGCCGCACATGACCAGACTGACCCAGCGGATCAACGCGGGCATGCTGGCTCAGGGGATCGACGAGCAGTTCACCGTGGATGATCTGCACCGGGCACTGCTCGGGCAGTGGAAGCAGCTGATCTCGAAGGAGGGCGTGGTCCTGCGGGTCGGCGTGCTCTCGCAGGGTGAGGTGAACGTCAAGCTGACAGTCGCCGAGCTGATCGAGGTGATAGGCCACTGGGCCAGATCCGGCCAGATGATGTTCGGCCGCCTCCCCCAGGGCGGTCTGGCGATCGCGGCGGAGATGGTCCGCACGGTGACCTACAAGATCGGCGGCAAGCTCGCGGGCCTGGTGAAGGTGATACCGGGTGTGGGCTCCCTCGTGAAGCTCTTCAGCCCCGGTGGGGAGCTGAACTACGGCCGGAGCCGCTCGACGAGCGGGAACGCCCTCGACAACGTGGTCGGCGGCGCCGTCGAGGACAACAGAGGCGAGGCGACCCCGTTCAAGGGGCGTGGCACGTACACGGTGCGCATCCGTACCTCGCCTCAGGAGGGCTGGGTCACGCTCGACCCGGTCGACAGCGGCACGAGTAACGATCTGTCCGAGCTGCACGTGTGGATCGGGGCCTCGCACACCGACCGCCCGGTACGCAAGCCTGTCACGCTGGCCGAACTCGAGGCCCGGCACCCGGCGCCGGCGAAGGCCAACGGCGCGCCCGCCGGGCAGACCGGGGACACGCGCACGTTCCCCCCGAGCGTCACTCTCAACGCGACCGGGGCGGAGGAGCTCATCGACGGCGCGATGGAGAGGCTGGGCAAGAACGCCGGCTCGGACACCCTGCGGCAGCTCCGCAACTTCGTGTCCGAGCAGTGGCCCAGCGAGATGGCCGACGCCGTCAACACCGGCATCCAGGGCAAGCTCTCGCACAACGGGCGCGAGGTCGCACGGGTCGAACTGCGGACCGAGCCCGACTACGAGTCGGCGCGGTTGGCGGGAGTCCCCAGTAACGAGCGCTGGAAGGAGGACCTTGGTGTCGCGGTCACCAACTCGAACGGTGGCCAGTCGTCCGGGTTCTCCAGCGGCGGCTCGGTCGGCATCGGCCGCGCGTTCGGGTGGCTGGCCGGCCTGCTGCAGAAGCTGAACCCGAAGGCCAAGTCCTCGTGGGGCGTCAACGCCAACTACGGCCGGTCGCGGTCCGAGAGCGTGAGCGCCGGAGGAACGGCCTACAAGCCGGTCGTCGACCGCAGCATGGCCCACCACCAGGACGTCGTGCTCAAGCACAAGACCGTGCTGGTGATCACGATGATCGAGGGCGACGACCGCCTCGATCCGGTCGAGACGACGGGCGAGATGCAGATCGTGGCCACCGAGTCGGAGGCGGCCCGCGCGGGCATGCCGTTCGACCCCGCCGCGGTGGTGCTGGGCGACGACAAGCAGCCGCTCAGGAACGCCGACGGAGAGATCGTCCTGCGCGACGACCCGCAACAGATCGGGCCGAAGACCGGCCAGGAGGCCCGGCCGATCTGGCAGGGCGACCAGGAGCACCAGTTCGCCGACGCGGGCTTCGCGCTCGTCAAGGGGGTCACCAACCTCGACCGGACCCTGTCGGACGCGATCACCGCGCTGCGCAGCCTCGGCCTCCTGCCCACCCCCGTTGACGGCGAGCTGATCTACTCCGAGGACGAGTACGAGGCGGCCGCCCAGCACACCAACCAGATGGAAATGGAGCAGCAGGTCCGCGACCTGAACGTCAAGACCCGGCTCAACCAGGCCATCCACCAGGGCATCCTCATCCCGCTCGTGCGCAACCACGCTGGGGAGAGCACCCAGATCTTCACCCTCGAGCTGAAGATCGGCCTGGACGTCACGACGACCACCCTGGTCGCGCAGGATTTCAACCAGGCCATGGCGCTGCTGTACATCGGGTCCGACACCAACGTCGTGTCGGCCGGGCACGGGCATTCAGGGGGTCTGAGCGGCGAGGTGAGCGCCGCGCACGAGCCCGGCGAGAACTCGGCCGGGTTCAGTTTCAAGGCCCGCCTCGGCGCCGCCCTCGGCGGCGGCACGAGCTCCGGGTCCGCCAAGGGCGACACCGGCAACGACGTGTTGCTCCACGAGCTGCTGACCGACGGGAAGACGGAGACGGAGGGCACGGTCACCGCCACCCTCCGCAGCGGCGACAGCGAGCCGGTGGTGCTGTCCGAGCACGAGACGACGGTCAGCATGGCGGTCCCGACCGCCATGCTGGCCGACCCCAGCAGACCTCCCGGACAGTGGCAGGCCGCCCCCGCCGAGCTGATCGACAACGCGACGATGCACCACGTCGACACGACCGGCCTCCTCCCGGCGGCAAGGAGACTGTTCTCGCGGTTCCTGCGCTGGGGCACGAGCGCGCTGCATCACGTGGCGAACTTCCTCGGCCACCACAACGTCCTGTCTCACGCCGTGAAGGGCGGCTCGCCGTACACCACGGGCTTCGCCGTGAACTCGCGCAGCTTCAACCAGGGGCGGCGCTGGTTCCGCCTGCCCGGCCCGTCCCGGGCTCGGCTCAGCCTCGACTGGAAGCCGGGAAAGGTCCGCGCCCTGGGGGCCCACGAGGGCGTCATCGCGGACATCTTCCTTCAGTTGGAGAGCCTGAACACCACCTTCTCCGCTTCCGCCAACGGGTCGGTCAACGTCGGGGCCGGCGTCGGCTACCAGAACGGAAAGGGCGCGAACGGCAGCGCCAACGCCGGCTGGGGCAAAGCCGGGTCGATCGCGCGCTCGATGTACCAGCTGCTGATCTGGGGCAGGGAGCGGCTGGCCATCGACATCGGCGTCCAGCACTACTTCCAGGCCGACGGGCAGTTCTCGATGAACGCGTTCCCTCCCGGCTCGGTCACCCCCGTCGGTGAGACCGTGGACGGCTCGGCCATCTTCTCCGTCCCCGAAGAGGTGAGCCTGCGCCTGTACGCCGAGGGCAAGCTGCAACTGCCGCCATGGATGACGGCCGACTCGGTGGAGCGCTGGCTCGACGACAATCTGGAGCTGGACCGGACGGTCGCGGTTCCGCTCGTGCAGCGCTACCTCATGGAGCTGCGGACGCTCCCGGCCGACCAGCGGCCCGAGCTGGCCGACAGGCACACGCGCGAGGCACTGGAGAACAAGCTCTCCACCCTGCCCGGTCTCGCGGACATGATGGCGGCGCCGGACGGGCACCGCCTGTCCGCGGCGGCGGCACTGGCCGCCAAATCCCGACGTGTCAGGTTGGTCAACCATCTCGCCACGAAGATCGGCGACTCTCTGATCGAGAACGTCGTGTTCTCCCGCGGCGGCAAGCGCGTCAACCTCCTCGAGCAGACCATGGCCCACCTGGCGCGGCTGGCGCCCGGTGTCCTCGATGCCGACGCCCCCGCTCCCGACAAGCTGTACGGCTCGCTGAACGGCAGGCGCTGGCGCGGCAAGGTCGACAACATGACCGGCCGGTTCGGTTACCACACCGCGTTCACCATGAGGACGGGCCGCTTGGGCAGGACCGAGCGGTTCAGGGTGCGGATGCATCTGAATCTCGACCCCGACTCCGTCCAGGATCTCGGCCGCACCAAGACGAAGGTGCCCCTCGGACAGGACTACTCCTACAAGCAGAAGGGGTACACGCTCTCCAGCGGCCGCAACCGCGGGGGATCGGTCGACGGCGGCGGCGCGAACGCGGTCGGTGGCGGGAACGGCTCGGTGTCGACCGACAAGAACCGGTCCACGTCGAGTTCCTCCCACATGCAGCAGACCACGGTCGAGCGTTTCGGCGGCCCGGCCGACATGCACAGGCTCCTGCAGAGCGGTCAGCTGACCGTCACGATGGAGCGCTTGCCCTCGCGGTTCCGCTGGTTCGGCCTCAGGCGCGCGGGGCGCAGGGCGGCCGACGCGGTGCTGCATCCCGAACGCGCCACGGAAACCGAGTTCACCGTCGACCTCGAGATGGTCCGCCTGGTCGAGAGCACCGAGATCCGCCCCTACGAGGAGGGCGCGGTGCCCGAGCTGGACGGCGCCCGGGATCCGCGCTCGTTCCCGCTGCCGAACGCGACCAAGACCGAGACGATCGAGCAGGACGGCTCCCTGTACGACAGCCTGCGGGCCGCCGTGGCGTTCCGTCATGGAGAGGCCGCCGCGCGCGAGGTCGAGGACCAGCTGCAGACGATGACCGACGACCTGACGCTGATCGCGCTGCTGAAGCGGATGACCGCCGGGGAAGGGCTGCTGATCGGCGAGGTGAACCCGCGCAGCGCGAGCGGCCTGGGCCAGGAGGTCACCCTCCAGGCCAGGACGTTCAAGAAGGGTGTCGTGGTCGGCGTCCTCGAGGACAGGGAAGGCGGAGACGTCCAGCGGTTCCAGCACGAGTGGTCGACGACGGTGAGCACGGGCACGATGCTCCCGCTCGGCAGGGGCGCAGGCGGCAGCCACGGCCCCTCAAGCGTGTCGGCGGGCGTCTCCAGCGGTGAGCAGGCCACCGACCGCTACACGGTGGGCAGGGGAAGCCGCGTCGAGCACACCACGTACACGCGGGGCAGGCGGCTCAAGGTCGCGTTCGAGGTGGCGTTCGACGCCACGCTGACGGAAGTCGGGCGAACGGTGACCGGCCGCCGGGTTCGCGGCCCTTCCGAGTTCCTCCCCGAGGCGGGGACCGCCACCGTGGTCGTCGAGATGTTCGAGGGCCAGTTCAACGCCATCAACGCGGCCATCGAGGCGGGCGTGCCTCTCGGCGCGGGATGGGTGTTCGCCGTGCCCACCTTCGAGAACGACCCGATCGTGTGGCAGGGGCAGGTCACGGAGGAGGCGCCGTGGCGCCTGCTGAACGAGGCGCGCACGGTCGCCTCGCGCGGCAGGCCCGTCGTCCTCGACCAGGTGGAGCCGGACGGCACCCTGCGCAGGTACCTGCTCGACGACAACGGGGTGCACAGCCTGCCGACGGATCCGAACGATCCCGAGGCCCTGCTCGTCGCGGCGGACAACGGCTTCGCCGAGGCGTTCGGCACGCTGCCGCAGCCGCTGCTCGACCTCGCCATCGAACACAATCTCCCGCTGCGTCAGATCTTCTTCGCCTCGACGGTGGAGGGCACCCTGTCCGACAAGGTGCGGGCGGAGCTGGAGGACCGCGGCGTGCCGTACGCGGAACCCACACCGGCCTTCCCCGCGCAGCCGGCGGAGGAGACGCCCGCCGTGGATCCGGCGATGGCAGGCAGCGACGTGGGCCAGGGCGGCGTCAGCGTCCAGTCCGCGGTCTCCGCCACTTCCCCTGCCATCCCCGGCACGCCGTACGATCCCTCGGCTCGCGCCGGGAGCGCCCCCCTCACCATGGACGACCTCAGGCAGCGGATACCCACGGCCGAAGAGCTGGGCGACGGCTTCGTCGCGGTGCGCCTGATGGCCGACGGCCGGACGTTGGAGGTGGCCACCGCGAAGCACGGGATCCTCTACACCCAGCTGAACGTCGGCGAGGTCGTCTCCGGCGACAACGCCGTCACGTCCAGGGGGACCGCGCCCGACGACCCGGCCACCACGGTGATCAACGAGCACGCCGACCCCGTCATCGTCAAGGCGACGGTGGCCCACGAGATCGTCCACCTGCTCCAGTGGGCGGCGGCCGAGCAGAACGGCGCGGGCCAGGGCGTGGTCAGAGGCTCCCTGCCCTCCGCCGAGCAGCAGGAGGGGCGTGACCACTGCCTGGAGCCGCGGCTCAGGGAGCACGCGGTCCTGTCCAGCGACTGGCGGCAGGCGAGCGACCCTGCGGTCCAGCTGCGGATAGCCCAGGCGATCGACGCGGTCGCCGCCGACATCGTCGCTCGCGGGCACCTGGCCCCCGAACCGCCGTGGGGCTCGGGCCCGCCGGTGACCTCGACGCCGGCCAGGGGCTCGATCGCCGCTCTCCTCAACACGGGGGCCGGTCCCGTGCTGGGCTCGGCCGCCACGATCGGCGCGTTCGACACGACGCCGACGGCCGCGGACGCCCTCAGCAGGATCGCCAACGTCGACTCCGTCACGGCCACCGGTCCTGGCCGCTTCGAGGTGAAGTGGCCGGGCGGCCAGTTCACGCTGGTGGTGTCCGAGGCCGACCTCGCGCCCGGCGAGGTGCGCTCCTACCCGCAGCTCGGCCGGCCTGGCGAGCTCGTGATCGAGGTGTCGCAGAGCGGCGGCAGGACCGTCACCACCGGTGTCGCGGCGCGGATCGCCGAGCGGATCGCCGAGCTGGAGGGGCTGCCGCCGGGCAGGACGATGGCTCGCGGCGCCGCCGACCCTCGCCTGGAGGAGAGCGCACCCGTTCTCGGCCGCGAGGACCTGGCGGTGCTGGCCAGGCTCAGAGCGAGGATCGAGGACCTGGCCGACGCCCCGCGGCTCGCCCGCCGCCAGCGCGAGGACGCCTTGCGCGCGCAGGCGGCGCGGGCGGGCCTGGAGCCCGGCACTCCCGGCGCCAGGACGCGGCTGATCGCGGCGGCCCGGGCGGGCCAGCTCAGCCCTGCCCAGGTCGACGCCATCCTCTCTCTCGTCGGCCACCAGCCGACCGCGGCGGTGAACGCGGCCGTGGCGGCCGTCGAGCGCGCCGCGCGGCGGGCCGGGGCCAGTGTGAGGAGGTACGGCAACGGCCTGCTCGACATCGTCATCCCGGGACACTCCCCCGTCGCGGTGGAGCTGACGGCCCACCGGGGGCTGCGTTCGGAGCCGTTCAGGGCGACCGTCGAGGAGCACGTCGCGACGTTCCAGGTGGCGACGTTCGGCTCGATCGGCGCCATCGAGCGGGAAGCCGCCGCGGCGGCGGTCGGCGCCATCGCCGCGCGACTGAACCTGCCGTCCGGTCCCGCCCTCCTGACGCGGGAGCCGGTGACCGGCGGGCAGGCCGTACTGACCACGGCGGATCACCAGAACATCGCCAGGCTGCGGGAAGCCGTCCGGCAGGTCGAGGCCGCGACGCCGCAACAGCGGCGCAGCAGGCTGCTGGTCCTGATCGCCATGGCCGACTCGATGGGCGTCGGACAGGACGGCCCCAACCGGTCTCTGCTGCCGCCGTCCCTGGTCGACTCCCTCGTCACGAGGGTGGACAACCGTCTGGCGACGCGGCAGGCCCAGCGGGAGGAGCGGATGGAGCAGGCCCGCAGGCGCAGCAACACCACCGGCTGGTACCCGCCGGAGGACGAGGAGGAATGCCTCTGCCCGCCGGACGAGGCCTGTGTCTGCGGGCGGCGTCGCGACGGCTCGGGAGGCGGGCCTGCGCCCGCACCGTCGGCGACGCCGGCCTCGGCTCCCACCCCGGCAGCCACCCCTTCAGCCACCCCGGCCCCGGCTCCCACGCCGACCCCGACGCCGACACCCACGCCGACGCCCGTGCGGCGGGTCGTCGGCAGCGGCGACTCGCTCGCGGACATCTCCGAGGACGTCTACGGTGACGAGCGCTACTGGCCGGAGATCTGGAAGCGCAACCGCGATCTGATCGGGCCCGATCCCGGCGCGCTGAAAGAGGGTATGGAGCTCGTCATGCCGGAGAAGGTAGGAGGTCCATGACGGCGGTGCATGATGGGACGAAGGAAAGGACGGCCATGCCATTCGCGGTAGCGCGCACGAGAGACGAGGCGCATCTCTACCTCGACCTGCACCCGTGCCAAAAGTGCGGTTCGGTCGAGACGACGTGGGCCACCAGCGTGGTGACCGTCGAGGGTGAGCTGGCCAGCCGCTACACGGGCACCTGCGAGGAGTGCGGCGCCGAACGGGAGTTCCTGTTCGGCCTGCCGCCACAGCCCGTGATGCCCGAGGGCTATCCCACCTTCGGCGGCCCCGAGCCCTCGCAGCTCCTCGACGCCGGCGAGTGGATGTGGGTGGCCGATCTGACGGCCGGCAACGTGCCCGTGGACGACCGGGCCGAGGCGCGCAGGACCCTGTCGATCGCCGCCGCGTCCGTCGCCGAGGTGCTGAAGTTCGTCGAGCCGGGGGCCGAGGAGGTGCCCGACTCGGCGTTCTGGTCCGAACGCGGCCTGAAGGTGCGCGCGGCCGAGCCCGGCAGGTTCACCGTCGACAGGTTGCAGGTCGTCAGAGACACCTACAGAGACCTGGTGAACGACTATGCCTGAGCTCGGCCTGGCCCGCTCGCTGGTGGAGGGCTACCTCTACCTCGATCTGGCGGCCCGGGAGGTCGGAGGGAACGCGGCGGAGCGGGCGACGCTGACCGAGGGCGAGGAGAGCTGGACCCTACGGCTCGACGGCGTCGAGGTGGAGGTGCCGTACCAAGGTGAGGCCACGGCCAGGCTCGACGAGCTGACCTTCGGCGAAGGGCGCTCCGAGCTGATCGACCCGGGTCAGTGGGTGTTCGTCGCCGGCACCTACGCGCGCCGTACCCTCAGCGAGAGTCTGTCGTTCACCGCGAACCCCGACGACGACGAGCAGTTCGAGAACGTCGCCGCCGGTTGGCAGTTCGCGGCCGACGCGATCGCCGAGGCGCTGAAGTTCCTGCCGCCCGGGGCCGACGCCGTACCCGCCGAGGCGTGCTGGACCCCCATGGGCAGGGCGCTGCACGAGGCGAACCCCGAGCGGTTCACCAGGCAGCAGCTGGAGAGCGACCTGCTCTTCTACCGGCAGAACCTGGAGGACTTCTGGCAGCTCCACCGGCCGGACGATGACGCCGCGTTCTAGGCGAAGCGGCTGACGACCTTGTCGAACACCGCGCGCTCCTCGGGCTTGGGCGCGTAGCAGACGATCTCGTCGAAGCCGATCGCCTGGTAGCGCTCCACCATCCTGGCGAAGGTGTCGGCGGAGGCCCACGGCGTGAGCGAGCCGTACGCGAGCAGGATCCTGCGCACCTCCCCCGGCTGCCGGCCGCGCTCGCCGCAGAGCCGGTCAAGGGTGCGGGACCGCTTGACCGACGCCTCATGGAACTCCTCCTCGGCGGAGGCTCCGGTGAAGGTCACCCACGCGTCGGCGTGGTCGGCCACCACGGCGAGCCCCTTCGGGCCGTTGGCGGCGACGATGAGCGGGATGCGCGGCTGGACCGGCGCGGGCGACATCGCCGCGCCGGAGTAGGGGTAGTGCGGGCCCTCGTGGTCGCGGGTGTCGCCCGACAGCAGCCGGTCGACCACGCCGACGAACTCCCGCAGGCGCTCGGCCCGCTCCCCCGGGTTCCAGAACGGCACCCCGGCCATGGCGTGGTCGGCGGGCCACAGGCCGGAGCCGATGCCGAGCTCGAAGCGCCCGGCCGCCACGTGGTCGATGCTCACCGCCTGCTTGGCCAGCACGGTCGGCCGCCGGTAGGCCATATTGGCGATCAGCAGGCCGACCCTGATCCGCGTCGTGGTGGCCGCCCACGCGGCGATGATCGTAGGCCCGTCGTGGACGGGTGTGGCGGCGTCGCGCGAGTTGAGCAGGTTGTCGCCCGTCCACAGGCTGTGGAAGCCCGACTCCTCGGCGATCCGCGCCCATAGGCCGGCTTCTTGCCAGGTGCCCGGGTTGACCTTGAGACCGAAACGCATGGGCCCACTCCATCTCTTAGGGTGTCGTCGTCCGGATCATCGGGTTTCCACCGAACGAAGGATAGTAAGCGTGCGTTACCGAACCCTGGGCGGCACTGGCATGCAGGTGAGCGTCCACTGCCTCGGGACCATGATGTTCGGCGCCGTCGGCAATCCCGACCACGACGACTGCGCCCGCATCGTCCACGCCGCGCTCGACCAGGGCGTGAACTTCGTCGACACCGCGGACATGTACTCCGCGGGCGAGTCCGAGGTGATCGTGGGCAAGGCCCTGAAGGGCCGGCGCGACGACGTGGTGCTCGCCACCAAGGTGCACTTCCCGATGGGCGCGGGCCCCAACAGGGGCGGCAACTCCCGGCGCTGGATCGTCAAGGAGGTCGAGGAGAGCCTGCGCCGCCTGCGGACCGACTGGATCGACCTCTACCAGGTCCACCGGCCCGACCACACCACCGACGTCGAGGAGACGCTGTCCGCGCTGACCGACCTCGTCCGCCAGGGCAAGATCCGCGCGTTCGGCTGCTCGACGTTCCCCGCCGAGGAGATCGTCGAGGCGCATCACGTCTCCGAGCGCCGCGCCCTGCACCGCTTCAGGACCGAGCAGCCGCCGTACTCGCTGCTCGCCCGCGGGATCGAGGCGTCGGTGCTGCCCGTCTGCCTGCGGTACGGCATGGGCGTCCTCACCTGGAGCCCGCTCGCCTCCGGTTTCCTGTCGGGCGCCTACCGCAAGGGCAGGAGCGTCGACCTGACCACCGGGCGTCCCGCGCTCACGCCCGCCCGCTTCGACCCCTCCCTGCCGCAGAACGCCGCCAAGTACGAGGCGGTGGAGCGGCTGATCGAGGTCGCGTCGAGCGTCGGCTGCTCGCTTCCCGAGCTCGCCGTGGCGTTCACGGTGGCGCACCCCGCCGTCACCTCGGTGATCATCGGGCCGCGGACCGTCCGCCATCTGGACGAGCTGCTGAAGGGGGCCTCGCTCGTCCTCGACGACGAGACCCTGGACCGGATCGACGAGATCGTGCCGCCGGGCACCAACCTCTACCAGCCCGACGGCGCCTGGCGGCCGATCTCCCTGGCCGACGCCGCACGGCGCCGCCGGCCGCTCAGGGAGCGTGCCGCGGCCGAGTAGCGCCGGCCGTGTCCGCCTTCGGCGCTCCGACGAACAACGCCGCGACCACCACGGCCGGCAGGACGTCAGCCAGGAAGACCCACCTGCACGAGAACATCTCGGCGACGTAGCCGCCCCACACGGGCCCGCCGACGTAGCCCACGATGATCGCCGCCGACACGGCCACGACCAGGGGCCACACCCTGGCCCCCTGGAAGGCGGCGACCAGGAGCACGAACCCGGCCCTGATCGCCACCGCGGCGGCCAGCCCCTGGACGGCTCGCCCGCCCACCAGCGCGGTGGCCTCGGTCGCGAAGGACGCCACGATCGAGGCCACGCCGAACACCGCGACCGCGGAGAGGAACACGCTCCTGCGCGCCTTCAGCGGGATCAGCACCCCCACGAGAGCGAAGAGATAGGCATCCGCCGCCCACCCGGCGGCGGACGGGGTGATGCCGTAAGCGGAGGCGATCGGTTCATCGATCGCGTCCATGACGGTCGCGTTCACCGCGAAAAGGAGCACGGAGAGCGTGAAGGCAGCAAGCGTTAACCAACGTCTGATCATGGACAGACGGTAGAAAAGGTAGCTTGACGATCACTTGCATCCCTGGTCAAGGCGCCGTGGCCCGCCATGGCACGGGGCTGGACAGCACCATCGAGCTGGACGGCGTGCCGTAGGCGGCGAGCCGGTCGATCAGCGACTCGAAGTCCTCCATCGTGGGCACCGCCACCCTCAGCACGCAGCACGCCCCGCCGGTCACCCGGTGCACCTCGAAGATGTCGGCCGAGTCGAGCGCCTCCGGGTGGCGCAGCACGCAGCCGGGCCCGTAGCAGGACATGGTGACCAGCGCGACCACGCTGCGCCCCGTCCGCCGGGGGTCGACGTAGGCGCGGTAGCCACCGATGACGCCCGACTCCTCCAGCTTGCGCACGCGCTCGGCGACCGCGGGCGGCGACAGGTGCACGCGGCGGGACAGCTCGCTGAAGGACAGCCGCGCGTCGGCCTGCAGTTCACGCAGCAACAACCAGTCCAGGTCGTCCACTTTCACTTCCGAAGGTGAGAACGGCGAATCCGCCATGGATGTGTGGGCAAACAGCCTAAGGACCGTTCGATCGGCATTCCAACCTCACGGTCGGCCGGGCAGGATGAGCCGCATGGAAGTCATGCCGATGACCGCTGTCCAACGGGACGAGAGAGCCGAGGCCAACGGCGGCGCTCCCACACTCGAGTTCGACCGTGGCGTGCCGTACGACCGGTATGTCCGCGCCAGCACGCTGCACACGCTGCAGCGGACGCTGAGCGACGACCCGGGCGAGATGTCCTTCCTGATGATCAGCCAGATCATGGAGCTCTACTTCGGGCTGATCCGCTACGAGCTGCGCGACGCGCAACGCCTGCTGCGCGACGACGACGTGTGGAACGCGCTCGCGCCGCTGCGCAGGGCCGCGCTGCACCTCGACGGGCTCAACGCGGCGTGGCGAGGGCTGCGCTGGATGACCCCCTCGGAGTTCAACCAGTTCCGCGACCTGCTGGGCGAGGGGTCGGGTTTCCAGTCGGCGATGTACCGGCACCTGGAGTTCACGCTGGGGCTCAAGACCGAGTCGGTGATCCGGCCGTTCCGGCGCCAGCCCGAGGTCCACGCCGAGCTGGTGGAAAGCCTGGAAGCGCCGTCGCTGTGGGACGAGGTGACCGCGCTGCTGGAGCGCCGCGGCCTGGTCACCGGCGGCGAGGGCGTGGTCGACGCCTGGGTGTCGATCTACGGCGACACCACGCCGGGCAACCACCTGCGCATGCTCGGCGAGGCGCTGGCGGACGTGGCCGAGGGCTTCGGCGACTGGCGGTACCAGCATCTGCAGGCCGTACGGCGCTCGATGGGGGCCAAGGCGGGAAGCGGCGGGTCGGCCGGACTGGTCTGGCTGGAGCGGAGCATGGCGCGCACGGTCTTCCCCGAGCTCTGGACCGCCCGCACCTTCATCTAGGCATCCAGACGCACGCCGCACGCCTGGCGGCCCGCCTCCGGATCTGGCGGCGCAGGTCTCCGCGCAAGGGGACGGCCACCGCATGATCTCGGGTGATCATGCGGTGGCCGGCTCTCATGTGCCCTGGCCGGGCGAGAGCGTGACGGTTAGTTCGGCGGCGTCAGGTCCCAGAACGCCTCGCAGTTGTCCGGCCACGCCGGGGTGTCGTCGTCATCGTCACCGGGCTCGGGCCACACCGTGCAGACGGCGTGCGCGATCCTGCCGTCGGCGTTCCGCACGACGACGTCGAGGTCGGGACCGGTGTTCGCCAGGGAGACGCCGACGACGTTGCCGGGGTAGTTCTCCACCGTTGACAGGTCGTGCCAGGTGGGCGTGGTGCGCGGGTCGCGGACGAGTGTCCTGCCGTCCGGGGTCACCGTCGCGACGAACTTGGCGCGCTTGACGAAGGCGGCAGCCACGCTGCTGCCTGGCCCGGCAGGACCCCTGTCGCCCTTGTCGCCCTTCGGGCCCCTGAGGCCCTGTGGCCCCCTGTCGCCCTTCGGACCCCTGGGGCCCTGCGGACCGCGGGCCCCGGCAGGGCATTTGCAGTGGCGATGACCGCGGTGACGGGAGCAGCAACGCCCGAACGTCTCCCAGGAGACGGTCGCCTGCACGGCTGCGGTCTGGGTTCCGGCGAGAACAGCGCTCGACGCACCCCACGCCTGAGCGGAGGGCAGGAGGAGGGCACCCATGGTGAGGGTGGCCAGCGTCAGCTTGCGAACACTTCCGCGCCATTGCGGAAGGCCGGTCTGTATCGTCATTTTTGTCCGTTTCGTGTCATCCAGGGCCTGCGAAGCAGCGAACTTCGTGACAGACCTGAGTAGCGGCGATCTACCCGGCACATGGACGGCTCAGGCGTGCCCGCTCCCCATATGACGTCCAAGACTCGATACTCAAAAAGAAAGACCGACATACCCCCGAAAACACGCTATTAGTCCCGCAGTCTCACTTTCTGGACTTATCCCTGCGACGGCTTGGGGTACTTCGGGGGTTTCGCGTGGAGGATTCGCGCGGGAGCCCCTGGGGAGGCGGAGTTCTATCCACTCGAACGACTCCTTTGCCAAGGGAGATGGCGGAGTGTCCGTCCTGGCGACTATCGCCCGGTTCCCGGCAGGATTCCGCCGATTCCCTGCGCGCACAGGGTTTTTGCGAGACTCGCGCAGTCAACGCGACACCAGAAGGAGGTCAGCAGGCCGGCGACGCTCTCCTCTGTGACCCGCTTTCCGCTGCCCAAGAGAGGCCAAACAAACAACTGCCTTTTCTCGAAAGAAGGCAAGGAATGTTCCAGCCAAGTGCCCCTGAGGCTACCGAAAGAATACTGACCCTTGGCCCGCGGAGGACGAGACTCTGCTTGAAAGCCAGCATCGAATAGCCCATTATGATTGCCGAGCGCTTTGGTGCTCTGCCAGAAACAACTGACGGCAGCGGTAATCCGCAGGCCATCTCAACGGAGGACACAAACATGCTTCGTCGCATTCTCATTGGTGCCGCGATCGCCAGCACCGTCTTCGCCGGCTCGAGCGTCGCGCACGCCGACTACACCAAGCCGGAGAAGGACAAGGAGCTTGAGTGCTCGCAGGTCAACAACGCCACCGGCGGTCTCATCGGCGGCATCCTGGGCAACGTCCTGAACCTGAACAACACCCAGGTCGCCATCCTCGCGATCGCCGAGCAGGAGAACTGCGAGGACTAGTCCGGCGCTCGTTGGACGCGAGATTGTTCTGACACTATCCGTCCCATTGAAACGAATTGCACTCCCCCCTTATGACGCAGTTCTTTCGAGTGTCAGCTGTGCGGTCCGCTTCTCGGAGCGGGCCGCCCATCGCGCCCAGCAGGGCACGAGGCTGGTTCCGCCGTTTCCCGACGGCACACTCCTGGGCGGGCCCCAGGCAGTCCAGGAAGTCCAGGAATGGTGGACAACGCTCCGCAGCGATTCGCCATCACCTGAAAAGGTTGTCAGCGAGTCCGTCCCGCGTGGGTTCTCCGGTTATCTGGTCGCGACCTCAGACGTCGCCGGAGACCCCTCTGCGGGGCGGACCGCTCCCATGTTTCCCCGCCTGACCAGCGGCGCGTAGGTCACGAACCCCGCCCGGTCGCCAGCGCAAGCACGATCCTCTCCCCGTCGACGGCGATGCCCGCGTGCGCGTGGCCGGAATCCGCATGTCGCCGCGCCTTTTCCCGATCCGGGCCCGTCCGTTCCGCCACCGCCCCGCGAATACGGCATGCCCGGCATGAGCGGCACCGCATTCGTCGCCCGGTCGCCGGCTTCCCGCTCACCGGCTTCCCGCTCGCCGTATCCGCAGCCCAGGCAGCCGGAAAGCAGCAGGCCCGCGCCGCCACCCAGGTCCTGACCATTCGATCCACCTCGCGACGATTGCTCTCCCCAACCATCCACGCGACACTCGGTGCTTTTGTCGCCGGCCGGTGGAGAATTGTCGAAAGAATGCGGGTTCCTGTGCCGTCTTGACGCTTCCGGGAGGCGTGCTCGATCTTCCGCTGGGCACGGGAAAGCGAATGGTTGACTCTTTCAGAGATACTTGTGGCGCGCCACGAATGACCGTGGAATCGAGCAGTGAGATAGGTTATTTTTTTCTTGTCCACCGAAGGGACGGCAGCCTTGCCCGTTCGGTTCTCAACGGGCAAGGCTCTGTCCGCTCCACGACCGTCCGGCGGACCGCTCTCCCCCCGGCGTCCCGGTCCTTGACCCTCCCCGCGGTCAGTCGATCGAGGTGTCGCCCATCGACTCGAGCACCACGCGCAGCAGCCCGCACAGTTGCTCGCGCTGCTCGGGGGCGAGGGCGGCCAGCATCCGGGCCTCGTTGGCGACGTGCAGCCCGATCAGCTCGTCGACGAGCGCGTACCCGCGAGGGGTCAGCCTGATCCGCACCGACCTGCGGTCGTCGCTGTCGCGGATGCGCTCGACGAGCCCCTTGGCCTCCATCTTGTCGATCCTGTTGGTGATCGCTCCCGAGGTGACCATCGCCGCCTTGAGCAGCGCTCCCGCCGTCAGCTCGTACGGCGGGCCGGAGCGCCGCAGTGTGGCCAGCACGTCGAACTCGAAGTTCTCGAGCCCGTGCTCGGCGAAGAACTCCTTGAGCCCGTGACCGAGGAGCCTGGACAGCCGCGAGATCCTTCCGACGACGCCCATGGGCCAAACGTCGAGGTCAGGCCGTTCCCTGCCCCACTGCGCGATCACCGCGTCCACTGCGTCACTCATGCCCTGTCCTCTCAACGGAAATAATCTCAACGTTCATAGACTTGACGTTCACACACGCAGCTGATGTTATCTCAACGTTGAGATTATCAATGAGAGGTGATGGACGTGTCCACGATCCAAGCAGTCCCGATCGCACGGCGGGGGTTGTCGAGCGATCTGGCGCTGGCCGCCCTGGCCCCGGTGAGCTGGGGCACCACGTACGTCGTCACCGCGACGCTGCTGCCGCCTGACCGGCCGATGCTCGCCGCGACGCTGCGGGCGCTGCCCGCGGGGCTGGTCCTGCTGGCCGCCACCCGCCGCCTGCCGAGCGGATCGTGGTGGTGGAAGGCCGCGGTGCTCGGCATGCTCAACTTCGGCGCGTTCTTCCCGCTGTTGTTCTTCGCCGCCTACCGGCTGCCGGGCGGGGTGGCGGCCACGATCGGCTCGGTCCAGCCGCTGGTCGTGGCGCTGTTGTCGGTGGTGATCCTGCGGGCGCGGCCGGCCCGCGCCGTGCTGTACGCCGCTCTGGCGGGCACCGGCGGCGTGGCCCTGCTGACCCTGACCGCCGAGGCCCGCCTCGACCCGCTCGGCATCGGCGCGATGCTGGTGGCCACCTCCCTCATGGGTGCCGCCATCGTCCTGACCAAGAAGTGGGGTCAGCCGGAGTCGCCTCTGGTCATGAGCGGCTGGCAGCTCAGCATCGGCGGGCTGGTCCTGGCCCCCCTGACGTTGGTGACCGAGGGCCTGCCCCCTGCCATCACCGGCCAGAACCTGCTCGGCTTCGCCTACCTGGGCATCATCGGCACCGCCGTCGCCTACGCCCTGTGGTTCCGCGGCATCGACCGCCTCGCGCCCACGTCCGTCTCCCTGCTCGGTCTCACCAACCCGCTGGTCGCCACGCTCGCGGGCCTGCTGGTGCTCGGGCAGACCCTCACCGGCTGGCAGATCGCCGGCTTCGGCATCGCGCTCGGCGCGCTCGTGGCCGGCCAGACCTTGAACAGGAAGGCGTCATGACCGCGACCCGTGACGGGGTGGCCCCCGAAGCCGAAAGCCCCGTGATCGTCACCGGTCCCTCCGCCGACCGCGTATCGCTGAAGACCTGGCTCGCCGTCGCGGCCGTCGCGCTGGGGACCTTCTCCGTCGTCACCATCGAGCAGCTCCCGGTGGGCCTGCTCACCTCCATCGGCGGCGACCTCGGCGTCTCCGAGGGAACGGCCGGCCTCATGGTCACCGTGCCCGGCCTGGTCGCCTCGGCCACCGCGCCCCTTCTCCCGGTGGCGATCCGCCGGCTCGACCGCCGCGTGGTGCTCATCGGCCTGCTCGGCCTCATGGTCCTGGCCAACGCGCTGTCCGCGCTGGCCCCGAACTTCGCCGTCCTGCTCGCCTCGCGCTTCCTCGTCGGGATCAGCATCGGCGGCTTCTGGGCGCTGGCCGCCGGCATCGCCGTACGCCTGGTGCCCGACCGCTTCGTGCCGCGCGCGACCTCGCTCGCCTTCGGCGGGGCGACGGCCGCCAACGTGCTCGGCGTGCCCGCCGGCACCCTGATCGGCGGCCTCACCGACTGGCGCGTGGCGTTCGCGGCCGTGGGCGCGCTGGGGCTGGTCGTGGTGACGGGCCTCTGGCTGCTCGTGCCCCGGCTGCCCGCCACCGAGCCCGTACGGCTGCGCGCGCTCCCCCAGCAGTTCCGCAACCCCGTGGTCAGGACCGCGGTCGTCTCGACCTTCCTCCTGGTGAGCGGGCACTTCGCCGCCTTCACCTTCGTGAGCCCCATCCTGCGCGACATCGCAGGCGTCAGTGAGAGCCTGGTCAGCCCGCTGCTGCTCGCCTTCGGCGTGGCCGGGGTGCTCGGCACGTTCGTCGTGGGCGCCGGCGCCACCCGCGACGTCAGGAAGACCGTCATCGCGCTCGGCGCCGCGCTCGCGGCGATCCTGGCGCTCTTCCCCCTCCTCGGGAGCAGCCCGCTGAGCGGGTCGGCCCTGCTCATCCTGTGGGGCCTCGTCTACGGCGGGGTGCCCGTGGCCGTCCAGACGTGGATCTTCAAGGGCGCGCCCGACGCCGCGGAGGCGGCCACCGCGCTGAACACCTCGGTGTTCAACCTGGCCATCGCGCTGGGCGCGCTGCTCGGCGGCGTGGTCGTGGACGCGGTCGCCGTCACCGGCGTCCTGTGGTTCGGCGCGCTCCTCATGCTCCTCACGTCATTGGCGGTGTGGCGGACCGGGAGCGGGGAAGGGCGAAGGAATGGCTGACCGAGAGATCGTGGTGCTGGGGGCGACGGGTTCCACCGGACGCAGGGTCGCGGCGCTGCTCCGCGACGCGGGCCACCCCGTGCGGGCGGCCTCCCGGCACGGCGAGGTTCGCTTCGACTGGTCCGACGAACGTACGTGGCGGCCCGCCGTGGCCGGCGCCACGGCGATGTACCTCATGGCGCCGCACGAGCTGCCGGTCGACCCCGCTTTCGTGGCGACGGCCGTCGAGGCGGGCGTCGGCCGGATCGTGCTGCTGTCCAGCGGCGGCATCGAGGCGATGGGCGACGAGCGGCTCATGGCCGCCGAGCGGACCGTACGCGGCTCCGGCGCCGAGTGGACGATCCTGCGGCCCTCGTGGTTCGACCAGAACTTCGACGAGGGCGTCATGCGGGAGGCGGTGCTCGCGGGCGAGCTGGCGCTGCCGCTGGGCGACCTGCGGCAGGCCTTCGTCGACGCCGGCGACATCGCGGCCGTCGCGACCGCCGCCCTGGTCGAGGACGGCCACGCCGGGCGGGCCTACGAGGTGACGGGGCCGCGTGCGCTGTCGTTCCCCGAGGCGTTGCGGATCATCGGGTCGGCCGCCGGACGGCGGATCGGGTACGTCGGCACGGCCGAGGGGTACCTGGCGGTCATGACGGCGGCCGGCCTGCCGCGCGAGCGGGTCGAGGCGGAGATCGAGGCGTTCGCCGGGCTGTGCGCGCTCGGCGACCAGGTGCCGACCGACGTGGTCGAGCGCGTCACGGGCCGCCCGCCGACGTCCTTCGAGAGCTTCGCCGCCAGGGCGTCGTGGAACTGATCCCGGCCTGAGCCGTTCGCCTTGTTCGCCGGAGACGGCGAAGGGGGCCCGTGGCGTCCCACGGCCCCTCTTCCCCTCGCTGGATCAGCCGCGCCCGGCGAAGAAGGCCCGGACGTCAGCCGCCAGCACCTCGGGCACCTCGTGCGCGGCGTAGTGGCCGCCCACGTCGTAGGTGTTCCACTGCTCGATGGTCTTGTGGTCGCGCTCGGCGAAGCGGCGGATCGACTGGAAGTCGTTGGCGAACCCCGCCAGGCCGATCGGGACCGTGGTCGGCTCCGTGGGGTGCTCGGCCTTGGCGTCCTCGTAGTAGAAGCGGATGGACGAGCT
This sequence comes from Nonomuraea sp. NPDC004354, assembly GCF_053602555.1. Classification (NCBI taxonomy): domain Bacteria; kingdom Bacillati; phylum Actinomycetota; class Actinomycetes; order Streptosporangiales; family Streptosporangiaceae; genus Nonomuraea; species Nonomuraea sp. NPDC004354. The sequence continues at coordinate 766,862 of NZ_JBSGDV010000002.1, read as the reverse complement.
CGCGGTGCCGTAGAACCAGTGGATCGCGATGTTCGTCAGCGTGAAGTCGCGGTCCAGGTGACCGCCGATCAGCTGGCCCATCCAGCCGAGCAGACCGGCGGGCGAGTCGGCGATCGCGTGCGCGAGGGTCTGCGGCGACTGCGACTGGAGCTGGTTGAAGGCGCCCATGTTCTCCCAGAACCACTGCAGGTGCTGGAGCGCCGCCTGCTCGTCGTCGGTCAGGTCCTGCAGCTCGGCGGGGTCGCCGCTGGGGAAGGAGAAGATCTGCGTGACGTGGACGGCGACCACGCGGTCGGGGGCGAGCCTGCCCACCTCGGGCGAGACGAGCGAGCCGCCGTCGTTGCCGACCACGCCGTAGCGCTCGTAGCCCAGCCTGGCCATCAGCTCGACCCACGCCTTGGCGGTCCGGTACCTGTTCCAGCCCTTCTCGGCGGTCGGCCCCGAGAGGCCGAAACCCGGCAGCGACGGGATGACCAGGTGGAAGTCACGCGAGAGGTCCTCGATCACGTCGAGGTACTCGACGACCGTGCCGGGCCAGCCGTGCGTGAGGATCAGCGGGAGCGCGTCCTGCTTGGCCGAGCGGACGTGGACGAAGTGGATGTTCTGGCCGTCGATCTCGGTGGTGAACTGCGGGTGGGAGTTCAGCCGCGCCTCCCAGGCACGCCAGTCGTAGCCGCTGCGCCAGTAGTCGACCATGTCCCTGACCCACTCGACGCTCACGCCGTACTCCGAGCCGGATCCGGGGATCTGGTCGGCGAAGCGGGTCAGGGCGAGCCGCGCGTGGAGATCGTCCAGGTCGGCCTGCGGAACCTCGACGCGGAAGGGGCGGATCTCGGTCATGGCACTCTCCTCCAGAACGGAACGGCTTGTTCTGTTCCAACAATAGCAGAATGAAGTCTTCCGTTCCACATTTTCTCTCATCGGGGAGAACTGACACTCCGGGTCCCTGCCCACCGGGACCACCAGGGGGAAGTACCATCAGCGAATGATCGAAAATACCGAAACCGTGCCTGGCTGGCTTGCTCCGGACGAGCTCGAGCTGATGCGGGGACGGATGCCGATCCTCTACGTCGACGCCGTCCCGGTACGCGTCGACGACACCGGCGTGGTCACCCACGTGGGCCTGCTGCTGCGCATCACCGCCGACGGCGAGGTCACCAGGGCGCTGGTCTCCGGGCGGGTGCTGCACCACGAGCGGATCCGCGACGCGCTGCTGCGCCACCTGGAAAAAGACCTCGGGCCCGTGGCGCTGCCGCAGCTCCCGCCGTCGCCGCAGCCGTTCACGGTGGCCGAGTATTTCCCGACGCCGGGCGTCACGCCGTACCACGACCCGCGCCAGCACGCGGTGTCGCTGGCCTACATCGTCCCCGTCGTCGGGGACTGCAGGCCCCGGCAGGACGCGCTCGACCTGGTGTGGTTCACTCCCGAGGAGGCGGCCTCGCCGATGGTCCAGCAGGAGATGATCGGCGGGCACGGCGTGCTGCTGAGGCAGGCGCTCGCGTTCGTCGGCCGCCTGCCCTGACCGCAGTGGTCGAGCCCGCACGAGGCGATCGGTAGGGCAGGGCCCACTTCGCGGGCGGGCAACGACACCGCCCGGTCTGGCACGCCCGGATCACGGGGCGCCGGAGGCGGGGCTCAGCGCGGCACGTGCGGTGCGCGAGGCCGCGTGACGGCCGCGTAGCGGCGCAACCAGGCCGCGGCCTCCGCCAGGTCGGCGGAGGCCGCGACGCAGGCGGCGAGGTGAGCGGCCACCGAGTGGCGCAGCCACGGTGGCGCGGCTCCCGCCTCCTCCAGTTTCGCCTCGATCTCCCGCAACCGTTCGGCGCACTCGGCGAGCGCACGGGCGTCGGTCTGCAGGACCATCGCGTGTGCCGCGATCACTTCGGTTGCCGCCGGCATCGAGCTCCTCAAGATCAGCTGGTCAGAACGGGGACGGCCGCGTCCACGATCGTCTGGCGGTCGGCGGACGTCAGGCACAGCAGGGGACGGGCGCCGTCGAGACCGAGCCTGCGGAGCGCGTCGGCCAGCGGATGCGCCCGCGGCGCGACGGCCAGCCGCAGCCGGGGCACGGGATGCGCCCTGCCCCTGCCTCGGGTGCGCGCGCAGGAGCGCAGCACGGTGCCGCCATCGCGCGCGTAACCGACCAGGTCGCGATCGCCGAGCGGCAGCCAGGGGCCGAGCGCTCCGCGCAGGGAGAGCAGCCCGCCCGCCGAGACGCTCACGGCCCTGCCCGTCAGCCAGAACGCCAGCGGCAGCTCGTACGGCCGGCGGCCCCACACCCGGGTGGCCACGTCGGAGACGTCCGCGCGGTCGACCGCCGAGGCCACCGTGAACCACCCCGAACGCCTGCGGTCCGCGGCGCGCAGCAGGTCGTGCCAGCCGTGCCGCCACGGGTCGGGCACCACGATCCCGAGATGGAGCTCACGGTAGGCGCCCACGCTGGTCCGCCGGTTCCACGCGACGTGCAGCGCGACGAGCGCCCGCCCGCCGAACCCCGCCGCCGGGCCGAGCCCGCTCCCCCGCAACAGCTCCGCCGCCGCCACCGCGTCGGCGGCGAAGTACGCGGTGCACGCGCTGCCCTCCAGGCACCTGACGGGCAGCTCGGCCGTACCCTCACCGCGGGTCGGCACGGTCAGGAACGGAAAGCCCTCGGGGTACGGCTCGCGGTCGAACAACTGGTAGGCCTGCGAGCGCACCACCCTTCCCCGGTACGGCGTGAGCCGCTCGTCGATCACCTTCCTGGCCTCGGGCAGGTCATCGGCGAGGTTGGCGATGTAGCGCTCGATGCTGTGGCACTGCGGGAACAGGTGGGTGGGGTCGGCGTAGTCGACCACGTACCAGCCGGGATGCAGGTCGAAGCAGGTGCCCGCGCCCTGGCCGTCGAGGGTCGGGATGATGTCGTGCTGGTTGGTGACGCTGGCCACCCAGGTACGCGGGTCGGCCGGACGTTTGAAGTCGACGGGCGCACCGACCGCGATGGCGTGGGTGACGGTGTGGCGGGCGCAGAAGCCGGAGTTCTGGGCGAGGTTCATGATCGCGGCGCCGCCGGCGCTGTGGCCGATCAGCGCCACCTGCGCGCCCTCGGGCAGGCCGTAGTCGGCGACGGCCTTGGCCAGGGCACGGCTGTAGGGGCTGCTGTCCAGCACCGCGCTGCTGAAGGCGCCGAGAAGGTCCTGGGGCGAGTCGTTGTCGGGGACGCCCGCCCGCATGCCCGGCGCGAGGATCACGTGGCGCGTCACTCCGTCGGGGCCCTCGACGCTCTGGATCAGCGCCTTGCCCTTCGTGCCCAGCGCGCTGATGTTGCCGAGGAAGGCGAGCAGCGATCCGTGGTCGTGCAGCGGCACGCCGGCCTCGACGCGGCGGGCGGCGCCCTCCCCCGTGTCGAGCACGGCGACCGCCCGGTTGCTCATACCGGTGATCGGGTCGGCGGTGGCATAGCCCCTGCCGGTCGCGATCAGCCATGCGGCGGCGTCGTTGAGCGGGTTCTCGTCGAGGAGGGCGCGCAGCGCGAGCACCTCGCCGAAGGCGGGGGCCAGCGCGCTGAGCGTGCGGGCGGCTCCCCTGTCCTTGAGCAGGGCACGCAGCGCGCGGACCGCCTCCAGGTCGCGGTCGTCCGCCGCGGCGGCGATGAGCCTGCCGAGCATGGGGTCGGTGGTCAGCTCGGGATGGTCGAGAGCGACGGCGGCGATCCGCAGGCGCAGGGAGGTGGCCAGCACCCGGACGGCGAGGCTCTCGCCGCCCGCCATCGCTCCGGCCTTCGCGGCGAGGGTGGCCAGCGGGCCTCCGGTGACGGCGCAGCCGAGCCCCGCGGGGTTGGTGACCGTTCTGAGGAGGGCGCGCTGGGTCAGGCAGCCCACGACGGGGGCGCGGGGGATCGCGGCGAGGATGCTGCGGTCGGTGAGCGCGGCGGTGGCGTGGGCCGCCGCCTCGCGGATGAGGATTCCCAGGTCGACGAGGCCGCACGCGGCATCCCTGAGCGCACCGGCAGGCAGCTCCTCCACGGAGAGGGCGCCCTCCGCCCCTCGGCCGTCGCCCGGCGCGCGAGCGAGGGTCTCCCCCTCCGACCCTCGGCCTTCTCCCGATGCGGGAGCGGGCGTCTCCCCCTCCGGCCCTCGGCCTACCCCCGGTGCGGGAGCGGGGGTCTCCCCGCCGGGGAGAGAGCCCCGTGCCGGAACGGGTCTGTCTTCCGGGGCGCGCCGCGGCCCTTGGAGCTCCCCCGGGGCCGGGTGGCGGGGGCGGGGCGGGCGGTGGAGCGGGTCCGGGGCGGGCCGGTCGCCGGGAGGCGGGGTGGAGCCGGTCATGGGCGGTCCAGGCGGGTCATGCTGACGTAGCGGGGCCGCGGGTCCTCCGGGGTGTTCCTGCGGACCACGTCCGCCAGGCACCGGGTGCCCGCGATGATCCGCATGCCCTGGGGCGAGAACGTCGCCGGGGTGAACACCCGGGGCGCCAGCAGCGGGTTCGTCAGCGCCTGGGAGAAGGCGTCGATCGCGATGATCTTCGTCAGCAACGGCGGCAGTATCGCCTCGGGCGAGCCCGGCTCCTCGGCGAACAGCCCGACGTACAGGTCGAGGTCGTCGACCCCCCCGTACAGCGACCGCAGCGCGTCGGCGACCTTCGGGTCGCCCGTCACCTGCTCGAAGCGCCGCACCCGGGGGAAGCGGCAGTGCTCCCGGTAGCTGTTGTACGGCGCCAGGCCGAGCGAGCGCGAGTCGGCGATGCTGGCGATGTCCACCTCCCGCAGGAGCGGGTCGGTGTTGAACAGGCTGATCCGGCCCGCCCGCTGCCGGGAGGCGTCCTCGAAGAGCCTGCCGAGCCCCATCTGGGGGATCAGCGGTCCGCCGAGCAGGGTCTCGGCCATCGGCAGCTCGCGCCCGCCCACCGACAGCGTGGACGGGATCAGGCTGTGCCAGCGGTAGACCAGGTTGAACTCCACCGAGGCCCAGTTCTCGCGGTGCCACGGGACGCGGGCGAGACGGGCCGACAGCCGCGGGTCGAGGGTGAACCGGAAGTGGTAGGGCGTGATGTGGTTGATGTACTCCTCGACCACCAGCTTGATCAGCATCACGATGAGGATGTTGCGCGTGGTCTGGAACAGCCTCTCGTCGTCCCATCGCGGGTAGTGCTCGGCCAGCAGGGCGGCCACCCGGTTGTGCTCGCGCAGGAACAGCACGGTGAGCATGGTGAAGCCGAGCTGGATGTTGCCGCGGTCGCTGCCGGTGGCGAACAGGGTGTCGCGCTGGGCGTCGGTGAGCTCGTCGAAGCGGATCACGCTGAGCGGCGCGAACTCCGGCTTGACCTTGCCGTTCTCGCAGAGATGGGGCGGGAACTCGCCGCCGTCGATGAGCCGGCTCTTCAGCCGGCCGCCGGTGAACGTGCGCAGGGCGGCCGTCGCCGCCTCGTGCAGGCCGTAGAGCTGGTTGAGGTCGATGTGGTGGTTGGAGGTGTTCTTGCGGGGGTCGCGGGGCGTGGCGGTGTCGCCGCGCAGGAAGCCGTCGGTGAACCACTGGGCGAAGTAGGCGAACAGCACCGTCGAGCGGGGGCAGGGGATCATCTCGGCGCCCCTGGCGAACAGGTCGGCCGCGCGTTCGGGGGTGGGCCTGCCCTCGGCCCCCTCGACGGGGGGCAGGTGCCGGCCGCTGTAGGAGCGGTCGGTCAGCGAGGCCCACGAGGTGTAGTCGGCCATGGTGCTGAGCGGTTCGGGCCGCGGCGGCATCTCGCGGACGGCGTGGTCGATCAGCGTGGCGTTGACGCGCCGCCGTACGGGCTGGACGGCCTGCACGATGTCCCAGAGCGGCCGCGCGCTGGTCAGGGCGAGGAACCTGAGCCGGTTGACGGCTCCGTCGGTGGCGATGGTCCGGGCGGTCATCAGGACTCCAGGGCGAGGACGAACCGGTCGGGGAAGATCCCGTTCGAGCGGGAGACGCCCTCGATCACCTGCACGCCGGGCCGCCGCAGCAGCCGCCGTACGGCCTCGCAGATGACCACCCTGGCCGGATGCACGCCCAGGCACGCGTGGTGCCCGTGGCCGAAGAAGAGCTGGTGCCGGCCCGGCCGGTCGAGCCGGAAGGACTCGGGCTCGGCCAGCACGTCGCCGTCGAACATCGCGGAGGCGACGGCGGCCAGCACGAAGGTGCCGGCCGGGATCGGTGTCCCGGAAAGTTCGTGGTCGCGCTCGCAGATCCTGGGAAGCAGCTTGAAGAAGGGGTTGAACCGCAACGCCTCCCACACGTAGCGGTCGAAGTCGTCGTCGCACGCGGCCGCGGCCAGCACGTCGGGGCGCAGCAGCAACTGCTCCGTCGCCTCGACCATCGCGCCGGGAGCGCTCTCCAGGAACCCGAGCGCCAGCCCCGCCATGTTGATCACGAGCCGTTCGTCGTCGAAATCGGTGGCCGCGAGCCTGCCGAACACGTCGCCGGACGGCCCCGCCCCCGACCGCCGCACGGCGAGTCGCTCGCGCAGGTAGGCCATCATCTGCCTGCCCGCCTCGACGGAGGCGGCCTGGACGGCGGGATCGCCGAGGTAGTTGGCGAAGCAGTCGGTGATGATGGTCCGCGACCACCGCGACAGGGTCTGCGGGTCGGGGCCGGGGAACCCGAAGTACTCCGCGCACACGCCGAGCGCGACCGGCCTGAACAGGTCGTGCACCACGTCGATCTTCCCGTACGGCGCCGCCGCGTCGAGCGCCTCGTCGGCCAGGCGGCCCGCCAGCGCCCGCACCTCGACGACGTCGTCGGGGTCGAGCACGTACCGCATCAGCCCCTTGTCCCGCCAGTTCATCGCCGTGGCGTCCCTGGCGAGCATGAACGCGCCGCCGAGGGCGGCGTCGAGCCGCGGCCCGAACGAGCGGACGCTGAACACCTCCTCGTCGGAGAGCACCTCGGTGACGTCGGCGAAGCGGGTCACGACCGTGAAGACGGGGGTCACGAAGACCGGGCGCCGGCTCCTCAGCTCGGCGTACAGCTCCCGCCACTCGGTTCGCATCCACTCACGGACCAGGCCGAACGCGGCCATCGGATCGCGAGCCAGCACGTCGTCGTACCTGTCCAGATGGCCCATGACGCTATGTAGCCACATCGTGACGGCCGATCCCGATGGCTACCCTGTGGAGTGTTTTGGCTCTCCTGGGTAACTGATCCGTCACTCAAAGGCAACTGCCGTGACCTTCGGGCCCGATCCTATGAATGAGGGCGTGAATCCGGAGACCGTCGCGGTCGGCAGCGGCCGCCGCACCGCCTATCTGGTCGTCCTCGTGATCCTTCCCCTGTCGCTCGTGGCGCTCGCCGTGCCGGCGGCGTGGGGCTGGGGCATCGGGCCGCGCGACGTGGTCATCGCGGTGGCGATGTACCTGGTCAGCATCTTCGGGATCGCGATCGGCTACCACCGGCTCTTCACCCACCGGGCGTTCCGGTGCGCCAGGCCGTTGCGGATCGCGCTCATGCTGGCCGGGGGGATGGCCGTCGAGGGTCCTGTCACGCTGTGGTCGGCCGAGCACCGGCGCCACCACAAGTACGCCGACAGGGAGGGCGACCCGCACTCCCCCTGGCGCTACGGCGACAGCGGCCTGGCCCTGCTGCGCGGCATGGCGCACGCGCACGTCGGCTGGTTCTACACCGCCCGGCGCCGCTCGAACCGCCGGCACTGGGTGCCCGACCTGCTGGCCGACCCCGACGTGCGGCGGTTCGACGCCTGGTATCCCGCGGTGGCCGTGCTGTCGTTCGCGCTGCCGGCGGTGGTGGGCGGGCTGTGGTCGATGTCGTGGACGGGCGCGTGGACGGCGCTGTTCTGGGGCGGGCTGGTGCGCTACGCGGTCGTCCACCACGTGACCTGGTCGGTCAACTCGATCGCCCACACCTTCGGCTCCCGCCCGTTCGCGACACGGGACCGCTCGTCGAACGTGCCGTGGGTGGCGTGGCTGACCCTCGGCGAGGGCTGGCACAACTGGCACCACATGGAGCCGACGTGCGCCAGGCACGGAGTGCTCCCCGGCCAGCTCGACCCGAGCGCCCGGCTGATCCGCTGGTTCGAGCTGGCGGGCTGGGCCCACGGCGTGCACTGGCCCGACCCCGCCCGGCTGGCGCGCGCCTCCCGCGCCCCCTAGAACCTCCGATCCCGCCCGGCTGCCGCAGCGCCTTCCGCGCCCCCCTAGAACCTCCGATTCCGCCCGGTCGGCGCGGCGCCTTCCGCGCCCCCTAGAACCTCCGCAGCAGCGCCGCGGCGGTCGCGAAGTCGGCGACGACGTCGGCGGCGGGGCGCCGCTCCCGCACGAGGCCCACCGCCTCGCTCGCGTAGACGACGGCGACGTCGTAGTCGCCGGCGGCACGGGCGGCCGCCACAGCGGCGTGGGCCTCCTCGTCGGCCGCCAGCGCCTCCTCCTTGCCCTCCCACTGGTCGAAGAAGGCGTTGCGCAGCCCGCGCCCGCCGTACTCGGGGGGCCAGCCGAGCCGCTGGGCCACGTCGAAGACCCGCCCGTAGACGGTGTCGGTCTCCGCCGCGGCGAGGATCCTGCGCAGCGCGGGCGCCGAGACCATGGTCTCGCTGCAGGCCAGGAACGCGGTGCCGACCCAGGCCCCCTCGGCCCCCGCGGCGAGCACGGCCGCCAGCCCGCGCGCGCCGGCGATGCCACCGGCGGCCAGCACGGGGATGCCGACCGCGTCGAGGACGCCCTGCAGGAGGGGCAGCGTGGCGACGTCGTTGCGGCCGTGGCCGCCGCCCTCCCCGCCGCGGGCCACGACGGCGTCGACTCCGGCCGCCTCGGCCTCCCTCGCCTCCCGGGTCGTGCCCGCCTGCGTGACCACGGTGATGCCGGCCTGCCTGAACGGCTCGACGTAGCCGGCGTAGGGCCCGAAGCTGACCGACACCAGCGCGGGCCTGGCGGCCAGGACGGCGTCGATCTGGCCGGGGTTGCCGGGCAGCGTCCATGCCATGAGGCCGATGCCGTACGGCCGGCCGCTCTCCGCCGCGACGGCGGCCTCGTCGGCGATCCACTGGGCCGACGCGGTGGCCGGCACGCCGATCATGCCGAGCGCGCCCGCGGCCGAGATCGCCGCGGCGAGGCGGCCCGCGCCCACGCCCGCCATGGGGGCGCCGACCAGAGGAACGGAGAGACCGAAACGGTCAGTGAGCCAGGTACGTGTCATGCCGGCAGTCTTACCCCGTTGACGTGCGGAGATCCGCGATGGTGTCGTCGGCCCACGCGATCGTCGTCCGGATGTGCCGCAGCCCGTGGTCGAGCGCGTAACGTCCGTAACCCCGCTCCGCCCCGGGTCTGGCGTGCAACGCCTCCAGCAGGCGCAGCTTCTCGACGTACCGCTCCCGCAGCCGTTCGAGCGCGGCCACCGCCTCCTCCGGATCTATCACCGGCAGCAGGAAGGCCTGCAGCGCGCCTTCGCTCCTGACGGTCAGGCTCGGCGTCTGCTCCACGACCCACGCGCGCAGGTGCTCGGCGCCCTTGGGGGTGATCGTGTAGGTCTTGCGGCCTCTGGCCCCCTCCGCGTCGACGGTGACGAGCTCGTCGGCCGCCATCTTCGCCAGCTCCGGATAGATCTGGCTGTGGCTGGCCTGCCAGACGTAGTTGAGCGAGGCCTCGAACGATTTGGCCAGGTCGTAGCCGCTGGACGGGCCCGATGCCGTCAGCAGGCCGAGCAGCGCGATCCGTAGGGACATGACCACGATGATACCTCAGCTTTGACATGTAAGTCCTTACATGTCAATCTCGACGCATGTTGCTGATCCTGGCCGTTCTTGGCGGCATGTTCCTGGCGATGCTCGACCAGACGATCGTGGGCACCGCGCTTCCCGAGATCACCGCCGAGCTCGGCGGCACCGACCTCTACACCTGGGTGGTGACCGCCTACCTCCTGACCTCCACCGTGACCGTCCCCCTGTACGGCAGGCTGTCCGACCAGCACGGCCGCAAGCCCCTGCTGCTGATCGGCGTGGTGGTCTTCCTGGCCGGCTCCGCGCTGTGCGGCCTGGCGCAGGACATGCCGCAGCTGATCGCGTTCCGGGCACTGCAGGGCCTGGGCGCCGGCGCGTTGCTGCCGTTGTCGCTCGCGTTGATCATCGATCTGTTCCCGCCCGAGCGAAGTGCCCGCGTGCAGGGCGCGGTGGGCGGCGTGATGGCGTTGAGCTACCTGGCGGGGCCGTTCCTCGGCGGGTTGTTCACCGACCACGCGAGCTGGCGGTGGGCGTTCTACGTGAACCTGCCGATCGGCATCGCGCTGGTCGCGATCATCGCGTGGCGCCTGCCGTACTTGAAGGGCACGGGCGGGGGGCGGCCCGACTATCTCGGCATCGCGGTCTTCACCGTCGCGATCAGCGCCCTGCTGGTCGGCCTGACGGAGAAGGGCATCGACGGCAACACCTGGACCGATCCCGCCGTCGCGGGGCCGATCGGCGGCGCGCTGCTGGCGCTGGTGGCGTTCGTGCTGGTGGAGCGGCGGGTCGCGAGTCCGATCATGCCGCTGCACCTGTTCGCCGACCGCACCTACACGCTGGTCATGGTCACGTCGTTCTTCACGGCCTTCTGCATGTACGCGGGCGTGGTCTTCCTGCCGCGCTACTTCCAGCAGGCGCTCGGTGCCAGCGCCACGGACTCGGGCCTGCGGATCTACCCGCTGATGCTCGCGATGGTGGCCGGCAGCGCCGTCATGGGCACGCTGATGTCCAGGACCGGCAGGTACAAGCCGTACCTCGTCGCCGCGCCGTTCCTGCTGGTCGCCGGGTCGCTGCTGTGCGTGAACCTCGGTCTGGGGACCTCGAGCCTCGCGCTGGCGGCGTGGATGGTGCTCCTCGGCCTCGGCATGGGCCCGATGCTCTCGGGCCTCACCGTCGCCGTGCAGTCCACGGTGGCGCCCCAGCACATCGGCACCGCCTCGGCCAACCTCTCCTTCTTCCGGCAGATCGGCGGATCGGTGGCGCTGGCGATCGCTGGCACCGCCTACGGGTCGGTCATCACGTCGGAGGCGCCTCTGCACGGCCTGCGGGCCGCGCACGCCGCGGCGAACGCCACCGTGATCCCGTGGCTGGGCGTGTCGGGCGCGCTCATCGCCCTGGTCGCACTGCTCGCCCTGCCCAGCCGTGGCATCGTGCGAAGGAACGGCCCGCGCCCCGGCGCCGAGGCGCTGGCCGCCGCCTAGGAGGTCTCGATCGCCTCGAGCGCGGCCGACAGCCGCCGCAGCGCCTCGACCGCGGCGCTCCACTCGGCCTCGCCCAGCTCGGCCAACATCCGCTCGGCCAGTTCCTGGTGCCCCGGATCGATCTTCCTGACGGCCGCCAGTCCCTCGGGAGTCGGCCGCAGGAGCTTGGCCCTGCGGTGGGCGGGGTTGGGCAGGTACTCCGCCAGCCCCTTCTCCACCAGCAGGTCGGCGATGCGCTGCACGCCCTGGCGGGTCATCCCCATCACCCTGGCGATGCCCGCCACCGGCAGCGGTTCCTTCAGCACCGCGCCCAGCACCTGCCACCAGGCGGCGGTGAGGCCGGCCGGCCTGGCCAGCCTCTCCGCCACCTCCATGAACTGCCCGTTGAGCCGGAACGCCGTCAGCGCGCTCGCGGACAACAGCGCTCCGGACTCGCTCATGGCGCCATCAGCACCTCGACCGCCGTCGCGTCGCTGTGCTTGAACAGCCTGAACCACGCGTCGAGCTTCTCCGGCTTGTAGACGTCGAGCGCGGCCAGGACCTCCCTGCCGAAGGCCACCGGCTCGGTCGGCCCCGCCGTGACGAGGCCGCGGTCGGTCACCGCGTCGGCGTCGACGTAGTGCTCGGCGCCGTTGTAGCCGTCGCGCTGCACATAGCCGGGGAACGCGCTGGTGTGGTCGCGGTCGTCGAGCAGCCCCTCCCCGGCCAGGCCGGCGACCGCGCCGCAGATCGCCGCGACGGGCACGCCCGCGTCGAGGAACTCGCGCGCCTTCCGCGCGAACGCGACGTTGCCGCCCTCGTCCCAGAGCTCCGCGCCGGGCAGGATCAGCATCGCGCTGTCCGCCGGAGAGAGCTGGTCGATCGTGATGTCGGGCAGGATGCGCGAGCCGCCCATCGTGACGATCGGCTCGGCGCTCTCGGCCACGGTGACGATGTCGTACTGCTCGCCGCGCAGGTGCGCGGTGGCGTATCCGGTCTCCCAGTCGGCGAGGGTGTCGTAAACGGCGAGGTGAACGATGCGCTTCATGACAACATCCTGTCATTACGACAACGTGTTGTCAATCGAAAATCTGCAAGGATGTGCCCTATGGCAGAGATCGTCGGGGGCGGACGTCCGGTCAACGACGCCGAACGGCGGGTGATCGCCCATCTGCGCGACCACGCGCCCCACGACTGGCTGCTGCTGCACAACGTCGAGATCCCGCGCAGGGGCGACCTGTTCGAGGTCGACCTCATCGTGCTGACCGGCCACTCCCTCGTGGTCATCGACGTCAAGGGCACCAGGGGCCGCATCGAGGTCGCGGGACAGCGCTGGTTCCCGCCCCGCAGGGAGGCGTTCGGCTCGCCCGTGGCCAAGCTGCGCGGCACGGCGAGGGCGCTGAAGGGCCTGCTCGTCGACAAGCACCGCGAGCTCGAACGCGTCTACGTCGACAGCCTGGTCGTGCTCTCCTCACCCGACGCCGAGCTGGTCGACCGCGGAGGGCGCGAGGCCGGCAACGTCACGTCCCTGCCCGACCTCGTCGCCGCGCTCGCCGACCCCGGCAGGGTACGGCGCGGCGGCACCCGCGACGCCAAGCCGTACCTGCCGCAGATCCTCGACGCGCTCAACGCCACCGTACGGCGCAGCACCGCCCCGCCCAGGTTCGGCAACTGGGAGGTCGCCGAACGGCTCGGCGGCGACAGCAGGGTGACCGAGTACCGCGCCTTCAACGCCACCGTGCCGGGCAGCGAGACCGTCCTGCTGCGCGTCTACCAGGCCGACCCGCTGGCCGACCAGGAGCAGCGGGCCGCCGAACGGCAGCGCATCGCCAACGCCTACCAGTCGCTGACGCGGATCCCCGCCCACCCCGCCGTCGTCAGGTCGCGCGACTTCTTCGCCATCGACGACGAGAGCAGGTTCGTGCTCGTCCTGGACGACGTGCACGGCAGGGCGCTCCACCTCCAGCTCCAGGAGCGCAGGACCGACCTGGTCAAGGGGGCGCTGCGGGGCATGCTCTCCGGCCTGGCGCACGTGCACGCCCACGGGGTGGTCCACCGGGCGCTGACGCCCGCCTCCGTGCTGGTCACCGAGGATGGCCAGGCGATGCTCACCGGGTTCGACTACGCCAAGGGCGCGCCCAGGGCGTACACCGTGGCCAACGAGCTGAGCAACGTGCTCGACGCCCAGTACGTCGCCCCGGAGTGTCACGACCGGCCCGACCTGATGACCCCCGCGTCCGACGTCTACGCGGCCGGCGTGATCGCCCACCAGCTCCTGCCCGACGGCGCCGGCGGACTGGTCCAGGAGATGCTGCACCCCGACGCCGGCAAGCGGCCGAGCGCGGCCGAGGCGCTCGCCGCCCTCGACGGCACGGCCGTCGCGGTCACGGAGGGCCGGATCAGACGGCTTCTGCGGCGAGTGATCCCCTGAGCGCCACGGCCTCGCTCAGGTAGTCGCGGGCCAGCTCGTCCCGGCCGGCCGAGCGGTACAGCTCGCCGAGGAGCTCGGCCGAGGACGCCTGGCCGCTGCGGTCGCCGAGCCGCCGGAAGACCGCCAGCGAGCGTTCGAGCCCCGTCGAGGCGGGGACCAGATCGCCGCGGGCGGCCTGGAGCCCCGCCAGCCGCTGCAGGGCGTAGGCGCCGCAGTGCAGGTCGCCGAGGCTTTCGAAGATCTCGAGCGCCCGCTCGACGTGGTGTCCGCCGAGCTGGACCGACACGCAGCCCTCGCGGTGGACGTCCCCGAGCTCCTGGGCCAGGCGCAGCGCCTGCCCCAGCCACTGCTCAGCCTGGGCCGCGTCGCCGGACTTCAGCCAGACCCTGCCGATGGCCTGGCGGGTGTAGGCCTCGCCGTTGAGGTCGCCGATCGCGCCGAACATCGCCAGGGCGCTGCGGAAGTGGGACAGCGCGGTGACGTGCCTGCCGCGGAACTGCGCGACGGCGCCGAGCCCGGAGACGGAGGTGGCCTCCGCCCTGACGTCGCCGAGCTCGCGGAAGATCCGGCGGGCGCGGGCGAACATCTCCTCCGACTCGGCGTAGCGGTCCTGGTAGAGGCAGACCTGGGCGAGGCCGCGGAGCATGGCGGCTTCGCCGTACCTGTCGCCGGCGACGCGGGCGGCGGCCAGCGCGGTGCGGTGGGTGCGCTGCCAGGCGTCGAAGTGGCAGCGCAGGTCGAGGTAGGGGACCAGCGCGGCGGCCAGCCCCCACGCCTGCTCGGCCAGGCCCGCCGCCACGGCCAGGCCCACGGCGTCCTCCAGCGCCCCCTGCTCCACCTCGAACCAGGCCAGCGGGTCGGCGGTGAGCATGTCGAGGGTGCCTCGCGGCAGCCACCAGCGCGCCGCGGTGGCCGAGCTGAGCGTGAAGACGGTCGTGGGCAGCTTGGCCGTGGCCACCTCGGCGGTCGCGGTCCACCCCGCCACCACCCTGGCGAGCGCGGCCGGATCGCCCCGCTGCTCCAGCGCGTGGCACCTGACCAGGTCGGGAAGCTGGTAGCGGGGCTGGCCGAGCCGGTCGGTACCGACCAGGGTGAGCAGGTCGGCGTCCACCAGGGCGTCCGTGACGTCGTCCGCCCGGTGCCGGTCGAGCACGGCGTCGACCACCCAGGCGGGGATCGCGGCGCCGCCGAGCCTGCCGAGGGTGTGCAGGGTCCTGGCGGCCTCCCCCGGCAGGCCGCGGTAGCTGTGGTCCAGCCCTGTGCGCACGTCGAGGTCGCCGATGCGCAGCTCTCCTATCCTGCGGTTCTCGTCCATGAGCCGGCTCTGGAACACCGCGAGCGACCAGCCGGGGCGCGCGGCCAGCCGGGCCCCGGCGATCCGTACGGCCAGCGGCACGTACCCGCAGGCCCGCACGATCGCCGTGGCCGCCTCCGGCTCCCGCGCCGTTCTCTCCTCGCCCACGATGCAGCCCAGCAGTTCCTCGGCCTCGGCGCGCGCGAGCGACTCCAGGTGGATCTGGAGCGCCCCCGGCAGCGAGGTGAGCTTCGTCCTGGCGGTCACGATCACCGCCGACCCCGGGCCGGGCAGAAGCGGCCGCACCTGCGTGACGTCCGGCGCGTCGTCCAGAACCACGAGCATCGGGCGGTCGGCCAGGATCGTGCGGTAGAGGGCCGAGCGTTCGGCCACCGAGTCGGGGATCGAGGTGGCCCCCATCGCCCTGAGCGCCTGGGCCAGCAGGTCGGCCGGGTCCGCGGCGGCGAGGCTGAGGAACAGCTGCCCGGCGGGGAACCTCTCGGCGAGCGCGTGCGCGGCGCGGACGGCCAGCGCGCTCTTGCCCGACCCTGGAGGCCCCGAGATCACCGCGAGGGAGAAGGCGCCGGCGAGGGCCGCCGACTCGCGCGCCCGGCCCACGAAGTCGGGCACGTCCGGTGGGAGCTGGCGCGGCACGGAGACCGAGGAGCCTCTCGGCAGCTCCCCCGCCAGCACCCTGGCCTGCACCTCGCGCAGCCCCGGTCCCGGCTCCACGCCGAGTTCGGCGACCAGCTGCCGCCTGATCGCGGCGTAGCTGGACAGCGCCTCCGCCTGGCGCCCGCTCCCGTGCAGGGCCAGCATGAGCTGCCCCCACAGGTCCTCGCGGAACGGGTGCTCCGCGCACAGGGGACGCAGCAGGGCGACCGCCTCGCCGTACTCGCCCTGCGCGAGGAGGGCGGCGATGAGCTCGCGGGCGGCGGCCAGCCGTACCTCGGGGAGGGCGGCGAGCCTGCGCGTCCACAGCGGGTGGTCGGGCAGGTCCACCAGCGGGGCGCCGCGCCACAACGCGAGCGCGGCGGCCAGCGAGCCGGGGTCGCGGCGGGCCACGAGGTGCTCGAACTGCAGCAGATCGAGGTCCTGGGGGGCGACCTCGATCAGGTAACCGGACCCTTCAGCCCGGATGCGCGCGCCGAGGGAAGAGCGCAGGGAGCTGGTGTAGGTGCGCAGGTTCGCCTGGGCCGAGCGGGGCGGGCGGTCCCACAGCACGTCGACCAGCAGGTCCGCACCGACGAGATGGTTGGCGTCGAGAAGCAGTGTGGCCAGCAGCATGCGCGGTTTCCTGCCGGAGATGCGCAGTGGCCGCCCTCCGGCCCGCGCCTCCAGCGGACCGAGCACATGGAAGGACACCATGGCAGCCCTCTGTACGTTTTTTGTGCGGATTATCCCCACCCTGGGCCCTGGCAAGACATATCGGTGCGGAAGGGGTCCCAGTGAAACTCCGAGCAGTCGCCATCGCGGGCTTAGCCCTGTTCCTGAGCGTCGCCGCCGCCGACCCGGGCGACGGCGGCGACCCACCCAACGAGGTGACGGCCGACGTGAGCGTCATGGCCACCAACTTCCAGCTGCCCTTCCCGTGCGGGCAGTCGTGGAACGGCAACAGCAGCGCCAGCGACGCCCACCAGTCATGGGAGATCGACTTCAACAGAGGCAGCACCCCGGACGCCGACCTCGGCGACCCCGTGGTCGCCGCCGCCGCCGGAACCGTGGTCATCTCCGCCCACCAGGGCTCCACCAACGGGTACGGCAACCTGGTCAAGATCGACCACGGTGGCGGATGGGCCACCTACTACGCGCACCTGAACGTCCGCTCCGTCAGCGCCGGCCAGACCGTCTCGCAGGGCCAGAAGATCGGCACCGTCGGCAACACCAGCAAGCCGGGCAACTACATCTCGCCCCACCTCCACTACGAGGTGCGGCTCGGCACCAGCTACCCGTCCAACATCCAGAAGGCCGTCTTCAACGGCGTCACCTTCGGCTACCCGATCCAGACGCTGACCTCGAGGAACTGCGGCAACACCACCAACCCCTACACCCCGCAGGAAGTGTGCGGCGCCGGCTACAGCGTGATCGACTCAGCCGCCCTCGGCTCCTCCGGCACGGTCTACCTGCTCTACAACAGCGGCAACGGCTACAACTGCGTCGCCACGATGAAGAGCACCTCCCTCGGCACCGCCACGGCCACGACCGCCTACCTGGAAGTGCAAGGCAGCGCCCGGATCACCGACTCGGGCAACTTCTCGTACTACGCGGGACCGGTCCGCGCCGCTGCCGCCGGCAAGTGCGTCAGGTGGGGCGGCAAGGCAGGCACCGCCACCTACGACAGCCCCTTGGAACACTGCGGCTGACCAGCCCCGGCCAGGGCCTCCACAGCGCGGTGGAGGCCTCTGTCGCGCGTCACACCAGGCCGATGACGTCGACCACGTAGACAAGCCGGCTCCCCGCGGGGACCGTCATCCCGCCCGTCGTCACGCCCTTCTCCGGCACGGCGGGCGTGGTGATGGCGACCCTGCTGCCCACCCGCCTGCCGTCCAGGCCCTCCACCCAGCCGGGCGGCACCGCGCCGTCCTCCAGCACGACGACGCGCGGGCCGCCGCCGGCCGACGAGGAGTCGAAGACCTTCCCGCTGGGCCAGCGGGCACCGACGTACTGCACGACCACCCGGGATCCGCGCGTCACCGGCGGGCCCGAACCGTCGATCAGGACCCCCTCGCGCAGGGGGTCGGGCAGGTCCGGCAGCCGCTTTCCGACCAGCCTCGCGTCCGGCGGGTATCCGGCGAGGATGTCGAAGACCAGCACCAGCGTCTCGCCCGGCGCGGCGCTGCCCAGTGCCTCGGGCGGGCCGTACCCGAGGTGGGCGGGGCCGACCAGCATGACCCTGCTGCCGGCCGGACGGCCGAGCAGCGCCCGCTCCCACGCCGGCGAGACGTGCCTGCCGTCCAGGACGACCGTGAGGGGCTGCTTGGTGTCGTAGGTCGTCACGTACGGCTTGGCGCCGTCCCACCGGCGGATCTCGACCTCGGTCAGCACCACGTCACCCCGCTTCGTGAACGGGCCGGACCCCTCCGACAGCACGCTGACGACCGGGGTGTCCGCGGGGCGGCGCGAGGGCAGCTCGATGACGGGCCGCTCGCCGAACGCGCCGGTCACCGTGGGGGTGGTGGCGGCGCAGGCGCCGGCGAACACCACCAGGCAGAGAAGGGCGAGCGCACGCACGATGATGACCTAGCCGGGATCGTGCCAAGCGACGCCTGACCACCCGCCATCTCCCCGCAAACCCCCGCACAGCGGGCCGTACCCCGGGGGGAGCCCGGCCACCACCCGCGGGAGGGGAGCCGACGCGCCTGAGGGGCGGCACACTGGTGTGCTGTGAGCCGACCGAACCTGGCGCGCAGGGTCGCGGACGCGGCCGAGATCGCGCTCACCACCCGCAAGTACGTCACCTTCCTCGACGTCGTCACCGGCCTGCGCTGGCTGCACAGCCGCCATGTCGACACCTGGCGCCAGGGCAGGGCCGCCACGCTCGCCGAACTGGCCGCCGTCGACGACGCCCGCCTGCTCGACGCCGCCGTGGCGCTGCGCGAGTGGGCGCGGTCGAAGGGCCTGCGCCCGATGGAGACGCCGTACCTGTCGGGCGGCAGGGACCGGCGCGAGCTGCGCTTCACCACCGCGGGCGAGCAGGACTGCTTCCGCGTGCACTGGCTGTCCCCCGATCTCAGCGACGCCCGCGTCAAACAGCTCACCGAACGGCAGAGCAAGGCGCCCGACCTCGTCGTGGTCTCGCCGCAGCAGCCGTGGACCTGCGCCTCGTGCGGCGACACCGGCCCCTACCTGATCATGGAGGACGACCGGCCGCACTGCCTGACCTGCGCCGACCTCGACCACCTCGTCTTCCTCCCGTCGGGCAACGCCGCGCTGAGCCGCAGGGCCAAGAAGGAGAGCGTGCTGTCGGCGGTGGTCGTGCAGTACAACCGGCGGCGCAAGGTCTACCAGCGCCAGGGCGTGCTGGTGGAGGAGGCGGCGCTGGCCAGGGCGGAGGAGCAGTGCCTGGGCGACGAGGAGGCCCGCGAGGCGCGCCGGGCGCGCGACCGCGAGCGCAGGGCCGAGCAGGACCTCGACCACCAGGCCAGGATGGCCGCCGCGATCGTGCGGCTCTTCCCGTCCTGCCCGGCCGAGCGGGCCGAGTCCATCGCCGCTCACGCCGCCCAGCGCGGCAGCGGCCGGGTCGGCCGTACGGCCGCCGCCAAGGCCATGGACGAGAACGCGATCACGCTCGCCGTCGTGGCCTCGATCCGCCACCTGGACACCGGCTACGACCGGATGCTGATGGAGGGTGTCCCGCGCATGGAGGCGCGCGAGCGCATCCGGCCGGTGATCGAGGCCAAACTGTCGGAGTTCAAGGGTAGAACTCAGGGATGAGCGACTGGCATGCCGTCCGAGAGGCCATCCGTGACTTCGCGCTGAGCCTGCCGGAGACCCACGAGGCATTCCCCTGGGGCGAGAGCGTCATCAAGGTCAACAAGAAGGTGTTCGTCTTCCTCGGCATCGACGAGCCCACGGAGAAGTGGAACCCGGCGTTCGGCGTGAAGCTGCGCTCGGAGTCGCACGGCCACGCGCTGACCGTCGAGGGCGCCGAGCCCAGCGGCTACGGGCTGGGCAAGGCGGGCTGGGTGACGGTCCCGTTCGAGAGCGACCTGCCCGAGACCGAGGTGCTGCTCGACTGGGTGGAGGAGAGCTACCGGGCGATCGCTCCCAAGCGGGCGGTCAAGCTACTGGACGGCCAGGCGCAGGGCGAAGCCGACCAGTAGCACTCCGGTGATCCGTTCGACGCGCCGCCGTACCCGGGGGGTGCGCAGCACCGCGCCCAGCCGGTCGATCACGAGCACGTAGACGAGGAACCACAGGAAGTAGAGCCCGGCGAAGACCGCCGACAGCAGCAGCGCGTCGTCGGGTCCGGTCATGAACTGCGGCAGGAACGTCACCTGGAACAGCAGGACCTTCGGGTTGAGCAGGTTGGAGAAGAAGCCGTTGCGGACGTGGCGCTGCCCTGCGGCCCGCGCCTCCTGCGGCTTGGCGCGGAACGACTGCACGCCCAGCCAGAGCAGGTAGGCGATACCGAGCCACCTGAGCGCGGTGAAGGCGGCCGGTGAGGCGGCCAGCAGCGCCGACAGGCCGAGAGAGGCCGCGGTGGCGTGGACGGTGAGGCCGAGCAGGCCCCCCGCCATGGTGAGCAGTCCCGCGACGCGGCCGTGGGTGAGGGAGCTGCGCATGATCAGCGCGGCGTCCGGGCCGGGGATCATGATCATGACAAGGGCGGTGACCGCGAAGGTCAGCAGCATGGCGGGGGTCTCCCGGAAGCTGGGCGCGCTCCGGGAGACCCGCGGGTGTGCAGGCCGCACAGAACCGCGGACGTACATTGAGGCGCCTTGTGGGCGCCCTTGATGTTACTTGTCCGAATTCCGGTACGGCGCGGCGGGCCTGCCAAGCCGATGGGTCGCTCAGGTGACGGCGAGCCGCTGGGCGTACTTCTCGTCCCGCCACAGCTCCTTGTCCAGCACCTCCAGCAGCGTCTGGGCCGCGTCGTAGACGTCCACGTGCCGGATGTAGAGCGGCGCGAAGCCGAAGCGGAGGATGTCGGGCGCCCGGAAGTCGCCGTGCACGCCCCTGTCGATCAGCGCCCGCATCACCGGGTAGCCGTCGGGGTGATAGAAGCTGACCTGGCTTCCCCTGTGTCGCGGGTCGCGCGGGGAGGCGGGCTCCAGCGCGTCGCCGACCAGGTCCATGAACAGCGAGGTCAGCTGCACGCTCTTGGCCCTGACCAGGTCCATGTCGACGCGCTCCCACACGTCGAGCGCGGCCTCGAGCGCGGCGAACGACAGCACGTGCGGCGTGCTGACGGTGAAGCGCCTGATGCCGTCGGCGGGGCGGAAGCGCGGCTCGAAGGCGAACGGCTCGGCGTGGCTATACCAGCCGGACAGCACGTTCTCGGCGGCCTCGTGGTGGCGCGGGTTGACGTAGAGGAAGGCGGGAGCGCCGGGACCCCCGTTGAGGTACTTGTAGGTGCAGCCGAGCGCGAAGTCGGCCTGCGAGACGTCGACGCGCAGCGCGCCCACGCTGTGGCAGACGTCCCAGATCATCAGCGCGCCCGCCGCCTGGACGCGCGCGGTCACCTCGGCCACGTCGTACCGCTCGCCCGTGCGGTAGTTCACCTCCGACAGCAGCACGGCGGCCACGTCGTCGCCGACTCCCTCGGAGAAGTCGCGCACCTGGCAGCCGAGCCCCTCGAGGATGTAGTTGTCGGTCGGGAAGTTGGTCACGTCGGCCACCACCACGGGCCGTGAAGGCCGCAGCCGCATCGCGGCGGCCACCGCCTGGTGCACCGCGATCGACGTGGTGTTGCCCACCACCACCGTTCCAGGGCCCGCGCCGATCAGCGGGGCCAGCCGGTCACCGGTGGTGAGCGGCTGGGCGTACCAGCCGGCGCTGTTCCATCCGCCGACCAGCTCGCGGCCCCACTCCTCCTCGACCGCCCTGCGGACCCGCTCGGACGCACGGCGGGGCAGCGCGCCGAGAGAGTTGCCCACGAGGTAGATCACGCCCTCGGGCAGCACGAACTCGTCCCTGAACTCCCGCAGCGGGTCGGCCGCGTCAAGAGCCCGACATTCTTCACGATTCACGGTGTTTCTCCAAGAAAAGCCTCGGCATTGCCTCCCAGGATCCTGGCGCGCGCCTGGTCGGAGAGGAAGCCCGCGCCGCTGACCAGCCGCCCCACGGGGGACTCGCCGAGCGGATACGGGTAGTCGGAGCCGAGCATCACACGGTCCTCCCCCAGCGTGTCGACCAGCAGCCGCAGCGCCCGCTCGTCGAAGACGACGGAGTCGACGCTGAAGCGGTCGAGGTAGTGCGAAGGGGGATGCTCCGAGGTGCCGATGACATCGCTCCTGCGGTGCCACGCGTTCTCGAAGCGGCCCAGCCAGAAGGCGAACGAGCCGCCTCCGTGGGCGAAGCAGATCCGCAGCGTCTCCGGCACGCGGTCGAAGACGCCACCGAGGATCATCGCCAGGATCGACAGGTGGGTCTCGGCCGGCATGCCGACCAGCCACTGCGCCATCCACCTGTCGAGCCTCGGCCCCGTGGGCATGTCCCACGGGTGGACGAAGACGGGCACGTTCCTGGCCGCGCAGTGCTGAAGGAACTGCACGACCCCCTCGTCGTCGAGGTCCCTGTCGCCGACGTGGTTGCCGATCTCGACGCCCCGGTGACCGGCCGCCAGACACCGGTCGAGCTCCTCGCAGGCCAGGTCGGGATCCTGCAACGGCACCTGGCAGAACGGGATCAGCCGATCGCCGTCGCAGATCTCCAGCGCCAGGTCGTTGAAGATCCGCGCGACGTTCGCGGCCTGCTTTGCCGGGCGGTCGTAGGCGAAGAACACCGGCGTCGGGGAGACGACCTGCCGGTCCACGCCCATCGTCGCCAGACGCACCTCGGGATCCCAGCAGTCGTCCTGGATCCTGCGGAAGTCGCGGTCGTTGACGACGATCATCGCCTCGCGCTCGGAGTCGATCCGCAACCGGGGCGCGCCGGGCCAGCCCAGGTCGGGCCAGCCCTTGGCGACGTAGTGCGTGTGGACGTCGACGATCACGCGGTCAGCCCTTGCCGGGGTGCTGGGCGCCGCAGTTGTCGCAGGTGCGCGCCTTCTCGTCGGAGTAGAACGCCTCGAAGACCGGCGGCAGGTCCTTGACGATGTCGCGGACCTGGAGCTCGACCTCGTGGACCATGGCGGCGCACTGCTGGCAGTACCACCTGAACTTCTCCAGCGTGCCCTCCGGCCTGATGCGCTCGATCACCAGGCCGACGGAGTCGGCCTCGCGCTGCGGGGAGTGCGGCAGGTTGCCCGGCAGCAGCCACATCTGGCCTTCGCGGATGTGGACGGTGTCGGGTCCTTCCGGAGTCATGACGTTGAGGTGCATGTTCCCCTTGATCTGGAAGAACAGCTCCTCGTACGGGTCGACGTGGAAGTCGGTGCGCTGGTTGGGGCCGCCGACGACCATGACGATGAAGTCGTCCGCCTGCTCGAAGACCACCTTGTTGCCCACAGGCGGCTTGAGCAGGTGGGCGTGCTCGTCGATCCACTTGGTGAAGTCGATGGGCGGGATCATGCGCGCTCCTTGGGTGAGTAGGCGACGGCCTGCATCTCGATGAGCAGGTGCGGGTGCGGCAGTTGATGGACGGCCACCGTGGTGCGCGTGGGCCCGGTCTCGTCGAAGAACTCGGCGTAGACCTCGTTGTAGCCCTTGAAGTCGTTCATGTTGACCAAGTACGTGGTGATCTGTACCAGGTCGGCGAGGTCGGCTCCAGCCGCGCGCAGGATGTCGCCGATGTTCTCGATCACCGCTCTGGTCTGCGCGCGGATGTCGAGGTCCGTGGTGCCCAGCTCGTCGACCTCCACACCGGCGAAGGTGTTGTCGGGCCGCCTGGAGCTGGTCCCCGACACGTAGAGGAAGTCGCCCGCCCGCCTGACGTGCGGGAACCTCCCCCTCGGCGTGGCCTTTCCCTCGACCAGCATCACAGCGTCACCTGCCCAAGTCGCTGGATCTCCACCCGCACGTGCGCGCCGGCCCGCAGCGGCTCGGCGGGCGTGGCGGCGCCCGCCAGGAGGATGGCGCCCTCCTCGATCACCAGCCCCACCCGGGCGGCCAGCCGGGCCGCCTCGACGATCGCCCTGCGCGGGTCGCCGAGGATCGCCGCCGTCGACCCGACGTGCACCGGCCGCCCGTCGATCTCGAAGATCACACCGAGGTTCCAGTCGTCGACGTCGTAGGGCCGCCACGGCCCGATCGCGTAGCCCGCCGCCGAGGTGTTGTCGGCGATGACGCTCTCCAGCGAGAACCTGAAGTTCTCGTAGCGGGAGTCGATCACCTCGATGCCCGCCGCGACCGCGGCCACGGCGCCGGGCCGCCGGGCGTCCTCGACGCTCTCGATCCTGCGCCCGACCAGGTAGACCACCTCGGGCTCGACCCTCGGATGGATGTAGGCGCCGTGGTCGATCTCGGCCATCGACGGCGTCAACCGGCCCAGGATGAGGTCGTCGACCTCCATCTGGCGGCGCTTGGCCTCGCTGGTGAAACCCAGCTTGACGCCCGACAGCGGCTCGCCGCGCAGGGCGACGACCTCGGCCTGGATCTCGTAGGCGGTGGCGACGTCGAGCCCGTCCCCGGGCTGGGGAATGGGCATCCTGGTGCGCGCGGCCTCGTGCAGCGCCTGCGCCAGCTTCATTTCGTCAGGTCCAATGCGATGTCGACGATCATGTCCTCCTGGCCGCCGACCATCCCGCGGCGGCCGGCCTCGGCCAGGATCTCGCGGGTGTCGACGCCGTACCGCTGCGAGGCCGCCTCCGCGTGCCGCAGGAAGCTGGAGTAGACGCCCGCGTAGCCGAGCGTCAGCGTCTCCCTGTCGACCCGTACGGGGCGGTCCTGCAAGGGCCGCACCAGGTCGTCGGCGGCGTCCATGAGCGCGTAGAGGTCGCAGCCGTGCTGCCAGCCCATGAGGTCGGCCACGGCGACGAACACCTCGAGCGGCGCGTTCCCCGCGCCCGCCCCCATCCCGGCCAGGGAGGCGTCCACGCGGGTGCAGCCGTTCTCCACCGCGACCACCGAGTTGGCCACGCCCAGGCTGAGGTTGTGGTGGGCGTGGATGCCGATCTCCGTCTCGGGCCTGAGCGCGTCACGGTAGGCCCTGATCCGCTCCCTCGCGCCGTCCATGGTGAGGCCGCCGCCGGAGTCGGTGACGTAGACGCAGTGCGCGCCGTACGACTCCATGAGCTTGGCCTGCGCGGCGAGGACCTCGGGCGGGGCCATGTGCGACATCATCAGGAACCCCGCGACGTCCATGCCGAGCTCGCGGGCGGTGGCGATGTGCTGGGCGGAGATGTCGGCCTCGGTGCAGTGCGTGGCGATCCTGACCGAGGTGACGCCCAGCGCGTGAGCCTTCCTGAGGTCCTCGATGGTGCCGATGCCCGGTAGCAGCAGCGTGGTGAGCCTGGCGTTCGTGACGGCACCCGCGACGGCCTCGATCCACTCCTCGTCGGTGTGCGCGCCGGGGCCGTAGTTGAAGCTGCCGCCCGCCAGGCCGTCGCCGTGCGCGACCTCGATCGCCGCCACGCCGGCCGCGTCGAGCGCGGCGGCGACGGCGGTGGCCTGGTCGAGCGTGTAGCGGTGGCGGATGGCGTGCATGCCGTCCCGCAACGTCACGTCCTGCAGGTAGATGCGCGGGCTCATGCCCAGCCCTCCTCGTCGCTCGACCCCGCGTGACCGGCCGGCGCGGCGACCGGTACGGCCGCGGCGGTCTCCGCGAGCCGTTCGGCGGTGCGCAGGGCGGCCGCGGTCATGATGTCGAGGTTCCCCGCGTAGGCGGGCAGGTAGTGGGCCGCCCCCTCCACCTCCAGGAAGACGCTCACCTTCACCCCGCCCCGCGCCCCGTTGGCCAGCGTCCACACCGGCTCGTCGGCCGACACGGGCGTGAACTGCACCTCCTGCTTCAGCCGGTACCCGGGCACGTACTCCTGCACCGAGGCCACCATGGCGGCCACCGAGGCTGCCACCTCGTCCTCCTCGCAGGAGTCCACGAGGCAGTAGACGGTGTCCCGCATGATCAGCGGCGGCTCCGCCGGGTTCAGCACGATGATCGCCTTGCCCCGCCGCGCACCGCCCACCTGCTCCAGCGCCCTGGCCGTCGTCACCGTGAACTCGTCGATGTTGGCCCGGGTGCCCGGCCCCGCCGACTTCGAGGCGATCGAGGCCACGATCTCCGCGTAGGCGACCCCGGCCACCCTCGACACCGCGGCCACGATCGGGATCGTGGCCTGGCCGCCGCACGTCACCATGTTCAGGTTGGGCGCCGACAGGTGGGCGTCGAGGTTGACCGAGGGCACCACGTAGGGGCCGAGCGCGGCGGGCGTGAGGTCGATGACGCGCTTGCCGTACGACTGGACGACGGCGGCGTTGTGCGCGTGGGCGCCCGCCGAGGTGGCGTCGAGCACCAGGTCGACCGACTCGAAGGACGGCAGCGACACCAGCCCCTCGACCCCGGCTGAGGTCGTCTCCAGGCCCCTGCGCCGCGCCCTGGCCAGGCCGTCCGAGGCGGGGTCGATGCCCGCCATGGCCACGACCTCGACCTTCTTCGAGAGCAGGGCCTTGAACATCAGGTCGGTCCCGATGTTCCCCGAGCCGATGATCGCCAGCCTCATGCGAACACCGCCCGCACCGAGCCGAGACCGTCGATGACCGCCTCGAACACGTCGCCCTCCTCGACCGGCACGACGGGGCCGAGCGCGCCGGTCAGCACGACGTCTCCCGCGCGCAGCGGGTAGTCGGTGCCGCCGAGCGTGTCGGCGAGCCAGACCGCCGCGTTCAGCGGGTGGCCCATGCACGCCGCGCCCGCCCCGGTCGACACCTCCTGACCGCGCCTGGTCATCGTCATCCCCGCCAGGCGCAGGTCGAGCCCGCGCAGGCCCACCGGCGTGTTGCCGAGCACGAAGGCGCCGCTGGAGGCGTTGTCGGCGATGGTGTCGGCCAGGGTGATGTCCCAGTCGGCGACGCGCGAGTCGACGATCTCGATGGCGGGCAGCGCGAAGTCCACCGCCCTGATCACCTCGGCCACCGTGAAGGGCCCGCCCACCAGGTCGTGTGCCAGGACCAGGGCGACCTCCGCCTCCGCCCGCGGCTGCAGGAACCTCTCGTACGGCACCGGCAGCCCGTCGAGGTAGGCCATGTCGGCGAACAGCACGCCGAAGTCGGGCTGGTCCACCCCGAGCTGCTTCTGCACGGCGAGGTTGGTCAGCCCGATCTTGCGCCCGACCAGCCTGCGTCCCTCGTCGAGCGCCCGGCGCGTGTTGATCTCTTGGACGGCGTAGGCCTCCTCCGCCGTGCTCACCAGGTCCCTGACCGGAGCGCACGGTTTGCCCGAGCGCTGGGCTTCGAGCAGCCGGTCGGCCGCCTGGGTGCGAACGTCCACGGCCTCGGCCCACTCGTCGTTCATGCGCCACCTTCCAGCTTGATCGTGATCGTGGTCGGTTCGGAGTAGAAGTCCAGCGACTGGGTGCCGCCCTCCCGGCCGATGCCCGACAGCTTGACGCCGCCGAACGGGGTGCGCAGGTCGCGCAGGTACCACGTGTTGACCCAGACGAGCCCCGCCTCCAGCCGGCGCGCGACCCGGTGCGCCCGGTCGAGGCCGGTCGTCCACACGGTGGCGGCCAGGCCGTAGTCGGAGTCGTTGGCCAGCGCGACGGCCTCGTCCTCGGTGTCGAACGGCGCCACGTGGCAGACCGGCCCGAAGATCTCTTCCCTGTTGAAGCGGGAGGACTCGGGCAGTCCGGTGACCACCGTGGGCTCGACGAAGTACCCGGGGCCTTCGGGGGCGCCGCCACCGGTCAGGAACTTGGCCCCCTCGTCGCGGGCCAGCGCGTAGTACGACAGCACCTTCTCCCGGTGCTGCGCCGAGATCATCGGCTGCGGGGTGACGGTGGCGGCCCGCTCGGCCAGCAGGGCGCAGAACTCCTCGAAGACGGGCCGCTCGACGTAGAGGCGCTCGGTGCACAGGCACACCTGGCCGCCGTTGGTGAACACCGACCGCACGCTGCCCTCGACCGCCTTGCCGAGGTCGGCGTCGGCGAAGACCAGGCCGGCGTTCTTGCCGCCGAGCTCGAAGGAGATCGGCTTCACCCGGTCGGCGACCGACTTCATGATCGCGGTTCCGGTGCGGGTGGAGCCGGTGAAGGTCACCCCGTCGACCCCTTCGTGCGAGACGAGGAGCCGGCCCGACTCGCCGTACCCGTGGATCACGTTGACCACACCGGGCGGCAGTCCCACGGAGGCGCAGATCTCGGCGAAGAGGGCGGCCGAGCCGGGGGTGTTCTCCGACGGCTTGACCACGACGGTGTTGCCCGCGACCAGCGCCGGGCCCAGCTTCCAGGTCATCAGCAGGAACGGCAGGTTCCACGGCACCACGACCGCGACCACGCCCAGCGGCCGGCGCACGGTGTAGCTGAGGACGTCGGGCAGGTGGAAGGCCTCGGCCGGGCGCTGCGCGGCGATCTCGGCGAAGGCGCGGAAGTTGGCCGCGCCGCGCGGGATGTCGAGCGTGCGGGTCTGCTCCAGCGGCTTGCCCGTGTCGGCGATCTCGGCGGCCACCAGGTCGTCGAACCGCGCCTCGATCCCGTCGGCCAGGCGGCGCATCCACGCGGCCCGCTCGGCCATCGGCAGCGCGGCCCAGTCCGGCGCGGCCGCGCGGGCGGCGCGCACGGCCCGGTCGACCACCGCCTGGTCCGCCTCATGGACCTGACGAACCACCTGTCCGGTCATGGGATCGTAGGATGGGAACGGCTCGCCCTCCGCCACCCAGGATCCGCCGATGAAGTGGGCTACCTGCTCAAATGACATCATCCCTCCACCAAGGGGTATAGAACTTCCCGGCGGTTTCGGACAAGAATGCGTTCCGTGACACGGAACTCCGACCGGCTGTCGATGCTGGAGAAGTCATGGCTCGTCCTGGACGCGTTCCGGCCGAGCGGCGGCCCGCTCCGGCTGATGGACGTCGCCCAGCACTGCCACCTCCCCAAGACCACCGCCTTCCGGCTGCTCACCGAGCTGACCGAGATCGGCGCCGTCGCACGCAGGGAGGACGGGTACTACCTCGGCCGCCGGTTGTTCGAGCTCGGTAGCATCGTCCCTCTCGAACGCGACCTGCGCCACGCCGCCCTGCCGTTCATGCACGACCTCTACGAGGCCACCCGCGAGACGATCCACCTGGGCGTGCGCGACGGCTTCGACGTGGTCTACGTCGAGAAGATCCGCGGCCACGAGTCGTTCTCGCTGCCCTCGCGGGTGGGCGGACGGCTGCCGCTCACCTGCACCGGGGTCGGCAAGGCGCTGCTGGCCTACTCGGGCCCCGCGTTCATCGAGGAGGTCCTCGGGCGACCGCTGCGCAGGCTCACCCCGCACTCGATCGTGGACCCCAAGCGGCTGGAGGAGGCCCTCGGGCAGATCCAGGCGGCGGGCCTGGCCTACGAGCGGGAGGAGGCGCAGCTCGGCGGCGCCTGCATCGCGGCGCCGGTCTTCCGCGCGGGCGCCGCGGTGGCGGCGCTGTCGGTGTCGGTGCCGCTGGCCCGTTTCCATCCCACCCGGCTGGCGCCAGCGGTCAAGACGGCCGCACTGGGTGTGTCCAGGGCGCTCACCCGGGCGATCTAGCCGGCGCGTCCGGTCACCGACCGTGGCCGGCGTTCCGGCGCCGGCGGGCCCGGAACTTGTCCCACACCCGCCGATATTTGGCTGCCCTTTCGGACACTTTTCCGTACCTGCATTATTGCCCCGTGGGCCAAACCTGGGATTTGTGGGGACATGTCATCATCGCGGGGCTGTTGGGGGTTCCGCTGGCCGTCCTGGCGGCGCTGGCGCTCACCCGGGCGCGCCGCAGGCGCGGGCACCCCGCTCCGGCCCGCACCGCCGTCGCCGACGTCGGCATCGTCGCGGGCACGGCCCCCTGGATCTGGATGATCCTCACCCCGGCAGGCGGTCGGAGCGGCGTCAATCTCGTGCCGTTCGCCGACCTGACCTGGATCGCCTCCGCGCCTCCCGCGACCGTGTTCGTGCAGGTCGGCGGCAACCTGCTGGTCTTCGCCTGCCTGGGTGCGCTGCTTCCGGTCCGGTCGACCCGCTTCGCGAGCCTGGCCCGCGTGGCCGCCGTGGCGGCGGCCGCCTCCACGACCGTCGAACTGCTGCAGTACGGCCTGCGCCTCGGCCGCTACTCCTCGATCGACGACGTCTTGATCAACACGGTGGGGGCGATTCTTGCCGCGCTGATTACTCGCCGCTGGTGGGGGTCCAGATAGTGGCCAGGACCGTTCCACAGTAACGGCCCGCGAAAACTCGCGACGGTCACCACACGGGCACGATCCACTCAAAAGAAGCTCGGGACCATCCTGCGTATCTGTGCGATCGTGGACAAGGCGGGGCAAGTTCTCTGGAGACGCCAAACCTGGTTGGTGACAGAGGGTGATCAAACGTGTCTGAATCCCCGGTACCTCAGGAGCCCCCGATCTATCGACGGATCGCCGACGGCCTGCGCGCCAGGATCCTGTCCGGCGAACTGCGTGACGGGGAGCGACTACCGGGCGAGAACGCGCTCATGGCAGAACACGGAATCGCTCGCGCCACCGCCCGCCAGGCGCTGGCCGTGCTGATCAATGAAGGGCTGGCAGTGCCGAAGCGAGGTTCTGGGGTCTACGTCCGACAGTTCAAGCCGATCCGCAGGCACGGATCACGACGCCTGTCCCGCGAGCAGTGGGGTCAGGGACGGGCCATCTGGGACGCCGACACCCGCGGCCGCCCCTTCACCGTGGACGCGGTGGAGGTGGCCCGCGGGCGCGCCGACGAGGCGACCGCCGGCGTCCTCGACAGCACCGAGGTGTGGATCAGGCGCCGCCGGTACTCGGTCGACGCCCGGCCCGTCCAACTGGCCACGTCCTACTTTCCGGCCGACCTGGTGGAGGGCAGCGCCATCACGTTGCCGGACACCGGGCCCGGCGGCGTCTACGCCCGGCTGCGCGACCTCGGCCTGCCACCCGCGCACTTCACCGAGGAGGTGCGCGCCCGCATGCCGCAGCCCGGGGAGGCGGGCCTGCTGGAACTGCCCGCGGGCACTCCGGTGATCGTGATCTCCAGGACCGCCTACACCGCGGGTGGTCTGCCCGTCGAATACAACGAGATGGTCCTTGACTCCGCGTCCTACGTACTCCAGTACGACTTCGACGCGTAGGTCAAGCTGATTTGTCAAGCGATAGGTTGACCTGTCCCCTGCGATCATTGATTTCTCTAGAGATGTGGCGCACCTTCTAAGAGGAAGCGGAAGTGGGGACCCGGAAAGGGTGACCAGATGTCCTTTGACCGGGATCTCGCCGAGATCGCCCTGGAGTACCCCCACTGGACCATCTGGCGGAGCGACGCGGGCCGCTGGTGGGCCACCCGGCACCACCCGCTGAGCGCGGAGCAGCGCGATGCGGGATGTGCCATGACCATCGACGCCGACGACCCTGAGGGCCTCCGCGAACAGTTGAGGGATCAGGAGAGGCGGGCAGGGCCCGCCCCTTAGCGCGCGTGCTGTGGATCGTTCTAGGCGGGGGATCCACGGCACGCGCCCCGGCCTCGTCCCGAGGCCACGAGCAGCCCGGTGCCGGGTTCAGCGTCTCGGCGGCTCCGGCACCGGGCCCCCAGGCGCGGAAGTCTCCGACCCTATCGGGGGCGGGGGCTTCCGCCCCGGCTTTCTCTCCCGGCCCCGCCCGCCCAGCGGGACGTGAGCCGGCGCGCGCCGCTACTTGTGCGCCAGCGTGCCCAGGTTGACGTCGGTGTCCTCGGAGACCGGAGCGACCTGGGGCTGTTCCTCCACCGCGTCGGCCGGCTCGTCCTCGACGATCACCCGCACCTCGTCGACCTCCTCGGCCGCGGGCTCGACCACCGGCTCGACGGCGGGCTCCAGCATCGGGATCAGCGGCCCCGCCGCGTTCTCCCTGCGCATCAGGTCGCCGAGCACCGAGGTGATCTCGTTGAGGCGCCTGACCACCTCGCCGTGGGTGTCGGTGAGGTAGGTGACCCGCCGTCCCGCGTGCTCGTCGAGCGCGTTGACGCGCTGCTCGGCGGCGGAGAGCGCGGCCTGCGCCTGACCCTGGGCGGCGGCCAGCGTCGCCTCGGCCTCGGCCCGCGCCGCCGTCACCGTGGACTCGGCCTCCTGCCGCGCGCCCTCGACGGTCTGCTCCGCCTCCGCCCTGGCCGCCGTGAGCATCCTGTCGGCCTCGGCGTGGGCCACGCGCACCGCCTCTTCCGCCTCGGCCCGCGAGGTGGTCAACGTCTCCTCCGCGTCCGCGCCCGCCTGGGCCAGCATGCGCTCGGCCGCACCGGTCGCCTCGCCCACCCGGCGCTCGGCCTCGGCCTGCGCGCTGGTCAGGATGTTGTCGGCGGTCTCACGCGCCGAGGAGACCATCCGCTCGGCTTCCATGGTGGCCGTCTCGCGCACCCTTCTGGCCTCGGACTCGGCGTCCTCCCGCTTGGCGGCCGCCTCCTCCTCGCCCAGCTTGAGGATCTGGGCGAGCCGCGGGCTGAGGTCGTCGTAGCTCTGCGGCGCCTCGACCATCCGGCGTCTGGCCTCGGCGAGCTCGGCACGGCCCTGCTCCGCCTGGTCGATCGCTCGTGCCAGCCGCTCCTCCAGATCCCTGATCTGGTTGCGGGAGCGGATCACATAGTCGTTCACCTGACGGCGGCTGTAGCCGCGCATGACGGTTTCGAAGACGTCTTCCTGCATCAGGTCGGGAAAGCTCTCGTGCTGGTTTGTCATGAGGAGTACCTAGGTGGGGAGCTTGCGGTTTGTGAGGGTCCGACAACGACGTGTCAGGAGACGACTTTCCTGCCATCTGCCCAAGTCCGCAACCCGAACGCCATACCTGCCCGGAGAATCCTGATGGGAAACGCGCGCTGTGCGCCTGCTCAGATGCCGCCGAGCCGGCCAGGCACGATCCTCTCAGGACGCGGCCACTACGATGGTCAAGATGTACATCGCAGCCCTGGATGACGGTGCAATTCCTGACATTCACCCAGACGCATATATCGCGCCGGGCGTGGTCGTCGTCGGGAATGTCACAGTAAGCCGTGGAGCCAACATCTGGTACGGCTCGATCCTGCGCGGCGACGACGAGCGCATCGAGGTCGGCGAGGAGTGCAACGTTCAGGACCTGTGCTGCCTGCACGCCGACCCCGGCGAGCCCGCCGTACTCGAACCACGCGTGAGCCTCGGCCACAAGGCCATGGTCCACGGCGCCCACGTCGAGACCGGCGCGCTGATCGGCATCGGCGCGATCGTGCTCGGCGGCGCCCGGATCGGGGCGGGCAGCCTGGTCGCGGCCGGCGCGCTGGTCGGCCCCGGCAAGAAGATCCCCTCAGGCGTGCTCGTGGCGGGCGTGCCCGGCAGGGTGGTCCGCGAGCTCACCGACGACGACAGGGCGAGCTTCGCGCAGACCCCCGACCGGTACATGGCCAAGGCGCTCAGGCACCGGCGGGCTTCAGCAGTTTGATCAGCACGTCGTCAGGGGCCTTCATCAGGTCCGCCTCCGGCGTGGCGGGCCGCAGGAAGCGCACGTAGTCGACGGTCATCCTGAGGTCAGGCCTGCCCTTGATCGTCCTGGTGGCGTTGGCCTTGGCGGCGTCCTTCTTCAGCGCGCCGTAGCCGTCCCAGTCGGTGTAGCCGGTCACGCCCCACTCCAGCACCTTCGGCAGGTCGGGCCGCAGCCATCGCTGTCCGACCTTCCACGTGCCGCCGTCCTCCTTGTACAGCGCGGACACGACGGCGCCCGTCCTGGCGAGGATCAGCTCCGTCCAGCCGGCGCCGACCCGCACCTCCTTCGGCTTGGAGGCGCCGTCCACGGTCTCCTTCAACTCCACCCCTTCGGCCTTGTCCCCCGTGCCGGTGGTGACCGAGATCCAGTTCGGCTTGTCGTTGGACCGCGGCACGCGCAGCATCGCGCCGCCGAGGGAGAACTTGCGCCGGGGCGTGCCGCCCTTCCTGCCCTCGACCTTGAGCCTGGTGTGCAGGACGATGTCGCCGGCCAGCTCCTGGTAGACGAACGGGCCGCGGAAGGCGTCGAACCAGGTGGAGGTCGTGGGCTCCAGGTAGAGGGCACCCTTCGCGGTGCCGTCCACGTCGAGCTTGGCGAGCCGGTCCGGGTCGCCCTGGGTGTCGCTCAGCTGGCTCCAGACGGCGAGCTCGGCGGCGCTGGAGAACTCGCTGGAGGCCGAGCCCACCTCGCCGCCTGGGTCCGGGGCGCGCACGTCGGCCGCGGTGAGCGCCTTCGGCGC
The DNA here is from genome assembly GCF_053602555.1 of Nonomuraea sp. NPDC004354. Lineage (NCBI taxonomy): Bacteria > Bacillati > Actinomycetota > Actinomycetes > Streptosporangiales > Streptosporangiaceae > Nonomuraea > Nonomuraea sp. NPDC004354. Next base: position 733,112 of record NZ_JBSGDV010000002.1, on the reverse strand, counting down.
GGGAGGCCGGCTCGACGCCGCCGTGCCGCACCCGGCCAGGGCACAGGCGGCAAGCAGGGACACCGCGATCTTGGCTCTCATAATGGGACATTCTTGCGCGTCGCGGCGTCGGGCTACGATGCCGCCATGCGGTTCACGGCCATCGAGGCGGACGTCCGCGCCATGGTCTCAGACGCGCGCTGGGCGACACTCCCCCTCCCGACCAGGGCCAACGCCATCGCATCCCGAGCCCTGGCCACACCCGACGGCGGCAGGTGGATCTTCGGCGCGCACGCCCGCTGGTACCTCCAGGACCCAGGCGACGGCCGCTGGCACCTGTCGGCGCCGCCGCGCAACAGCCCCGCCCGCCTCGATCGCCACACCGGCGTCCTGCTGCCGCACCTGGTGCCCACCGGCCCCGACTTCGCCGCCGGACGCTGGTCCAGCCAGGCCTTCGTCGGCCCCGACGTGCCGCCGGCGCTCACCGCGGAGATCCGCGCGCTGGTCAGGGCGAACGGCAGGCGCTCGGTCGACGACTACCCGCTGACCTCCTTCCGCGACGTCTTCGCGAGCGACGTGCCGAGCACCGTGGCGGCGATCTGGGCGGCGATCATGTGGTGCGCCTACGCGCCCGCCTTCGACGGCAACGAGCAGCTCCTCTCGGTGTTCGGCGAGTACCTGGGCCGCCCGCTGCCGGGCGACGAGTGGGTGCGCTGGCTGCCGTCCCCGCCACTGAAGTCCCTCGTCACCCTGTACGGCGAGCGCGTCCGCGCCGGCGCGCCCCGATCGGCGTTGCGCCTGGCCGCCCTCATGGCCGACACGGCGGGGATCCTGCGCGCCGACGCGCGCTTCCGTCCCCGGGCCGAGGCGCTCATCGCGATGCTGGAGCCGGCGCTGCGCAACCCCTCCCTGGACCACCAGACGGCCACGGGCCCCCTGCCCCGCCCGACCCCCGCCCCGCCGTACGGGCCAGGCGGGCCTCACGGGCCAGGCGAGCCTCACGGGGCCGCCGCGCCCTACGGGCCAGGCGCATCTCACGGGCCAGGCGGGTCGCACGGGGCCGCCGCGCCGTACGGGCCCGCCACCGGGTCGTTCCCTCCACCGCCTCCCGTCGGGACCACCGGCGCCTTCCCACCACCGCCTCCCGTCGGGACCACCGGCGGCTTCCCGCACGCCGCGGGCCATGGCACGGGCGGCCCGCCCCCGGCCGCCTGGCGCTCCACCGCGGGCGGGAGCGCGCCCGGCTACCAGGGCGCCGTGCCCTCCGGCCTCCACCAGCCGCCGCCCACGACCACGGAAGGGGCCGCACCTGGCTCCTGGGGCGATCCGAGCGGCCGGACAGGCTCCTGGCGCGACCCGGACACCACGACCGGTCCCTGGATCGAAACGGGCGTCACAACGGGCCCCTGGCGGGACGCCGGCCCCACAGCTGGCCCCACAGCCGGACCCACAGCCGGCTCCCAGAGCGGGACGACCGGCCCAGCGCACGGAACCGGCCCCGCGACAGGCGCGTGGATCGAAACGGGCGCCATGACCGGCCCCTCGCGCGAAACCGGCCCCTCGCGCGAAACCGGCTCCCACGGCGGGACGGGCGGCGCAGACCATGGATCCGGCCCCACCACCGGCTCCTGGAGTGGAGCCGGCGCCGCGACCGGCCCCTGGCGAGAAACCGGCCCCTGGCGGGAAGCCAGCGCCACAGCCGGCTCCCGGACACCGAGCGGGGCCTCTCAGGGCGGCGTGGGCGGCGCTCAGGGCGGCGTGGGCGGGGCCGCAGCCGAGGCGGCGACCCGGAACGGGGCCGCCGCCGACAAGGCCCTGCGGCGGGCCTGGCTGTCCAGGGTGCCCGAGCACCTGGCGCGTGCCGTCCTGGCCGAGACCGACCCGGGCGAGCACTTCCGCCACACGGTCGGCGACCTCCTGGAGGCCGTGGCCTTCTCGTCAGATCCGCACCGGACGGCCGCCGCCCTGCTCGCCGCCGACCACGCCGACGCCCCCGAGGGCCTGCCGACCGTGGTCGCCTGGCTGGATCATCGCCTGCGCCACGCGCTCCGCGTCCAGTTGGCCGCGCCGCGCGGCGAGCAGACCGAGCCCGACGGGTTCGAGGTGGGCCCCCGCTGGCTCGACGCCGTACCGCCGACCAGGGACGGCGCGGCCGCGGTGCTGGGCGCCGCCTACGCGGCGGGGCTGGCGTGGTGCCGGCTGACCCGTACGCCGGTGCCCGAGCGCGGTTTCCCCGGGGCCGCCGCGATCGTGCACAGGTTGATCCATGAGCGCGACGATCCCCATCTAAACCACTAATCTCGCTATTTCACCCTTACTCGGTAAATATCACTCTTGGAACGGTATTCGCCGAATTGTGATCTCGGTTTCGGGAAATGATCCTTGTGGGGGCAGGATGGCGCCGCAAGGAATGACCCCGATGGGCCATGTCGCCAGAAGAGCCTCCGCCGTAACCTCGAAGAGGGTGTGGGCTGCGGAAGGAAGGACGACGCGGTGGGGCACGACGACCTGGACTCTCGGGTTCACGACCGTGTCGCGTTGGACGAGATTGCGCTCTACGCCGAGGTTCTGTCCGCCGTAGCCATCAGTGAACGGCGGCTCACCTTGGATGAGCTCGACGACGCGCTCGGATTGCGGACTTCGGCGAGCCGCTGAAGACCATCACATTGACCTAGTCCCGGACTCCCGCGGGGTCCGGGACACGGTTTTTCGGATGGTTCACCGAAGCCCGGAATGACTAGTCACGAACGAACGAGCCGCGCGATCGCCGCGGACGCCTCCTTGACCTTCGCCTCCGCCTCCGGCCCGCCGGTGTTGATCGCGTCGGTCACGCAATGGGAGATGTGCTCCTCCAGCAGCCCGAGCGCCACCGCCTGAAGCGCCCGCGTGGCCGCCGAGACCTGGGTGAGGATGTCGATGCAGTAGGCGTCGTCCTCCACCATGCGCTGCAGGCCCCGGATCTGACCCTCGATACGCCGCAGGCGGGTCAGATAGGCCTGCTTGTCTCCGCTGTACCCATGCATGCATCAAAGGTACCCAGTCAGCGCAGTTCGGCGATCAGCTCTTCCCAGAGCGTCGCGACCGCGTCCGCCGAGTGCCGGGAGGCGGTGTCGAGCGCTCCCGCGGCGAGCGACCTGCGCCTGCGGTCGTCGTCGATCAGCGTGAGCAGCGCCGCTGCGTACATCTCGATCTCGCCGTCGGGCACGAGGACGCCGTTGTAGCCGGTGATGATGTACTCGGCCGGGCCGCGGGCGCCGTCGAAGCCGACGACCGGCACGCCGCAGCCCATCGCCTCCAGGACCGCCATCCCGAGCGTCTCGGCCCGCGAGGTGGTGGCCACGATGGACGCCTTGGCGAACTCCCCCGCCAGGTCGGGCGTCGTCCCCATGAAGTAGACGTGGTTGTGCAGGTCGAGGTCGCGCACCAGGTCACGCAGCCGGCGTTCCTCCGGGCCGCCGCCGTACAGCCGCAGCCGCCAGTCGGGCCGCTTGTCGGCCACGATCGCGAACGCCCTGATCAGCCGGTCGTAGGCGCGGGTGGCGACCCAGCGCCCGCCGGTGGCCACGATCCTGTTGTCCATCCTGGACCGCGGCCACAGCCCGCCGGGCAGCGCGTCGGGCACCGTGAGGACGGCGGGGGCGGCGCCCAGCAGCCGCTCCCAGTCCGCCCGCCCGCTGTCCGTGGCCGTCACCACCGCGTCGAGCCGCGGGTAGAACCGCTGCACCGGCCCCGGTACGGCAGGCCGCCCCCACTCCCGCGCGATCTTGAGCGTCTCCTTCGGCGCGTATCTGGCCGCCTGGACACTGATCGGTGGCCGGGTGGTGACCAGAACGTCACTCTTGAGCGTGCGAAGCAACCGCCACAGCGCCACCTCCGTGCGCATCTGACCGCGCGGCAGCAGATGCCTGGCACCCGGCCTGGCGTCGACGAGCGTGCGCATCCGCACCTTGCCGCTGACGGCGAAGAACGGCTTCTCCTTCTGCCGCCTGACGCTGATCACCTCGACCTCGTGCCGCTCGGCCAGGTCGGAGGCCAGGTTGAGGGTGGAGCGGACGTCGCCGCGCATGCCGTACGCGGAGGGGAGCACGAAGCTGACCTTCACACGCCCACCTCGATCCGCAGCTCGTCGTCGGCGGTGTAGCAGGGCCGGACGGGCACGCCGTCCACGCGCATCGCCGGGTAGTGGAGGCGGCCGCGCTTGCCGTCCACGTCGTCGAGCCGGGAGGCCAGCCGCAGCGGGCGGGGAACGCCTTCCACCTCCAGCGACGGTTCCCACGTCCCCACGCCCTCGGGGTCGGCGGCGACCACGTCGACCAGCGAGACGGCGGCGTGGAAGCGCACCCCCTGCACGGTCGCGGCGGCGGCCACGGTCGCGGCGTCCTTCCCGTCCCCGGGAGGGTCCTTGACCGGGGCGGGCTGCCTGCGGCGCAGGGCGATCCTGGCCTCGTGCCTGGAGTCGTCGTCGTCGAGCCCCGTGTAGGCCAGCAGGCCCGTCACCTCGAACCGGCCCTCCCTGAACCAGACCGCCCGCACCTCCGCGGCCGGCTCGGCGTCGGAGACCCTGAGCGCGAGGTAGCCGTTCCTGGTGCGGTAGGCCCGGTAGGCGACGGTCCGCTTCGACAGCGCGTAGGTGTCGAGATGGTCGAGGGAGAAGCCGGGGTCGACGCTCCTGATGCGGCTCCTGCCGTCCTCCTGCCGCAGGTAGGTGTCCCAGCGGCCGGCCCCCAGGGTCAGCGGCGCGAGGGAGACCGCGAGCGTGGCGTCACGCGCCCGCACCGCCGTCGTGGCGAGCGCGACCTCCCGTTCCACGCCTGTCGCGCGGTGGCGCAGCACCAGCTTGGTGCCCGGGTCCAGCGGCCCTTCGATGGCGAGTCGCAGGGAGAGCACGTCAGCCAGGGTGACTTCCGCGTCCGTCACGACGACGCGCATCAGCAGCCCCCTCCCCGTCGAATGAAGCCATGCGACGTTGAGGTTACCGTGATTTTCCCGTTATGTGGAGAAAGGTTTTCGGCTTCGTCGCGCGTCTGACATGGGAAAGTCCGCAACACAGGGTGTTGCGGACTTCCGACTCAGCCCTTGACTGACTTGATCAGCAACTGGGCCACGTCCACGACTTCGAGCGTCTCCTTGGCCTCGCCGTTGTTCTTCTTCTCGTTGATCGCGTCGCCGAGCATCACCATGCAGAACGGGCAGGCGGTGGAGACGGTGTCCGGGTTCGTGGTCAGCGCCTCGTCCACCCGCTCGGTGTTGATGCGCTTGCCGATGCGCTCTTCCATCCACATGCGGGCGCCACCGGCTCCGCAGCAGAAGCCCCTGTCCTTGTGCCGGTGCATCTCCTGGGTCTGCACGCCGGGGACCTTCGACATGATGTCGCGCGGCTGGCTGTAGACCTTGTTGTGGCGGCCGAGGAAGCACGGGTCGTGGTAGGTGATCTTCTCCTCGATCGGGGTGATCGGGGTGAGCTTGCCCTCGTCCACGAGCTTGGCCAGCAGCTGGGTGTGATGCACGACCTCGTAGGTGCCGCCGAGCTGCGGGTACTCGTTGGCGAGGGTGTTGAAGCAGTGGGGGCAGGTCGCGACGATCTTCTTGACGCCCGCCTCGTTCAGCGTCTCGATGTTCTGCTGGGCGAGCATGTTGAACAGGAACTCCATGCCCAGGCGGCGGGCCGGGTCACCGGTGCACGCCTCGGCGGGGCCGAGCACCGCGAACTTCACGCCCGCGATGTGGAGCAGCTCGGCGACGGCCTTCGTGGTCTTCTTCGCCCGGTCCTCCAGGGCGCCCGCGCAGCCGACCCAGAACAGGTACTCGGTGTCCTCGGGCATCTTCTCGTCGATGAGCGTGACCTCGAAGTCGAGCTCCGCGATCCAGTCGGCCCGCTTCATCTCGGACATGCCCCACGGGTTGCCCTTGTTCTCCAGGTTCTTCACCATCACGCCCGCCTCGGACGGGAACGACGACTCGACCATCACCTGGTAGCGGCGCATGTCGAGGATGTGGTCGATGTGCTCGATGTCGACCGGGCACTGCTCGACGCAGGCGCCGCAGTTGGTGCACGACCACAGCACGTCCGGGTGGATGACGCCTTCCTCGCCGACCAGCGGCTTCTCCAGCAGCGCGAGCACGTCGGTGTCGGCGTGGCTGGTGTCGCCCTGCAGCAGGTACGGCGCGACCTTGAAGGCGTGGTCACGCTGGTCGAGGATGAGCATCTTCGGCGACAGCGGCTTGTCGGTGTTCCACGCGGGACACTGCGACTGGCAGCGGCCGCACTCGGTGCAGGAGTAGAAGTCGAGGAAGCCCTTCCAGGTGGTGTCGCCGATCTTGCCGCGGCCCAGCCGTTCGGGGTCGAGGTCCTCGTCCTCGAAGTCGACGGGCTTGCCGTCGACGCGCAGCTCCGGCGCGCCGCCGAGCCCGTCGGGCCGGCGCGAGAACAGCACGTTCAGCGGCGCGGTGAAGATGTGGAGGTGCTTGGAGTTCACCACGATGACGAGGAACACCAGCATGAAGCCGATGTGCAGCAGCAGCGCGATCTCTTCGAGCAGGGAGCTGGCCGGCAGCACCTCGCCCAGGGCCAGCGACACGAACGCGCCACCGTCGTAGGGGAGGTTGCCGTTGGCCGCCGCCGCGCCGCGGGCGAGGAACAGCGTCCAGATGATGTTGAAGATCATGAACAGCACGAGCCACGCGCCACCGAGGTGCGAGCCGGAGAAGCGCGACTTGCGGCCCAGCGTCTTCGGGGAGTTCTTGATCCGGATCGCCGCGAACGCGATCAGGCCGAGCACGCAGGCCACCGCGATGAAGTCCTGCAGGAAGCCCAGCACCGACCACTGCCCGATGAGCGGGATGTGGAAGTCAGGCCGGCCGGTGATCGCGCCCTGGATGATCGCGCCGTAGGCCTCGATGTAGACGGTCAGCAGGATGAAGAAGGCCCACATGACGAAGAAGTGCGCGACACCCGAAGGCGTCCACTTCAGCAGCTTCTTCTGCCCGAAGACCTCGACGAGCTGCGCCTTGACCTCGGTGCCCACGTTGTCCTTGGCGTACTGGACGCGCTCGGGCGCGGGTGGGCCCACCGTGGCGAGCTTGAACAGGAACAGTGTCCGGCGGCCCGCGACGGCGACCGCTGCCACGGTCATCGCGAGCCCGATGATGGCGACCCAGAGCACGTGTCCTCCCACAGACTGCGTTGGCTGCCCACTATCCTACCGACGGGTAACTTTTGGTCGGTACGGCACCGCGACCATAGTAGAACGATGCTCTACGAGGCCAGATAGCGCTGTACGGCAGGACCGACCAGCTCCACCAGCTCCTCGAGATCAGCCGAGGCCACCGGCTCGAGCCTGAGCACGTGACGCGCCAGCACCACCCCGATGAGCTGGGCGAACGCGGCCTCCATCCGCAGGTGCGAGATGCCCAGACCATCGGCCACCCGGTACAGCAGCGCGTTGGTGATGAACTCCCGCATCATGAGCGCCACCTGCTCGTTGGTCATGGCCGACCGCATGAGCGCGAGCACGGGCTCCCTGGCCTGCGCGTCGGCCGTGACCGTGAGGATCAGCCGGACCAGCCGCTCGCCCACCTCCTCGCGCGGGCCGTCCAGCAACCGGCCCAGCACGTCGTCGGGATCGATGGGCAGCCGCATGGCCTCGACGAACAAGCCCTCCTTGGTCGCGAAGTAGTGGTGCACGAGGGCGGGGTCGACCGCGGCTTCGCGGGCGATGCCGCGGACGGTCGCCTTGTCGAACCCCTTCTCGGCGAACACCTGCCTGGCCGCGGTGAGGATGTCGCCACGCGTGTCCGAGGCGCCCGGCCTGCGTCCCGTCCGGCGCTTGACCGTCATCCGCCGACCGCCAGGTAGACGCGCATCGGGACGGTGAGCACGCCGTCGGGGAAGACCCGCAGCAGCTCGGCGCGCTGCAGGGCGACCAGCTCGTCGGCGGCCTCGGCGGGCATCGTCGCCATGTAGGAGTGGGAGCGCAGGTCGAGCAGGAAGGCGTCGACGGCGACCCGGCGCGTCCAGCGCAGCCAGCGCTCCTCGACCGGCAGCGCCTCCGCGATCTTCGGCATGTTCCACTCGGGTCGCGCCGGACCCCAGTAGGCGGCGCACGCCTCCGCCAGGCGGACCTCATAGGCGGCCAGCCAGTCGGCACTGGCGGCGTCGGTGGTGTTCCACCAGGCGGCGACCCTCCCGCCGGGGCGCAGCACGCGCCGCGCCTCCGCGATCGAGACGTCGGGGTCGAGCCAGTGCCACGACTGGGCGTAGGTCACCAGGTCGGCGCCGCCGTCCCTGAGGGGCAAGGCGTTGCCGTCCCCCTGCACGGCCACCACGACACCCCGCGCCACCTGCCCGCCGTCACCATCCGCATGGACACCGTCCGCGTGGTGCCCGTCCGCGTGGTTCCCGTCCGTGTGATTCCCGTCCGCGTGGTGCCCGTCCGCGTGGTGCCCGGCCGTGTGTTGCCCGTCCGTGTGTTGCCCGTCCGCGTGTTGCCTGTCCGTGTGGTTGCGCGCCATCAGCCGCGCCAGCATCTCGCGGCCGGGGTCGACGGCCACCACGCGGGCACCGCGATCCCGCAGGGCACGCGCCGAGATGCCGGTGCCCGCGCCGACGTCGACCACCGTCGCACCCGCCAGCGCGACGCCGGACAGCTCCGTGAGCGCGTCGAACAGCTCACCCGGATAGCCGGGACGGCCCGCATCGTAGGCGTCGGCGACCCGGTCGAACACCCTGCCAAGCGCGCGGGAGGGGCCAGTGACACTCATGAGAGGACTTTCCCCCGCGGCCCGCTCATCTAGACGCCGCGAGGTGCAGCCTGGCGAAGGCCAGGGCCTCCGCCAGATCGTCGATCCGTTCCGTACGGCTGGACGCCTTGCGCGTGTTGATCTCCAGCACCACCAGCCCGTCGAAGCCGGTGTTGGCCAGCCGTTCGAGGACCTGCGCGCACGGCTGGTTGCCCCTGCCGGGGACCAGGTGCTCGTCCTTGTTCGGCACGCCGACGCCGTCGGCCAGGTGCAGGTGCGCGAGCCGGTCGCCGAGCTTCACCGCCATCTCCATCGCGTCGGAGCCCGAGACCGCCGTGTGCGACAGGTCGAGGGTGACCTGGGGGAAGGCGTAGTCGATCGGATTCCAGTCGGGGGAGTACGGCACGACGTCGTTGCCTCGCGCCTTGAGGGGGAACATGTTCTCCACCGCGAAGACCACGTCGGTCTCGTCGCGCATCCTCGCCAGGCCGTTCTCGAAGTCGCGGGCGTAGTCACGCTGCCAGCGGAACGGCGGGTGGACCACGACCGTGCGCGCGCCGAGCCGCTCGGCGGCCTTCTGCGCCTTCAGCAGCTTGGCCCACGGGTCGCGGCCCCACACGCGCTGGGTTACCAGCAGGCAGGGCGCGTGGATCGCGAGGACGGGGATCTCGTAGTGGTCCGACAACCGCTCGATGACGTCGATGTCCTGGCTGACGGGGTCGGCCCCCACCATGATCTCCACACCGTCGTAGCCGAGGCGGGCGGCCAGCTCGAAGGCGTCGGGGGTACGTTCCGGATATACCGAAGCAGTGGACAATGCGATCTTCGCATTGGGCACGCGGATGACATCTGCCACGCTGCCAGCCTACGCGCGAGGCCGTACCGTGGGGGCATGCCGCGCGTCGCCACCGGAGCCATCCCCAGCCCGAACATCTGGAACACCCCCGCGATCTACGAGCTGGAGAACCGCGCGGTCGACCCCGACGGCGCGGCCGACGCGGCGATGCGGGCGATCCGCCCCTGGGACGGCGCGACCGTGCTCGACATCGGCTGCGGCAGCGGCTACCACCTGCCGTCCTTCGCCGCCACAGCGGCCAGGGTGATCGGCGTCGAACCCCACGGCGACCTCGTCGGCCTGGCCCGCCGCCGCTGCGACGGGCTCGCCAACGTGTCCGTCCACGCGGCCACCGCGCAGGCGCTGCCGGTGCCCGACGCCGGCGTCGACGTGGCCGTCGCCCGGTGGGCCTACTTCTTCGGCCCCGGCTGCGAACCGGGGCTGCGCGAGCTGTCCCGCGTCGTACGGCGGGGCGGCGCGGCGTTCGTGATCGACCTCGACGCCACGCGCGGCGCCTTCGGCAGGTGGTTCCAGCGCACGGTGCCGGCGTACTCGCCCGGCGCCGTGGAGGACTTCTGGTCCCGGCAGGGATGGCAGCGCGACGAGCTGGACCTGCGGATGGTCTTCGAGCGCCGGGCCGACCTCGAGGCGGTGCTGCGCATCGAGTTCGCGCCCGAGGTGGCCGAGGAGGCGATCCGGGAGACGACCGGAGTGGAGCTGGCCTACCCGAACGTCCTGCGCTGGCGCTACTTCTGACCGGCGCGGCGGGCGACCGGTCGTCCGATGGCGGCGTTTCGGGCCGCTTGACCTTGACACTGACGTCAACGTTTACCGTTGTGGCATGCGGATCGGAGAGCTGGCCGAACGGACAGGTGTGAGCGCTCGTTCCCTGCGCTACTACGAGAAGCACGGGCTCCTCAGCGCCCGCAGGGGAGCGAACGGCTACCGCGAGTACTCCCTCTCGGACGTGAAGCTGGTCAGCGAGATCCGCCAGCTGCTCACGGTGGGGTTCACGCTCGAGGACGCCCGCCCGTTCGTCGACTGCCTCCGTGCGGGTCACGCCTCGGGCAGCGCGTGCGCGGAGTCCGTCGCCGTCTACCGGCGCAAGCTGGCCCAGATCGACGAGGAGATCGGCCTCCTGCTGGCCAGGCGTGCGGAGGTGGCCGGACAGCTCACCCAGGCCTGCACCGGATGTTTCGCGAAGGAGAAGGCATGATCAAGCTGACGACTGAGAACTTCGAGGAGCTCGTGCTCAAGAGCTCCGAGCCGGTCCTGGTGGACTTCTGGGCGGAGTGGTGCGGACCCTGCCGGATGGTGGCGCCCGTCCTGGACCAGATCGAGGCGGAGCACGGGCTGGCCATCGGCAAGCTCAACACCGACGAGAACCCCGAGATCATGACCAGGTACGGCGTGATGGGCCTGCCCACCCTGCTGCTCTTCGAGAACGGCGAGCCGGTGAAGCAGGTCGTCGGCGCGAAGCCCAAGCGCATGCTGGAAGCCGAGCTCGGCCTCTCCTGACCCCGGCCGCCTCTCCACGACGAGCCTCGGACACGGCTCCGCAGGACGTCCGGAACGCCTGGTCACCGTGACAGCGCCCGAGACCGCCGCATCCCGGCTGCGGCCGATTGTCGGCCACGCAGGCTAGCCTGCTCCGCATGGCACCGAAGACCGCACAGAAGCCCGGTTACCGCTGCGCCGAGTGCGGCTGGCGCACCACCAAGTGGGTCGGCAGGTGCGGCGAGTGCCAGGCGTGGGGCACGGTCGACGAGGAGGGCGCCCGAGCGGGGGTCCACGTGGTGCAGCCCGGCGCCACCAGCGGCCCCGCCGTACCCATCGGTGACGTCAAGGCGGAGATCGCCACCGCCCGCCCGACCGGCGTGAGCGAGCTCGACCGCGTCCTCGGCGGCGGGCTGGTGCCGGGCGCGGTCCTGCTGCTGGCGGGCGAGCCGGGCATCGGCAAGTCCACGCTCCTGCTGGAGGCCGCCGCCCGCATCGCCGAGTGGACCACCGTCCTCTATCTCACGGGCGAGGAGTCGGCCGCCCAGGTCCGGCTGCGCGCCGACCGCATCGGGGCGATCCGCGACAAGCTCTACCTCGCCGCCGAGACCGAGCTGTCGGCGCTCATGACTCATGTGGAGAAGGTCCAGCCGCAGCTCCTGATCGTCGACTCGGTGCAGACGGTCGGCTCCGCGCAGGCCACGGGCGTCCCTGGCGGCGTGACGCAGGTGCGGGAGGTGGCCGCCAATCTCGTACGGCTGGCCAAGGAGCGCAACATGGCCACCGTCCTGGTCGGCCACGTCACCAAGGAGGGCTCGATCGCCGGCCCCCGCACCCTCGAGCACCTGGTCGACGTGGTGCTCAGCTTCGAGGGCGACCGCCACTCCAGGCTGCGCATGGTCCGCGCGATCAAGAACAGGTTCGGCCCGACGGACGAGGTCGGCTGCTTCGACCTCCACGACCGCGGCATCGAGGGCATCACCGACCCCAGCGGCCTGTTCGTCTCGCGCCGCAGCGAGCCGGTGCCCGGCACCTGCGTCACCGTCACCGTCGAGGGCACCAGACCGCTGCCCGCCGAGGTCCAGGCGCTGGTCGCGCGCACCGAGGCGCAGCAGCCGCGCCGCACCTCCTCCGGCCTCGACCCCTACCGGGTGCAGATGATCCTGGCCGTCCTCGAGCGCAGGCTCAACGCCAGGCTGGGCGGCTGCGACGTCTTCACCGCCACCGTCGGCGGCATCAAGCTCGCCGACCCCGCCGTCGACCTGTCGGTCATGCTCGCCGTGGCCAGCGCGGCGGGCGACAAGCCGCTACCGCAAGGGCTCGTCGCGCTGGGCGAGGTGGGGCTGGCGGGCGAGCTCAGGCCGGTGCGCGACGTCCGCCGCCGGCTGTCGGAGGCCGCGCGGCTGGGGTTCAAGCGGGCGCTGGTGCCCCGGGGCTCGCTGGAGGAGGGCGGCAGCCGTCGCCGGCCGGGTGAGCAGCGCGCGCTGGTCCCGGTGGGGCCGGTCGCGTTCGCTCCAGGGTTCGAGGTGATGGAGGCGGAGAACGTCTGGGACGCCCTCACCCACGTCACCTGATCACCCCGCCCAGCCGGCCGCCGGTCCCGCAACGGTTGCATAACGACTACGCGGTCGGGGGGCCACCGTCATGTGCCGCGACGTCGGTAAGGGAAATGAAAGCGCGCGACACGGGCAGGAGAAGGGCGGCCGCACGATCCGACGTGACGGCGCCCAGCCCCGTGGGCCCGCAGTAGCGTGATGGACGGCGCGGGACCGGCGGACCACGGTGGCCTGTCGCCGGCGTGCCGTACGGGCAGGAGCGGGACGGCCCCGGAGCGGGACCCCCCTGACCGGCGGCGGCAGGGCGACGAAGGCGGGTCGTCCTGCGGGAACGACCTGTCCATCCGAGACGACGTCCGGATGAGGATGGGGTTCATGAGACTACGGGTACGGCACACAGGTTGGCCGGTAAGCTGGATTTTGACTAGGACACGGGGGTCAGGTGGCAAACGACAGGAGTCTTGACGACCGTCGTCGCACAGCCCTCGCCTCGGTTGCCCCGGGCACTCCACTGAGAGACGGTCTGGAGCGCATTCTGCGCGGCCAGACGGGCGGGCTCATCGTCCTGGGCTACGACAGCGTGGTCGAGGAGCTGTGCAGCGGCGGGTTCGAGCTCGACGTGGAGTTCTCCGCGACGCGGCTGCGCGAGCTGGCCAAGATGGACGGCGCGATCGTGCTACGCAGCGACGATCACAAGATCGTGCGGGCCGCGGTGCACCTCGTGCCCGACCCCGCCATCCCCACCGACGAGTCAGGCACCAGGCACCGTACGGCGCAGCGCGTCGCCCGGCAGACCGGCTTCCCCATCATCGCGATCAGCAAGTCGATGCGGATCATCGCCCTCTACCTCGACGGCATCCGCTACGTCCTGGAGGAGTCGGCGGCCATCCTGTCCAAGGCCAACCAGGCCCTGGCCACCCTCGAACGCTACAAGCACCGCCTCGACGAGGTGTCCGGCACGCTGTCGGCGCTGGAGATCGAGGATCTGGTCACGGTCCGCGACGTGGCCTCCGTCGCCCAGCGCCTGGAGATGGTGCGCCGGATCTCCGAGGAGATCCAGGGCTACGTCGTCGAGCTCGGCACCGACGGCCGCCTGCTGTCCCTCCAGCTGGACGAGCTGGTCGCCGGGGTCGACTCCGACCGCGAGCTGATCGTGCGCGACTACCTTCCCGCGTCGGTGACGCGGACCAAGCGCAAGGTCGCCGACGTCCTCAACGGTTTCGACGCGCTGTCGGCGAGCGAGCTGCTCGACCTGTCCGCGGTGGCGCGGGTGCTGGGGCGCGGGGCGAACGAGACGCTCGACAGCCCGGTAAGCCCGCGCGGGTTCCGGCTGCTGGCGAAGGTTCCGCGGCTGCCCGCGACGGTCGTCGACCGGCTGGTCGACCATTTCGGCGGGCTGCAGAAGCTGCTGGCGGCCAGCGTCGACGACCTGCAGGCGGTCGGCGGCGTGGGCGAGTCGCGGGCCAGGAGCGTGCGCGAGGGCCTGTCGCGGCTGGCCGAGTCCAGCATCCTCGAACGCTACGTCTGACCCGCCCTAGCGGAGGTGGAAGACCGCCTTCGGGCTGCGCAGGCCACCCTTGCGCACCACCGCGACATACGTGCCGGGCAACGCGCCGGCCCGCGTGCCCGAGCAGTCGACGCCCGAGCGGCGCCGGTCCCATTCGAGGCTGTGGACGTACGGGATGCCGCGCTCCAGCTTGCGGACCTCGACGCCTTCGCCGCTCACGCAGTCGGCCGTCGACCACACCCGGTCGTCGCCCGACGTGATGCGGATCTCCATCGCCCGCGGCCCCACGTCCGCGGTGCACATGACCGGGCCGGTGTTCACCAGGGTGAGCATGAAGGTGGGACGAGCCTGCGCCGCATAGACCTCCTGCCGCTGCTCCAGGTTGAGGACCAGGTCCTTCTCCTCGCACGGCAGGCCCGCCCTGCGCACCGGCGGTGCCGGGGTGGGCTTGGGCGAGGGTGCGGCGGAGGGCGTCACACGCGTCTTCGACGGCTGCGGCGTCGGCGTCGCCGTCACGGAGGGCAACCCCGCCAGAACCTGCTCCACCCCGGGCTGCGAGGGCTTCCCGGCGTTCGACGCGTGCTCGGGCCCACCCGTGGCCGAACACGCCCACGCCACGAAGGCCACCACGACCAGCACCCCGACAAGTACGGTCATACGCCGCCGCCAGTAGACATCCCCAGGGACGCCGCGCAGGGTATCCGGTTCCATACCCCCAGGATGCTGAAGCCCCCGTGCACGCAGGGTGACGACACGCCGTAACCCACTAGTCTGAGCGGGTGGCCGACCCGAACCTCCTACGAGAGCCGATTCTCGACTGGTACGCCGACAATGCCCGCGATCTCCCCTGGCGCCGCCAGGACGCCACCCCCTGGGGCATCCTGGTCAGCGAGATCATGCTCCAGCAGACGCCCGTCGTGCGCGTCCTGCCGGTGTGGCAGCAGTGGATGGAGCGCTGGCCCACCCCCGCCGACCTCGCGGCGGAACCCCCCGGCGAGGCCATACGCCACTGGGGCCGCCTCGGCTACCCGCGCCGGGCGCTGCGCCTGCACGCCTGCGCCAGGGCGATCACCACGGAGCACGGCGGATCGGTGCCGTCCGACCACGCGACGCTGCTCTCGCTGCCCGGCATCGGCGAGTACACCGCCGCCGCCGTGGCGAGCTTCGCCTTCGGCGGCAGCCATCCGGTACTCGACACCAACGTCCGCCGCGTGCTGGGCAGGGCCGTCCGCGCGGAGGAGTACCCACCGGCCGCCACCACCGCCGCCGAACGCCGCCTCGCCCAGGACCTCCTCCCCGCCGTGGGCGCGCCCGTCTGGGGCGTGGCGGTCATGGAGCTCGGAGCCCTGGTCTGTACGGCCCGCGGCCCCCAGTGCGAGCGCTGCCCGATCATCACGCAGTGCGCCTGGCGGCTCGCCGGGAAGCCGCCCGGCCAGGCACGCAAGGGGCAGACCTACGACGGCACCGACCGGCAGTGCCGGGGCCGTCTCCTCGCGGTGCTGCGCGCGGCGCACGGGCCGGTGCCCAAGACGGCGCTCGACGCGGTGTGGGACGAGCCGGTCCAGCGGGAGCGGGCGCTCGACGGGCTGATCACCGACGGCCTGGCCGAGGTCCTGGACGACGGAACCTACCGCCTGCCCACCTGACCCGCCCAGGGGTACGCCCCCGCCTCGGGCCCAGGGCACGGTTCACGCCTGGACCCGCTGTCCTGGGGTCGGCATTCCTGGGCCGCCCGCCGTCCCGGGGCCGGCGTTTCCAGGGCGCGGTGGAGAGGAGAGGTCAGGCGGCGAGCTGGAGGCCCAGCGAGGTGAGGTTCGTGCGGGCCCAGTCGAGCTCCTCGGCCAGCATCGACACCAGCGCCCCCGGCCCCTTAGCACGTCCCGGCACCGCCAGGTTGTGCGTCTCGACCTCGATGTGCGCCGTGCCGTTGACCGCGCCCGACAGGATCGCCGTCAACGTGTCGTGCAGAACCGCGCCCGTGTCGGTGTGGTTGTGCACGTGCCCCAGCTTGACCACCGGCGCCCCGACCTCGGCGAGCCCGCGCAGCGCGGCGCCGGGCTCCTCGCCGCCGCCGCAGGCCAGGTGGCAGGCGTCGAGGCAGACGCCGAGATGCTCGGAGTCGATGCCGCCCACCCGCTCGACGGCCTGCTCGGTCGTCTCGAGGACGCATCCCGGCCACGGCTCGAACCCCACGCGGATCGTCTTGCCCGTGACGCTGTGGATGCCGCGCAGCTCGCGGGCCAGCCGCTCCAGCCGGCGCGTCGCGATGGCGTGCAGGTCGGCAGGCCAGTCGCGGCGCCAGCCGATCGGGATGGTGGAGATGCTGCCGAACCGCACGTCCTCCGGCAGGAGGAAGGCGAGGATCTTGGCGAGCGCCATCGTGTAGCGGTAGCGCTCGGGCTTGGCCCAGTCGGGACCCGGCACGTCCTGGTTGCGGCCGCCGGTGCCGTTCAGGCTGACCACTTCGAGACCGCGTTCCTCGAGGGAGCGGCGCAGCCGTACCAGCTCGATGCGGTCGGCGATCAGATGGTCGGCCACGGTGGGCGACAGCCACAGCCCGACGCCCATCCGGTCGACGCCCAGGCGCTTGCGCACCGGGACGGCGTAGCGGGTCAGGTGGGCGATGAGGTTCTCGAGGTCCTCCGCGGGGTGCACGCCGGCGTTGTACGCCAAGTGAACGAGCGTTCCGTCATCGTGACGCAGGCGCATCGGCTTCCTCCACGGCTTGCACTGGGTGTTGTGTCCGTCGCTCGGACGTGTGCCGAGCTTGCCCGCCGGACCGGGGCCTCCGCGTCCGCCCTGAGTTGACTTCCGACTACGCCTCAGGGATGAGCCCCAACCTAGGGACGCCTTCTTGTGGGTCACTTGTGCGGGACTTGGCGTGCTTTGCTCTACGGATTGTAGTACTACTTCTCGTGGCGGTATAGCCGAACCCAACCTGGAGTCACCAATCTGACATCAAACCGATGCCCACCCCAGTAACGCGACCCATCCCCGCCCGCCCGGCCCGCCCTCTCCGCCCCCGTTCGACAAGCCGGCCCCCCGCACACTCTCCGCCCTCTTCCCGATACGGCAAGCCGGTCCGCCGCCCCGCGGCCTCTCCCTCCCTGTACGGCAAGCCGGTCTGGCGCCCCCGTGGTCACGGGGTCCCGCCCGTCGCAGGCGCGCCGCCCAGCAGGACTTCGCTCCCCTCCCCAACGGACGGGAGTGATAACCCACACACCCCAGGCTCGGGCACTCCATCGCTGGGCGCAGGCGTCGGACCGGCGCTGGGTGAGCACCTGCGAACCGAAAGGTCGGCAAGACGGAGAACCTCGGGGAGAAACGTCCGCAAGGCGGGAGGAATGGCGCCCCCAAAGACCGCCGCCCGAGAGACCGCCCTCGAGAGGTCGCCGACTGAGAGACCGCCCCGAGAACCCGCCCAAGAAACCGCCGACCGAGAGACCGCCGCCCAAGAACCCGCCGCCCGAGAGACCGCCCCGAGGGACCGCCGACCGGGGGACCGCCGCCCGAGAGACCGGCCGGGGCGACGGTGGCTGAACACGCAGCAGGGCCCGCGTGGGGATCCCACGCGGGCCCTGGCAAACCCAGCGCTTAGTTCTGGATCGGCTCCGCGATCGCGGCCGCCGAGTCGGGAACGCGCGAGGCGGTCTCGCCGACGAAGACGAACTTGGCGTTGTCGCCCTCGCCCTCGATGTCGACCTTGATCACCTGGCCGGGACGCAGCTCGCCGTACAGGATCTTCTCCGACAGGGAGTCCTCCAGCTCGCGCTGGATCGTACGACGGAGCGGACGGGCGCCCATCACCGGGTCGTACCCGCGGTCGGCCAGCAGCTGCTTGGCGGCAGGCGAGACCTCGAGCCCCATGTCGCGGTCCTTCAGCCGCTCGCTCACCTGGGCGAGCATCAGATCGACGATCTGGATGATCTCCTTCGGCGTGAGCTGGTGGAAGACCACGATGTCGTCGACACGGTTGAGGAACTCGGGCCGGAAGTGCTGCTTGAGCTCCTCCTGGACCTTCGACTTCATCCGGTCGTAGTTGGACTCGGCGTCGTTGGACTTCGCGAACCCGACCCCGATGCCCTTGGAGATGTCGCGGGTGCCGAGGTTGGTGGTCATGATGATGACCGTGTTCTTGAAGTCGACCACCCGGCCCTGGGCGTCGGTCAGGCGACCGTCTTCCAGGATCTGCAGCAGCGAGTTGAAGATGTCGGGGTGGGCCTTCTCGATCTCGTCGAACAGGACCACGGAGAACGGCTTGCGCCGCACCTTCTCGGTCAGCTGGCCGCCCTCTTCGTACCCGACGTAGCCGGGCGGGGAGCCGAACAGCCTGGAGACGGTGTGCTTCTCCATGAACTCCGACATGTCCAGCATGATCAGAGCGTCTTCGTCGCCGAAGAGGAACTCCGCCAGAGCCTTGGACAGCTCGGTCTTACCGACGCCCGAGGGGCCGGCGAAGATGAACGAGCCGCCGGGACGGCGCGGGTCCTTCAGACCGGCGCGGGTACGCCGGATGGACCGCGACAGGCCCTTGATGGCGTCGTCCTGGCCGATGATCCGCTTGTGGAGTTCGTCCTCCATGCGGAGCAGGCGCTGGGACTCCTCCTCGGTCAGCTTGAAGACCGGGATGCCGGTGGCGGTGGCCAGGACCTCGGCGATGAGCTCCTGGGTGACCTCGGCCACGACATCCATGTCGCCGGCCTTCCACTCCTTCTCCCGGCGCTCGCGCTTGAGCTGGAGCTGCTTCTCCTGGTCGCGGAGGGCAGCCGCCTTCTCGAAGTCCTGCGCGTCGATCGCGGACTCCTTGTCGCGGCGGACGTTGGCGATCTTCTCGTCGTACTCGCGCAGGTCCGGCGGAGCGGTCATCCTACGGATGCGCATCCGGGAACCGGCCTCGTCGATGAGGTCGATCGCCTTGTCGGGAAGGTAGCGGTCGCTGATGTAGCGGTCGGCCAGCTGCGCGGCGGCGACCAGCGCGTCGTCGGTGATCGACACGCGGTGGTGCGCCTCGTAGCGGTCGCGCAGACCCTTCAGGATCTCGATCGTGTGGCTGAGCGACGGCTCGGCCACCTGGATCGGCTGGAAGCGGCGCTCCAGCGCGGCGTCCTTCTCGAGGTACTTGCGGTACTCGTCGAGCGTGGTGGCGCCGATGGTCTGCAGCTCGCCGCGGGCCAGCATCGGCTTGAGGATGCTGGCGGCGTCGATCGCGCCCTCGGCGGCGCCCGCGCCCACGAGCGTGTGCAGCTCGTCGATGAACAGGATGATGTCGCCTCGGGTGCGGATCTCCTTGAGCACCTTCTTCAGGCGCTCTTCGAAGTCACCGCGGTAGCGGGAGCCGGCCACGAGCGCGCCCAGGTCAAGCGTGTAGAGCTGCTTGTCCTTCAGCGTCTCGGGCACCTCACCCTTGACGATCTTCTGTGACAGGCCCTCGACGACGGCGGTCTTGCCGACGCCGGGCTCGCCGATGAGAACGGGGTTGTTCTTGGTCCTCCTGGAGAGGACCTGCATGAC
Source organism: Nonomuraea sp. NPDC004354 (assembly GCF_053602555.1). NCBI lineage: Bacteria > Bacillati > Actinomycetota > Actinomycetes > Streptosporangiales > Streptosporangiaceae > Nonomuraea > Nonomuraea sp. NPDC004354. Next base: position 713,488 of record NZ_JBSGDV010000002.1, on the reverse strand, counting down.
CCGCTCGATCTCCTTCTCACGGCCGATGACCGGATCCAGCTTGCCCTCGCGGGCCGCCTGGGTCAGGTTGCGGCCGAACTGGTCGAGCACCAGGGACGTGGACGGCGCGGACTCCTGCGGGCCACCCGCGGCGGCCGGCTCCTTGCCCTGGTAGCCGTGGAGCAGCTGGATGACCTGCTGCCGCACACGGTTGAGATCGGCTCCAAGCTTGACCAGCACCTGGGCAGCCACACCCTCACCCTCGCGGATGAGCCCGAGCAGGATGTGCTCGGTGCCGATGTAGTTGTGGCCCAGCTGCAAAGCCTCACGGAGCGACAGCTCAAGAACCTTCTTGGCCCGCGGGGTGAACGGAATGTGCCCCGACGGAGCCGATTGGCCCTGGCCGATGATCTCCTCGACCTGCTGGCGCACACCCTCAAGGCTGATGCCGAGGCTCTCCAGAGCCTTGGCGGCTACGCCCTCACCTTCATGGATCAAGCCAAGAAGAATGTGCTCAGTGCCGATGTAGTTGTGGTTGAGCATCCTGGCCTCTTCTTGGGCCAAGACGACAACCCGCCTCGCTCGGTCGGTGAACCTCTCGAACATCTCGTCGCTCCTCACAGAGCGGTCAGTCAGGCCGGTAAATCCGGTCCCGTCCTCCCGCATGCTAGCCCTGGCTCGGCGAACCGCTGACACGCTCTATAGCAGAGACGTTCCCCGAGAGCAGGGCGTTCACCCTCCATCCAACTACCTACAGGGGGTGCTGTGTTCCCGATACGCCGCAAGCGAACGACGTTTAGAGCATGAGCCACCGGCCGCACGACATGCCCGGTTTTCACCGGCAAACACGATCATGCGCTTATGGCGATCTCCGGGGTTCTAGGCGATCGGCATAAGCGCATGATGTCAGTGGGCTTGTTCGTACTTCTCCACGATCGCGGAGGAGATGCGGCCGCGCTCGCTGACCTGGAGGCCGTGGGCCTTGGCCCACTGCCGAATCTCGGAGCTCTTCTCACGGCTCATGGAACGTGCTCCGCCGCGCACCCGGCGACGGGCCGCAACGGCACCCGACTTGCGGGCGGACGTCACGAAAGGCGACAGCGCGTCCCGCAGCTTCTTGGCGTTAACGTCGCTGAGGTCAATCTCATACGACGCGCCGTCAATGGCGAAGCTGACCGTCTCATTGGCCTCGCCCCCATCGAGGTCATCGATGAGAATCTCCTGGATCTGCTTGGCCATCTACGGAATCCTTTCCCGGCGCATTGTTTCATTCGCGTGCCAAACATATACCCGGAAAGGCGACGAGACAATTCAGCGCTTCGCGGATTCCCTGACTCCCGGGTCAGTTCGGTCCCCGGACGGACCCGTCCTGTTTGGACGGCGCCCGGCGGCTGCATTCCGCCCCACGCCGCCTCATGGGGTTTGTGGGAGACGCGCCCTTTATGCACGTGCCGCCCTGCGACGGACGGGACAGCTGTTGTCGACTCTCCGCCCCGACGATAGCGCCAAAGGGAGCGCCACCTGGCGGGGTGTGTGCCACCTAGCCTAATGCCAGTCTCTCCAGAGTTCTTACCCGATCGCCCGGAAAATCCTGAAAAATCGGCGTCTGGGGGCAGATGCACACTTCAGCGAGGGTCTTTGATCACCAACGAACCCGCCCACCGGTCGTGCAACCCCTGCTGGAGGGGCTTGTCGATCAAGATAGACAGTCCGACGGCGAACACCAGGATTCCGACAACGACATTGGCGCCAGGAATCCCCGCGAGCGCGATCGGCCCGGGATAGAGCAGCGCGCGTTTCGCCAGATCCTCCGGCCCCAGCCGCCGCCCCGGGGCGGCGGCCAGCCTTATCTTCATGATCGCCTTCCCGAAGGTACGGCGCCGCCGGTAATGGACCAGGCAGTCATAGCCCGCATAACCCAGCCCCACGGCCAGCCAGGCCAACAACCTCGGCAACCGGTCGCCATACACCTCAAGCAGGCCGACAGTCCGCAACAAACCCCAGGCCGTGATGAACAGAATGTAATAGAGAACCCCGACGACGAGAGCCTCAATGCTTCGCGCGACGAGCCGTTCCCACCAATCGGCCGGTACGGCCGGCACTCCTGGCGGCGGCGCGACCATAAGCCCCATTCTGTACGCCGGCCGGCCGCGATTACAGGGCCGGGGACGCGAAAACGGGGGCCGGCGCGACGCCGGTCCCCGTTTTTTCGGTATCCGCTTACTTGATCTTCACGACCACGGTGCCGGCGAACTTGTCGGCGAAGGTCTGCTGCAGCGGCTTGTCCCAGAGGTGGGAGGCGCCGTTGACGCCGATCGCGGCGAAGGCCAGCAGGCCACCGAGGATCGGGATGGCGTTGAGGATCACGCCGCCCCACGTGATGCCGGCCCGCTTGATGGCGGAGTCGCTCTCCAGACCGCCGGGGGGCAGCGAGCCGCCGACCGGGACGATCTTGATACCCATGATCATCTTGCCGACCGTCTGCCCCTTGGACTTGGTCAGCAGGAACTCGTAGCCCACGTAGAACAGCGCCGCGAGGACGGCGAGGATCGCCGCGAGGACGAGCGGGTTCATGCCGGTGAACGTGCCGGTGGCGAGGTCGTAGCTCGGACCCGCGACCATGAACAGGACCGTGCTCACGATGATCCAGAAGACCGCGAAGATCACGCCGTCGACGATGCGGGCGACCAGGCGCTGCCACCACTCGGCGAGCGGGGCGGGTGCGCCGGGCGGCTGCAGGCCGGCCGGAGCGCCGTACGGCTGGCCGTAGCCGGGCTGGCCGTAGGCGGGCGGCTGCTGCTGGCCGTAACCGGGCTGGTAGGGCTGCTGCTGGCCGTAGGGCGAGGACTGACCGTAGCCGGGCTGCGACTGGCCCTGCTGGCCGTAGCCCTGCTGACCGTAGCCGGGCTGCTGGCCGTAACCGGGCTGCTGACCCGAGGGCTGGCCGTAACCGGGCTGCTGGCCGGACGCCGGCTGGCCGTACCCGGGCTGCTGCTGGCCGTAGCCGGGCTGGCCGTACTCCGGCTGCTGGCCGTACTCGGGCTGCTGGCCCGAGGAGCCCTGCTGCTGGCCGTAGCCCTGCTGCCCGTACTCGGGCTGCTGGCCGGAGGAGGCCTGCTGCTGACCGTAGCCCTGCTGGCCGTACTCGGGCTGCTGGCCCGAGGCGGCCTGCTGGCCGTAGCCGGGCTGGCCGTAGCCGGGCTGGCCGTACTGCTGGCCGTAGCCCTGCTGACCGTAAGGCTGCTGGCCGGAAGCGGGGGGCTGCTGGCCGTAGCCCTGCTGGCCCGAGGAGGGCTGGCCGTAGCCGGGCTGCTGGCCTGACGCGGGCTGGCCGTAGCCCTGCTGTCCATAGCCGGGCTGCTGCTGGCCGTAGCCCTGCTGGCCCGAGGAAGGCTGGCCGTAGCCGGGCTGCTGCTGCTGGCCGTAACCCTGCTGGCCGTAACCGGGCTGCTGGCCGTAGCCCTGCTGGCCGTAGCCTTGGTCGGGCTGGCCCTGTGACGGCTGACCGTAGCCGCCGCCCTCATGGCGATAGCCGACGATCGTCACGTCAGGATCCGGCTGCTCGCCAGGGCGTCCTGCGTTCTGCTGACCGTATCCGGAATTGTCGTCAGGTTGGTCCGGGTACGGCGGCTGTCCGGTGCTCACCGTGTCACCTCGCTTCGATGGCGCATGTGGCACATGTCAGGACACATGCTTGCTGTTGCCCAACGTATCGACATGAGTATCAACAATCACCTTTCCTCTTGGTCAACGCCGTAGTCAACTGCGTCCAGATGAAGCAGCATCCTGGTGTTGCCAAGGGTGTTGGGCTTGACGTGCTCGAGGTCCAGAAACTCGGCCACACCCTCGTCGTAGGAGGCCAGCAGCTCGGCGTAGACCTCGGGTGATACCGGTGTTCCCTGGATGGGCACGAAGCCGTGTCGGGCGAAGAAGTCGACCTCGAACGTCAGGCAGAAGACCCGGCGAAGGCCCAGGTCGCGAGCTGTTCTCACGAGCGCGGTAACAATACGGTGACCGACGCCTGAACCTTTGGCCGCGGGATCGACGGCTACCGTGCGAATTTCGGCGAGGTCCTCCCACAGCACATGGAGCGCGCCACAGCCGACCACCTGGCCGCCGCGCTCGGCGACCCAGAACTCCTGGACGTCCTCGTACAGCGTGACCGTGGCTTTTTCGAGAAGCTTGCGGCCCGCCCCCGCATAGATGTCGACCAGGCGCTTGATCGACCTGACGTCCGGCGTGCGGGCGCGCCGTACGACGATCTCGGTGTCCTGCATTGGGCGCTCGACGGCCTGCTCCATGGCCCTTCAGCGTACCGAGCTTGTTTCGGCCCATCCCTAACTACCATCACATGACCTCACGTAGCGAGGCGAGCACGCTCCGCATCGACGCACGACATGCCCGACAAATCTCTGCCAATCCGGGCAAAGGGCACGCAATGCCCTGGTTGATCAGGCTTTCGCGTGACCCGCCCGTGATCCTTTGTTTGCGCATCCTCTACTGGATCCGTAGTTCTGGTTGAGCACGAACCTGGCTTGCACTAGTGTCCAGCGACGATGTCACCCACGCAGCCAGGCGTGGGTGACGCGCCTAATCCCCCACCACGGGGAGCCGGGGACCCGCCGGCGGACCACCGACCGCCACAGGGGTGAGTCCGAGTCCGTGCTCGGTAGGGCTGCTCCGGCCCGAACCCGTCAGCTAACCCGGTCGGCGGCTACGAGAGGAGCTGGTTGGTGAAGCGCAGGCGCACTCACGAGGGGAAGTCCGCGGGCAAGCACGCCCGCCCCCACGAACCGGGCTCCCCCAGGAAGCGGTTCGCCGTCGTGAGCGCCGCGATGGCCGTCCTCGCCCTCGCCATGCCGCTGAGCCCGGCCGCCGCCGACCCCAAGCCGACGCTCAAGGAGCTCGCCGAGCGCGTCGAGAAGATGCACAACGACATCGAGACGCTCACCGAGCAGTACAACGGGCAGCGCGAGAAGCTCAAGGGCGTCAAGAAGTCCGCCGAGACCGCCAAGAAGGTCCTGGCCACCAGCGAGGCCGATCTGGCCGCCAAGCGCGCCCGAGCCACGCTCGTGGCCGAGAGCACCTACATGTACGGCGGCCTCGCCGACGGCCTGGCCTTCACCTCGGCGGCCGACCCCGACTCCTTCCTCGACGCCGCCGCCACCTCCTACGCCCTCGGCCAGCAGCAGGGCCAGGAGGTCAAGGAACTCGCCGAGTCCATCGCCGCCGCCGAGAAGGCGAGGTCGACCGCCAAGACACGCCTGGCCGAGGTCCAGAAACTCGTCAACGACCTCGGCAGCAAGCGCGACAAGATCACCTCGATGGTCGCCAAGACCGAGAGCAGCCTGTTCCGGCGCGCCCTGGGCGAGGCGGGACGGCCGGGCACCCGCGCCAGCAGGGTCAACCTGCCCATCATCGGCAGCGGCAAGGCCGCGCAGGCCGCCCGCTGGGCGCTGACCCAGCAGCTCAAGCCGTACGTGTGGGGCGCCGAGGGGCCGAGTTCCTTCGACTGCTCGGGCCTGGTCATGGCCGCCTACCAGCAGGTGGGCATCAGCCTGCCGCACTACACCGGCGACCAGTGGACGGCCGGCACCCACATCTCGCGCGAGCAGCTACGCCCCGGCGACCTGGTCTTCTTCTACAACGACCTGCACCATGTGGGCATCTACATCGGCGGCGGGATGATGGTGCACGCGCCCCGCACGGGTGACGTCGTCCGGGTCGCCGCGATCGCCAACAGGCCGTTCGCGGGAGCCGTACGGATCGCCGACTAGATCAGTCGCCGGCGCGCGGCCCAGGCCACGGCCTCGATGGCCGTGGCGACGCCGATCCTGTCGCAGATGACGCGCAGGCGGCGGCGGACCGTGCGGCCGCTGATCTCCAGCGTTCTGCCCACGCGGTCGACCGTGACGCCCTTGGCCAACTCCGCGAGCAGATCCAGGTCGTCCTGGCTCAACACGACTCCGTCGTCGGTGAGCACATCCATCGGGAGCCCTCCCCCCAACAGCACAACTCGGCGACGTCTCGGCTCGAGCACCGCTGCTCGTCCCGCAGACGGTAAACGCATACTCGAAAGGTCGTCAAGGTTGATTCCACGAAGCGCTTGACGGCGACTATTGACTTGATCGTTTCTATATGAAGAACTCGCGCGGCATACGGCACGAAGATCAGGCCACAACCGGCCGACCGCAATGCGCTCTTATCCTGAATTTCACGCCGTTTTTTCAGCGGCCTGCCCGGCGTCATAGCGTTCGCGGGCAAGCTCGACATCCTCGATGTGACTCTCCGCCCATTCCTTGATCGCGGCCATGAGCGGGAGCAGACTCGTTCCGAGTGGCGTGAGCTCATAATCCACGCGCACCGGCACCGAGGCGGTCACCGTTCTGAAGACCAGCCCGTCCCTTTCCAGCCCGCGAAGCGTCTGCGTCAGCATCTTCTGGCTCACGCCCGCGACCGTCCTGGCCAGATCGCTGTATCGCATCGAGCCGCCGGCCAGGGCGGTGAGTATCAGGCTGACCCATTTGTCGCTGAGGGTGTCCAGCAGCTTCCTCGAGGGGCACTGCGCGACGTACGCGTCGTACTCCTGCTTGGCCGCGGCACGGCGCGCGGCCGCCGTCGTGGTCGCCATGCGAGCTCCTCCGGGTGGCTTACGCACTTCCAGGTGCCTTCTTACCAGAAGAGAGCTTCTCTCCCTAGGGTCGTCCGTATGACAACCATGCGTGCGCTCATCGGCGGTTCCGGCTCTCCCGAGCTCATCGAGGCCCCGGCTCCCCAGGCGGGCCGGGGCCAGGTCCGGATCAAGGTCGCCGCCGCCGGCCTGAACCCGTTCGACCTCGCGGTCGCCTCAGGTTCGCTCAGCGACTACGGCGTCGCCCGCGAGCTCGACTCCTACGGCCTCGGCTTCGACGCCGCGGGCGTGGTCGACCAGGTGGGTGAAGGCGTCGCCATCGCCCCCGGGCAAGAGGTGATCGCCTTGGTCAGCCGGCTCGAACTGCCGACCAAGGCCCAGGCGGACCACGTGGTGGTCGACGCGGCGGCGGTCGCGCCCGCTCCGGCGGGGTTGTCCTTGGTCGAGGCCGCCACCCTGCCGCTCAACACGCTGACCGCGTGGCAGTCGCTCGACCGGGCGAACCTGAGCCAGGGCCAGACCGTCCTGGTCACGGGGGCCGCGGGCGCCGTCGGCGGGTTCGCGGTGGAACTGGCGGCGGCCCGCGGCCTGCGGGTGGTGGCCGCGGCGGGAGGCGACGACGAGGAACTGGTCCGGGAGTTCGGCGCCGAGTGGTTCGTCCCGCGCGGGGAGGATCTGGGCGAGGCGGTCAGGAAGCGGGTGCCAGGCGGGGTGGACGCCGTGATCGACGCCGCCGTGACCGGCCTGGCGGGACTGAACGCCCTCCGCGACGGGGGGACGTTCGTCACCCTGACGGCCGGCGTGGCACCGGTCGCGCTGCGGGGGACGGACGTGGCCACCGTGTTCTTCAGCGAGGAGCCGTTCCAGCTCGCCGAGATCGCCCGGCTGGCCGGGCTCGGCCGGCTGACCGCGAGGGTCGCCGGGACCTACCCCCTGGAGCAGGCCGGCGACGCTTACGCCCGCCTCGCCAAGGGCGGCCTGCGCGGTCGCCTGGTCCTCACCCTCTGACACCGCCACCCGTCCGGGTACGGCCCGCCAGGCCGCCTCAGGATGCGACCGCCCCGATCGTCACCGGCGAGCCCGCCCGGCGGTGACGACCGGCGTGGACGCGGGTCAACCGGCGGGCTTCACCAGCGGGAACAGGATCGTCTCGCGGATGTTCTTGCCGGTGAAGGCCATGATCATCCGGTCGATCCCCACCCCGACGCCACCCGTCGGCGGCATCGCGTATTCCAGCGCCTGCAGGAAGTCCTCGTCGAGCTGCATCGCCTCGGGATCGCCGCCGGCCGCCAGCAGCGACTGCTCGGTCAGCCTGCGGCGCTGCTCGATCGGGTCGACCAGCTCGGAGTAGGCGGTGCCGAGCTCGGTGCCGAACCCGATCAGGTCCCACTTCTCGGTGAGCAGCGGGTTGTCGCGGTGCTGCCGGGTGAGGGGCGAGGTCTCCAGCGGGTAGTCCATGACGAACGTCGGCTGGACCAGCGTGTGCTCGACCAGCTCCTCGAAGAGCTCCTGGACGAGCTTGCCCTGGCCCCACTTCGCGTCCCAGTGGACGTGACGCTCGTCGGCGTACTTCCTGACCTGCTCGAGCGGGGTGTCGGTGGTGATCTCCTCGCCCAGCGCCGCTGAGACCGCGTCGTACAGCCTGACCCTCGGCCAGCGCGCGAGGCCGAGGTCGATCTCGACGCCGTCGTGCACGACCACGGTGGTGTCCAGCGCGGCCACGACCGCCCGCTGGTACATCCGCTGCGTGAGCTCGGCCATGTCGTTGTAGTCGAGGTAGGTGCCGTACGCCTCGAGCATCGTGAACTCGGGGTTGTGCGTGGAGTCCGCGCCCTCGTTGCGGAAGTTGCGGTTGATCTCGAAGACCTTCTCGATGCCGCCGACCACGAGCCGCTTCAGGTAGAGCTCGATCGCGATGCGGAGGTAGAGCTCCATGTCGTAGGCGTTGATGTGGGTCTTGAACGGCCGTGCCGCCGCGCCGCCGTGGATCGGCTGCAGCATGGGCGTCTCGACCTCGAGGTAGCCCTCCTCGTGCCAGAAGTCGCGCACCGCGCGGACCGTGGCGCTGCGGACGCGGGCCATCGAGCGCGCCTCGTCGTTGACGATGAGGTCGACGTAGCGCTGCCGTACCCGGGCCTCGGGGTCGGTGAGGCCGACGTGCTTCTCCGGCAGCGGGCGCAGGCACTTGGAGGTGATCTGCCAGCGGTCGGCGAGGATGGACAGCTCACCGCGCCGGGAGGTGATGACCTCTCCCTCGATGCCGACGTGGTCGCCGAGGTCGACGTCGCGCTTCCACGCCGCCAGCGACTCCTCTCCCACCTTGTCGAGGGAGATCATGACCTGCAGGTCACCGCCGCCGTCACGCAGCGTGGCGAAGCAGAGCTTCCCGCCGATGCGGTTGAGCATGACGCGCCCCGCGACGCCGACTTTGTCGCCGGTCGCGGTGTCAGGGTCGAGACCCTGGTACTTCTCCCTGATCTCGGCGTTGGTCGCCGTACGGGGGAAGGTCACCGGATAAGGATCGACGCCCTCGTCACGAAGGCGGTCGAGCTTCTCCCTCCGGATGCGCATCTGCTCGGGAAGTTCGTCGCTCACAACACCAAAGGGTACCGATATGGCGCAATGCAAGAGTTCGTCAGCTCTTTGCAAAGGGAGTGCAAGGAGGCGGGGTTACCAATGACCCAGGAGCCCAGGGGGATCCGGCAGGGAGCCGGAACCGCGGGGCTCAAGGAGAGATCATGATGAAGAAGCTCGCGACAGGCTTCCTCGCAGTGGCCGCCACCGGCACACTCGCCCTGTCGCTCCCCGCCACCGCCAACGCCTCGACCACCTCCTCCACCACCGGCGCCTCCGACTACGACGACTACTGGGGCTCCTACTACGCCAAGTACGGCCTGGCCAAGGCCAGCGGCTGGATCGGCGTCGAGGGCGACTACGAGGACGGCAACTCCGTTCACGTCAAGGGACGGCTCTACGACCTCGACAACAGGACCTACAACCAGGGCGGCAAGTGCGCGTACGTGAAGTTCCAGGCGGCCGACGACGAGTACGACTGGTACCAGGTCTACTCGCGCTACTACTGCGGCTACCCGGGCTACAAGTCCTTCCAGTTCCACGAGGACGACGTCTACGCGGTGCGCGTCAAGGTCTGCCAGTACGACCCGTCCACCCACCGCGTCAGCAAGTGCGGCAAGTGGTGGGACCTCTACGACGCCGAAGAGGTGTGAGAAACCGGATCGAAGGGCCCCTCCCGCGGGGGCCCTTCGTCATGTCGCGTTGCGGTTGTAGATGAGCCTGAGCCCGATGAGCGTGAGCCACGGCTCGTGCACGTCGATCGAGCGCGCCTCCCTGACCACCAGCGAGGCGAGACCGCCGGTCGCCACGACCGTGACGTCGTCGGGGTCGTCGGCGAGCTCGGCCGCCATCCGCTCGACGATGCCGTCGACCTGGCCGGCGAAGCCGTAGATGATGCCCGACTGCAGCGCCTCGACGGTGTTCTTGGCGATCACGGAGCGCGGCCTGATCAGCTCCACCTTGTGCAGCTGGGCCCCGGCGGCGGCGAGGGCGTCGACGGAGATCTCGATGCCCGGAGCGGTGACCGCGCCGACGTACTCTCCCTTGGCCGACACCGCGTCGAAGGAGGTGGCGGTGCCGAAGTCGACGATGATGCAGGGCCCGCCGTACTGGTCGATGGCGGCCAGCGAGTTGACGATCCGGTCGCTGCCGACCTCCTTGGGGTTGTCCATCCTGACCGGCACTCCGGTGCGGATGCCGGGCTCCACGATGACGGCGGTGACGTCGCCGTAGTAGCGGCGGCACATCTCGCGCATCTCGTTCAGCACCGAGGGCACGGTCGAGCAGATCGCGATGCCGCTCACGTCCGCGTCCTTGAGCAGGGGCGACTGGGCGAGCAGCCCCTGCAGGACGACCGCGATCTCGTCAGCGGTACGGCGGGCATCGGTGGCGATCCGCCAGTGCTCGATGACCTCCTCGCCTTCGAAGAGGCCGAGCACCGTGTGGGTGTTGCCGACGTCGATCGCGAGCAGCATCTAGTTCCCCCGTAGATCCAGGGCTATGTCAAGCGCAGGTGCCGAGTGCGTGAGCGCTCCCACAGCAACGTAGTCCACGCCAGTTTCGGCTACATCACGGGCCGATTCCAAGGTCAGCCCGCCACTTGCCTCGAGCCTGGCCCGGCCGTCGACGAGTCGCACCGCCCTGGCCAGCTCCGCCACGGTGAAGTTGTCCAGAAGGATCTCCTCGGCGCCTTCGGCCAGGACGGGGGCGATCTGGTCGATGCGGTCCACCTCCACCTCGATCGGCAGCTCGGGATACAGGTCTCTCACCTTGCGGAAAGCCTCGGCGACTCCGCCGGCGGCCACCACGTGGTTGTCCTTGATGAGCGCCGCGTCCGACAGCGACATGCGGTGGTTGACCCCGCCGCCGGCCCTGACCGCGTACTTCTCCAGCGCCCGCAGGCCCGGCAGCGTCTTGCGGCTGTCGCGCACCCGGGTTCCGGTCCCCTCGACCGCGTCGACCCAGCGCGCGGTGAGCGTCGCGATGCCCGACAGGTGGGTGAGGAGGTTGAGCGCGGTGCGCTCGGCCGTCAGCAGGGCGCGCGTCTCGCCCTCGACGGTCATGAGCACGTCGCCGTGCCGTACGCGCTCGCCGTCCTTGGCCCTGCGCTCGACGGTGGTGGCACCCAGCCTGCGGAAGACGGCCTCGGCGACGGCGAGCCCCGCGACCACCCCGTCGGCCCGTGCGACCACGTCGGCGGTGGCGCGCTGCCCCGCGGGGATCGTGGCCAGGGAGGTGACGTCGCCGGCCTCCTGCAGGTCCTCGGCGAGCGCGCGCGAGACGACCTCGTCCACGGTCGCCGGGTCGAGCCCCGCGGCCTCCAGCTCCCGCGCCAGGCGCGGGGCCGTCTCGTGCGGCGTGTAGGTCATGGTCAGCCCCTCGTGAGTCAGCGTGATGTCCAGATGTCCCAGCCAGTTCTCGTCGTCGCGGTCGGGGAAGTCCTCCCGCCAGTGCGAGCCCCTGGTCTCCAGGCGGGCGTAGGCGGCGGCCACGAGGACCGAGGCCACGGTGAGCAGGTTCGTGGTCTCCCACGACTCCACGCAGGGCTGGACCGCCACGGGGGTCCAGCGGGCGTCCCTGAGCGCGACGCCCGTCTGCGTGACCGAGGACCGGCTGCGCAGCACGCCCGCGCCGCTGCTCATGTGGGCCTGGATGCGCGTGCGGGCCCGTGGGTCGACCAGGCCCTCCTCCGCGGTGGCCGCGGCGGGTTCGCCGGGGGCGGGCCGTAGCCGGTGGATGTCCTCGGCGATGCGCTCGGCGAAGACCAGTCCTTCCAGCAGCGAGTTGGAGGCCAGCCGGTTCGCGCCGTGCACGCCCGTGCAGGCGACCTCGCCGCAGGCGTAGAGCCCCTCGATCGAGGTACGGCCGCGCAGGTCGGTCCGGACGCCGCCGCTGGCGTAGTGGGCGGCGGGCATGACGGGGATCAGGTCCGTGGCGGGATCGATCCCGTGCTCGAGGCAGATGCCGTAGATGGTCGGGAAGCGGGTCTTCCACTTGTCGAGCCCGAAGTGGCGGCCGTCGAGGTAGACCTGGCCCGGCTGTCGCGTGATCGCCTTGGCCACCACGTCACGGGGCGCGAGCTCGTCGGTGAACCTCTCGCCGCCGGCGTCGACGAGGTAGGCGCCCTCGCCGCGTACCGCCTCGGAGATCAGCGGCTGCTGGCCGGTGGACTCCTCCCCCAGCCACAGCACGGTCGGGTGGAACTGCACGAACTCCAGGTCCCTGACGACGGCGCCCGCGCGCAGCGCCAGCGCGACGCCGTCGCCCGTCGAGACGACGGGGTTGGTGGTGGCGGCGTAGATCTGGCCCATGCCGCCGGTGGCCAGCACCACGGCCCTGGCCCGCGCCTCTCCCACACCGTCGCGCGCGCCCTCGCCCATGACGTGCAGGGTGACGCCGCGCGCCCGGCCCCCCGCGTCCTTGACCAGGTCGAGCACGAGGGCGTGCTCGATCACCTCGATCGCGGGGTGGGCGAGGACCGCCTGGATGAGCGCCCGCTGCACCTCGGCGCCGGTCGCGTCGCCGCCCGCGTGCACGATGCGGTTGCGGTGGTGCCCGCCTTCGCGGGTGAGCTGGAGCTCGCCGTTCTCGTCGGTGTCGAACCTGGCGCCCCTGGCGATCAGGTTGCGCAGCGCTCCCGGCCCCTCCGTCACCAGCGTCCTGACGGCCTGCTCGTCGCACAGGCCGACCCCGGCGACCAGCGTGTCGTCGAGGTGCTCGCCGGGCGAGTCGGCGGGGTCGAGGACGGCCGCGATGCCGCCCTGCGCCCACCTCGTGGAGCCGGACGACAGCACGTCCTTGGTGACGACCAGGACCTTCGCGGTGGGGTCGAGCTCGGCGTGGTGCAGGGCCACGGTCAGCCCGGCGACGCCCGAACCCACCACGATCACGTCCGCCTCGACCGTCCAGCCGGGGGCGGGGGCGGTGAGCTTCATGGGGATCGCGGGTGCACTCATGGGGGAGCCTCCTCGGATTTCGTCACTATGACGATAACGCCCCGCGATCCGTGCTCCTTCCCCGCCCCCTCCCCTTAGACGTGGAGCTCGTCGCCGCGCATGGCGCCCTCGACCGCGGCCGCGGGGTCGGCGCCCAGCTCCACGATCCTGTTGTCCCGGTCGACGTGGACCACCCGGGGAGTGAAGGCCCGCGCCTCGGCGTCGTCGAGCTGGCCGTACGCGATGATGATCACCAGGTCGCCCGGTGAGACCAGCCGGGCCGCGGCGCCGTTGATACCGATGATCCCCGACCCGCGCGGGCCGGTGATGACGTAGGTCACCAGGCGGGCGCCGTTGTCGATGTCGACCACGTGCACCTGCTCGCCCGGTAACAACCCGGCCGCCTCCATCAGCTCCTCGTCGATGGTCAACGACCCCACGTAGTGCAGGTCGGCCTGCGTGACCGTGGCTCGATGGATCTTGGACGTCAACATGGTCCTGAGCACGACGCTCCTTCAGAAAGCGATAAGGACGTTGTCGATCAGGCGGGTGGTGCCGACCTTGGCCGCGACAGCCAACACCGCCTCGCCCCGGAAGTCGTCGGGAATCTCGGCGAACGTCGCGGGGTCGACGAGGACAACGTAGTCGGCCACGAGTCCGGACGCGGCCAGCTCCCCCTCGGCGGCGGCGCGGACGGCGGCGGGCGAGAGCCGCGCGGCCCCCGCGTGCAGGGCGCGCGAGAGCGCCAGCGCGCGCTGCCGGTCGTCGGGCGTGAGGTACCGGTTACGGCTGGAGAGGGCCAGCCCGTCGGGCTCGCGCACGGTCGGCGCGCCCACGACCTCCACGGGCAGGTCGAGGTCGGCGACCATGCGCCTGATGAGCGCGAGCTGCTGGGCGTCCTTCTGGCCGAAGACCGCGACCTGGGGCCCGACCAGGTTGAACAGCTTCAGCACCACGGTGAGCACGCCGTCGAAGTGCCCGGGGCGCACCGCGCCCTCGACGATCGCGCCCATCCGGCCCGCGGAGAGGCTCACCTGACGGTCGGGGCGGTACATGTCGTCGGCCGAGGGGGCGAAGACCACGTCCACCCCCTCGGCCGCGCAGATGTCGAGGTCGGAGTCGAAGGTGCGGGGGTAACGGGAGAAGTCCTCGGCGGGGCCGAACTGGAGCGGGTTGACGAAGATGCTGACCACGACCTGGTCGGCCAGCGTACGGGCCACGCGCATCAGCGAGCGGTGACCCTCGTGCAGGGCGCCCATGGTCGGGACGAGCGCCACGCGGCCCGAGGAGCGGGCTTTCTCGAGGCCGGCGCGGTCGTGCGCGACGATCAGTTCCATCGTGTCCTCCTAGACTGATCAGGTCCAGGCGGAACGTCCCGGCCCGATCAGGTCCACATGTTTCCCCCGAGCGCGTCGAGCAGCCGCTCGGCCGCCTCGGGCTTCAGCAACCCGGCGGCGAGCGCCCGGTCCGCCGTGAGCCTAGCGAGTGCCACGTATGCGTCGGCCGCTTCGGGCGCCGCCAGTATCAGCGCGTCGACGTGCTTGCGCACGGTGCCGGCGTCGCCGCGCACCACCGGCCCCGTCAGCCCCGTGATGCCCAGCCTGAGCACGTTGTCGAGCGCGGCCCCGAGCAGCGGGCCGAGCATCCTGCCCGGGTGCTCGACCCCGATCTTCGCCAGCAGCTCCTGCGACTCGGCGATCAGTGTGACCATGTGGTTGGCCGCTCCCGCGAGCGCCGCGTGGTAGAGGGCGCGGTCGCTGTCGGCGATCCAGACCGGCTCGCCGCCCATCTCGATGACCAGCGCCTCGGCGATCGGGCGCAGCGGCTCGGGTGAGGTGACGCCGAAGGAGATGCCGGTGATCCTGTTGAGGTCGTCGTCCCTGCCGGTGAAGGTCATCACGGGATGCAGGGCCAGCGGCAGCGCGCCCGCCTGGCGGGCGGGGTCGAGGACGGCCAGGCCGTAGGCGCCGCTGGTGTGGACGAGCAGCTTGCCGCGAACGTCGGCCCCGGTGGCCGCGAGTCCGGCGACCAGGCCGGGCAGCGCGTCGTCGGGGACGGTGAGCAGGATCAGTTCGGCCTTGCTGACGACCTCTTCGGGGTTGACCGTGCGCACGCCGAGCCGTTCGCCCGCCCAGCGCTGCGAGGCGTCGGAGACGCCGCTCGCCGCCACGACCCTGTGACCGGCCTGGGCCAGCGCCGCGCCGAGCACCGAGCCCACCTTGCCCGCGCCCAGCACGCCGACGGCCAACCGCCCCGGGCGATCCCCTGCGTCCATGACGTCGCGCTCCCTGTCATCCGACACTGCTGACCAGGGTAACCGCCGGTCGTCACCGGCCACGGTCATGGCTCTTTTGCCGCATGTTGGGAGGGGACAAAACCCAGCAAGGGCATACATAGTGGACACCCCTGCCGGAGTGGACGCCGGGCACGGTGACCGGCGCCCGCTCCCCACAAGGAGGGCCGACCCACCGCCGACGGGCCGGCCCCTGGTGTGAGACGCGCCCGCCGTGCTCCATCGCACGGCGGGCGCGCGCCTATCAGTGCTGGTGGACGTCGACCGAGGCGCCACCCTTGCACCCGGCCACGGCCCAGCCGAAGATGCCCACGGCGTTGCCGCACACGTTCACCGGAATGGAGATCGGCGCGAAGATCTGGTTGCCGGACAGCACGCCGTTGTTGCCGCTGGTGATGTTGTCGGCGTGGGCGGCGGGCGCGCCGAGCGCCATCATGGCCAGCACACCCGCGACGACGGCAGACTTCTTGAACATGGGGGATGTCCTCTCATTGCGCGGCACGGGGCCGCGGTCGGTCTCCGCATCGGCGATCGAACCGGGGTCACCGGGGGGAGCGCCCGGGTGATCGCTCGATGACACCGGGTTACCGTAGCGCAAAGCGGCGACAAGGAGTAGTCATCACATCACCAGGCGTGTCGGTCGAAGGTCATGAGATAGTCCGTGGCATGTGGCTCACCTGGCGAGCGGCGATGGAGCGGGCACTGTACGGGGAGAGCGGCTTCTACCTGCGCGAACGCCCGTCCGGGCACTTCCGCACCTCGGTCGGCGCCTCACCGGTCTTCGCCGGGGCCGTGCTGACGATGCTGCTGCGCCTCGACGGCGCGCTGGGCCGTCCCGACCCGCTCGATCTCGTCGACATCGGCGCCGGCGACGGCGCGCTGTCGGCGCACGTGCTCGCGGCGGCCCCGCCGGAGCTGCGGGCCAGGCTGAGGGTCACGGCCGTCGACCTGTCCTCCCGGCCCGCCGGGCTGCCCGAGGCGATCAGGTGGAGCCACACGATCCCGCAGGGCATCACCGGCATGGCGATCGCCAACGAGTGGCTGGACAACGTCCCCTTCGACGTCGTGGAGCAGACCGCCGCCGGCCCGCGCCTGGTGCTGGTCCACACCGGGACGGGCGAGGAACGGCTCGGCGACCCGCCCGGCGAGGACGATCTGGCCTGGCTCGAGCAGTGGTGGCCGCTGCGGCGGGTGGGCCAGCGGGCCGAGGTCGGCAGGTCGCGGTGCGCGGCGTGGGCGGCCGTGATCGCCCGGCTGGCGGGCGGCCAGGCGATCGCCGTCGATTATGCACACCCTGTGGATAACCGGCCGCCCCGCGGCACGCTCACCGGATACAGGGACGGTTCGGTCGTGGCGCCCATACCCGACGGGACCTGCGACATCACCGCACATGTCGCACTCGACGCGTGCGCGGAGGCGGGCCGGCAAGCCGGCGCGATATCCACAACCTTGTCCACACAGCGCGACATTCTGCGCACTCTGGGAGTCACCGGCACCCGTCCCGCACTCGACCTCGCGCGGACCGACCCGTCGGGCTACCTGAGGGCGCTGGCCCGCGCCTCCCAGGAGGCCGAGCTGATCGACCCAGCAGGCTTGGGCGGTTTCGGCTGGCTGAGCCAGATACGTTAGCTATGTGGAGATCGAACAGACCGCGCTTCCAGGCATCGGGCTCAAACACGAGTTCGGCACCCATTCGGGCCGCCGCGTCGCCGTCGTCTCACACCGGACGGGGCGGCGCGACCTGATCATCTACGACCGGTCGGACCCCGACCGGGCGTGCGAGGCCATCCAGCTCAACGACGAGGAGGCCGACGCGCTCGCCGAGCTGCTCGGCGCGCCGCGCATCGTCCAGCGACTCAACGCCCTCCATCGCGAGATCGAGGGCCTGATGAGCCTCCAGGTGCCGGTCGTGGCCGGCTCGCCGTACGACGGCAGGACACTGGGCGACGCTCGCATCCGCACCCGCACCGGCGCCTCCGTCGTGGCCGTGGTGCGCGGGGCGCAGGTCTTCGCGAGCCCCACCCCCGACTTCAGGTTCACCGCCGGAGACGTGGTGGTCATCGTCGGCGACGCCGAGACGACCGCCACCGCCGCCGACATCCTCACGGACGGCTGATGCGCCTGCCCCTCACCCCCGCGGCGGTAACGCCCTGATGCAGGTACTCGCCGTCGACGTGCACGACACCGGCATAGTCTTCCTCGAACTCGGTGGGATCATCCTGGCCCTCGGCGTCCTCGGCGCCCTGGCGCTGCGGGCCGGCATCTCCGCCATTCCCCTTTACCTCCTCGCCGGACTCGCCTTCGGGCAGGGCGGCATCCTGCCGCTGGCCACCAGCGAGGAGTTCATCGCCATCGGCGCCGAGATCGGCGTCGTGCTTCTGCTGCTCACGCTCGGACTGGAGTACAACGCGAGCGAGCTGGTCTCCAGCCTGCGCGGCAACGCCAGAGCGGGCCTGGTCGACATGGTCCTCAACGCCGCCCCCGGCGCGATAGCCGCGCTGCTGCTGGGGTGGGGGCCCGTGGCCGCGGTCGCCATGGCGGGCGTCACCTACGCCACCTCCTCGGGCATCACCGCGAAGGTGCTGTCCGATCTGGGGTGGATCGGTAACCGCGAGACGCCCGTCGTGCTGTCGCTGCTGGTCTTCGAGGACCTGGCGATGGCCGTCTACCTGCCGCTGCTCACCGCGATGCTGGCAGGCGTCTCGCTGCTGACGGGGACGATCTCCCTGGGCATCGCGCTGACCACGGTCTCCGTCGTCCTGTTGATCGCGCTGCGCTACGGCAGGTTCATCGAGGCGTTCGTCTCCAGCCCCAACAACGAGGTGCTGCTGCTGAAGGTGCTCGGCCTGGCCCTGCTGGTGGCCGGCGTCGCCCAGCAGCTGCAGGTGTCGGCGGCCGTCGGCGCCTTCCTCGTCGGCATCGCCCTGTCGGGCGAGCTGGCGCACGAGGCCAGAGCGCTGCTGATGCCGCTGCGCGACCTGTTCGCCGCCGTGTTCTTCGTCTTCTTCGGCCTGCAGACCGACCCCACCAAGATTCCGCCGGTGGCGCTGCTGGCCCTGCTGCTCGCCGCGGTCAGCATCGTCACCAAACTGCTGACCGGCGCCTACGCCGCGCGCCGGGCGGGCATCGCCAGGGCGGGCCGGATGCGCGCGGGCATCGCGCTGGTGCCGCACGGCGAGTTCAACATCGTCATCGCGGGCCTGGCGGTGGCGGCGGGGGTCCATCCCGATCTCGGCCCTCTCGCCGCCACCTACGTGCTGATCCTCGCGGCCTTCGGCCCGCTGGCCGCCAGGCTGGCCGAGCCGCTTCTCACCCGGCCGCCCTCATCGGGGCCATGATTCGCCGGAGCCACGATTCGTGGGGCCAGGATTCGTCGCGGCCACGATTCGTCAGGGGCCATGAGAGGTCCCGCCTCGCTCACCCGCAGGAAACGTCCACGGAGCGGAGCCCTCGGATGATGTAGCCGGGGTTCCAGACGGGCTCGCTCGTCAGCTCCATCTTCGGCGCCCTCTTCAGGAGGGCGCCGAAGGACTCCACCAGCTCGATCCTGGCCAGCGGCGCGCCCAGGCAGAAGTGGATGCCGGCGCCGAAGGAGATGTGCGGGTTGTCCACCCTGCCGACGTCGAGCCGGTCGGGGTCGGCGAAGACCTCCGGGTCGCGGTTGGCCGAGCCGAACAGCAGGGCCACCTCGACGCCCTTCGGGATGGCCACGCCGCCGACCTCGATGTCCTCCAGCACCCAGCGCTCGAACATCTGCAGCGGGGTGTCGTAGCGCATCAACTCCTCGATCGCCGTGGGCACCAGCGAGAGGTCGTCGCGCAGCCGGGCCAGCTCGGCCGGGTTGCGGAACAGCGACCACCAGCCGTTGCCCGTGACGTTCACGGTCGCCTCGTGGCCCGCGTTGAGCAGCAGCACGCAGGTGCCGACCAGCTCGTCCTCGGTCAGCTCCTCGATCTGGGCGAGCGCGCTGACCAGGTCATCGCCCGGGTCGGCCGTGCGGACGCGGGCCAGGTCCTTGAGGTAGTCGGAGAACTCCGCCGCCGCCCTGACCGCCGTGTGCTGGGCCTCCGCCGACGGGTTCAGCTCGTACATGCCGCAGATGTCGGCCGACCAGGGACGCAGCAGGTGCCGGTCGCCCTCGGGGACGCCGAGCATCTCGGCGATGACGGTGACCGGCAGCGGCTCGGCCACCTCGGCGATCAGGTCGCCGCCGCCCTTCTCGACGAAGTCGTCGACCAGACCGTCGACGATCGCACGGACCCTGGGCCGCATCGACTCCACCATGCGAGGGGTGAACGCCTTGGAGACCAGGCGGCGCAGGCGGGTGTGGACGGGCGGCTCGACGTCGAGCATGCCCGCCCTGACCACCCGCCAGAACGGTTCCTGGAACTCCGGTTCGGGCTCGCGGCCGAACTCCTCGTGGGTGGCCAGGTGCAGGTAGGACCGGCCGAGGCGGCGATCCCTGAGCAGCGCGTTGACGTCCGCGTGCCTGGCGATCAGCCACTGTCCCGTGGGCTCGAAGAAGCTGACCGGCGCGTCCCGCCGCAGCTCCTCGTAGGCCGCGTACGGCGAAGCTACAAAATCCGGATTCCAAGGATCAAATCGCACTATTGCATATTAGATTCGGCTTTCGCGTGCCTGCTCCGCATCCTGATGTTGAGCATCTCGACGATCACCGAGAAGGCCATCGCGAAGTAGATGTAACCCTTCGGGATGTGCTGGTCGAAGCCCTCGGCGAGAAGCACGACGCCGATCAGCACCAGGAACGCCAGCGCCAGCATCTTGATGCTCGGGTGCTTGTCCACGAACCTGCTGATGGGCCCGGAGGCGAACAGCATCACCAGCACCGAGACGATCACCGCAGCGACCATGACGGCCAGCTCGTCCACCATGCCGACCGCGGTGATGACCGAGTCCAGCGAGAACACGATGTCGAGCACCATGATCTGCAGGATGACCGAGGTGAAGGAGGTGACCTTCCGCTCCTTGCCGCCCTGCTCCTGCGGCTCCATGCTGTGGCCGATCTCCAGCGCGCTCTTGGCCAGCAGGAACAGACCGCCGAGGATGAGGATCAGATCCCTTCCCGAGATCTCCTGCCCCAGCACGCTGAAGAGCGGCTCGGTCAGTCGCACCACCCAGGACAGACCGAGCAGCAGCAGCAGACGCGAGACGAGCGCGGCGGCCAGGCCGAGGACCCTGGCCCTGTCGCGCTGCTCGGGCGGCAGCTTCCCGGCCAGGATCGAGATGAAGATGATGTTGTCGATGCCCAGGACTATCTCCAGGGCGACCAGGGTGAAGAACCCGATCCAGATCTGTGGGTCTGCCACCCAGTCCAACATCTCATACCTCCTTGGTTCGCTGTTCTCATCCCCAACGAGCCGGTCGCCCCAATAGTTCGCGGCTTGCGAAATGCGGGTCCGTGTCGGTTATAGTTCCGGCGTAGGTCATGAGTGCCAGCGCCAAGCCCCGGCTCGCTGGCCGGCAACCCTCGCGTCCGCGGCGGGGTGCCCCGGGTGAAGACCTGGTCCGTCACGAGGTGTGGCGGGCAAGCGCGGGCTCCGACACGCCACGGCCAGGGGTCCGATGACCCCAGGAGGGCTGTGCCGTGTCCGTCGCGACGATCGTCGACCCCGTTCAGGTGAAGGTGCTGGGCGAGGACCTCCAGGTGCCCGTCAAGGGTGGCCGCCTGGTCTCCTACGCCAACCTGGACTACGCCGCCAGCGCGCCGTGTCTGGAGCCGGTCAGCGCGGCGGTGACCGCCGCGCTCCCGGCCTACTCCAGCGTCCACCGCGGCGCGGGCTACGCCTCCCAGCTCACCACCGCCCGCTACGAGCAGGCGCGCCACACCGTGCGCGCCTTCGTCGGCGCCCGCACCGACGACGCCGTGGTCTTCACCCGCAACACCACCGACGCCACCAACCTGCTGGCCAGGTGCCTGCCCGAGGGCACCACCGTCGTGGTCTTCGACACCGAGCACCACGCCTCCCTCCTGCCGTGGCAGCGGGTCGTCCGCCTCGCGCCGCCCGCCTTCCCCGGCGAGGCCGTACGGCAGGCCGACGACGCGCTCGCCGCGATCGACGGCCCCAAGCTGCTGGTGGTGACCGCCGCCTCCAACGTGACGGGCGAGCTGTGGCCGATCGCCGCCCTCGCGCACGTCGCCCACCGGCACGGCGCCCGCGTCCTGGTCGACGCCGCCCAGCTCGTCCCCCACCGCAAGCTCAACCTGACCGCGCTCGACCTCGACTACGTCGCCTTCTCCGGGCACAAGCTCTACGCGCCGTTCGGGGCGGGCGTGCTGGTCGGGCGGCGCGACTGGCTGTCGGACGCCGAGCCGTACCTCAAGGGGGGCGGCGCGGTGAAGTCCGTGAGCGCCCTCGACGAGGGGAGCGCCGAGTGGCACGAGGACGCCGAGCCGAGGCACGAGGCGGGCACGCCGAACGTGCTGGGCGCGATCGCGCTGGCCGCGGCGTGCGACGCCCTCACCGCGACGGGCTGGACGCCGCTGGTGCGCGAGGAGGAGCGGCTGATCGCCCGGCTGCGTGCGGGCCTGGCCGCGGTCGAGGGTGTGCGCGAGCTGTCGCTGTGGGGGCCGGACCACCCGCGGGTCGGCATCGTGTCGTTCGTCGTCGACGGCTACACGGCCAGGGAGGTCGCCGAGGCGCTGTCCACCGAGTACGGCATCGGCGTGCGTGACGGGAAGTTCTGCGCCCACCCGTTCGTGCGGCACCTGCTGGATGCGACCGACGGGGGTTGCGAGGACGACACCGCCTCGGCCGTACGGGCCTCGATCGGCATCGGCACGACCGAGGAACACGTCGACCGCCTGGTCGCCGCCCTGCACGACCTGGTGTCCCGCCGCTAGAACCGGTTGGGCGTGCCGGGTGGCACGTCGCCGCTCTCCGGCTCGCCTAGGAGCGGTTGGGCGCGTCGGGTGGCACGTCGTCGCTCTCCGGCTCGTCGAAGATGTCCATGGGGCGCTCGACCTCGCGCTCGGCGGCGCGACCCGCGGCTCTGCGCCGAGCGCCGCGGGCGAACAGGGCGTCGATCCCGACGCGCCCCCCGCCGAGCGCCACCAGCAGGAGGCAGACCGAGCTGAGGGCGGCGACCAGCTCCCATCCGCCCGCCGACACGAAGACGCCCCCGCCGGCGTGCACGAACACCAGGGCGCCTGCCATGTCGGCGACCAGGGCGAGCGCCGCCACGCGCACCATCAGGCCGAGGACGAGGCAGGCGCCGCCGACCAGTTCGGCGACGGTGGCGAAGGTGGCGGCGGCCGTCGGCAGCGGGACGCCCTGCTGGGCGAACATCCGCGTGACGGCGTCGAGCCCGCCCTGCCACTTCTGCCATCCGTGGGCGATGAAGATCACGCCGATCGCCACGCGGGCGACCAGCGCGGCCAGGTCGAAACCCACTCCTTTCATGGGCCCTTTTGTCCCCATATCACCTGGCAAAATGCGCGAACAGACCATACCTTGACTGGATCACCACCACCGCCAGTGGCAGCATGACTGTATGGAAGAACGCGTGGTCGGGATCGGAGCGGGCGCCAAGGAGCTGGCCACGGAGGACATGATCCTCAACATCGGCCCCCAGCACCCCTCGACGCACGGTGTTCTCCGGCTCCGCCTCACCCTCGACGGCGAGCGCATCGCCACGGCCGAACCCATCATCGGCTACATGCACAGAGGCGCGGAGAAGCTGTTCGAGGTCCGCGACTACCGGCAGATCATCATGCTGGCCAACCGGCACGACTGGCTGTCGGGCTTCGCCAACGAGCTCGGCGTGGTGATCGCCGCCGAACGCATGCTCGGCATGGAGGTCCCGGTCCGCGCCGTGTGGGCGCGCACGCTGCTGGCCGAGCTGAACAGGGTCCTGTCGCACCTGATGTTCCTCGGCTCCTATCCGCTCGAACTCGGCGCGATCACCCCGATCTTCTACGCCTTCACCGAGCGTGAGCGCATCCAGGGCGTCATGGAGGAGATCTCCGGCGGCCGGATGCACTACATGTTCAACCGCGTCGGCGGCCTCAAGGAGGAACTGCCCGCGGGCTGGCTCGACCGCGTCACCTCGGTCGTCGCCGCCACCCGCGCCAAGGTGCCCGACATCGAGAACCTCATCCTCGGCAACGAGATCTTCCTGGCCCGCACCAAGGGCGTCGGCGTCCTCGACCGCGACACGATCATGCAGTACGGCGTGACCGGCCCCATCGCCAGGGCCTCCGGGGTCGACGTCGACCTGCGGCGCGACCAGCCGTACCTCGCCTACGACGAACTGCCCGTCAAGGTCGTCACCCGTACGGCCGGCGACTGCCACGCCCGCTTCGAGGTCCTCATCGACCAGCTCAAGGTCTCGCTCGACCTGGCCGACGCCTGCGTCGAGCGGCTGCGCTCGCTGCCGCCCGGACCGATCAACCAGCGCCTGCCCAAGGTGCTGAAGGTGCCGGAGGGCCACACCTACGCCTGGACGGAGAACCCGCTCGGCGTCAACGGCTACTACCTGGTCTCCAAGGGAGACAAGACGCCGTGGCGGATGAAGCTGCGCTCGGCCTCCTTCAACAACATCCAGGTGCTGCGCGAGATGCTGCCGGGCCACCTGGTCGCCGACATGGTCGCGATCCTCGGCTCGATGTTCTTCGTGGTGGGTGACATCGACAAGTGAGGGACAGATACGTCGACTGGCTCCGCGCGGTCAGTCTGATCACCGTTGTCGTCTGGCACTGGGCCTTCACCATCCTCGTCTGGACACCCGAGGGGCCGTCACCCACCAGCCCGCTCGGCTTCACCTCGGGGCTGTGGATCCTGACCTGGCTGTTCCAGGTGCTGCCGCTGTTCTTCTACGTCGGCGGCCACGTCCACCTGCTGTCGTGGCGCCGGGCCTGCGAGCACGGAACGGGCATCGGCGCCTTCGTCTGGCGGCGCATCAAGGCCCTGGCCATCCCCGCGCTGACCCTGTCCGGCGTCTGGATCGCCGTCGGCGCGGTCGTGACGGCGCTGTTCGACGTGCCGTGGATGTGGCGGGTGGTGCTGCTGGTGCTCAGCCCGCTGTGGTTCCTCATCGTCTACCTGATGCTGATCGCGCTGCTGCCCGTCGCGCTGTGGCTGCACCGCCGCTACGACGTGCTCACCCTCATCTGGCTGGGCGGCGCCGCCCTGGTCGTCGACGTCGTACGGCTGCGCTACCAGGTCGAGTGGGTCGGCTGGCTCAACATGATCCTGGTGTGGGGCCTGGCCCACCAGGCGGGCTTCTTCTACGACAGGATCGTCGCCCTGCCCCGCCGCTACGACGTCGCCGTCCTGTGGACCGGCCTGTTCGGCCTGTTCGGCCTGGTCTACTCGGGCCTGTACCCCGGCAGCATGGTCGGCGTGCCGGGCGACAAGCTGTCGAACATGGCCCCGCCGACCTTCGTCATCGTGGCGCTGCTCATCTTCCAGATCGGTCTGGTCGAGGTGCTGCGGCCGACGATGGAGCGGGTGCTGGAGCGGCCCGCCTGGAAGCGGGTCAACGACACCATCAACAGGTTCGCGCTGCCGCTGTTCCTGTTCCACACCACGGGGATGGCCATCGCGCTGGGGGCGTGGTGGGCGCTGTTCGGCTTCCCGTCGGCCGATCCGCGGCCCAACCTCATGTGGTGGCTGGAGCGGCCGTTCGCCATCATCGGCCCGCTGCTGTGCACGCTCCCGGTCATCTACCTCTTCTCCCGCCGCGGCCGAGCGGACCGCACCCCGGCCCCCTCGTGAGCGCGCAACGTCCGCGGATCGAGCTCTGCGGCACGATGACCTGCCTCCTCGTCGACCGGATCCGGAGCGTGGACATCACCTTCATCCCCGGTGCACCCGTCCATTACTTCGGCCGCGACGAGATGGCCGAGGTCGAGGACGCCGTCGCGCGCTATCTCGGCCTTTGAAGCTCGTCCTGCGGATCCTTCGGGACGCGGCAGGAGTTCTCCAGGTAGAGGCCCGCGACGATGAGCACCACGAACGCCAGGAACGACCCCGTGGCGACGAAGAACTCCACCCGCGGGGTCTCCCTGGTCAGCAGCTGGACCGTCGTCAGCGAGAACCCGGCGAAGACGCCCGCGAAGACCGCGCCCGCGTACGCCGAGGCCTTCCCCAGCGCCGCCAGCCGGGCCACCGCCAGCGGCTCGACCGGTTTGGTGTCGGGCTTGCGGGCGATGCGCGCACGCGTCATCCAGCCGCTGTAGAACTCGCCGACAGCCAGCAGCAGGACGGTCGGGATCGCCGTCCACGGCACCAGCGGCAGATCGGCGTAGAACTGCCTGACGAACAGCCACGACAGCAGGGTGACGACGACCAGCACGCCTACCAGGACGGCGGGGCGAGTGGGCTTCAATCCGGCCCCTGCAGCTTGAGGTCCTGGCGCAGCCGCACGCCTGACTGGTCGAGCCCCTTCAGCAGGTCGGCGACCGGGCCGCGGCCCGGCATCACCGCCGAGGGGTCGGCCTCCACCCACGGCACCAGGACGAAGGCCCGCTCGTGGGCGCGCGGGTGCGGCAGCGTCAGCTCGGGGTCGTCGGAGACCACGTCGCCCGCGGCGATGATGTCGACGTCGAGCGTGCGCGGGCCCCAGCGTTCGGCCCTGACCCTGCCGAAGGCGTTCTCGATGCTCTGCGCCCGGTCCAGCAGCGTCTCGGGGGTGAGCTTGGATTCGGCGATGACGACGGCGTTGAGGTAGGGCTTCTGGTCGTCGGGGCCGCCGACGGGATCGGTCTCGTAGACCGGTGAGACCGCGACGAAGCGCAGCCCCGGCGCGTCGAACAGCGAGTCGATCGCGCCCTGAAGCGTCTGGAACCGGCTCCCCAGGTTGCTTCCCAGGGCGAGGACCACTTTCATGCACGGCTCCGCAGGATCGTGACGGCCACGTCGTCGAAGGGCAGCGGGATCGGGGCCGCAGGCTTGTGCACGGTGATCTCGGCCGCCTGCACGGTGTCGTCGGCCAGGCAGTGCTCGGCCAGCCGGGCGGCGAGCGTCTCGATCAGGTTGACCGGCTCCCCCTCGACGATCTTCGTCAGCGCCTGGGCCAGCTCGCCGTAGTGGACGGTGCGCGTGACGTCGTCGGTGTCGGCGGCGGGCCCGGTGTCGAGGAACAGCGTGGCGTCGATCACGAACTCCTGCCCGAGCTCGCGTTCGGCGGGCAACACCCCGTGGCGGCCCCGCGCGCGCAGCCCTCTGAGGGTGATCCGGTCAGCGGTCACGTTCGGCTTCCTCCTCCTCGTCCTCCTCGTCGCTCTGCAGCACCGGCGAGCCGTGGTGCATCCACAGCCGCCAGCCCCTGCCCGACCTGACGTAGACGTTGCTGGCCACCACCTTGCCGGCGGCGAAGCTGGCCTCGCCCTCCTCGCCCGCCGTCAGGATGTTCTCCACGCAGGTCAGGATCGCCACGTCGCCGAGCACGGTCGTCTGCACGTCGGTGAGCACGAACTGGATGTAGGTCGTGTTGGCCATGATGAGCGCCCACGACCGCAGCACCTCGGGCCGGCCCGACAGCATCGACCAGCCTGGATGCACGCACGACACCTGGCCGTCGGCGGTGTCCTCGGCCCAGATCTCGGTCATCTTGTCGAGGTCGGCGTCCTCGATGGCGGTGTAGAAGGCCTGGTTGACCGTCTCGATCGCGGCGATGTCGACGCTCATCGGCCGCTCCCTCGGGTCCAGGCGGCCGCCACGCGGACGGCGTCGGCGTTCGGTGCCACGTCGTGCACCCGTACGCACCAGGCGCCCGCCTGCGCGGCCAGCGCCGTGACCGCGGTCGTGGCGGCGTCGGAGCGCTCGAACGGGCGGGGAGTGCCGTCGGGATCGGCCAGCAGCCTGCCGAGGAACCTCTTGCGCGACGCCCCGATCAGCAGCGGGAAACCCAGCTCGGCCAGCTCGCCGATGCCGGCCAGCAGCGCCCAGTTGTGCTCGGCGGTCTTCGCGAACCCCAGCCCGGGATCCAGCACGATCTGACTCTCGGAGACACCCTCCGCCAGCACCAGCGCGACCCGCTTTTCCAGTTCCTCGCGCACCTCGGCGACCACGTCGGAGTAGACCGCCCTGCTGTCCATGTCGTGGCTGTGGCCCCGCCAGTGCATCACCACGTACGGCACGCCCGTCGCGGCCACCACCCGCGGCATGTCGGGGTCGGCCAGACCGCCGCTGACGTCGTTGACGAGCGCGGCACCGGCCTCGACCGCCGCCCTCGCCACCTCGGCCCGCATCGTGTCGACACTCACCGTGACGCCCTCGGCCGTCAGAGCGCGGATCACGGGGACGACCCTGGCCAGCTCCTCCTCCTGCGACACCCGCGCCGCACCGGGCCGGGTGGACTCGCCACCGACGTCGACCAGGTCGGCGCCCTCCTCGACCAGCTCGAGGCCGTGGCGGACGGCGGCGTGCTCGTCGAACCACTGGCCGCCGTCGGAGAAGGAGTCGGGCGTCACGTTGACCACACCCATGACGAGGCAGCGCTCCTCGACTGGCAGCCCCATCTTCATGTCACCAAGCCTAGGTGCATCACTCGTGTCGTCTCCCCGCCGGGTCTCCCCTTTGTGGATAACGATCTGTCTCACCCCCGTGTACGGCTATGGCGTGACATACTCCCGTGACGACCGCGGGTCCTGGATGGACAGGCGCCGACCGCGAAGGGTGGCGCCTGTCCGGGCGTGCCGTACCGGAGGAAGGGTCAGCGACCCAGGATGAGGGCCATCGCCTCGGCGCGGGTCTTCTCGCTGGTGCGGAAGTCGCCCCTGACCGCGGAGGTCATGGTCTTCGCGCCCGGCTTGCGGACCCCGCGCATGGTCATGCACAGGTGCTCGCACTCCATCACCACGATCACGCCGCGCGGCTCCAGCACCCGCATGAGCGCGTCGGCGATCTGCGAGGTCATGCGCTCCTGAACCTGCGGGCGCCTGGCGAAGACGTCGACCAGCCGGGCCAGCTTCGACAGCCCGGTGACCTGCCCCTTGTCGTTGGGGATGTAGCCGACGTGCGCCAGCCCGTAGAAGGGGACGAGGTGGTGCTCGCACGTGGAGTACACCTCGATGTCGCGCACCAGCACCATCTCGTCGTGGTCGACGTCGAACACCTTGTTCAGCACGTCCTCGGGGCGCTGGTGCAGCCCCGAGAACTGTTCGGCGTACGCGCGGGCCACCCTGGCGGGGGTGTCGAGCAGGCCGTCACGGTCCGGATCCTCGCCGATGGCGTACAGGATCTCCCGGACGGCCTTCTCGATCCGGGCGTGATCGACCTCGCGCGGCTTCACGCACCCTCACCAGAGGGGAGGGCGTTGTCGGCGCGCGCGGTCAGTGCGCCGTTTCCGGACTGCTCCTTCGGCGTCAGCACCGGCGGGCGGTCCGAGGGGAGCCGCTTGCCGTAGCCCGCGTAGGACGGGCGGTGCTCCTTGACGACGACGGGCGAGAAGATCTGGAGCACCTGCTCGCGGGAGAGGGTCTCCTTCTCCATGAGCTCCAGCACCAGGTTGTCGAGGACGTCGCGGTACTCCACGAGGATGTCCCACGCCTGGTCGTGCGCCGTCTCGATCATCCGGCGCACCTCCTCGTCGATCGTGGAGGCGATCTTCTCGGAGTAGTCGCGCTCGTGGCCCATCTCGCGGCCCAGGAAGACCTCGGCCTGGCCGGTGCCGAACTTGCGGGCGCCGAGCTGCTCGCTCATGCCGTACTCGGTGACCATGCGGCGGGCGACGGCGGTGGCCTTCTCGATGTCGTTGGAGGCGCCGGTGGTGGGCTCGTGGAAGACGAGCTCCTCCGCCGCGCGACCGCCGAGCAGCATCGCGAGCTGGTCCATCATCTCCGACCGCGTGGCGAGGAACTTGTCCTCCATCGGCAGGGTCATGGTGTAGCCGAGCGCGCGGCCACGGGAGAGGATCGTGATCTTGTGCACGGGGTCGCTGTTGGGCAACGCGTGCGCCACGAGCGCGTGACCGCCCTCGTGGTAGGCGATCATCTTCTTCTCCTTGTCCGACATCACCCGCGTCTTGCGCTCGGGGCCGGCCATGACGCGGTCGATGGACTCCTCGAGGGTGTCCATGGTGATCAGCTTCTGGTCGGCGCGCGCGGTGAGCAGCGCCGCCTCGTTGATCACGTTGGCCAGGTCGGCACCGGTGAAGCCGGGCGTACGGCGGGCGATGACGTCGAGGTCGACCTCGGGCGCGAACGGCTTGCCGCGGCCGTGAACCTTGAGGATGCCCTTGCGGCCCTCCAGGTCGGGACGGTCGACGGTGACCTGCCGGTCGAACCGGCCGGGACGCAGCAGCGCCGGGTCGAGGATGTCGGGCCGGTTGGTCGCGGCGATGAGGATCACGCCGCCCTTGACGTCGAAGCCGTCCATCTCGACGAGCAGCTGGTTCAGCGTCTGCTCGCGCTCGTCGTGACCGCCGCCGAGGCCGGCGCCGCGGTGGCGGCCGACGGCGTCGATCTCGTCGATGAAGATGATCGCCGGCGCGTTGGCCTTGGCCTGCTCGAACAGGTCACGCACGCGGCTGGCGCCGACACCCACGAACATCTCGACGAAGTCGGAGCCGGAGATGGAGTAGAACGGCACGCCCGCCTCACCCGCGACCGCGCGGGCGAGCAGGGTCTTGCCGGTGCCGGGCGGGCCGTACAGCAGCACGCCCTTGGGAATCTTGGCGCCGATGGCCTGGAACTTGGCCGGGGCCTGCAGGAACTCCTTGATCTCCTGCAGTTCCTCGATGGCCTCGTCCGCGCCGGCGACATCGGCGAACGTCGTCTTGGGGGTGTCCTTGGTGATCAGCTTCGCCTTCGACTTGCCGAAGTTCATCACCCGGCTGCCGCCGCCCTGCATCTGGTTCATGATGAACAGGAAGATGAGGACGATGATGACGATCGGCAGGAAGCTGACGAGCAGGCCGATCAGGAAGTTCTCCTGCGGCACCTCGACGTTGAAGCCGTTCTTGAGCTTGCCGGCCTGGTCCTGCTTCTCGAGCTCGTCGACGAGCTGCACACCCTGCCCCGCCACCCAGCTCGACTGGATGCGGTTGGTGGAGACGTCGCCGATCTTGACCGGGGTGTTGAGCGTCAGCTCGATACGCTGGTCCTTGTCGACGACCTTCGCGTTGGAAACGTTGCCGTCGCGGATCTGCTTGAGCACCGTGGACGTGTCGGCTGTCTTGAAGTTGCCGTCACCGCTCCACATCGTGGTGACAAGCAGGAGCAGCACGACGATGCCCAGGATCCACAGCAGTGGCCCACGTGTAAATCGCTTGAGATCCATCCGATGCGGAACCCCTGCGGGCCCGTCCCTTCCTGACCAAGGCCTTGAACCCCGACGATCCGGGGCTGCGGCATCCGACACCGCTCCTACTGACTACCCGAGGGCGACACGGGGTCACCCCCTCGGTGTCAGAAGGTACACCGGGGGAGGCGCAGGGTCACTGCCCGCTCCACCGGCCTTGCCCTACCAACGTACGTCAGGCCGCTCGATGTTCCCCGCCATTCGTCGGCTGTCAGCTGTTGTAGACGTGCGGCGCGAGCGTCCCGATGAAGGGGAGGTTGCGGTAACGCTCCGCGTAGTCGAGCCCGTAGCCGATGACGAACTCGTTCGGGATGTCGAAGCCGATGTACTTGACCTCGATCGGCACCTTGACCGCGTCGGGCTTGCGCAGCGCCGCGCAGATCTCCAGCGAGGCGGGGTTGCGCGACTTCAGGTTGTCGAGCAGCCAGCTCAGCGTGAGGCCGGAGTCGATGATGTCCTCGACGATCAGCACGTGGCGGTTGGTGATGTCGGTGTCGAGGTCCTTCAGGATCCGCACCACGCCCGACGACTTGGTGCCGGCGCCGTAGGAGGACACCGCCATCCAGTCGGTCTGGACCGGCAGGTGCAGGGCCCTGGCCAGGTCGGCGACCACCATCACCGCGCCCTTCAGCACGCCGACGAGCAGCAGGTCCTTGCCTGAGTAGTCTGCGTCGATCCGAGCCGCCAGTTCGCCGATCTTGGCCTGGAGCTCGTCTTCGGAGATGAGGACCCTCTCGAGGTCCTTGCCCATGTCGGCTGCGTCCACCTGGGTGTCCTTACGCTTGGTTCTCTTGCGCGGGGGCGAACACAAGGGTGCCATACCGCCGAACCACACCAACTCCCCCGGGTAGGTCGGCCCTTCCCTGCCCTCGCCATGCCGTGATCAGCCGTTCCACGGCCATCACGTGGCCCGCCGACAGCGCTCCCGAGGGCGAGCCCGCGGCGATCGCCGCGCGCCGCAGCACGCGCCGCCGCACGGCGGCCGGAAGACCGTCGAGCCCCGGTACGGCAAGCGTCACAACCCCCCCGATATCGCTTAGAGCGCAATCGTCGAAGGCCCTCGCGGCCCATTCGTCGAGGGCGTCGGCGTCGTCCCTCGCCAGATCGGCGGTCCGCGCGAGCGCCTGGGCGACGCCCGGCCCCAGCTCCCCCTCCAGCACCGGCAGCACCC
Organism: Nonomuraea sp. NPDC004354; assembly: GCF_053602555.1. NCBI lineage: Bacteria > Bacillati > Actinomycetota > Actinomycetes > Streptosporangiales > Streptosporangiaceae > Nonomuraea > Nonomuraea sp. NPDC004354. Next base: position 681,639 of record NZ_JBSGDV010000002.1, on the reverse strand, counting down.
TGGTGCGCACCTTCACCCGGGTGTAGCGGGTGTCGGTGTTGTGCGGGTCGTCCCACACGTCGAGACCCAGCGCCGCGCAGGCGGCCTCGGTGGTGTCCCTGCCGAGCCGGAGGAACGGCCTGCGGTAGCGGCCCGCCCGCTCCGCCATCCCCGACAGCGACCGTGGTCCGCTGCCCCTGGCCAGGCCGAGCAGGACGGTCTCCGCCTGGTCGTCACGGGTGTGGGCGAGCAGGACCGTCACGGCTCCCAGCCGGTCGGCCGCCGCGGCGAGCGCCTGGTAGCGGGCGTCGCGGGCGGCCGCCTCGGGGCCGCCCGCCGTACCGACGCTGACGGTGAGGACCTCGACCGGGTCCAGGCCCCACCCCCTCGCCGTCTCGGCGACCTTCACCGCCCGGTCGGCCGAGCCGTCCTGGAGCTGGTGGTCGACGGTCAGGAGACCGGCGCGGATGTTCGCCCTGGGCGCAACGAAGGCCAGGGCGGCGGCCAGCGCGAGCGAGTCGGCGCCGCCGCTGCAGGCGGCCAGCACCAGGTCGCCGGGGACGAGGTCGGCCAGCGCCTCGCGGACGGCTCGCCGTACGTCGGCGACGGCCGGATGTGGGCCCATGGCGCCATTCTCCCGCCCCTCGGGCCCCGCTCAGCCGGACGGTCCCCGCGACGCCCGCGCCTGGCCAGACCTCGGGGATCGTTCCCGCGTCCGGCCAGACCGCCGGGATCGTCCCCGCGACGCCCGCGCCGGTCAGGCCTCCGGGTCGGCCGGCTGGGCCGGGAGGGCGGGCGGGCTCTGCGGGACGACGCGCGCGATCCACCGGTCAGGATCGGCGATCTCGTCCGACATCGGCAGCGTCTCCGGCGAGGTCCACACGCGGTTGAACCCGTCCATCCCCACCTTGCCGACCACGTGCCGGACGAAGGCCGAGCCCTCGGCGTACTGCTTCATCTTCATCTCGAGGCCCAGCAGCTTGCGCACCGTGCGGTCGAGGCGCGACATCCCCTCGCGGCGCTGGCTGAACTTCGCCCTGATGTCGGCCACCGACGGCACCACGCTCGGGCCGACCGCGTCCATCACGTAGTCGCCATGCCCCTCCAGGAGCGTCATCACCGCGGTGATCCGGTCGAGGATCTCCTTCTGCTCCGGCGTCTGGATCACGTCGATGAGGTTGCCGTCGCCGGTGCCGCGCACCACGTCCGCCACGGTGTCGGCGGCGGCGCGCAGCCGTTCGAGCAGGGTGGCCACGTCGAGGTCGGAGGCGAGCAGGAAGTCGGTCATCTGCGACCTGACGTACTCGCGCAGCCACGGCACCCCCGTGAACTGCACCCGGTGCGTCTCCTCGTGCAGGCACACCCACAGGCGGAAGTCGCGCGGGTGGACGCCCATCTCGCGCTCGGCGTTGACGATGTTCGGCGCGACGAGGGTGAGGCGGCCGATGGGCTCGCGTCCCGTCGGGTCGGGCGGCAGGAACAGCTCGTACTGGCCCAGCACCCGCGAGGCGAGGAAGGCCAGCACGGCGCCCACCTCGACGCCGGTGATCCGCGACCCGACGGCGCTGACGATGGCGGGCGGCGGGTTGTCGCGGTTGGCCATCCGCTCGGTCAGCGGTTCGAGCACGACGCGGAAGCCTTCGACGTTCGCCCGGATCCATCCCGGCCGGTCGACGATGGTGGCGGGCTGCGGCGGGGTGGCCGCCTCTATCTTGGCGAACTCGCGGACGTGCCCCTCCGCTTCACGGGAGAGGGTGCGCAGTTCGGTGACGGCGTGGCGGGCCTCCTCACGGCTCACCTGTGGTCCGGGGCGCACCAGGCGCGTTCCGGTCGAGACGGCCAGATCCCAGTCGATCACCTGCATACCGTCCACCGTACGTGGTCGGCTCGCCCACTGCGAAGAACTGGCCCGCCCTCCTGCGCGGGCCCGGCGCCGCCGCCCGGCTGCCGCGTGCCCGGGCCGGTCAGGAGCGGGCGACGATGGCGGCCAGACGGTCGAGGACCGACTCGGCGGTGTAGGGGACCTTGTCGGCCAGGAAGGCGAAGGTGACCAGCCGCCCCGAGCGCGTGGTGGCGAACCCGGCCAGCGTGTTGACGTGGTTGAGCGTGCCGGTCTTGGCGCGGACCAGGCCGACCTGCCCCTTGCTGTCCCCGCCGGTGAAGCGGTGGCCGAGCGTCCCGGTGAACCCCGCGATCGGCATGCCGGCGAGCAGCGGACGCAGCGCGGGGTCCTTGGCCGCCACGGCCAGCACACGGGCCAGGCCCTCCGCGCTGATCCGGTTCCTGATGGACAGCCCCGACCCGTCGGAGACCGTCACGCCCTTGTCGATGCCCAGCCGCTTGAGCACCGCCAGCACCGCCTGGGAGCCGCCCTCGAAGGAGGCGGGCCTGCCCTCCTTGATGGCCACGTGCCTGGCCAGCGCCTCGGCCAGATCGTTGTCGCTCTTCGTGAGCGTGCGTTCGACGAGCGCGTAGACGGGCGCGGACTCCACCGCGGCGAGCGTGGCCGCCCCGCGGGCCGCCTTGGCCGGGCGGATCGACGCGCCGACGCTGATGCCGTACTTGCCGAGGGTCTTGGCGAACGCGGTGGCCGCGTAGGCGGCCGGGTCGGCGACGCGCGGCGTCGAGGAGGCCGGGTTCTGGCGGCCCTCGTCGATCGCCAGCGCGTGGACGGGAGCGGCCTCGCCGTCCGGGATGTAGTTGGGCTTCCAGCCGGGCGCGGACCCACTGCCGGTGAAGAGGGAGGCGTCGTAGGAGAGCGTGACCTTGGTGACGCCCGACGACTTGAGCGCGGCCGCGGTGCGGGAGGCGAGCTGGACCATCGACGCCTGCTTGGGATAGGCGCCCGGCTTGGCCGACGGCCCGGCCAGCGTCGGGTCGCCGCCGCCGACCAGCACGATCGAGTTGCGGTTCGGGCCCTGGACGACGGAGGTCTTCAGGCGGGCGTCGGGACCGAGGGAGGCGAGCGCGGCGGCGCAGGTCACCACCTTGGTGGTGGAGGCCGGGGTGATCCCGGTGGCGGCGCCGGCGGCGAAGATCTGCTCCCCCGTCCCTGCGTCGATGACGACGGCGCCCACCCTGTCACCGAGCGCTTCGTCACCCAGGGCGTCGGCGAGCTGTGCGGTCAAAGTACCCTTAGGGGGGAGAGGTCCGTCTCCACCCGAGGCCAGCACCGGCCCCGCGGTGACCACAGGGACGGGCGAAGGCTCAGCACGCTCGGTCGGCAGTGGTTCAGGCCTCGTCAGCGCGCCCAGGCTGAGATCGTTCGTCAGCGCGTACGCGCCGGCGACGATCGTCACCGCCTGGAGCATGGCGAGTGTGGTCAACGCCACCCACCGCTCGCGCCGCACCACGTCGCCGACCTCTCTCTCAGTTCGCCTACGAGACATTAACGCCCAACCGGGGGTGCCCGGGGGGCTCGAGCGGAGGAACCGCGGTGGAGTTCGACGTTGTCGTTGAAATTCCGAAGGGGCAACGGAACAAGTACGAAGTGGACCACGAGACCGGCAAGATCAGGCTTGACCGGCTCCTGTTCACCTCCACGCAGTACCCCGCCGACTACGGCTTCATCGAGCACACCCTCGGCGAGGACGGCGACCCGCTCGACGCCCTCGTGCTGCTGCAGGAGCCGACCTTCCCCGGCTGCTACATCACCTGCCGCGCGGTCGGCATGTTCCGCATGACCGACGAGAAGGGCGGCGACGACAAGGTCCTGTGCGTGCCCGCCACCGACCCGCGGATGGAGCACATCCGCGACATCCACCACGTGGCGGAGTTCGACCGGCTGGAGATCCAGCACTTCTTCGAGGTGTACAAGGACCTGGAGCCCGGCAAGTCGGTCGAGGGCGCCAACTGGGTGGGCCGCGTCGAGGCCGAGGCCGAGATCGAGCGCTCGTTCCAGCGCGCGAAGGAGCAGGGCTACACCGCCCACTGACGGTTTCCCCGCGGGGCGCGGGGTTTCGTGGTGGCTCACGTCTCACGGGACCTCCCGTCTCGCGGGTGTGTCCGTCTCAGCGGACCCGCGACTCGTCGAATCTCGTGCCCTGTGGAACGTCGCGCTTCGTGGCACGTCGCGCCTGGTGGCACCTCGCGGCTTGTGGCACCTCGCGCCTTGCGGAACCTCGCGTCTTGTGGACGCTCGCTCGGCGACCGTTGTCCTCCGGCGTGCGGTGGATAGTGCGCACCGCCGGATCTCGGCGCTTCCGGACGCTCACGTCTCGCGGAAGCGATGTCGCTGGAGGATTCCCTCGGCGTACGGCCGAACCGGGCGGCCTAGCGGGGACGGGTCGCGCCGACCAGGTCCCTGCGCCACATGGAGGCGATGCGGACCACGTCTCCCGTCTGCGGCGCGTGCACCATCATGCCGCGCCCGACGAAGATCCCCACGTGGTGGATGTCTCCGGGATTGTTCGTGACCTTGCCGAAGAACAGCAGGTCACCCCTCTGCAACTGATTCAGAGGGACGTGCGGGCCCGCGTTCCACTGCGTGCCCGTCCAGTGGTCGAGCCGCACCCCGACCTTCTCCCAGGCCCGCATGGAGAGCCCGGAGCAGTCAAAGCCCGACGGGCCGGCGGCCGCCCACACGTACGGCTTGCCGAGCTGCGTCAGCGCCCAGTTGGCCACGACGTCACCCGTCGTCTGGCCTGGTGTCATCCATCTGGCGGCCGATCCGGCCCCGCTGGCCTTCGCCAGCCGCTGTTGTCGCTCCAGCCGGGCCTGTTCCATCGCGGTGGCCCGCTGCCTGGCCAGCTGTTCGGCCTCGGTGCGCGCCGCGTCCACGCGTTTCTCCAGCGTGACCTTCTCCGCCTCGATGGCCTCGGTCTCGCGTTGCTGCGTGTCGACCGCCGCCTCGGCCGCCGCCTTGGCCTCTTCGGCCTGCGCGGCGGCCCGTTGTTGCTCGGTGTAGGCGTCCTCGGCCTGCGCGCGGAGCACGGTCGCCACCTGTTGGGTGTCGCGCACCTGTTTCAGCTTCTCGGTCTGCTCCTGGCCGATGGATTCGAGCGTGCTCGTCCGGTGCAGGTAGCCCTCGAGCCCGCCGCCGTCGCTGAACAGGCTGACCATGGGATTGCTGAGATCCATGCCCGCGTACGACTGCGTGGCCAGCATCGAGACGGCGGCCTTCGTCGCCGCCACTCTGTCCTCGGCCGCTTTCAGCCGCTCCATGGCCATGGAGTGCCGCTCCCGCGCCCCGTCCAGCCGGACGATCTGGCCGTTGTACGCCTCGACCATCCGCCCGGCGTTGACGGCCAGCTCGTCCAGCCGCGTGTTGGCCGCGGCCAGCCGTACGCTTGCCACCCCGAGCGCCTTGGCCCGCTGCTTCACGGTGGCGCGCGCCCTGGCGACCTCACCCGCGGATGGCGCGGGCTCGGCGGCGGCCGGTGGGCACAACGTCGCCACCATGCAACAGGCGACGAACAGGCGTGTTCTGACGGTATGCATACGATTCCCCCCTGCGCATGCGTCGTCACTCTATGCACACGATTCCCATTAGTCACACAGCGCACACATGAAACTTACGTAACGTAATCACCGCAGGCGGAGTAGGCGTTCTATCCACGGCCGGAGTCCCGTCGAGGGCGGTATCGCCCCCTTCGGGTAGGCGAAGACCGGCGTCTCGCTCCCATACGCAGCGTGAAGTTCGGCGGCCTTGCACCAGTCGGCGGTGACGCGGGCGGCGGCCCACGCGGCGGCGATGGCCGGGCGCGCCTCGGGATGGCGTTCGAAGGTCTGGTAAAGGGTCATGGTGGCGTGGGCGGCCTGGTGCCCGACGCGGGGATAGGCGGCGCCCGCCAGGTAGGGGGCGGTGACCCTGCCGCCGTAGGCGGTGCCGAGTACCCAGGTCCAGTCGGCGACGACGAGGGCCAGCACGGGGTCGGGCACGGCGGCGGCCGCGCCGTACATGCGCTCCTGGCGGGGTCCGGCGAGCCTGCACCTCGTCCACAACCAGTCGAGGTCGGCGGGAGGGTCGCCGCGGGCCAGCCACGAGAGCGTGGCGAGGGAGCGCGCGGTGAGCAGGCGGGACAGGTCGAGCACGTCCCTGAGCATGCGGGGGCCGGGGTCGAGCCAGGTCGGCCAGTCGATCTCATGGACGCGGGGCACCAGGTCGGCCAGTTCCCCAGGAACGGGGAGCGGGCAGACCCGGTGCCCCTTGACGGTGAAGCGCTCCACCGGGCTTACGCGTTCTCCTGCCTGGCCGGCGCCTCGGTCAGGACCTGTGGGGACTCCTCGGCGGCCGTGACCGCCGGTGTCCCGCCGCTTGCCCGCTCAGGCGCGCCGCCCCCGGACGCCGCGCCCCCGGCCCTCGACCCTCCGGCACCCGACCCTTCGGCACCCGTGGACCCTGAACCTGAGGATCCGGAACCCGTGGACCCGGAACCTGAGGATCCGGAACCTGAGGATCCGGAACCCGTGGACCCGGAACCTGAGGATCCGGAACCTGGGGACCCCCGGCCGCCGGAACCGCCTGAACCCTGCTGCGGATCCTTCGTCGGCGGGACGGTCGGCGCGGGAGTGGGGGTGGGATCCGGCTTGGGCGGCTCCGTCGGCAGCCGCGTGGCCGTCGGCTCCGGAGTGGGCGGCGGGGACGTCGCCGGCTGCGTGGCCGTGGGGGTCGGGCTGGGGGTCGGGGTGGGGGGCGAGGTGGCGGTGGGCGTCGCCGTAAGGGTGGGCCGGGGGGTGGGCGTCCTCGTGGGGCACGGCGTCTTCGTCGGACTGCCGTGGTGGTCACGGGGCGGGTTCGTCCCCGGCGGCTCCCCCGGCGTCAGCGTCGGCGGCGTCGGTGCCGGGCCGGTGCGGGTCGGCTGGGGCACCCACGGGACACGCGGCGGCGCCGGCACGGGGTCCGGCGTCGTCGCGGTCACCGGCGCCGTCGACCGGTGCGCCCCGACGGGATAGGTCGCCGAGCTGTTGAGGATGGGCTCCACCGTGATCGGCGTGTCGTGAGGGTTCGGCAGCCAGGGCAACCTGATCCCCGGCGGCTCCCCGGTCGCGGGAAACGCCCCCGAGGCGATGCCCGTGATCCCGTCACCCTCCTTGCCGAAGTAGGTGAAGATCATGCCGATGGCCGCGAGGGCGGCGACCGCCGCCAACGCGCCCGCCAGCGCCTGCGACCAGCGCCGCGCCCTCCCGTCTCCCGCGTGGGGAAACCCGGCCGCGTCCAGCGCGGCCGACCGCCGCGCCACATACCTCCGGTACGGCAGCAGCTCGGGGTCGGCGAAGCAGCTCATCACCCTGACCCTGAGCGTCTCCGGCAGCGCCGCGGCGGGCATCAGCTCGAAGACCTTCGCGATCGACACCTGCCCTGCCCGGTGCGGCGCGCAGGTCTCGCACCTGTCCAGGTGGGCGACCACCTCCCCGCGCATCTCGGCGGTCAGCTCGCCGGAGAAGCCGGTGAGGATGGCGGCCCGCTGCGGGCAGTCGTAGGGACCCTTCCGGGCGAGGACCTCGGCGGTGATCGCGTCGCCGAGCCGTTCAGCGGCCGCCTCGTGGGTGATCTCGATCTGGCGCGGCGTGACCCCGAGAACCGCCGCGACATCGAACGTGGACAGGCCGTGCCTGGTGGTCAGCTCGAGCAGCTCGGCGTCGGCCGCCGTCAGGCTGCGGACGGCGTTCCACGCCATGACGCGCAGGTCGGCGTCGGCGGGATCGGCCAGGGCAGGGAGCGCGACCATCGCCTCGGTCTCGTCGCCGCCACCGCCGGTGCGCCGGCGCAGGCACTCCTGCCTGGCCAGCGCGTAGAGCCAGCCGCGCAACCTGTCGGGCTCGGCCAGGGCGCCGATGTGGGCCTCGGCGGCGATGAGGGTGTCGCGCAGGGCGACCTGGGCGCTGTCGGGATTGCTGAGGAGGGTCCAGCAGTAGTGGTAGATGCCCTCGGCGTGCGTGTCGTAGAGCGCCGCGAGGGCACCAGGGTCGCGGGCGCGGAGAGCCTCGACCAGGACGCGGTCGTTCATCTGTTGTGTGGCGCGGAACCCATGGCTCGGAGCAGCGCCACCCTCCTTTCCACGCTCTTGCGGCAGGGGTGATGTCCGGGCGGGCCGGCCGAGCACCTGACGCGGACTGCGGGCACGCTGACCGGCCTCCCTTCAGCCAGATGGGACCGAGAAGGCGAGCCGCGGCCTCGCCGCCGCTGCGCCGACGTGACCGAAGGTAATGGATCGGTAACTTGCCGTTCTACCGGTTCATTGGGGTCCGCCAAGAAAAACCCGTAGCCCTGACCGATTTATCGTCTTATTGACGAGCGGATCGCCAAAGAAAGCCCGTCCGGAAATGTCACGAATGACAGCGCACAAAGAGGGCCCGCGGGAAAGCGCGGGCCCTCGTCGGGTCGTCAGGGGCGTGGATCAGGATGCCGTCAGGGCTTGCTCTCGCCCGGCGGCATCTGCCGTCCCTTGTCGTACGCGAACGGCGCGGTAGTCGGCTTGACCGTGTGCACCGGTTGCGCCCCGCCCAGCGCCAGCTCCTCGTAAGGACGTCCGGTCGAGCCCCAAGTCCTGGCCACCACGTCCGTCATGGCCACCTTCGCCGTCGCGGGCAGCCCTTCGACCGTCAGGATGAACCGCGGGGGCTTCCCCGCCCGCACGTCGTCGACGAACGTGCTGGCGCCGGCCACCAGCTTGCCCGCCTGGTCACGCAGCAGCGCGGTCACGACCAGGCTGCCGGCTGGCAGCACGTAGGGGTTGTCGACCTCGCCGGTGACCAGGTAGCTGCCGTTCTTCTGCTTGACGGTCTGCGACCTGGTGATCGGGAACGGCAGCAGCGACGACGGGACGCGCGCCGCCTGCCGCCACTGCGTCGAGCGGTACTCGATCGTCACCTTCGCCGGCTTTCCTGAAGCCGGCATCTGCCCGGTGAAGGGCAGGTCGCCCCCCGGCGGGACAGCGTCGAGCGGCTGGTCCATGCGGGCCACCTCGGCGCCCTTGGCGTCGCGCCCCACGATCGTGGCGACGACGTGCTCGCCGAAGTGCCAGGGGTTGCTGTTGACCAGCACGCCCGCCCAGTTCACGACGTACCCGTCGGCGCTCTTGGCGACCGACGAAGCCTGCTCTTTGAGCACGAGCGGCTTCATCTGGACAGGTGGCTTCTCCGCCGCGGCACAACCCGCCACGAGGACGAGGGCGAAGGCGGCGATGGTACGGATACGCGGAATCACGTTGCCGTGATAACCGGTTTCCGGGTACGGCAGGCATGAACACGCGCCTGCCGTACCAACTCTTTAGTCAATGTTCAGCGTTGGCGGGCCACGCGTGTTTCGTCCCACACCGGTTCGGCGGATTCGTACACATTTCCATCCGCCCCGAACACCAGAAACCTGTCGAAGTCATCGGCGAACCAGCGGTCGTGCGTGACCGCGACCACCGTGCCGTCGAAGGCGTTCAGCCCCTCCTGCAGCGCCTCGGCGCTTGCCAGGTCGAGGTTGTCGGTCGGCTCGTCGAGCAGCAGCAGGGTCGCGCCCGACAGTTCGAGCAGCAGGATCTGCAGCCGCGCCTGCTGCCCTCCCGACAGCGTCTCGAAGCGCTGGTCGGCGATGAGCCCGGCGAGCTCGTAACGGGCCAGGACCTTCATCGCCTCGTTCTTGAGCTTGGCGTGCTCGGTCATGACGATCTCGCACGGTGTGCGGCCGTGGAGCTCGGGGCGGGCGTGCGTCTGGGCGAAGTGTCCCGGCACGACGCGCGCGCCCAGCCTGGCCACTCCCGTGTGCGCGACCGGCTCCCCGGCCAGCAGGCGCAGGAAGTGGGACTTGCCCGACCCGTTCGAGCCGAGGACGGCGACGCGCTCGCCGTACCAGATCTCCAGGTCGAACGGCTTCATCAGGCCCGTCAGCTCCAGGCTCTCGCTGATCACCGCGCGCTTGCCCGTACGGCCGCCGCGCAGCCGCATGCTGATCTTCTGGTCGCTCGGCGCCACCTCCGGCGGCCCCGCCTCCTCGAACCGGCGCAGCCGCGTCTGGGACGCGTGGTAGGCGGCCGCCATGCCGTCGTTGTACCTGGCCTTGTTCTTGAGCATGTTGACCAGGGCCTTGAGCTTGGCGTGCTCCTCGTCCCACCGCCTGCGCAGCTCGTCGAGGCGCTCGTTCCTGGCCTTGCGGGCCTCGGCGTAGGTGCCGAACCCCCCACCGTGGATCCAGACGCCGCCCGACTCGACCGTGACGATGCGGTCGGCGGCGTTGGCCAGCAGCCGCCGGTCGTGACTGACCAGCATGACGGTCTTCGGAGTCTCGTTGAGCTGCTGCTCCAGCCAGATCTTGCCGGGCACGTCGAGGTAGTTGTCCGGCTCGTCGAGCAGCAGCGTCTGGTCGGGCCCGCGCAGCAGCGCCTCCAGGACCAGGCGCTTCTGCTCCCCGCCCGACAGCGTGGACGTCTCGCGGTACTTCACCCTGTCGTACGGCACGCCGAGCGCCGCGATCGTGCAGGTGTCCCAGAGCACCTCGATGTCGTAGCCGCCCGCGTCGGTGTAGTCGGTGATCGCCTGGGCGTAGCGCATCTGGGTCTTCTCGTCGTCGCGCTCCATCATCGCCAGCTCGGCCTGGTCGAGGCGGTGCGCCGCCTGCCGTACCGCGGGTGGGGCGACGCTGAGCAGCAGGTCGTGCGCCGTGCTGCCGTCGCGGATGCTGCCGATGAACTGGCGCATGACGCCCAGCCCGCCCGAGCTGGCCACGCTGCCCTCGACCGGCTGGATGTCGCCGGCGACCAGGCGCATCAGCGTGGTCTTGCCGGCCCCGTTCGGCCCGACGAGCGCGGCCTTGACGCCCTCGCCGATGCGGAAGGACACGTCGTTGAGCAGCGGCCGCCCGTCAGGCAGGACGTAGGTGAGGTGCCCCACCTCGACGTGTCCCATAGCGCCCCCTTCAGATCCCGTGCAGGCTATCCGTCCTCCCCCGTGTCCGGCATCCCATTTCTCACCGGCTAGCCGCTTATCTGATCCTTGAGCGTCGGGATGAGGAGAATCTGGTTCTGATGCGGGCCGAGCGATTCGAGGCCAGTACGGCCAGCCTGCGCATCGCTGCTCGCGCCCTGGCCATCGTGGAGCGACGCAACGGCAGCCTGGCCGAGGAGGTACTCACCGAGGAATTGCCCTGGGTGACGTGGCTGCCCGAGACCGAACGTCAGGCTTGCGTCCGCGAGCTTCTCGGGCATCTGACCGCCGGAGCGGATACCGGCGAACTCCTGCCGTTCGGCCGCGCCCTGACGTCTTGGCGGTCCACCGCGGTGGTGTGGAGCGATCCGCAGCTCGCCCGCGAGCTCCAGGGGCCCTTTCCCGGCGACAGGCCTGAGGTCCCCAAGCCACATGACGAGTCGTCATGACCGGCCGCGAGGAGGAGGTCCCCCGCCCCAACCCCTGGGGTGTGCGGTTCGCCGATCGTCGTGCCGCTGAAGGGTGAAACCACCTGCTCTCCCAGGCCCGGGAGAACCTGGACCGGGCGTGGGTTGCGATCACCGACGATCCGCGTCACGTGGACAACCGCCAGCACCCTCTCAAAGGCGCGCTGGGCGCGGTGAAGGTAGGCGGAGAGCCTCTGGAGCAGTGGCAGTACGAAGCGACTTCCGGTGGCCGCATCTGGTATGCCATCGATGACGACAACCGCACGCTGTGGATCACCGAGGGCAGGCACCGTACACCCCGAACAGACCGACGAGCGCAAGGGTCACAAAGCGCACGTCAGAACCTTCCTCATCGAATGCTTGCTTCCTGTACGGCCGGACCGAGGAATCGGGCGGGGGCTGGATGCTGGGTGAGCGCCTGATAGCAGGTGATCAGACCGACCAGGGCCGTGCCCCAGAACAGGAACCCGCCGTAGGTCAGGCCGATCACCCACAGGTTCGCGCTGCCGGGCGCGGTCGGGAACTCGGCGAGGCCGACGAACTCACCGATCGTGGTCACCGCCGCCGGCAGCCCCATGGACAGCAGGCCGACGCCACCGATCCAGCCGGCGCCCAGCACCAGCCGGCGGGGCACCCACCGGGCCCAGCCCTGGATCAGCGCGAGCGCGCACAGCGCGCCGAACACCGGAATGGTGACGCTGAAATCGGCCAACGGGCTGTACCAGTGGTGCGCACCCACCAGCCCCGATTCACGGTAGCCGCCCACCGGGTACCCCAGGGCCCACACCGCCTTGAGCGTCGCGTAGGGCAGCGGCGCCAGCGTCGCGGCCCAGCCGAACCGGCGCAGCCGGCGGCCGACAGCTCGCACGTCCACCGACTCGGGGCGCGTGCGACGCTGGTAGGACCAGGCGGCGACGGCGAGCGCCCCGACGCCGGCGAGCACGATGAGCTGGTCGACGAACAGCGTCCAGTACGGCTCGGCCGCCCAGCCGGGCAACCCGGTGACCCACAAGAGCACCCGCAGCAGGTTGAGCAGCAGGATCTGGCCGCCGAAGCACAGCAGCGCCAGCGCGCCGATCCAGGTCGCCGCAAGCAGGCCCGTGCGCGGGATCCGCCGCCCGAAGGGCCGCACCGTGGCCAGCGCCAGCACGGCCATCGCGGCCAGCGCGAGCACGCTCCCCCACCCGGCCAGGCCGTCCAACTCGGGCAGCGGCCGGCTGGCGCACGGATCCGCGGCGGTGGCCGTGGCGGCCTCGGTGGCGCTGCAGCGCACGGCGAGCCACTCACCGCCCATCGTCCAGTAGGCGCGCAATCCCGCGTACGCCGCCGCCCAGCCGGCGGCGAGATAACCCGCAACAGGTGATCGTTGTCTCATGAGGTCTCCGTCCGATGTTCGTTCGGTGATCCCACACTCCCTCCGCGGACGCCGCTCCCGCGTCTGCCCGGCGGCCAGGAAAGATACGACCTCAGGCATACGCGGCTCCGCCCCTGGGCAGACGCGGCGCGCCCTTGCCCGTTCGTAGACTCAGGGCCATGTCACAGGCGATCGGACGGCTGCTCTCGCAGGCCAGGGCACGGCCGCCGCTCGCCGACGCCGTCCTGGCCACGCTGGTGGGCCTGCCGCTGCTGGGCTGGACCTGGCTCGTGCTGACCGCGACTCCCGGCCCCGCGCCGCTCGCGTTCGCGGGTGCTCTACTGGCGCACACCGCGATGGGCTTGCGGCGCACAATGCCGTTGGCGTCCTTCGGCGCGGTCTCGGTGGGATGCGCGGCGATGCTGGCCGGCACCGGGGTCCTGCTGCTGCCACCGTCGATGCTGGTGTTTCCGTGGTCGCTCTACTCGGTGTGCGCCTACGGATCGCGGCGTGCTCTGGGCTGGGGGCCGGCCGCGGCCGTGCTCGGATCCGCAGCCGTCGGCGCACGGTTCTGGCTCAACCCGCGCCAGGCGGCCGGCCTGCCCCCGGCGTACGTCTTCCTCTTCCTGCTCGCCGTCACCATGGTGGCGTGGAGCCTCGGCATGTGGCGCCGGACGCAGCGGGCGTACCTGGCCTCGCTGGAGGATCGGGCGCGCAGAGCGGAAGCCGATCGGGAGGAACGCGCTCGACGGGCCGTAAGCGACGAGCGAGCCCGGATCGCCAGAGAGATCCACGACGTGGTCTCGCACTCGCTGTCAGTGGTGATCAGCCAGGCGCAGGGCGGCACCTATGCGGTAGGCGCCGATCCTGGCCGGGCTGCGGAAATCCTCGCCACGATCGCCGACGCCGGACGCCACGCGCTGGCGGACATGCGCGGCCTGCTGGGCGTGCTGCGCGCCGACACGCCGCTGGAGCCCGAGTCCGGAGACTCCGCGCCGACGCTGGCCGAGCTGCCCCGGCTGCTGGAGGGGACCAGGGCCGCCGGGCTGGAGGTGACGTTCCGGCAGGACGGCACCGAGCGGCGGCTCAGCCCCGCCGCCGAACTGGCGGTCTACCGGCTGGTCCAGGAGTCGCTGACGAACACGCTCAAGCACGCGGGCGCCGGCCGCCGGGCCCTGGTGGTGCTGAGCTGGGAGACGGCCGAGCTTGCGGTGCGGGTCCAGGACGACGGCCCCGGGGATCCCGGCGGGCCCGGCGACGGCGCAAGGCTCGGCCTGGTCGGCATGCGCGAGCGATTCCTTGCCTTCGGCGGTACGGTTACCGCCGGACCGGCAACGGCCGGTGGGTTCCACGTGTCCGCCCGCCTGCCGTACCCCGGCGGACCGGAGCGAAGGGGCAGACGTGACGATCAGAGTGTTCTTCGTCGACGACCAGGTGATGGTCCGGGCCGGCTTCGTGATGGTGGTCGAGGCTCAGCCCGACATGATGGTCGCCGGTGAGGCCGGCGACGGCGCCGAAGCGCTGGAGAAACTGGCCGTCACGACCGCCGACGTGGTCCTGATGGACGTCCGGATGCCACGTATGGGCGGGGTTGAGGCGACCCACCGCCTGCTCGCTCGTCCCGGACCTACGCCCCGGGTGGTCGTGCTCACCACGTTCGACCTCGACAAGTACGCCTTCGCCGCGCTGCGGGCCGGAGCCAGCGGTTTCCTGGTCAAGGACGCGCCGCCGGAGGACCTGTTGGCCGCGATCCGCACCGTGCACCGTGGCGACGCGGTCATCGCACCGTCCACCACCCGTCGGCTCATCGACCACATCGCCGCCGACCTCCCGGTGCCCGATGACGGTCCTGACCCACTGGCCGCGCTGACCCCACGGGAACGCGAGATCCTCCAACAGATCGCGCTCGGCCGGTCCAACGCCGAGATCGCCGGTCGGCTGCTCCTGTCCGAGGGCACAGTGAAGACCCATGTGGGCCGCATCCTGGCCAAGCTCAAGCTCCGTGACAGAATCCAGGCCGTGATCTTCGCCTACGAGAACCGCCTTGTCCGCGCTTCTTGATCGACAGATCCCGGGTTCGAGTCCCAGGCGCCCTACCAGCCAAAACGGCGGTCATCGATCTTGCCCAGAAGGGCGACGACGGCCATTTTGACAGCCAAGAGGCCTGACCTCGCCAGGAATCCGGCCGCTCGTGCGTTCTCTGATCACCCGAACAGCTTCTTGGCGACCGCCTCGACGGTCGCTCGTTCGATGTCCGGGAGTACGTGCGTGTACGTGTATCAAGGAATGCGGGGCCAGTAATCAGGCCAGAAGAAGACGGCAATCTCGCGGCGCGGCATGGGGGTCACGGGTTGCACGTGAGGTGTCCCACCTCGACGTGTCCCATGGCGATTCCCTTTCAGAGGTCCTCGCGCAGGCTACATGGGCGTTTCGCGGGCGGGCATCCTCTTTTCAGCGCGCACGGCCGGCCACACCCCGGAGAAGTTCGGTCTTCACGACTCCCTCGACCGCGTGGCAGAGCTTGGCATCAGTTGTGAGCAACGGAATAGCTCTGTCGAGCGCCAGTTGGGCGAAGATCGCGTCATACATGCGCTCTTCAGCCGTCAGGCGACCGGCGAGAAGCCCCTTCTTCCGCAAGACTCCCGCGACTTCGATGCGCGCGAAATCGGCTGTCTCCAGCCCGACCTGATCGTGCAGGAAGGCCCTGAATTTCGCGAGCATGCTCGAAGCCAGGTTGATCGACAAACCACCTCAGGAACACGCCCGTATCGACGACGTAGGCGTCAGCCACGCGACTCGTCCCGAAGGCGATGGAGCTCTTCGTCCACGCCCGTTACTCCACGCATCCGCTCCCGGATCCGTTCCAGGGTCAGCGCTGCTCCCTCACGGCGGCGTGTCGCTGCGATGTTCTCACGGACGAGTGCCAGCACCGGCTGCACCTGGTCCTCGGGCAACTGGTCGACCAGCGAGTGGAGCTCGTCACGCATCGCGCTCATATACGGAGTCTACGATTCAGGCATGATCGACGGCAGGGCCTCGCCGTTAGCGCGACCATAGGCGTCATGGCTCGCACGTGAAGTGCCCCACCGTGTCCCATGGCGGTTCCCTTTCAGAGGTCCTCGCGCAGGCTACATGGGCGTTTCGCGGGCGGGCATCCTGTTTTCAGCGCGCACGGCCGGCCACACCGCGGAGAAGCCGTCGTGCCGCTGAAGGGTGGAACCACCTGCTCTCCCAGGCCCGGGAAAACCTGGACCGGGCGCGGGTGTCACGTGGACAACCGCCAGCACCCTCTCAAAGGCGCGCTGGGCGCGGTGAAGGTAGGCGGAGAATTCCTGGAGCAGTGGCAGTACGAGGCGACTTCGAGTGGCCGCATCTGGTACGCCATCGATGACGACAACCGCACACTACGGATCACGAGGGCGGGCACCGGACACCCCAAACAGACCGACAAGCGCAGGGGTCGCTGACACTAGACAGGGGTCATGGCTTGCACGTGACGCATCCGAACTCCCCGTGACCCACGGCGATTCCTCCATCGGTGGCTCGCGCAGGCTGCATGGCGGTTTCGCAGGCGGGCATCCGATTTTCAGCGCGTGCGTCGGCCACACCGCGCAACAGTTCGGTCTTCACGACTCCCTCGACCGCGTGGCAGATGAGCCTCTCGGCGTCAACCTGGTGGGCGGGGGCTAGCTGCCGGTACGGCGGTGCGCCTGGTTCCGCTCCTCGAACCGGTCCTGCGCGTCCAGGACGGCGTCGCCGTACCGTGCGGCCCACACGCCCATCGCACGCATGGGGCCGAGCAGCGCGACACCGGCCTCTGTCAGCGCGTAGTCCACGCGCGGTGGCGCCTCCGCGTACGCCCGGCGGTCGACCAGGCCGTTGTACTCCAGGCGCCGCAGTGCCTCGGTGAGGACCTTGGGGCGGATCCCGCCGATCCGGGCGACCAGTTCACGTGGCCGCATCGGACCGCTCTGGCCGAGCGTGTACACGACGACGCTGTCCCAGCGGTTCGCGAGCACCTCGAACGCCATGCGCGCCCGGCAGTCGGAGGTGTACGCGAGCTCCGGCAGGTCGGGGAGATTCTCCACGCCCCCATCCTGCCCGCTCCGACGGACACCACGTGGTGCGCATCGGGCCACCTACCGTCGGGGACCGGCATCACCTGCGATGTCACCTCGGCACTGCCGGGTCGCCGACGATCCGGAGTCAGGAGTCAGGAGTCACACCATGCGTATCGGCATCCTCGGCACGGGCATGATGGCCACGACACTGGGCGGCGCGTGGGTCCGCGCGGGGCACGACGTGCTGGTCGGCGGACGCGACCGGGCCGCGGCCGCCGCGACGGCGGCCCGTATCGGCGCCGCGGGGTACGGGACTCTCACGGACGGGGCGGCCCACGGCGACCTCGTCCTCGTGGCGGTCCCCGCGGACGTGGCGCCGAAGGTGGTCGAGGGGCTCGCCGGCACCCTCAGCGGGCGGACGGTCGTCGACTGCACGAACCCCGTCGCGCCGGCCGACGGCGGGCTGATGCTGACGACAGGCGGCACGACGTCGGTCGCCCGGCGGATGGCGGAGGCCGCGCCGGGGGCCCACGTGGTCAAGGCGTTCAACCTGTGCCACGAGAGCATCTGGACGCTGCCGCGCCCGGCTTTCGAGGGCGCCCCGCTGGCCGTGCCGTTCTGCGGGGACGATCCGGGCAGCCTCGACCAGGTCACCGCACTGATCACGTCGATGGGCTGCACGCCCATGCCCTGCGGGGGGCTGGCCCGCGCGGTCTACATCGAGGCGACGGCGGCGTTCGCCATCGGGGCGTGGTGGTCAGGAACGGAGCCGCGGTTCGCCTTCCCGACACCGGCACAGGCCTCGCCGAACTCCTAGAGCCTGCCGTTCGACGGCGTCGACGCCGCGGCGTGGGGGCGCTCAGGGCGAGTAGTACAGCAGGACGGCAAGAACTACTAGACAATAAGTCATCTAATGACTAGAACTACGAGGACATCCCCCATCTGATAGGGGCCCGTGATGCGGCGACTCCTGCTGTCTCTCGTTCTCGTCCTCACCACGATCGCCGGCGCCCCCGCGGCCGCCCTGGCCGCCGCCTGCGACCTGCCCACCTTCCGCGGCGCTGGCACCGACGCCAGGCTGACCTCCCTGTTCACCGCGTACGGCAACGACAACAGCCGCCTGGACGACTGGACGGGCGCCGACGGCACCTACTCCGTCAGGCTTCCCGACGGCAAGGAGCTGTGGGTGTTCTCCGACACCTTCCTCGGCCAGGTCAACCCGGACGGCTCCCGCCCGCCGGTCAGGGAGGAGGGCGGCACGACCGTCTTCCTCAACAACTCCTTCGCGGTGGAGCGCGACGGCCGGCTGTCCACGATCTACGGAGGCACCGCCGAGGACCCCAAGGCCGTGATGCCGCCCCGCGACAAGGACCACTGGTACTGGGCCGGCGACGCCACGCTCGCCGGCGGCGTCCTGGAGGTCACCTACCAGGAGTACGAGCGGTTCGGCACCGGCCCGTGGGACTGGCGCTGGCACCGCAACGTGGTCGCCCGCTTCGCCCCCGGGCGCCTCGACCGGCCGATCAGCGTGCACGACCTGCCGTCGGGGCGCAAGGTGGCGTGGGCGTCCGCCGTCCACAGGGACGGCCGCCACACCTACGTCTACGGCGTGGAGGACCTGGGCTCGCCCAAGTACATGCACCTGGCCAGGGTGAGGGGCGCCAGCCTGCTCGGCACGTGGGAGTACCTGAAGGCGGACGGCACCTGGTCGAGGAACCAGGCCGACTCGGCCCGCCTGATGGAGGGCGTGGCCAACGAGTACTCCGTCAGCCGGGTCGGCGACGGCTACGTGCTGATCACGCACGACACCACGGAGGTGCTGAGCTCCAGGATCGTCGCCTACACCGGCTGCACGCCGTACGGGCCGTTCGGGAACAAGACCACCGTCTACACCACGCCCGAGACCGGCGGGAACATCTTCACCTACAACGCCCACGCGCACCCGGAGATCGCCGGACCCGGGCTCGTGGTCTCCTACAACGTCAACAGCTTCGTCAACACCGATCACTATCGCGACGTGACGATCTACCGCCCTCGCTTCCTGGACCTGGCGTTCGAGTGACGCGCAACTGGGCCGCCCGGCTGCGGGAGATCACGGTCGAGGGCATGCGCGCGCTCGTCCTGGATCAGGGTGCCCGAGGGGGTGACGGTGATCCCGCACCCCTCGTCGATCGATCCGCTCGGACGGCGGGCGGCGGAGTTGTTCGTGGCGCCGCCGGAGGGGGCGCCCAGCGAGATCGTCTATCTGACAGGCTTCGACACGGGATGGTACGAGGTGCTGGCCGGGGTCGGCCTGCGGGTGGAGTGGGACGCGGGCGCCATGCCGTACCTGTGGCTGTGGCAGGAGGCCGGTGCCACGAAGGACTGGCCGTGGTGGGGCAGGGCGTACGTGGTGGGGCTGGAGCCGTTCTCCGGCATGCCGACGGACGGCCTGGCCACGGCTGTGGACAACGGGACCGCGATGCTCCTCGGGCCCGGCGAGTCCAGGACCTCATGGGTGCGCGCGGAGGTGATGACGTGAGTGAGTTCGACGGCAAGGTGGCCCTGGTCACGGGCGGGTCGGCGGGCATCGGGAAGGCGGTCGTCGAGCGGCTGGCAGGGGCGGGCGCGGCGGTCGTCTACTGCGGGACGGAGGCGCCGTTCGGGGGCGAGCGGGTCACCGGGGTCGTCGCGGACGTGCGCGACGGGGAGCGGATGCGCGAGCTGGTCGAGCTGGCCGAGTCCAGGTACGGCGGGCTGGACGTCGTGGCGACCTGCGCGGGCGTGCAGCGGTACGGCACCGTGGAGGACACGCCGGTCGAGGTCTGGGACGAGGTGCTCGACATCAACCTCAAGGGTGTCTTCCTGACCTGCAAGGCGGCCGTTCCGGCGCTGCGCAGGCGGGGCGGCGGGTCGATCGTCGTCATGTCGTCGGTGCAGGCCTTCGCCTCCCAGGCGCACGTGGCCGCCTACACCGCGAGCAAGGCCGCGCTGAACGGCCTGACCAGGGCGATGGCCCTCGATCACGCCGCCGACGGGATCAGGGTGAACGTCGTGTGCCCCGGCTCGGTCGACACCCCGATGCTGCGCTGGGCGGCCGACCTGTGGCGCGGGCCGCTGTCGCAGGACGAGCAGGTCGCGGCGTGGGGCCGGGCCCATCCGCTGGGCAGGGTGGCGCGGCCGGAGGAGGTGGCCGAACTGGTCGCCTTCCTCGCCGGGCCGCGCTCGTCGTTCATCACCGGCGCCGAGCACCGGGTCGACGGCGGCCTGCTCGCCCGCAATCCAGCCGCGCTGCCCGACTGACAGCGACGACCGTGCCCGCCGGGGTTCGACTCACCGCAGCCTGGTCACCGCGCCGGGCGTCAGCCGACCGGCGAGCTGCTCGAGCAGCGCGATCACCTCGCCGATCTCGCCGGGGTCCGTGGTGCCGAGTGCCGCGGCGAGCGGGCCGTCGATCGGCGTGGACCGCACCTGCGTCACCCTGTCCGACAGGGCCGGCGCGGGTGTGATCACCTGACGCCTGCGGTCGGCCGGGTCGGGCGCGGTGACGACGGCGCCCGCCTCCTTCAGCCGGGCGACGGCGGCCGACACCGCGCTCTGCGGCAGCCCGGTGCGAGCGGCGACCTCCCCGACCGTGGTCTCGGGGTGCGCGCGCAGGTCGCTGACCACGATCAGCACCGTGCGCACGCTCGTGGTCCGCGGACCGATCCCCTCGGTCGGCATGGACTCCTCGCCGATCTTCATCAGCGTACGGCCCAGCAGGAACAGCTCCACTCCGTTCATGTCCCCAGACTACATCAGACTTGATGCATCAAATTTGATGCTTTATGGTGAGAGCCATGACGAACCACATCCACGTCGAGGTCAGGGGCGACGGCCCGGTGCTGCTGCTGTCGCAGAGCGGCGAGGGCGACGCCGACAGGGGCAAGGACCTGGTCGACCGGCTGGTCGGCGACTTCACCGTCGTCACCTACGACCGCAGGGGGCTCTCGCGCAGCGCGCTCGACGACCCCGCCGTCACGATCTCCATGGCCGAGCACGCCGAGGACGTCCACCGGATCCTCGCGGAGGTGACCGACCAGCCGGCGGCCATGCTCGGCTGCAGCTTCGGCGCCGCGCTCGGGCTCCACCTGGCCGCCAGGCATCCCGAGCAGATCCACACCCTCATCGCGCACGAGCCCGTCGCGCCGTGGCTGCTGCCCGGCGACCTCATGGAACGTCACGTGCGGGAGCTGGCCGAGGTCCAGGAGGTCTTCGAGCGCGAGGGGCTCGTGCCCGCCGTCAAGCTGGTGGCCGAGGTGCTCGGCATCGACCCCGACAGCGACGACAAGGAGCCGGACCTCACGCCGTTCCCCATGACGCCGCAGCGGGTCGCCAACTTCACGCACTTCCTGCGCCACGACCTCACCGCGATCAGGGAGGACCGGCTCGACCCCGAGGCGCTGCGCCGCTCACCCGTGCGGATCGTCCCCGTCGCCGGCCGTACGACGCCGCGGGGGGTGTTCGACTACCGGTGCGCCGAGGAACTGGCCGCGCTCGTGGGCGCCGAGCTGGAGGTGCTGCCCGGCGGCCACAACGGCAACCTGACCCATCCGCGCGCGTACGCGGACGGGATCAGGCGGCTGCTCGGCTGAGGGCTGAGGTCGCTCAGGTCGCTCAGGTCGCTCAGGTCGCTGAGGTCACGGCCCCGCCGCCGGGTCGGCGAAGCGCTCGTTCGGCACCTGGGCGTACCACCCGGGCCTGCCGGGGTCGCGGTCGTAGGGGTAGCCGCCCAGCTCGGCATAGAGCTCGGCGTAGCGGGCCAGCCGTTCCCTGTCCAGCCGCACCCCCAGCCCTGGCCCGTCCGGTACGGCGATGCGCCCGTCCCGGTAGGCCAGCTTCCCTCCGGCGATGACGTCGTCGACGAGGTGGTGGTAGTGCGCGTCGGCCGCGTAGGTGAGGTTGGGCAGCACGGCGCCCAGATGCAGCATCGTCGCCAGCTGGATGCCCAGCTCGCCCGAGGAGTGCACGGCCACGCCGAGCTGGAACGTCTCGCACACCGCCGCCGCCTTCACGCACGGCCTGACGCCGCCCCAGAAGGTGGTGTCGAGCAGCACGACGTCGGCGCCCCGCCGCAGCACGTTGGCGGCCAACTGCTCGAAGTTCACCACGACGGTGTTCGTCGCGAGGGGCACGGAGACCCGCTCGCGGATCAGCCGCAACCCTTCCAGCCCGAGGACCGGGTCCTCCAGGTAGTCGTTGTCAAGGTCCTCGATCGCCCTGCCGAAGCGCAGCCCCTCCGCCATGGACAGCACCGCGTTCGGGTCGTAGCGCAGCCGGTCGCCGGGGAAGGCGGCGGCCAGCGCCCGGTAGCACTCCAGCTCGTAGTCGGGCGGGAACACCCCGCCCTTGAGCTTGTGGACGGTGAAGCCGTGCGCCCGCTTCAGCGCCCTGGCGTGCTCGACGAGCTGGTCGGGCGTGCGCACCTCGGGCGCCGCGTCGCCCTGGTAGCGGAAGAACAGGTAGGAGGCGAACGGCACCGACTCCCTGAGCCTCCCGCCGAGCAGGTCGTGGACGGGCACGCCGAGCTGCTGGCCGATCAGGTCGAGGCAGGCGAACTCCAGCGCGGCCAGCAGCTGGGTGCGGTTGTTGTAGAGCGAGGCCGTCGGGTTGGCGATCTTGAAGCGGAGCGCCTCGAGCTGGAAGGGGTCGTGGCCGGACAGGTAGTCGAGCAGGCCGCGGAAGGCGGCGGCGGCGCCCTCTCCCCCGCCGCCCATCTCGCCCAGGCCGATCAGCCCGTTGTCGGCCTCGACCTCGACGATGGTCCTGACGAACCTGCCCCAGTGGGCGCCGTTGCTGTGCCGCAGCGGCGCTTCGAGCGGGACGGCCACCGTGGTGGCCCTGATGTCAACGATCTTCACAGCATCCCCCGAACGGCGGCCACCCCGCAGGCGGGCAGCCGTACCTTGACCTGCTCGTCGTGGACCTGCAGCGGCGTCCCGCCGACCGTGGCCGCGCGCAGGCCGCGCAGCCCCACGGTGGCCTCGACCTCGGTCGCGGCCAGCGACTGGAGCCGCATGACGACCCCCTCGGCGGTACGGCCGAGCGAGGTGATGTGGACCTCCGGATGGTCCACGGTCGCGAAGACGCCCTCCGCGCCGGGCCGCGCCGTCCCCGTGGCGAGGATGCCGAGGAACGGGTCGGTGAGCCCGGCGGCGGCCAGCGGGCCGAGCACCCTGCTCGTCATGGTCGAGGAGGAGGTGACCGCGTAACGGAAGGTCGTCTCCCCCTGCTGCTGGGTGGGGAAGTTCGTGTCCCAGATGTTGTTGAGCGCCCAGGAGTAGATCGTGCCCGGCTCCTCGGCGAGCGTGGCGGGGAAGGGCGCGTAGGGCATGTGGATGGTGCCGAGCTGCACCAGCGGCGCCTCGAGCGTCGCCCACGCCACCGACAGCTCCGGGTCGTCGAAGGCCATCCAGTGCCTGATCGGCAGCATGTAGGCGGCCGAGCCCGGCACGCTCGGACCGCCGCCGACACCCCCGGTCAGCTCCCAGGCCGCGGGCGGTCCGGCGCAGGCGAACGGGAAGGCCAGGAAGACCGCCTCCTTAGCCGGAGTGCCCTGCTTGGCCAGCCGGTAGGTCAGATCGACCCGCGGCACCCCGTCGTAGAGCTCGATCGTCGTGCGCACCCAGTCGACGCCCTTGGCCTGCAGCTCGACGACCAGCTTCTCGCCGATCGCGGTGCGCTCGGCCTTGACGACGGCGGCGTGACGGCCGATCGCCCGGTCGCCGAGCAGTGTCCTGTCGTGCGCGCCGACATGCCCGGACATGTGGTTGAAGTGGGGGGCGGTGGCGTAGCGGTCGTAGACGTACTGCCCGAACCCGGCGGCGGCGTCGGCGTTGACCAGGTCCCTGCCGGCCCGCTTGTCGAAGATCGAGCGGATGTACGCTTCCTTGATGTCGTAGCCGACGCGGTAGAACTCGTTCTCGATCGTCTCGCCGGTCTCCCTGGTCGTGACGGCCTCGCCCGGCCTGATCGACAGGAACGCGTAGCCGTACCCGGGAAGGTCGCCGACGACCGCGCTGACGTGCCGGCCGATCGGCCTGGTCGGCCAGTCGACGGGGTGGACGACCTCCTCGTGGTGCGGGACCCGCTCGCCGGTCCGCTCGTCCACCAGCGCGATCGGCTCGTCCAGCGGCACCACGTCGCGCGGCAGGAAGGCCCGCACCACGTCCGTGCGGCGCTGCGTGCCGGGGTTCACGACGACGAAGCCCCTGCCGCCGAAGGTCCTGCCGAACCTGCGCATGCCCGCCTGCAGCAGGTCGGCGGAGTCGTCCTGCGCGTCGTAGGCGCCGGCGGACTTGCGCGTCCACTGCAGCCCGCCCGAGTCGCCCGCCTCCTCGGCGTCCTCCCACGGGTTGGCCGCGCCCCAGGTGTGCTCGTTGAACAGCGCCACCTTGTCGTAGGCCAGATCGGCCTGCTCGGTCGCGTCCGCGCCTGCCAGGGTGTGCAGCGTCTCGGCGGCGCGCAGCGCGCTCTGCGCCCGTCGCACGTAGCCGAGCGGGCGCGCGCCCGAACCCAGCCCGTCGGCCCACCAGTCGGTCCAGTCGCCCTCGTGGACGGCCAGCCGGTCGTGATAGCGCTCCTCGACGTGTGCGAAGAAGTCGCTGTTGACGGCCGAGCGCAGGTGGGGGTAGGCCCATCTGGTGTTCCACTCGCGCACGATCGAGGCGGGCACGATCGAGGGGCCCGCGTTGTCCGCGTGCGCCCCCTGCACCCTCAGGTGCAGGGCGTCCAGCGCGTACGGCTCCCGCTCCGCGTCCGGCCCCTGCCAGCCGAACGTGCCGGGGCCGTACGGGTAGCCCCGCCCGGCCAGCGCGCACAGGTAGCGCGGCAGCAGGTCGTCGGCCAGCTCGAAGGAGTCGGCGAGGCCGACCGTGTTGCCCTCCATGTAGGCCATGCCGTGCGGCGTGTCGGTGAACCAGACCAGCAGCTCGTTGCCGCTGGGCGCCCGCCACCGGAACGGCCGCGTCAGCTTGTCGCCGCCGTGCAGGTACGGCACCGACCGCCCGGCCCAGTTGTGGGCGGCCGCCAGGTAGCGCACGCCCACCGAGTTCAGCGCGTCGATCAGCCCGACGACCGCGCCCGGCACGTCGGTGTGCATCGCCGAGCGGGCGGGCAGCTCCTCGGTGAAGCGCAGCTGCCGGTACAGCTCCTCGGTCGAGCACGCCTCGGTGTGCAGCTGGAACGGCAGGGCGGTCACCTCGATCAGCCCGTCACGCATCCGCTCCTTGAAGGCCGCGACCAGGTCGCGGGGGCGGGCGGCGAGCCAGCGCAGCGCGGGCATCGACGACTCCACCGTCCATCGGAACCTCGCGTCGTCGGGCCAGTCCGCGCTCTCCTCGGTCAGCCGCAGCGCCGCGTCCAGATAGTCGAGGTGGTGGCGCAGCACGGTGCCCTGCGGATCGGTGTAGCCGATGTCGAGATGCGAGTGGTGGACGACGAAGACGTCCCAGTGGCGCTGCGGCGTGACGGTGATCAGCGCCTGGCCGATCACGCCCTCGCCGTCGCGCAGCTCCAGGGTGAGGTCGCGCGGCCGGGTCACCTCGGGCACGAGCAGCGTCACGTCGGCGCCCTCGGCCCTGTCCACCACGCCGTCCGCCGCCCCGTCCCCCGTGCGGTCCTCCGCGCTGTCCGGGTCGGCCAGGACGTGTTCCAGGTGGGCGGGCACCAGGCCGGTCACCGACACCCTGACCGCCTGGCGGCCGTCGTGGGTGATCAGCGGCAGCACCGAGACCCGTGCCTCCAGGCCCCGCACGGAGATCACCGGTGTCGAGGTGTCCTCGCGCAACGCCTGCCGTATGCCGTCATAGTCGGGGGAACCAAGGCTCGGCTGCAGCAGCCGGCTCGTCATGACAGACCTCCTAGGGCGAGTCCACGGGCGAACATCCGCTGGGTGACCACGAACAGCACCACCGTGGGCAGTGACACGACCAGCCCCGCCGCCAGGCCGACGGGCACCGGCGTGCCCGCGTAGACGTCGGTCAGCAGGCCTGCCAGCGCGGTCATCACCGGCCGCACCTCGGCGGTCTGCGACAGCGTCAGCCCGAACAGCAGGTCGTTCCAGATGAAGGTGAAGTTGAGGATGAACACCGCGGCGAGCGCGCCGGCGGCCAGCGGCAGGTAGACGCGGAAGAAGACACGCAGGGTGGACGCGCCGTCCATCCTGGCCGCCTCGAAGATCGAGAAGGCCACGCCGGAGAAGAAGTTGCGCAGCACGAAGGCCGACAGCGGCACGCTGATCGCCGTGTAGACGATGATCATCCCGAGCCGGGTGTCGTAGAGCCCCGCGTCGCTGTAGCCGACGAAGAGCGGGACGAGCAGCATCTGCGACGGGAAGATCGTGCCGCCGAAGATGACCATGAACCAGAGGAAGCCGTGGCGCAGCCGCAGCACGACGATCGTGTACCCCGCCATCGCGCCGATCAGCACCCCGAGCGCGGGGGAGACGACGCTGTAGAGGGCGGTACTTGCCAGGCTCTGGCCGAGGTCCGCCCGGTTCCACGCCTGGAGGAAGTTCTGGATCAGGGCGACGTCGGGCGAGGGGATCCACGCCCGCGAGGGGTCGTAGGTGTCGGAGGGCCGCGCGGCGTTGACGACCAGCAGGTAGGTGGGGCCGAGCCAGATCAGCCCCAGCACGACGAGGACGAACCTCCTGATCATGCGCGCCTCCGCAGATACAGGTACGAGGCGAGGCCCGTGACCACCGTCAGCAGGACGGCGACCGCAGAGCCGTACCCGTATTCGCCGGCCACGAACGTGTCGCGGTACATCGTGACGGCGAGCGTCTCGGAGTTGCGCCCAGGACCGCCCTGTGTCATGACCCACACGATGTCGAAGCTCTTCAGGCTGGCCACCAGCGCGAGCCCGACGACCACGGCGGTCAGCGGCGCCAGCAGCGGCCAGATGACGTGCCGGAACAGCCGCCACCCCGAGGCCCCGTCGAGCCGGGCGGCCTCGATCGGCTCCTTGGGTATCGACTGCAGCCCGACCGCGAACAGCAGCGTGTTGACGCCGAGCTGCTGCCACGTCCAGACCAGCAGCATGGCGATCGTGTTCAGCGGCGCGTCCTGCAGGAAGGCGGTGTCGACGCCGAGCAGCCGGTTGGCGATGCCGTCGTGCGACAGGATCGGGCTCCACACCAGGCCGAGCCCCGCCCCGCTCAGCGCGTAGGGCAGCATGAACGGCACGCGGAACCACGCGCCGCCCCTGATGTCGTACGACAGCACCGCCACCAGCAGTCCGAGGCCGACCGGCAGCACCATCGTGCCCACGACCCAGATCAGCGTGTTGCGGGTCGCGGTGAGCAGCGCGGGATCGTCGAACAGCTTGACGAAGTTCGCCGACCCCACGAACTCCGGCGGGGCCAGCCCGTCGTAGCGCGTGAGGCTCAGGTAGGCCGTCCAGACGAAGGGCGCGTACAGCAGGCCCGCCACCAGCAGGACCGCCGGGGAGACGTATCCCGCGCGGAACCTGCCGAGCAGCGGGGCCGTCCTCCCTGTCACTGGTGCGTGCTCCAGTACTCGTCGGCCTTCTTCTGGATGTCCTCCAGCACCTGCCGGTAGGTCTCCGGCTTGGCCACGAACAGCCCGAAACCGTCGAGCGCCGCGGCCAGGATCGGCGGCGGCGTGGCCTCGAAGTAGCGGTTGACCAGGCGGTACCCGCCGCTGCCCGCGTCCTTGGTGACCTGCCCCAACGCCTCGCTCTTGATGGTCACCCTCGGGTTTGCGCTGACGTCTCCGCGGGCGGTGGCCCACTTCTCCTGCGCCTGCGCGGTGGTCCACCACTTGAGGTACTTCATGCTCGCCTCGGGATCCGGCGCCTTGGCGAGCGAGCAGAGCGGCCCGCTCTCGAAGATCATCGAGGTCTTGGGCAGGGCCGGATTGACGTTCGGGATGACGAAGAACCCGGCGTCCAGGTTGCGCTGGGTCATGCTGGTGTTGAACCAGGTGCCGAACGACACCATCGCCACCTTCTCGTTCTTCAGCGCGTCGGCGGGGTCGGTCTTGTCACCCGGGTGGCTGAAGTACCCGGCGTCGATGAGCGACTTCCACTTCTCCATCACCTGGACCACGCCGGGGTCGGTGTACTTCGCCTTCCCCGTCGAGAGGCGGTCGTAGAGGTCGGGATCGGTCCCGGCCAGGAGTTGCTCGAACCAGACGAAGGAGAACAGGACGGAGGTGTGGTAGATGGCCTTGATGTCGGCCTTCTTGAGCGTCTCGGCCACCGTGATGAGCTCGTCCCAGGTGGTGGGCGGTTTCAGGCCGTGCGCGTCGAAGATCTTCTTGTTGTAGAACATCCCCCAGTAGGCGACGTTCAGCGGCACGCAGTACTGCCTGCCGTCGACGGTGTAGTAGGTGGCGAGGTCCTGCGACAGGTCGCCGTTCCTGATCGCTTCCTGCCAGACGGCGGTGGTGTCGGCCACCTGCTTCTGCCCGACGATCTCCTTCAGCAGCCCCCCGGTCTGCCAGGTGAACAGGTCGGGCTTGGCGTCGGTGCGGAACGCGGCCTTGATGAAGGCCTGGTAGGTCGGCTCGTCGGTGTAGCCGACCGGTTTCATCGCCAGGCCGATCTGCTGCTTGGACAGGGCGCCCATCTCGGTGAAGTAGGGACTCCACGCGCCCTTGTCGTTGTAGAGGGTCAGCTCCGTCTTGGCCTGGCGGGCGGGGGTGCTCCCGCACGCGGCCAGGAGGAGGAAAGCGGTCATCAGGATGGGGGTTCGCCGGATCATGACCGGCCTCCTGTTCTACATGAGCCTGTGCTCGATCACCGTTTTCACGTCAATCAGGTGGGAACGCATGAGCTCCTCCGCGGCCGCGGCGTCGCCTGCCTCGATCGCCTCGAGGATCGCCAGGTGCTCGTCGTGGTCACGACGCCGGTCGTCGAACAGCCGCAGGATCTCCCGCTGCTCGGAGGCGTGCACGCGCAGCAGGGAGTCGACGACCTCGCCGAGCACGCTGTTGCCCGCCAGCCTGGCCGCCACCCGGTGGAAGGTCATGTTGGCCTCGTGCAGCTCGGCGTCGTCGCCGCGCAGGTGCATGGCCGCCTGGCCGAGCACCTCCCGCAGCTCCTGCGCGCCAGGACGGCCCGCCGCCAGCCCTGCCAGCGGCGGCTCGATGAGGATGCGCGCGTCGAGCAGGTCGAGCAGTTGCCCGCCCGGCATCGCGCGCATGTTGGGGTTGGGCAGCACGACCCGCTCGATGTCCGCGCCGACATAGAGGCCGGAACCGTGCCGCATCTCGATCGCGCCGGTCGCCTCCAGACGGCGCAGCGCCTCGCGCAGCGTGGGCGTGGTCACGGCGAACCGCTGCGCCAGCTCGCGCGTGGTGGGCAGCCGGTCGCCCGGCTGCAGCCCGCTCTCAGTGATCAGACCGAGAACCTGCTCGGTGAGGACGCCGGAGAGGGAAGGCCGGGCAACCATCATCTAATGATTAGATCACTTATCTCCTGTATTTTCACCTCATGAAGAGAGTCGCCGGGGTAGCGGGCGTTCTGGCGCTGCTCGCCCTCCTCGGGGTCGCCGGTGCCGGCTGGTACTACTCCGGCCTGGTCATCGACCCGTCCCACGGCGATTCGTATCCGCTGGAGGTCGTCTCCTACGACGGCACCCGGGTGACCCTGCGCGGGGGCGCCGACACCGACGCCCCCGGCTCGTTCGGCCTGACCTGGGCCGCCGGCAACGCGATCCTCGGCGACGTGGTGGCGCGCGGCCCCGGCACCGTCACCCGCAAGGTCGACACGGTACGGCGGGGCACGCTCCGACCCGGCGTCCGGGCCTACCTGGACAGGTGGATGTGGGGCCACGAGGACCCGCGCTCGGCGGTGAGCGTGCCGTACCAGGAGGTGCGGATCAGGTCCGAGCTGGGCGACTTCCCCGCCTGGCGGACCGAGGGAAACGGCACGACGTGGGTGATCGCCGTCCACGGGCGCAACGCGAACCCGGCCGAGGCGTCCCGCGTCATCCCGGTTTTCCACAGGCTGGGGATGCCGGTGCTGAGCATCACCTACCGCAACGACGAGGGAGCGCCCGCCGGCCCCGACGGCAAGCACCACCTCGGCGCCTCCGAGTGGAAGGAGGTGGCCGCCGCGATCGCCTACGCGCGCGCGTCCGGCGCCACCGGCGTCTACCTGTACGGCTGGTCGATGGGCGGCGCGATCGTGCCGATGGCGGCGCGCATGCTGCCGGACGCGCCGATCAAGGGGCTCATCCTCGACAGCCCCGTCATGGACTGGCGGTCGCCGATCGAGCTGGGAGCCAGGCAGCGGGGGGTGCCGCTGTGGCTGGCCTCGGTGGGGATGTCCGTGGTCGAGTGGCGGACCGGGTTGTCGTTCGCCGAACTGGACCAGGTGGCGCACGCGGCGGACTTCTCGGTGCCGGTGCTGCTGTTCGTGGACGACGACGACCAGACGGTGCCGGTGGGGCCCGCGGTGGAGTTCGCCCGCCTCCGCCCGGATATTGTTCGACTTTTCAGGACATCGGGCGCTGGGCACACGGGCTCCTGGAACGTCTCCCCCACCGCCTACGAGAAGGCCCTGACCGACTTCGTCACCCCGCTCCCCTGAGGGGCACTCGCTCTCGCGCTCTCGTCAGGGCCTGGCGTCCTGGTCGAGGAAGGTCAGCATCTGCTCGATCTGCGCCTGCCGCGACCGCTCCACCTGCCCGGCCCACTCCTTCACCCGCGGGTTCGCCCCGTTGTAGACCTCGACCCGCGCCATCTGGATCGCGTCGTCCTGGTGGGCGATCAGCAGGTTGATCAGGTCCCGCTCGTTCTTCACCGCGGCTATCCGCGCCCGGTCGGTCTCCGGGAGCCCGCCGTGCCCGGCATGGGCGTCGGACGGGGCGGTCAGCGGCTGGTCCCATGCCGACAACCACCTGGTCATCGTGGTGACCTCGGCCGCCTGGGTGCGCTCGATCGCCGCGGCCAGCGTCTTCATCCCGAGGGTGGTGGCCTTGCCGCCCGCCAGCCGTACGATCTCGATGCCCTGCTTGTGGTGCGGGATCATCATCTGCAGGAACATCACGTCGTCGGCGTTGACCTGCTCCTGCGGCTGCTCGCCGCAGCCCGCCCCGAGGAGCAGGGCCGCGGCGAGGGCGGCGATCAGACGCGCTTCCACAGCGCCGGCACGTTGGGCGGCTCCCATCCGGCGATGGCCGTGTGGGCCTGCAGGCACTCGTAGGACAGACCGGCGTACGTCACGCGGTCACCCCCCTTGTAGGCCTTGCCAGCCTGCCACGTCCCCGCGGGCACTGTCGAGGTCGGCGTGGGCGTAGGCGTGGGCGTCGGTGTCGGGGTGGGGGTCGGAGTGGGCGTCGGGGTCGGCGTGCCGCCGCCTCCGCCGAAGTCGACGTCGGAGCAGGTGTAGAAGGCCTCGTTGCTGCCGACGACGCGCTGCCAGATCGAGTAGAGGATGTGGCGGCCGCTGCGCTGCGGCAGGTTGATCGTCCAGTTCGTGAACGTCGTGGGGTTCTGGTTGGTGAACGTGCGGATGTGCACGAGGTCCGACCACTTCAGGGGCATGGTCGGGTTCCACCCGTCACGGGTGATGTAGAACT
This sequence comes from Nonomuraea sp. NPDC004354, assembly GCF_053602555.1. Lineage (NCBI taxonomy): Bacteria > Bacillati > Actinomycetota > Actinomycetes > Streptosporangiales > Streptosporangiaceae > Nonomuraea > Nonomuraea sp. NPDC004354. Next base: position 650,358 of record NZ_JBSGDV010000002.1, on the reverse strand, counting down.
CGAAGTTGCTGTTGGAGTGGGGTGCGGTGGCGTGGTAGGTGAGCGTGAAGCTGCCAGGTCGCACCGACGTGGCGGGCCAGTCGGCGCGCTGCAGGTCGAGGCCCCGGTACTTCTCGCGTCCCGCGCTGCAGAGCTTCCCGTCGGGGATGAGCTCGCGATGCCGTCCGCCCGCTTCGAGGAGGGAGACCTCGTTCCAGTCGTAGAACGCCTGGGTCCCCCCGGCGGCGACGGCGGCCTTGCAGGCGTCCGACCTGGGCGCCTCCGGCCCTTCGTTCTTACAGACGTAGACGCGGCTCGGCGGGTTGGACATCGTGCCATGTGCGTTGGCGGCGCCGGCGGGGAGGAGGACGAGAGCGGCTGTTCCTGCGGCTAAGGCGGCGGTTCTCTTGTTCACGGGAGCTCCCGGGGGGTTAACTAACAGGAAACCTTCCTAAGGATTAACTTTGAACGACCCCCCGCGCAAGGGCCCCTGTCAGCAACTTTTCCGTTCTGGCGGTCCCGTCGTCACTTCGAGCGTTCCAGAGTTCGACGGGCCGCGCCGCCGTCGCGAACGGCACGGGGCAGACGGATCCCCGCGCCCTCGCCCAGGGCGCCCACCCCACGCCGGCCGCGCCACGAGCGGGACCGCGACCGCGACCCGGCCGGACGGGACTGCGGGCGCATGGGACCGTGGGCGGGCGGGACTCCGAGCGGGACCGTGGGCGGGCAGACAGCGGGCGGGATCGCGGACGCGACCACGCGCGGGACCACGGGCAGACCATGAGCGGGACTACGGGCAGGCGGGACCACGGACGCGACCACGGGCGCGACTGCGGGCAGGACTGCGGGCGGAACCGTGAGCGGGACGGCGGGCGGCCCCGCGGGCGGGACGGCGTGTGCTGGCCTTCCGTGTCGCGAGCTACCGCGCCACGGCTGCCTCCGCCGCCCGGTGGTCCTCGACGGCCCGGTCGACCTCCTCCTCCACCAGGTCGGTGTTGATGGCGATGGCCGCCGCCGAGCCCATGCCCGCCGCCGTGATCACCTGCGCCCGCCGGTCGGCGACGTTCCCGACCGCCCAGACACCGGGCACGCTGGTACGGCCCGAGCCGTCGGTGACCAGCCAGCCGTGCGCGTCCTTCTCGCAGCCCAGGCCGGCCAGCAGCGCGTCGTGCGGCGTCATGCGCGGGGAGACGAACGCCGCGCTCCTCGGCACGACCCGCCCGTCGGCCAGCTCGACCCCGCGCAGCCGGTCACCGTCCACCACCAACCGCTTGATCACGCCCTCGACGACGGGCACCCCGCGGGCGGCCAGCCGTACCCGATCCTCGTCGGTCAGCTCGAGCGTGTGCGAGAAGAGCACGACATCGCCCGACCACTGGCGCAGCAGCAGCGCATGGTGCAGCGCGCCCGGGTTCGTGCCGAGAACACCGATCGGCTCGTCACGCACCTCGTACCCATGGCAGTACGGGCAGTGCAGCAGGTCCTTGCCCCACCGCTCGCGCACCCCGGGGATGTCCGGCAGCTCGTCGCGCAACCCGGTGGCCACCAGCACCCTGCGGGCCGTCAGCGTCGCCCCGCCGGCCAGCTGGACGGCGAAGCCCGGCTCGACCTGGTCGACCTGGTCGACCTGGTCGAGCTGATTGACCTGATCGACGCGGCCCTCGACCCACCGCGCGCCGTACCCGGTCACCTCGTCCCTGCCCACCGCGAGCAGGGCCGCGGGGGACATGCCGTCCCTGGACAGGAAGCCCTGCATGTGCGCGGCCGGGGCGTTGCGGGGCTCCCCCGCGTCCACCACGGCCACCCGCCGACGGGCCCTGGACAGCACCAGCGCGGCGTTCAGCCCTGCCGCGCCGGCGCCGATCACGATCACGTCGTACTCGGCCTCGTTCGTCATGTGGATCATGGCGATCACCTCCGTACCCAGAGTGCGACCGCGGGCGCCGAAGCCGCAAAGTCTGTTGCCGTTTCCGGGACACCTTCGCCTGCGCCACACGCCACGCCCGGACACCGGCCGTTCCTGGCCCCACCCACCCGCCGACCCGGGGCACCGGCCGCTCGTGGCCCCACCGACCAGTCGGCCCGGGACGACGGCCGCTCCTGGTCCCACCCACCCGCCGTCCCAGGGCGCCGGCCGCTCGTGGCCCCACCCACCAATCGGCCCAGGGCACCATCTGCTCGTGGCCCCACCCACCCGCCGAACCCCGGGGCACCAGCCGCTCGTGCTCACGCCCACCCGCCGGCCCGGGACGCTCCAGGCCCCGTCGCGGGCGTTGATCCGCGGGGGCGGGCACGCCATGCTGCTTCGGTGAAGGCGCACCCGACCGACACGGAGTGGTCCCGATGGGAAAGAAGTTCTCGATCCGCGGTGTCGAGTTCGACCTCGACGACATCACCGACGCCCACCTGCAGCGGGGATACTCCGGAGGGCACCTCGAGGTGACGACGGCGGACGGCCGCAGCCACGTGTTCTACCTGGACATCCGGGACGCCTATGACGAGCAGGCGTATCTCATCCTGAAGTACGAGTCGGGCTGCTATTCGGAGACGCGCCCGAGGAAGTGGGGCCGGACCGAGTGACGAGCGCCGGGTTTGTCGGTGCCGCCTGCGAGAGTCGGGCCATGCCGACCTCAGGTCTCACCCCCATCGCCGCCTTCTGGGACTCCTCGGCGGACACCTTCGACGACGAGCCCGACCACGGCCTCCGTGACCCGCATGTCCGCGCCGCCTGGGCCCGGCGGCTGGCCGGATGGCTGCCCGGGCCGTCAGCCGACGTCCTCGACCTCGGGTGCGGGACGGGGTCGCTGACCCTGCTCCTCGCCCAGCTCGGACACCACCCCACTGCGATCGACCTGTCGCCCCGCATGATCGCCCAGGCGGAGCGCAAGCTGTCCGAGGCGGGCTTCGCCGTACCGCTGATCGTCGGCGATGCCGGCGACCCGCCCGGAGTGGGCCGCCACGCGTTCGACGCGATCGTCGTCCGCCACCTCGTCTGGACCCTCCCCGCCCCTGAGGAGGCGCTCCGTCGCTGGCTCGACCTGCTCAGGCCGGACGGTCGCCTCATCCTCGTCGAAGGGCGATGGGGCGGTTCCGACGCAGGCGGTTCCGAAGGAAGCGGCGCCGACGGAGACGGCTCCCACGCAGGCGGTTCCGACGGAGACCGTTCCGACGGAGACGACGATTCCGTAGGAAGCAGCTCCGACGCAGGCGGTTCCTACGCCCCGGGATCTCCTCCCCTGCCGTGGCTGGGCGGGGTCCCCGCCGTACGGCTGATCGCGGCGCTGGAGCCGCACGCCCGCATCCTCCACACCGAGCACCTCACCGACCCGGCGCTGTGGGGCCGTCCGATCAGCGACGAGAGGTACGTCGTGATCGCCCAGGCGCCTCGCCCTCACCGGTGAGCGGACACGACCACCGGCTCAGCCACTCACCTGCGCCATTTCGAGGAGCAGCATCGCGTCGTGGTCGGGCGTCCCGGGTTCCGCCTGGTAGACCACCAGCCGATGCCCTTCGCTGCGTGCGACGGTCAGCACCTCGTAGCTCAACGCCATGGGGCCGACGGCGGGATGCCGGAAGCACTTGCGGCCGTTGGTGCGCCTGCGCACGTCGTACCTGTCCCACAGGGCCGCGAACTCCTGGCTCTTGACGACCAGTTCTCCCACCAGGCCGACCACGTCGGGCGCGTTGGGATAGGTCCCGGCGACGGCACGCAGGTGAGCCACCGTGGCCGCGGCCACCTCGTCCCAGTTGCCGTAGACACGTTTGCCCTGCGGGTGCAGGAAGGTGTAGCGGGCGGTGTTCCGCAACGCGGCCGGCCACTCCTCGATCCCCGGCAGCAGCCTCATCCCCGCCTCGTTGGCGGCCAGCAGGTCGTTGGCCCGGCTCACCACGTAAGCCGGGCAAGGACGGACGATCTCCAGCAACCGCCGCACCTCGGCCCTGACCTGCTGGGGCGGCCGGACCGCGGTCGGCCTGGCCCCGGGAGCGTTGGCCAGCTCGAACAGGTGCCCTCGCTCGTCATCAGTCAGCCGCAGCACCCCGGCGATCGCCTCCAGCACCGGAGGGCTGGGATTGCCCTGCTTGCCCTGCTCCAGGCGGGTGTAGTACTCGATGCTCACCCCGGCCAGCATCGCCACCTCTTCGCGGCGCAACCCGGGCGTACGGCGGCGCCCGGTGGTGGCGGGCAGCCCCACCTCCTGGGGCGGGATCCTGGACCGCCGAGCCCGGAGAAACTCTCCCAAATCACTCTTCGCTGGCATTCCCACAGTATGTCGCTCCGTCGATACCCCAAGGGGGCCCTGCCAGGGCACCCCTTGGGCGGGCCTGCCGCACCGCGCCCCGAGGCAGGCACGCTGGTTCCGCACGCCGAACCAACCGCTGACCAAGGAGAAGAACGATGGCCGTTGTGGCAATCGTCGGAGTGGGCATCATGGGCCAGGGCATGGCCGCCAACCTCGCTCGCCACGGGCACGACGTGGTCCTGTGGAACCGCAGCCCGCTGCACCAGTCGATCTCGGACACCGCGCTGGTCGCCCCCACCCCGGCCGAGGCGGCTCGCCAGGCCGACGTGGTCTTCGAAGTGACCGCCAACGACGAGTCCTCGCGCACGGTCTGGCTGGGCCCCGAAGGCATCCTGGCCGGCGCCCGCCCCAGCACGATTCTGATCTCCTCGGCCACCCTGTCGGTCGACTGGATCACCCGGCTCGCGGCCGTCTGCGCGGAGCGGAACCTCACCTTCTACGACATGCCGCTGACCGGCGGCGCGGCGGGTGCCAGGACCGGCAACCTCACCATGCTGGTCGGCGGCGATCCGGCACGGCTGGCCGAACTCGACCCGGTGCTGACCGCCGTCTCCCGGGAGGTCCGGCACTTCGGCCCCGTCGGCGCCGGCACTCGCTTCAAGCTGGTGCTCAACGCGCTCCAAGCCGTCCACATGGCCGCGTTCGGCGAGGCGATGCGGCTCGCCGGGGTGGCGGGCCTGGACCTCGGCCAGGTGGGGGCGGCGCTGCTGGAGCGGCCGGGCGGGGTCATCACCACGATGGCGCACGACAACCTGGTCACCCCGCCCCAGCCGATCAACTTCTCCGCCGAATGGGCACGCAAGGACCTGGACTACGCCTCCCGCCTGGCCGGGCCGACCGACTACCCCCTCCTTGACGCCACCCTGGCGGTCTTCACCCAGGCCGTGACCGAGGGCCACGGCGGGGAGGACTGGAGCGTCGTCAACCGGCCACGATCCTGAACGGGTGACCGACGCACTCCACCACCATCCCGAACCTGACCGACCGCGCTCCGGCCGTCAGGGGCGGGGCCGTTCCGCCGGGACAAGCGCAAGCGTCGCGGCGGTGTGATGCCTCACGAGCCCCTCCATGAAGTCCCGGTCGGGAAAGTCGCCCTCCAGCAGCCGCAGCGGGCCGGCGACCAGCGACAGGTGCTGCGCGAGCCGATAGAGCTCCATCCGGCGCTCGTCCAGCCCGTCGACGCGCAGGTGCGCGTAGTGCTCGTGGAACCGGATCCGCAGGAAGACGTGCTCCCACTCGACGTCGAAGAACATCGTCCCCTCGATGTCGACGAGCACCGGCTCGTCCTGGTCGTCGATCAGGACGTGGTCCGGGCCCAGCTCGCCGTGGATCAGTCCGTGCCTCGACCGAGGCTCGATGGCGGCGGCCAGTTCCTCGAGAACGGCGACGCACTCCGCCCTCGCCTCCGCGATCCTCCCGACACGGGCGGCGGCCTCGTCCAGATCCCGGAGCGCGCGGTCGAGCACCGCCGCCACGCAGGAGTCCGGCTGCGCGACCGAACCGTCGGCCACCTCAGCGATCTTCCCGATGCGCGGGCTCGTGCGCTGCCGCATCCGCTCCAAGGACCGGGCGAGCTTCCCGAGGATCGCCGTTCCGCCCTGCGGGTCGTCGTCCAGCCGCCTCTCCAGCGTCCCGCCGCGCACGTCCTCGACGAGAGCGAGATCGGCGGGAAAGCGCGACTGGGAATCGTCGGCGACGTACAGCCGCGGCACCCGGACGCCCACCTCCTCCAGCAGCCCGTGGGCGGCCGAGAAGAGGCGCAGACCCGAGGCGTGTGAAAAGGGCCCCTCGTCGTCCACCGCGGCAGGCCAGTAGTTCTCGTCGTCGGACCAGAGGTACAGGATCGCGGCGAACCCGTCGTCGAACAGGAGCCGGTAGACGCCCTTCTTGCTGCCCCCTCTGAGCCGCTCCACGCCGGCCACCCGACGGCTCGCCCCGAAGACGCTCCGCGCCAGGTCACTGACGTCCCCACGCTCCAGAAACACCCGACCACCCGCAAGCCCCATGATCAGAACTGTAACCGCGCGGGGCCGTCGACGAGGAAGCGGGAGCGTCCGCCCACCGGCTATGACCTGGACACCTCGGTCGGCGACATCGCAGCCTCGGTGACCACCAACAACTCGATCAAGGACTGCTGTACAGCAACCAGGTACAGGCGCCCGCCCCCATGCCCGAATGGCAAGCGGACCCGCGCCATTGAGCACCGGGAGCGAGGCGGTGCCACTCCTATGGCCGTAGCCGCACTGCCGCTTCGATCCGGCCGCCGATCCCCACGATCGCGAACACGATGGCCAGAGGTGCGAGGCTCTCGTTTCCGTTCAGCACGGAAAGGAACCCCACGACTCCAGCCATGAAGATCAGGGCGCTGCTGATTCCACGAACCACATAGGCGTTATTGCGAGTTCTCGGGGTCGGAGCGATGGCTCCCAGGGCCTGGATGGCTGATTTTCGTCCCGCCGGGTCGCGAATCTTCTCAAAGGGCGCAGTGGAAGGCTCATCCATGGGACCCAGAATGTCACGATGATGACCATGGGTGGCTTACCCGCAGATTACGATCAGGGTCCGCGCCAACCGGCGAAAGGTCGCCTTGGGCTGCGGAGAAAGCCAAGGCAGGAGAGGCCGTGAAGGCGCTGACGATGATGTATTCGCGACGGCCTAAGGTGGCCCATCTCCCTCACAACGATGTGGAAGGTGCGCCGGCCAGGAGCGGGGGCGGTCAATAGCCGCTGTACTGGTCCCGCATCAGGTCCCAGAACGATCGGAAGCGCGTGGCTCCGGGCAGCCATGAGGCCATGAACCAGGCTTCCCACTCACCATCGGGGGTCATGATGTGTGGGTTGAGCAGGAAGGCCCCTTCGTCGTGCTCGCCGATCCAGAGGGTGTCCGGGATGTACTCGGTCCGAAAGTGCAGGCAGCAGTCCTGCCCCTCGTCGTAGGTGAAGTACTCCTCGTCAGATACAGGAGGAAGGTCCTCGTCAGACCACCCGAGCGCGATGTCTGGATCTACGTCTCGGAGCCAGCCGATTTCCGTGGCCGACGCAAGGTGACCCTCGCCATAGCCGACGATGTCCCAGCCGTTGGCGGCCTGGAGATATTGCCGGTAGCTGGGTGGAAGGGTGATCCCCAGACGTTCCTCAGCGCGGGCGATCTCTTCCTCGCTGGCACCGGTCGAGCCCAGCCGTTGGGGATCCCGAGTCTCGTACTTACGCTGCTCGGCGTGATCGCGATAGTTCCACTCAAGGATCTTCTCGCTACCGGTGCGCAGAAGATCAAGCCATGCATAGGAGGGGGTGCTCATGGGCGGAAGATACGGGGACGCTCCGACACGCGGCGGGGGCAGCCGGCCGGGCATCGTGGGGGCCCGGCCTTCCCTGACCTGCCACGCCGCCGCGTCACAGGGGTCCGGACAGGACCCCGTGACGAGCGGTAGCCGCGCAGGCCGACATCCGTCAAGCGGCGTCGAGAGCCTCGGTGATCTTGCGAGCCATCTCGGCCATGGCGGGGCTGGGCTCGCCCTTCCCGGGCCGGGCGGAAGCTTCGATGGCGACGATGACGGTGCGGCGGAAGTTGTCGGCCTCCGCCGGAGCCTGCTTCTTGAGCAGGCTCATGGCCGCCGTCAGGGCCGGCAGCACGTGGTCCGCGAGTGCGGCCGTGGACTTGCTGTTCAGGCCCTTGGGCGCCTTGGTGAGCACGTGCCCGACCAGGCCGGTCGCCGAGGTCAGGGCGATGGAGCCTTCGGTGGCGATCCTGTGAGGCGAGCCGGCGGCACCAGCGGCGGCCATCAGCGAGACGGCGCCCCACGCGGCGGTCCGCAGGGTGAACGTGTCCTGGTCGTTAAGGGTGATGGACATGGTGGTGTGCTCCTTCAAATCTGTTACGAAATTCAATTGATGGAATGCGGGCCTGTTGGTGCCGGGGGTGTCGAGATTGCTCAGGCCGGGTCGCCCGAGAAGATCTCGCCCGGCCTTGCGGCCGCACTCGCTGAACCGTTCATGGCATTCACCATCGCCGACCGCTCTGATACCGGGCTGTTGCCGTCCTGACGCGGCCGCTGACACGACACCGGCGGGGTCAGCTGGGTCGAGGGCTCCGGTGATCTCGCGGGCCATCTCAGAGAGGCGGAATCGCCACCGTCAGCACCCCGGCGTGCACAGGCACAGCACGTCCAAGATCAGCAATGCCCGGACGGCCGCCGAGACCTCAGTCTGAGCATTGAGCAGGCTGGCCGGTGGCGGTCAGGTCCACCCGGCGTCGAACCGATGAACGTGCGCGCGGGGCCTCGTCCAGCCCGGCCTGGTCAGCACGGGCCGCGATCACTGCCATTTTCTCTCCTACTGCTCCCCGAGCACAGCACACGAAACGGGCCCGGAGCATCCTCCGGGCCCATTTCGTGTGCAGGGATTGTTCCTTGAACGGTGGTGAAGTCAGCGGTTGTAGGAGCGAGCCGTCACGCTCCCAAGCCCATTACTCCCGTCCTTTGACAGATAAACGGTTATCCCTTCGTCGTGGAGGTTGATCCACCCGCCACCCTGCCCGTAGGGGGCATCTTTCGCGCGTATGGAGTCGGCGTACAGGGTGCCCGGGTAGTTGGAGCCGCGTGTGCGCCAGACCGCTACCCCGCCTTGGGGGAAGGTGATGTCTCCGTCACCGTCCTTAAGACCCTTCACGTACTCGGTGGCGACGCCGTCGAACACGCTCTCGCCGGCGTACAGGGCACCCGAGTCGTTGGAGCCGCGCGTGCGCCAGACTTTCACCCCACCCGGGAGGAATGTGATGTCTCCGTCACCGTCCTTAAGACCCTTCACGTACTCGGTGGCGACGCCGTCGAACACGCTCTCGCCGGCGTACAGGGTGCCCGGGTCGTTGGATTCGCGTCTGCGCCAGACTTTCACCCCACCGGGGAGGAATGTGATGTCTCCGTCGCCGCTCTTAAGACCCTTCACATACTCGGTGGCGACGCCGCTGACGGTGGCCTCGCCGGCGTACAAGGCGCCCGAGTCGTTGGAGCCGAATTCGCGCCACACGTGCATCGCGCCCTTGGAGAAGGTGAAGGTTCCGTCGCCCTTGGTCGACCCCTGTACCCACGGGGTGGTGACGCCATTGACGGCGGTGAGGGCTTCCAGGATGGGATTGCGTACCTGAACGGTCGTGGTGGAGATGTGCCGCTGGGTGCCGAATTCGGCGACGAGGGTGTAGGTGGTGTCGCGCTTCGGGGCGTCGGCGGCGTCCAGCACCAAGGAGTACGGGCCATGCGACCCGGCGTGCTTGACCTTGGGAACGGGCTTCCGGCCCCCCGGGAACAGGATCTCGTAGGTGAAGTCGTCGGACCCCTCCCAGTTCAGCGTGACCTTTGTTCCGGCGTCCACGACGGCGTTGTCCGCGAGGAAGCCGTGCGGCGCCGGTATCTCCTGTGGCGCGGTCTTCACCAGCGCCACCGCCGTGTAACTGTTGCGCGGGCTCCCGCCCTTGCTTCTGCTGGCGTTCTCGGTCACTGTCAGCACGGCCAGCCCGGGTGTGGGGGCGACGGTGATGTTCTCCAGCGTCAGCACCATGTAGTCACCGGGGCCGAAGTTGATTGCTTTACCGCCCTTGTCGGTGACCTGGAATGCGGAGCCTTGCGTCTGGACGGTCACCGAACGGGGGCTACCTGACTTGATGTCGGTGTACTCGGCTTTGTGCGTGATCGTGGCGAAGTCCTGGGCAAGTGTGAGGTCGCCGGCGCCAGTGCCGACGGGAACCGTCAGCGTGATCTTGGAGTACGCCGTCTGCCCGGTGTTCGTGACGAGCAGGTACACCGTCCCCGTGGACTTGGACTGCCGCCCGGCCTCTGACGCCGCCAGGGGCGCCGGGTCGGTGAGCACGGTGTAGGTCAGCATGGTCAAGGTCGCGACTCCTTCTCTGGGAGGACGGCGCAGCCTGATGACCGGCGCGCCGAGATAGGACCGGGCTGGACAGGTCGGGCAGCGATACGGGTGATACATCCGAAATCCGGCGCTTGTGACGCACCGCAGAAGACCACCCTTAGATCCAAACGCCGGCATTGGAGCGCGACAAGAGCACTCAAGGACGCCATAACAGGACTAGTCAGCAACATCTTCAGCGCCTTGACACGCATTCGGACCATGCGTCACTGCGCCACGCGAAGTAGCAAACCGTGCCTCGTTGCAGACTGTCCGGGGCAAACGTGCTGCATGCGGACACTGCGCCCGAGGCGTTGCAAACGGTCTCCCGCGCGTGCAGCACACCCAGAGGGGCGCGCAAAGCGGCCCGCCGAGCGGAAGGCCTCGACCCCGCTGTGGATCCGCGTGCCGATGGGGCCACGAGCCGGCCGCCAGCGAATCGTGCGCGCCCCTGAGCAGGTCCGTGAGAGCACTCGCCTTCGACGCAGACCTGCCCTTCACCTACGCTTCCGAGCCCACCCCCGAAATATTCCTTGACACGAATATTCTCCATGGAGAATACTTCTCGGCATGGACGCACTCCTCGCCGCTCTGGCCGACCCAGCCCGCTGGCGGCTCGTGAGCCTGCTGGCCGAGCGGCCCCGGCCGGTCGGAGTCCTCGCCCAGCTCGCAGAGGCACGCCAGCCGCAGACGACCAAGCACCTGCAGGCTCTGGAGCGTGTCGGCGTCGTCACCTCCCAGCGCTCCGGTCAGCGCCGCATCTACGCGCTCCGAACCGAGCCCCTACGGGAGCTGGCGGCTACGCTCACCCGACTGGCCAACGCCGCGGACCAGGCCGGCGGCCCGCGCGAGACATACGACCGCTACGGTCTCGGCCTCCACACAGAGCGGCTCGCCGCCAAAGAACCGGGGTGGGCCGACGGCCGCTCGTTCACCTTCCACCGGCCGCTGGACGGGCGCCCGCAGGAGGTCTGGCGCCACCTGACCGAGGCCTCCCTGCTCGCCCACTGGTGGACACCGGACGACCTGCGCGTCTCCGAACTCGTCTTCGAGGCGCGACCGGGCGGGCGGATCATCCATGAGTACCGCGACGCCGACGACGCCGACGGCTCCGACCTGGTCGCCGGACGCGCACACGGAGTCGTCGAGGACGTACGCCCCGGGGAGCACCTCGCCTACCGGCTCTCCCCGCTGCTTCCCGACGGCAGCCCGGCCTTCACCGCCCACCTCGACCTCGACCTCCGACCCACCGGCACCGGTACGGACCTCGACGTCCGCTTCAGCATCACCGACAGCACCGTCGAGTCCGCGGACTTCATCGCAGGCATCGAGATCGGCTTCGGCCAGAGCCTCGACAAGCTCATGGCGACCCTCGCCGCGGACTCCAGCAGCACCGACACCACCGGCGACGCCGGAAATGACATCACCATGAGGAGCCCGAAATGACCAGCTCGACTGGCCGCAAGGTAACCGCGAACCTGAGCCTCACCCTTGACGGTCGTTACAACGGCCCCGGCGGGCCCAACGACTTCGGGCCGTTCGCCCCGTATGTGACCACCGACGTCGCGCGCGACCACATGACCCGCATCTGGGAGAACGCCACGACGGCGCTGCTCGGCCGACTCAACGCCGAGGGATTCATGGGTTACTGGCCGTCGGTCGCCGACGACGACAACGCCGACCCGCGTGATCGCGGATACGCCACATGGCTGGTCGACACCGAAAAGGTGGTCTTGTCGACCACCCTGGCCCAAGCACCGTGGGACCGCACCCGCGTGGTGAACGCACCCGCCGCCGACGTCGTCGCCGACCTCAAGGCCACCGGCGAGGGCGACATTCTCGTCAACAGCAGCGCGAGCATCATCAAGCCGCTGCTGTCGGCGGACCTGCTCGACCGGCTCTACCTCATGATCTTCCCCGAGATCGCCGGAGGTGGGCAGCGACTGTTCGACGACGGCCTGCCGGCCACCAAGTGGACGCTCACCCACCAGGAGACCGGCGAGCTGGGCGAGATGGCCATGGTCTACGACCGAGTCCGCTGAACGGGCACAGCTTGAAGTGCACTGGTGGCAGCTCCTACTCCTCGGCGGCGCCCGGTGTCGAGCGTCAGATGATCGAGAAGAGGCAAGCGTCATCGGCCCTGCTGAGGGCCGCTGTGGCATAGGACCGTCGCCACGGGTTTGAGGGGATTCACAGGCTCATCACCGCGGCCCTCGATGCAGGGCTATTTCCTGATGCCGATCTCGACGCCCCCGTCCCAGCGGGGCCGACGCCACTGCACGCGAGCCGTCAAGCGGCGATCCGATCGCAGGCCATGCACCCGCCGGGCCGAGAGGTGACAACCCTTACGAGGGCTGTCTACCCAGGATCTCTCAATGAGCGATCGCCCAGCCCGAGACGCGGGAGCCGAAGTCGGCGATCGTCACGGCCTCAACCCGCTTCGAAGGGAAGCCCCGCGTCGACTCCGCGCACTTCCTGCTCGCTACTCCATGCACACCTTCGACCTGGGGGTTTCTGTGGGCACATGGGCCGCTTACCTCGCATGTCAGGCACCGAGCGACGCCGCGAAGATCCTCCCTGCTGGTAATACCTGGGGTCCGGATCCATGGGAGGAAGTGGTTGCCCCGGGATGGTCGGTCGCTGAGACCGAGATTCTGGCGGCCGAGGATCATGAAGCTGTCTTGGCGCAGACGAACGGGCGCGCGCTGTTGGCTTTCGTATTGGACAGCGATTTGGCGCACGTGATGGGGGCTGCCGATGGTGAGACTTGCTGGGAGCTGTATCTCAATGAGCACCATGCCGAGGCATACGACGTTGCACCACCCGAAGTCGCCTATGCCCAGGACGCTGATCTTCACCAGCAGATAAGCGTCTGGATCGAGGCTGCTACAGGCCACGTTGTGTCACCAGAGTAAGTCTGCAAGGTCATCTCTACTCCCCGCACCTTTGCCGATGATGCCCTGCGCTCGCTGCTGTACGTCTTTGGCATCGTCACCGAGCACATGTCGTTCGGTGATGATCTCTCCGACCTATGGCGCTCGTGAGAGCCCCTACATGGGGCCAGGGCAACGATGCCCGCGAGGCCAGATGGAAATATCCGGTCTTGCATCGACATGGCGATCATGCACGAAGCGATTCAACTGCGCCAAGATCACGGCATCGTCAGGATTAGCTCGCCGTATCCGAAACGAACGTGTCGTCATGGAGGGAAACGATGTCCCATGACCGACCCCGAAGACGGAGGGGGTTCAGTCCCCGACCGGAACTCGTAGTCACTCACTTAGACACGCAGAAGCCCTCCGCGATCCCGCGGAGGGCTTCTGAGCTGGAGCCGCCTTCGGGATTCGAACCCGAGACCCCTTCATTACGAGTGAAGTGCTCTGGCCGACTGAGCTAAGGCGGCGTGCCATACAACGTCATGAAGTCTACAGGAGCCCGCGGAGTCCTCGCGCCTTCCTTTTCACTCGATCGCGGGGCATCTCGTGTCCTCGCGCGGCGCCCGGCCGGTCAGCAGGTAGGCGTCGACCAGCCCGTCCACGCACGTCGACCCGTTCAGGTAGGCGGTGTGCCCGTCGCCGTCGAAGCTCACGAGCACGCCGGACTCGAGCTGCCCGGCCAACGCCCTGGCCCAGCCGTACGGCGTGGCGGGGTCGCGGGTGGTGCCCACCACGAGGATCGGCGGCGCGCCCGACGCCCGCAGCGGCCGGGCCGGCGTGGTCGGCGGAGCCAGCCAGAAGGCGCAGGGCAGCGAGCTCCACATGATGAACGCCCCGAAGCCTGGCACCTTCCGCTCCGCCTCCTCCGCCGCCTTCGCGAACCCGGCGGTCGTGCGGGGGTAGGGGCTGTCGACGCAGTTGACGGCCATGTTGGCCTCGGTCTGGTTGGTGTACGTGCCGTCCTCCGCGCGTCCGACGAGTCGGTCGGCGCTCCGCAGCAGCAGGTCGCCGTCGCCGTTGGCCGCCGCGTGGAGTGCGTCGGACAGCAGCGGCCACGACCGCCGGTCATACAGCGGGGTCAGCGCGCCGAGCGTGGCCAGCGCCTCGGTGACCTGGCGCCCGCCACCTCGCAGGGGCCTGCGGTCCGTACGGCGAAGCACCTCCGCGAGCTCGGCGACGGCACCGTCGACCGTACGGCTCCGCAGAAGGCAGTCGGGAGCGGCGACGCAGTCTTCGGCGTAGGCCCTGAAGGCGTCGGAGAAGCCCTTGGCCTGCCCTTCGTTCAGCCGCACCCGGGTGAGGGCGGGGTCGATGCCTCCGTCGAGCACGAGCGCCCGCACGCGACGGGGGAACAGGTCGGCGTAGTGGGCCCCTAAGGACGTCCCGTACGACTTGCCGAGATAGGTCAGCCGGTCGTCGCCGAGCGCGGCGCGCAGGATGTCGAGGTCGCGGGCGGCGTTCGTGGTGCCGAGGTGCGGGAGCAGGCGGGCCGAGGCGGCCTGGCAACCGCGGGCGAACTCCCGGGAGCCCTTCTCGAGCGCGGCCACCTCGGCGGTGGTGTCGGGGGTGGCGTCGAGGGCGAGGAAGGCGTCCAGCCGTTCGTCGCTCAGGCAGTCGACCGGCGACGATTCGCCGACGCCGCGCGGGTCGAAGCCGACCACGTCGAACCTGGCCCGCACCTCGGGGCTGACGACCAGCCGGGCGGCTCTGCCGTACTCGATGCCCGAGCCTCCCGGGCCGCCGGGGTTGATGACGAGGGAGCCGAGGCGGTCGCCGGTGGCGGGCAGCCTGATCACGCTGATGGACAGCCGGTCGGCGCCCGGGCGGGCGTAGTCGAGCGGTACGGCGAGCTCGGCGCACTGGAACCCGTCGCCGCAGTCGCTCCAGGCAAGCTTCTGCCGGTAGAGGTCGGGAGACGGTGTGGTGGGCGCGCCGCACGCGGCGACCAGCAGGCTCACCCCGAGACCGATGACGAACCCGCGCCGCCCCACCCCACGTCACCTCCGCGATCCGACTCCGGCACGAACGCCGCCCGAGGCCGCCCTCCAGGAACGAGCCCGCGCCCTCAACCCACGCCGCCTCCGGCCGCTCCAGAGCCCGCGCCGGCAACCGTCAGTCGCCCTCGCCGTACGTCGAGTCGTACGCCTTGCGCGGACCGCACACGCTGGCCTTCGAGCACGAGCACCGCCGCCCGCCGTCGTTCAGCCGCACCACCACCGAGTCGGACGGCACGTTGTGCCCCACCACGGTCCCCGGCCCCTCGGGGGTGTCCACAGCGGCCCCGACCCGCGGCGTGGACGCCCGGAACTCCTGGTACAAGGGATGCTCGTACTTCAGGCAGCACATCAACCGGCCGCACGCCCCGGCGATGCGGAGCGGGTTGACCGGCAGGTCCTGGTCCTTGGCCATCCGCACCGACACGGGCTCGAAGTCCTTCAGGAACGTCGCGCAGCACAGGTCGCGCCCGCAGGGGCCGATCCCGCCCTGCAGCCTCGCCTCGTCACGCGGCCCGATCTGCCGCAGCTCGACCCTGGCCCGGAGATTGCGGGCCAGGTCGCGCACCAGCGCCCGGAAGTCGACCCGATGCGGGGCCGAGAAGTAGACCGTGTAGACGTTCTCCTTGTCGAGGTAGTCGACACCCACCACCTTCATCGGCAGCGCGTGGCGTTTGATGAGCCGCTTGGAGACGCTGCGGGCCTCCGCGCGCCGCCGTTTGTTGGTCTCGTCGCGCGTCAGGTGCTCCTCGCCCGCCAGACCCTGGCACACCGGCAGGCCGTCGATGTCCTCGCTGGAGTACTGCGGCGCCCACACGCATTCGGCGACCTCCGGCCCCGCGTCGGTGGGAACCAGCACCTTGTCTCCCACCTTGGGGCTGTGCCCACCCGGATCGAGGTAGTAGAGCCTCCCGTAGCGGGTGAAGCTCACGGCCATGATCATTCCCATGGGCTCGCGCTCGCCTCCTGACGGCCTCGGACATCCATACCGGCCTTCATTCCCACCCTACGAGAGGCAGCACCGCTCAGGGGGCGCGGCAAGCATCGAAGTCGGCGGTCAGGGGCGGCGCAGCCCCAGCATCATCGCCTCGACCGCGATCTGCGGGTTGACGTTCGCGGCCAGCCGTTCCCTGCACTGCATGATCGCGTCGATCCGCCGCAGGCTCTCCTCCGGCGTCGACGCTCTGGCCAGCGCGTCGAGGTGGAAGCGGTGGTCCTCGTTGGCCAGCTGTACCGGAGCGCCCAGCTGTACGGCCAGCACGTCACGGTAGTACGACACGAGCTCGAGCAGCGCCACGTCCAGGGAGTCGCGTTTCACCCTGGTGGCCCGCGACTTCTGCCGGTCCTCCAGCTCCTTCAGCGCCCCGGCGCCGCCCCGCACCAGCCCCCTGTTGAGGCCCTTGCCCGAGGACCCCTCACCGTAGAGCTTCCTGAGCTCGGCGGTCTCGCTCTCGTTGAGCGCGGTGGTCGCCGCGGCCGCCTCCTCCTCGGCGGTCTTCACCAGGCGCTCGGCGGCCGTGATGCAGTCGCCGACCCCGCTGAGCGAGCGTGGGATCGCCAGCACGGCCTCGCGGCGCTGCCGTACCCCATCGTCGAGAGCGAGCGCCCGCGCACGGGACAGGTCGCCCTGCGCGGCCCGCGCGGCGAAGGCGGCCATCTCCCACGGCACGTTCTCGCGGGTGGCCAGCACGTGGGCCACGGCCTCGCCCGAGGGGGTGACCAGGCCGACGACCCTGCACCTGGACCTGATCGTGATGATCATGTCGTCGGGGGCGGGCGAGCACAGCAGCCACACCGTCCGCGGCGGCGGCTCCTCGATGGCCTTGAGCAGCGCGTTGGCCGCCGACTCGGTGACCCTGTCGGCGTTCTCGAAGAGGATCACGCGCCAGCGGCCCTGGGTCGGGGCGCCGGCGGCCCGCAGGATGAGCTCGCGGGTCTGCTTGACGCTGTAGGACAGGCCCTCGGGCTTGACCGCCTCCAGGTCGGGGTGGGAGCCGATCATCACCTGATGGCACTGCTCGCAGTGGCCGCACCCACCCGACGGGCACAGCAGCGCGGCGGCGAAGGCGCGCGCCGCGTCTTCGCGGCCGGACCCGGACGGCCCGGTGAAGAGCCAGGCGTGCGTCATGCCCGCGCCGCGCCCGCCCCCCACCACCTCGGCGGCGGCGAGAGCGGCCCGCGAGAGAACGGCAGCAGCCTGCTCCTGGCCCACCAGGTCGTCGAAGACACTCACCGGGACAAGGTTAGTCGCGGATGGCGGGCATCGTGCCGGTGATGTCTTCGGACTCGCTCGGCACCGGGTCGGGCAGGATGTCGCGCACCCGGTCCTGGACGGTCCTGCTGATCTCGTCGAGCGGCAGCGTGCCGTCGACCACGAGGTAGCGTTCGGGCGCCGCCGCGGCGAGCTTGCGGAACTCCTTGCGCACCCGCTCGTGGAAGTCCAGCGGCTCCGACTCGATGCGGTCGGCCGCGCCGCCCAGCCGGGTCAGCCCGATCGACGGCGGGGTGTCGATCAGCACCGTCAGGCGCGGCACCAGCCCCTTGGTCGCCCAGGCGTTGACGTCGGCCACGTCGGCGGGGTCGAGCGACCGGCCCGCCCCCTGGTAGGCGAGCGAGGAGTCGACGTAACGGTCGGTGATCACCAACGCGCCTCGCTCCAGCGCGGGACCGATGACCTTCTCCACGTGTTCGGCGCGGTCGGCGGCGTAGAGCAGCGCCTCCGCCCTGGGCGACAGGCCCTTCTCCGCCGCGTCCAGCAGGATCGCGCGCAACCGCATACCTATCTTGGTCGAGCCGGGCTCTCTGGTCTGCACCACGTCGTACCCCTGGTCGCGCAGCCAGATCGCCAGCAGTCGCGACTGCGTGGTCTTGCCCGAACCCTCTCCGCCCTCGAAGGCGATGAACACCCCCGGCACTTCTTCCACATCCCCCGGTGTGTAGCGCTCGCCACGCAGCGCGGCGAGCAGGTCCTCCGAGAGTGACACACCCTTCCTGTCGTCCACCCGCCGCAACGCCAGGGCGCCGCCGACCATCACCAGGCCGCCCACGGCGAGCAGCGCCAGCACGGCACCTCCGGTGAGGCCCGCCGCGGGCGCGACCACGGCCGCCACCAGCAGCAGCGTCACCCTGGCGACCGGCTCCATGAAGGCGCCCCGCAGGACGTCCATGCCGACCCGCCAGGCGACGCCCGCGCACAGGCCGAGCGCCACCGTGAGCATGACCACCACGGACCGGTCACCGACGAGCGCGATCACCCCCAGCGCCGCACCCACCGCGACGACCGAGACCCCCAGCAGGCGCAGCCGCGACAGCTGTGTCAGAACCCGAGAACCGAAGAACAATCCGATCGCGACGCCCACGCCGAGCGCCCCGACCACCACCCCGTAGGCCACCGCGCCGGCCAGCACGCTGACACCGACGAGCGCGCCGCCCGCGGCCACCGTGGCCAGCAGCCCCGCGCGCACACCGCGCGCGCGCCGGTCGGCGCCCACGGCCCGCCAGCCTTCGCGCACCGAAGGCGTCGCGACGGCGCCGCCGCGCCTGGGCAGCCCGCGCAGCGTGAACACCAGCGTGGCCGACACCAGGTAGGCGAGCGCGCTCCCGGCCACCATCCACTGCCCCGCCGCGGTCAGCACGGTGAACAGCAGCGCGGCGACCGGCGCCGTGCCGTACGTCACGAGGACGCCGAGCCTGGTCGCCTCCTCCAGCCGCTCCGTGGGCACCAGCGCGGGCACCGCGGTGTCGCTCGCGGCCCCCCGGAACAGGGCCGCGCACTCGACGAGGAAGGCCGCGGCCACCACCCACGTGTAGCTGCCGGCCAGCGGCACCGACGCCACCAGCGCGAGCCTGGCCAGGTCGGCGACGAGCATCGTCATGCGCCGGTCGAGCCGGACGCCGATCGGGCCCGCCAGCGGGCCGAGCAGCAGCGCGGCCAGCAGCTTGGCGAGGAACACCCCGCCGACGGCCGTCGCCTGCGACTGGTAGCCGTTCGCCGCGGTGACCTGCGCGGCCAGCACGGTCAACGCGAGGAGGGTGAGCCAGTCGCCCAGGCTGCTCGCGGACATGGCCATCCACAGCCTGCGGAAAGATGAGATGTCCAGCACATGCGCCGGTCTGCGGACGGTCATGGTGTCAGGGTATCCAGGGGGGTTGAGGTCGGGAGTCTGATATGCCCGGCTGTTCGTGGCCTGAGGGTAATACCTGTGGACTCCCCGCGCAGGCAGGTTCGGCCGGGGAGATCGCGCGGTGTCGGCCCACGCGCGCCCCCGCTCCCCGCGGCCCCGTTCGCGCGCGCACCTGCACGCCCAGGCGGCACCCGCCCACTGACGGTGAACGACGGAACGACGAACCGGGCACGGCACGCGCCATGCCCGGCTGAAACCGCTCTGCTGACCGGCTGCCGGATCACCCCGTCAGCTTACGATCGGTGACCGACAATTCACCGGTCACGATTTGGCGGCAGGCTTCTTCCTCGTCGTCGTGGTCGTCTTCTTCTTGGCCGGAGCCTTCTTCGCCGCGGGCGCCCGCTCACGCCGCTCGGCCAGCAGCTCGGCGGCCCGCTCGATGGTGATGTCCTCGACCGTGTCGCCCTTGCGGAGCGAGGCGTTGGTCTCCCCGTCGGTGACGTAGGGCCCGAAACGCCCCTCCTTGACCACGACCGGCTTCTTGGAGTTGGGGTCCTCGCCCAGCTCGCGCAGCGGCGCGGCGGCAGCCGTACGGCGACCGCGCTGCTTGGGCTGCGCGAACAGCTCCTTGGCCTGCTCGATCGTGATCGTGAGCAGCTCCTCCTCCGAGCCGATCGACCGCGAGTCGGTGCCCTTCTTGATGTAGGGACCGAACTTGCCGTTCTGCGCGGTGACCTCCTCGTCGTCGATCACGCCGACCACGCGCGGGATCGACAGCAGCCTGAGCGCGTCCTCCAGCGTGACCGTGTCCAGCGACATCGACTTGAACAGCGAGCTCGTGCGCGGCTTGGGCGCGTCGGCCTTCCTGGTGCGCTTCTTGGCGTCGTCGTTGGCCTCGGGCAGGACCTCGGTCACGTACGGCCCGAAACGCCCGTCCTTGGCGACGATCATGTTGCCGGTCACCGGGTCCCTGCCCAGCTCGCGGTCGCCGGTCGGCCTGGCGAACAGCTCCTCGGCCTTCTCGGCGGTCAGCTCGTCGGGCGTCATGTCCTCGGGGATGTTGACGCGCACGCCCTCGCGGTCGAGGTAGGGGCCGTAGCGACCCACCCTGATCACGATGTCGCTGCCCTTGATCGGGAAGGAGCTGATCTCCTTGGCGTCGATCTCGCCGAGGTCGGTGACCATCTCCTTCAGGCCCTCGTCGCCCTCGTGGCCGAAGTAGAAGCGGCGCAGCTCGGGAACGCGCTCGGCCCGGTCGTTGGCGATGTCGTCGAGGACCTTCTCCATCTCGGCGGTGAAGTCGTAGTCGACGAGGTTGCCGAAGTGCTGCTCGAGCAGGTTCACCACGGCGAAGGCCAGGAAGGAGGGCACCAGCGCGGTGCCCTTCTTGAACACGTAGCCCCGGTCGAGGATCGTGCCGATGATCGACGCGTACGTCGAAGGACGGCCGATCTCCCGATCCTCCAGCTCCTTGACCAGCGACGCCTCGGTGTAGCGGGCCGGCGGCTTGGTGGAGTGACCCGACACGTCGAGCCTGGTCAGCCCGAGCGCGTCGCCCTCCGCCAGGTTCGGCAGCCGCTTCTCGGAGTCGTCACGGTCGGTCGACGGGTCGTCGGCGCTCTCGACGTAGGCCTTCAGGAAGCCGTGGAAGGTGATCGTCCGGCCCGTGGCGGTGAACTCCGCGCCGCCGCCCGCCACCTTCACCGTGACCGACTCGCCGACCGCGTCCTTCATCTGCGAGGCCACGGTCCGCTGCCAGATCAGCTCGTACAGGCGGAACATGTCACCGCTCAGCCCGGTCTCGCCGGGCGTGCGGAACTCCTCACCGGACGGGCGGATCGCCTCGTGCGCCTCCTGGGCGTTCTTCACCTTGCTGGCGTAGACGCGGGGCTTGTCGGGCACGTACGCCGAGCCGTACAGCTTGATGGCCTGCGACCTGGCGGCCGCGACCGCCGTCTCCGACAGCGTGATGCTGTCGGTACGCATGTAGGTGATGAAGCCGTTCTCGTACAGCCGCTGCGCCACCTGCATCGTGTACTTCGCGGAGAAGCCCAGCTTCCTGCTGGCCTCCTGCTGCAGCGTGGTCGTCCGGAACGGCGCGTACGGCTTGCGGGTGTACGGCTTGCGCTCCACCGACTCGACGGCGAACGACGCGGTGCGCAGCCGTCCGGCCAGCTCGGCGGCGGCCTGCTCGGACAGGTGGAGCACGCTGGCGTTCTTGAGCCGCCCGTCGGGCCCGAAGTCGCGGCCCTGCGCGACGCGCTTGCCGTCGACGCCGGTCAGCGTGGCGGTGAAGTCGCGCGGCGTCTCCTCCGGCTTGTTGGAGTCGAACAGCGCGGAAAGGTCCCAGTAGTGAGCGGCGGTGAACGCCATCCGGTCGCGCTCGCGCTCCACCACGAGCCGCGTCGCCACCGACTGCACGCGGCCCGCGGACAGGCGGGGCTTGACCTTCTTCCACAGCACCGGGCTGACCTCGTAGCCGTAGAGGCGGTCGAGGATGCGGCGCGTCTCCTGGGCGTCGACCAACCGCAGGTTGAGGTCGCGCGGATTGGCGACGGCCTCCCGGATCGCCTGGGGCGTGATCTCGTGGAACACCATGCGGTGCACGGGCACCTTCGGCTTGAGCACCTCGCGCAGGTGCCACGCGATGGCCTCGCCCTCGCGGTCCTCGTCAGTGGCGAGGTAGAGCTCGTCGGCGTCCTTCAGGAGCTGCTTGAGCTTGCTGACCTGAGCCTTCTTGTCGGGGTTGACGACGTACAGCGGCTCGAAACCGTGGTCGACGTTGACGCCGAGGCGTGCCCAGGCCTCCCCCTTGAACTTCTCGGGGATGTCGTCCGCCTTCTCCGGCAGGTCACGGATATGGCCGATGCTGGATTCGACGATGTATCCGCGCCCCAGGTAGCCCGCGATCGTCTTCGCCTTGGCCGGCGACTCGACGATCACCAGGCGATTTCCGCCGGCGCTGCCGTTGTTGGCTGGCACGCTGCTTCCTACCTCGCTGTTCGCTTGCGTATCCCCCTGCCGGGAGCGGGCACAGATCTGAAAGGTAACCCGTGCCGAGGGTTTTTCCTTCCCCGGGGGCCACCGTCTCACTCAAGGACGCAGAATAAGGCCGAGTGAGTGCCATCGCTCCCTAACTCACCCTGGAGACTAATCGCTGTGCTGGCCTACTCCTACATGGACGTCTATATCCCACGCGACACTTCGCGTGAAGCCGCACGTCAGCTGCTGACCGAACATGCTGAATACGGACAGTGGGAGCTCGCCAGAGTGCGGCTGCACCCCGATGGCAGCCGGCATGTGCGGCTCCGTCGCAAGGTTATCCGGGTCCGCAGCACGTTGTGACATGGCTTTGCCCGCCCTGGGGCCGCGCCCCCCAGAACGGGCAAAGCGTCTCGCCTTTGCCCGTTCCCGCTGGCACGGCCGGGCAAAGTGTCATGGGTCCCGCGAGGGGACGACGGACCTGTGCCCGCCCCCGGTTTGGAGCGGGCAGACGATCCTTTGGTGTTCACCCGCCGGACGCGGGTGGTGCGATGGCTACTTCTTGCCGAAACGAATACGGCGGGTCGTCGCGAACAGCGTGGCGGAGACGGCGAACATGGCGCCCATGACCAGCGCCAGCAGCGCGTTGGAGGTCATCCCGGTGACGCCGGCCGGCTGAGCGGCGCTCATCAGACCGAGGTCGCCGACGGGCAGGGACTTGGCGGCCGAGCCGACCGCCCCGCCCACCGGGGTGGAGGCGACCAGCGAGCCGGCCGGACCGAGAGCCGAGCCGGGGTTGGTGCCGGCGGGAGCGCCCTCGCCCTGCTGCAGAGCGGGCACGGTGGGTACGGCGGGCATGGCGGGCGTGGCGGGCTGCCCCGGCAGGCCGGGCAGACCAGGCAGCGCGGGCAGGCCGAGCGTGCCGGTGAGGTCACCGACCACCGGCAGAGCGGGCAGGCCCGAGCCGCTCATCTGCTGGGTGAGGTTGCCCACATCCTTCACACCGGCCATGGCGGGTACGGCAGGCATGGCGGGCAGCAGGCCGCCGGCCTTCGCGCCGGCCATCCTGCCGCTGGTGCGCGTCCAGCCGAAGGCGCTGGGGCCGTCGCCGACCGGCCGGCCCACCCTGGCGCCGCCGAGGCACCCCGCCGCGGCGTCACCCAGGACGGCGACCGCGTTGCCGCAGACGTTGACCGGAGCGGTGATCGGCGCGATCACCTGGTTGCCCGACAGCACGCCGGACCGGCCGGACGTGGTGTTGCCGCCGCCGCCGACGCCGTTGTGCGGGGAGACGGACGCGCCGCCCCTGCATTGGGCCTCGGACAGGCCCAGCGCCGCCACCGCGTTGCCGCAGGCGTTGATCGGCGCGGTGATCGGCGCGATCACCTGGTTGCCCGACAGCACGCCCGAGCGTCCGGAGGTGGTGTTGCCACCCGCGCCCCTGCCGCCGTTCTTCACCGACACGCCGCCCTTGCAACCGGCGAAGGCCTGGCCGAGAACGGCGACCGCGTTGCCGCAGACGTTGACCGGAGCGGTGATCGGCGCGATCACCTGGTTGCCCGACAGCACGCCCGAGCGCCCCGAGGTGGTGTTGCCACCGGCGCCGCTGCCCGCGGCGGTGTTCTCGACCGAGCTGCCGCCCTTGCAACCGGCGGCGGCGTTGCCGACCGCGTTGCCACAGGCGGTGATGGGCAGGCTGATCGGGGCGATCACCTGGTTGCCGCTGCCGGCGCTGAAGCGCCCGTCGGTGTCGTTGCCCGAGGAGCCAGGACGGCCCGGCGTCCTGTGGTAGCCGTGGCCCGGCTTGCCAGGGCGGTTGGTGACGCTCGACCCGCCCTTGCAGCCGGCGAACGCCTGGCCGAACACCGCCACCGCGTTGCCGCAGATGTTGATCGGGCCGCTGATCGGCGCGATCACCTGGTTGCCGCCGAGCACGGAACTCCGGCCCGAGGTGGTGTTGCCCCCCGCGCCGCCCTTGCCGACGTTCTTCACCGAGGCGCCGCCCTTGCAGCCCGCGGTGGCGTCGCCGAAGATGGCCAGCGCGTTGCCGCAGGCGTTGATCGGCGCGTTGATCGGCGCGGTGACCTGGTTGCCGCCCAGGATGCTGTTGTCGCCGGAGGTCCTGTTGCCCCCCGCGCCGCCCTTGCCGACGTTCTTGACGGAGGCGCCGCCCTTGCAGCCCGCCTGGGAACTGCCGAACAGCGACAGCGCGTTGCCGCAGGCGTTGATCGGGGCGTTGATCGGCGCGTTGACCTGGTTGCCGCCGAGGATGCTGCTGTTGCCCGACGTCCTGTTCGGGATGCCGGTGTTCCCGACGTTCTCGACCGACGCCCCGCCCTGGGAGGTCGCGGTCGAGTCGCCGGCCGCGGCGATCGAGTTGCCGCTGATGTCGACGGGAAGCGAGATCGGCAGGTTGACCTGGTTGCCACCACCGATGGAGGAGTCTCCGGAGGTGTCGGCGGCGGCGGTGCCGCCACCGAAGGACATGACCGCCACCGCGAGCAGAGCCGCGGGAGTCGAAGCCTTGGCCCACGTACGCATGATGAATGCTCCTAGTGGTTCTGGGGGGATTACCTGACAGTTCGCGGGCAGCCGAGGCCGAGCGAGGTCGTGACGACGACCGCGCACAGCGGAGACCTCGGGAAGGTCGCGAACCAGATCTGACCGGTGAAAGCACACGCTCCGCGGAGGGGACTCGGCCCACGCTCCGGCTTCGAGCGGAATCAGTCAGGTGAGAACGAAGGGTCGTCCGCCGCTGTGCGGAAGACCGGGGGCAGCACGCACGCCAGCGGGGCGCGCTGAGCCGTCTCGCGCGGGTCGACACAGGACCGCGCGAGGTCCCCCATGCCCGGCCCGAACGGGCCGTTGCCACCGCTGTTGGGGGCCAAACCCTTGGCGCCCATGCTCTTGCCCGCGGTGGAAGGTGCGGGGAAGCCGGGCTTCGACTGGCTGGTCAGCCCGTCGACTTCAGCTCCGGCCATGGCCTCGGCGGTGTCCATCACCAAGGCGGTGCCGCCTGCCGTGGGGAATCCGGCGACGGCCTGAGGGATGTCGGCTCCTGTCGCCGCGGTGGTCTCCGCGGCAGCCGGAGTGGTCTGCGCTGCCGACGTGACATCCGCGGCAGCCGGAGTGGTCCCTGCGGCCGCCGACGTGACATCCGCGACAGCCGGAGTGGTCTGCGCTGCCGACGTGACATCCGCGGCAGCCGGAGTGGTCTCCGCGGCCGCCGGAGTGGCGGTGAGCAGACCGAAGAGCGTGGCGAGCAGCCAACCGGCGGCCAGCAGGCCGCCCACCGTCAGCGCTCGTGCGATGACCGAGCAGGCGCCGGCCGCGAACCGCGCCATCCGGGCGGCCCGATCGGTGGTCACGCGCTCCTCTGAAACAGTCACGGGCACGCGCCGAGCAGGGAGGGCATACGCCCTCCACTGCCGCACCGGCATGCGTGCCACGTGACCTCCCGAGCCAGAAACCGACCTCATCTGTGAGGCCGGTCCGTGGACTCACCCCTCAACGGTCCGTAACCGTAGCAGCACCCAAGGTGGTCGCAAGGGCTTTTCAGCAGAGTCCCAGGAATCGGTCAAGCACCCGCACCCCGAACTGGAGCGAATCGACCGGCACCCGCTCGTCCACCCCATGGAACATCCCGGAGAAGTCCAGGTCCGCCGGAAGGCGCAGCGGCGCGAAGCCGTACCCGGAGATGCCGAGCCGGCTGAAGGCCTTCAGGTCCGTGCCTCCCGACAGCGCGTACGGCACGGCCTTCGCGGCCGGGTCCTCCGCGACCAGCGCCTCGGCCATCGCCGACACCAGTCGTCCCTCGAACGGGAACTCCAGCGCCACCTGGTGCTGCACGAACTCCCTCGACACGTTCGGCCCCAGCAGCTCGTCGATCGTGGCGAAGAACTCCTCCTCGAACCCGGGCAGGAACCGCCCGTCCACCACCGCCTCCGCGCTCTGCGGGATCACGTTGGCCTTGTAGCCGCCCTGGAACATCGTCGGGTTGGCGGTGTTACGGAGCACCGCGCCGATCATGCGCGCCATCGGGCCCAGCTTGTCGACGTCCTCCGGGCCGATCTCCAGCTCCTCCAGCAGCCGCTTCACGGTCGGCGTCAGCCGTACCGGCCACTCGTGGCGGCCGATGCGCGCCACGGCGTCGGCGAGCTCGGTGACGGCGTTGTCGCCGTTGAGCATCGAACCGTGACCCGCGCGGCCCTTGGCCGTCAGCCGCATCCAGGCCATGCCCTTCTCGGCGGCCTCGATGAGATACAGGCGCCGGTCGTCGCCCAGCGACACGCTGAACCCGCCGACCTCGCCGATCGCCTCCGTGACGCCCTCGAACAGCCCCGGATGGTTGTCCACCAGCCAGTTGGCGCCGTAGGCGCCACCCGCCTCCTCGTCGGCGGTGAACATCAGCACCACGTCACGCGGCGGCCTGCGCCCCTCCCGCACCCGCTGCCTGGCCACGGCCAGGATCATCGCGTCCATGTTCTTCATGTCGACGGCGCCCCTGCCCCAGACGCACCCGTCGTCGATCTCCCCCGACAGCGGGTGGTGCCGCCAGTCGCCCGCGTCGAACGGCACGACGTCCAGATGCCCGTGGAGCAGCAGCGCGCCCCTGCCCGGGTCCTCCCCCTCGATCCGGGCGACCACGTTGGCCCTGCGGTCGTCGCTCTCGAGGATCAGCGCCTCCAGGCCCACCTCGGCGAGCTTCTCGGCCACGTACTCCGCGGCCTTCCTCTCACCCGGACCGGCGTTGTCGCCGGCGTTCCTCGAATCGATGCGGATCAGGTCGCGGCAGAGGTCGGCGACCTCGTCCTCGCCGGTGCGCGCGGTCATGCGGACTCCTTCGATCAGGTCTCGAGGAAACACGGTATGACGCACCCCGCAGAGTTTGCTAACCTTACTGAGCCGACGCGGGATGACGGTCCCGCGTGCAGGCACCAAGTCCGGGTGGCGGAATAGGCAGACGCGCTAGCTTGAGGTGCTAGTGCCCTTTGCGGGGCATGGGGGTTCAAGTCCCCCCTCGGACACCACGAAGGCCCTGAGAATGTGCGAGTCACAGGCTCAGGGCAGCTTCATTTCCGCCTCCGGAACGAGCCGTGACACTCCGCTGATACTTGTGGGGCCGAGCACGACGATCACGCACTCGCGACCAGGGCCGCGAACCAGTCGGCGGCCTCACGTTTGATCGCCGGGTGTCCCCGCCCCCTTGATCCCGAGAGTTCAAGTCCCGCGCCGGCTTCCGATGCTGCGGTGCTGGTTGAGCTCCGGTCGCTCTCGGCGAGCCGACGCTTGAGCGCGGCCGGACTACGACCTCGCGGCCTGACCAACGCGGAGAAGCGCAGCGCCCCCATCCTCTCGCCGATGGACGGGGGTGCTCTCGTTCGTACGCAGCGGCGCCAGGCGGTCGGCAGGCGGGGAGCGGCGGGCCGTTCGTGGACCGGACGGGTTACCTGACAGGCCGAGGGACGTTGTCCCTGAAGTGGGCCCCGTCGTTCCCGAGGAGGTTGCCGGGCGGGTTGTAGAGGCACACGACGTACGTGTCGAACCGGCCGGATGCCTGCCTGGTGGCATGCGCGCAGCCCAGCTGGGTTGAGGACTTCCACACCACCTGCGTGAACCA
This sequence comes from Nonomuraea sp. NPDC004354, assembly GCF_053602555.1. Lineage (NCBI taxonomy): Bacteria > Bacillati > Actinomycetota > Actinomycetes > Streptosporangiales > Streptosporangiaceae > Nonomuraea > Nonomuraea sp. NPDC004354. The sequence goes on along the minus strand of NZ_JBSGDV010000002.1, from coordinate 622,522 downwards.
GCCGGTGTCGAAGGAGTACCCGGGCTTGTTGAAGTCGTAGTGCCTGATCCCGTCGTACCAGCCCTTCACGGTGTCAGCGCACGAGGTCACCGTGCCGGAGTTGGCGGTCGAGAAGAAGGACAGCGCCTCCCCGCGGCCGTTCTTGAAAGGTGAGCTGTGGTCGATGGCTCCCTTGTCGGCATAGTAGGCCGCGGATTTCTTGGCCGCTTCCAGGCCCTCCGGCTCAGTCCACATCGCGGGTACCCCGTGCCGCGCGCGATAGGTGTTGTGCGCCTTGAGGCAGTCCTGCTGGTAGGCGTCATCCGCGGTCAGCCGTGAGGAAGAGCGGACCTTCGCCGATTCAGCGAGGCCGCTCCCGGGGAGAGAGGCGACGGCTTCCCGCGACAGCGGTTGCGGGCCGTGGGCCTGGCTCTGCGTCGACGCCGAGAGCGGCGGTGTGGCGCTCGCGGGGGTGACGCCGAGGGCGAGAGGGAGTGTCAGTGCCACGGCGGCCGGCAGTGCCCGCGGGGGGAGGGACATGAGAGGACTCCGATCGAAACCTGTCGCGCTATGTGATCCTTCAGACGCGGACGGTAGCCGAGCGTGATCGGACGGTCACACTAGCCGGTCGGTGACATGCGCCTTTCCCATCGAAGGCGATCTTTGCCGGCGCGGCCGGACCGGCGTCCCGACAAGGTAGGTGAAAGGATCTTGCACTGCCCCGAATGGAGCAAAGGCGCGAAATCCGCGTGCACCGGGCGATCTCGAACAGCCATGCTTTGCCCATGCATGGGCATCCCACGGAGCCGATCCTCTCCAGCGAACTGCTGGGCTTTCCCCCTGATGCTCGCGTGCTCATCGTCAACTGCGACGACCTGGGTATGAACGAGGCCATCAACATCGCGGTGATCGACTCGATCGACAGGGGAATCGCCAGTTCCTGCAGCCTGATGGTCCCGTGCCCGGCCGCGCGGCATGCCATGGTCCAGCTCCGCCGGCGACCGGAGATCCCCTTCGGCATCCACCTCACCCTGGTCTGTGATGCAGCCACCTACCGGTGGGGACCGTTGACCGCACCGGAGAAGGCGCGCTCGCTCGTCGACGATCAGGGCCGGCTGTTCGTCGCCACACCCGACGGACGTGCCGCGCTGCTCGCCCGTGCCCGCCTCGACGAGGTCGAACGCGAGTTCCGGGCACAGATCGACACCGTCCTGGACGCCGGGCTCGCGCCAACGCATCTGGACTTCCACTGCCTGGCCGACGGAGGGCGTGACGACATTCTCGACATGACCGTGATGCTGGCCGCCGAGTACGGCCTGGCCGTTCGGGTATGGCTGGAATCGGGGCGGCGCAGGATGCGCGAACAGGGTCTGCCGGTCATCGACAACCCCTTCCTCGACAGCTTCTCCCTTCCCCTGGAGGACAAGACGGCTCGCTACACACGCCTGTTGTGCGAGTTGCCGGCCGGGCTCAGTGAATGGGCGGTGCATCCGAGCCTCGGCACCCCACCGACCCGGGCGATCGACCCTGGGTGGCGCGTACGCCGAACCGATCACGAATTCCTCACCTCGCCCGCCACCCGCGATCTCTTCCGCCAACAGAACATCACCGTCATCGACTACCGGATGATCCAGGAGGCCTGGTCCCGTCGCGGGCCTTCTGCCCCAGAAGTGCGGGAAACGAGCGAAGCCGCTTCGGGCAGCGATCAGGACGCCGCAGGGAGAACCCGCTCATGAACGCCCCATTTCCAAGCAACGATCACGTGGGTGGAGCCTTGGCAGCCCGAGTGTCCCCTCGGACGCGAACCGCCGGCCCTGAGGTTCTGGTCGGGTGAACGTCATGGCCAAGACTTCGTGCTTGTCGGAGCGACAGATCTGGCGCGTGCCCGGTTCGCCGTGAACTTTCGCCTTGCGCGAGGGCAGCTTCGGCCCCGCGCGAAGCGACTGCGGTATCTCACCGGCCAGACCCCCGGGACAGCCGGCCTGACCAGGGGAAGGCCAGCCGGAGAGGTTCCCTGACTCGAGGGTGACCACAGGTGAAAACCGGGTGACATTTCGCGTCACTTGCCGCAAGGTGGAGCGCGGTCGATGAGTTTTGTCGGTGGTGTCGGTCAGTCTTTGTATGACCACGACTGCTAGTGCGACCCGAGGCTGGGCCCCAGCCATGACCATCATGTCCGACGACCCCGATCGAGGTATCCGTGTCCAGCCCACAGCTCGACTCACCCGCCACATCCGCGCCCGCCGTTGCGGGCCGCACTCCGCCCGTGATCCGGCTGCTGGTGCTCGCCACCTTCGTGGTCATCCTCAACGAGACGATCATGATCAACGCGATCCCGAAGCTGATGGGCGCGTTGCACATCACCGAGCAGACCGCGCAGTGGCTCTCGACCGCCTTCATGCTGACCATGGCCGCGGTCATCCCGGTCACCGGCTGGTTCCTGCAGCGGGTGTCCACCCGTCGCGCGTACACCACGGCGATGGGTTTGTTCCTGCTCGGCACGGCGTTGGCCGCGGTCGCGCCGACGTTCGAGGTGCTGCTGGGCGCCCGCATCGTCCAGGCGTCCGGGACGGCCGTGATGATGCCGCTGCTGATGACCACGCTGATGCAGGTGGTGCCCGAGGCGGACCGGGGCCGGGTGATGGGCAACGTCACCCTGGCCATCTCGGTCGCGCCCGCGATGGGGCCGGCGGTCTCGGGAGTGATCCTCCAGTTCGGGTCCTGGCGGCTGCTGTTCGCCGTGGTGCTCCCCATCGCCGCAGTGATCGCTTGGGGCGGGCTGAAGCAGCTCAAGAACGTCGGAGAGCCCCGGTTCAGCACCGTCGACTGGTTGAGCGTGGTGACCGCGGCCGCGGGCTTCGGCAGCCTGGTCTACGGGCTCAGCCGGTTCGAGGGCGGTGACGTCCGCCTCGCCGCCGCGATCGTGGCCTCCGGCCTGCTCCTCATCGCCGTCTTCGTCGTCCGCCAGCTGAAGTTGCAGAAGCGCGGTGTGCCGCTGCTGGACCTGCGTACCCTGCGCCACCGCACCTACACGGTCGCACTGATCATGATGTCGGTGGCCTTCATGTCGATGCTCGGCTCGATGATCCTGCTGCCGCTGTACCTGCAGAACATCCGCGGACTCAGCGCCCTGCAGACCGGACTCCTGGTGATGCCGGGCGGCCTCGCGATGGGGCTGCTCGGTCCGACCGTCGGCCGCCTGTTCGACCGGTTCGGCGGCCGGGTCCTGGTCATCCCCGGCGCGATCGGGATCATGATCGCGCTCGCCGGCTTCACCCAGGTCACGATGACCATGCCGTACTGGCAGCTGCTCGGTCTGCACGCGCTGCTGATGGTGTGTCTGGCCGCGACCTTCACCCCGGTGTTCACGCTCGGGCTCGGCGCGGTTCCCCCGCACCTCTACTCCCACGGCAGCTCGATCCTGAGCACGCTGCAGCAGGTCGCCGCGGCCTTCGGCACCGCGCTCGTGATCACCGTGATGAGCGCGCGAGCCGATGCCCTGAGATCGGCGGGAGCCCCGGAGGCTCTGGCGACCCTCGACGGCATGCGGCTGGCCTTCATCATCGGCGCGGTGCTGTCCGTGGCCGTGGTCGTCACCGCCCTGCTCCTGCCGGCCCGGGCGAACAACTCCGGCGAACTCGTCGGAGCCGGTCACTGACGCCGGCGTGCCGGCGGTGAGCGGAACGCCAAGGCGGGCGGGCCATCAGCGACCCTTCCTCGACGCTTGTCGAACGTGATGCCGGAGCAATGCGAGATCGCCCGCCTTGACCGAACTGGCCGAGCTGCTCCCGAACGACAGGCTCCGCCTCGACGAACGCCCCATCGCCGATCATGGCGTGGGGCGTTCGTGCGGGGACGGCACCTCCAGGCCGCGCAGGACGGTGCCGTACCAGGTTCCTTGCTCGTCCCCATGTCGCGAAGGAGATGGTCGCGTTGACCAGGTACGTGATCGGGCCGGACGTGGCCCTTCGACTGGCCCGCGACGAGGCCGTGATTCCCGACGAGCACCAGATCCTGGCTCCGACGCTGCTTCGCTCACAGCTGCTGTCGCTCCTCTACCAGGCGGTCCGCTGCGGCGAGGCGACCAAGAAGGACGCCGCCCGGCAGCTCGACCACGTACGTGGGCTACGGATCCGGCTGCTCGGCGACCGCGTCCTGCAGAGCACCGCGTGGAAGGTCGCCGACCGGCTCGGGTGGGATGACACGTACGCCGCCGAGTACATAGCCCTGACCCAGCTCCAGGCCGACGTGTTCGTCACGCTCGATGCGGAGCTCGCTCAGGCCGTGAAAGGGCTGGTGACGACGGCGCCCATCGAGGCTCTGCTCTCGTCGAACGCGGTGTGAGCCGCAGCGCGTCGAGCCGGCCTGGTCATAGGCGTCTTATCGGCATGGGCAGGCGGATCCGCGCGGCCCGCGCGCTGATCGCCCGGAGCTCCCGTGGTCGGTTCGAAGCCTCCTGTCCGTTTCATGACGAGGTCATGGGTGATCGGTGACGCGGTCTCTGGGACGGAGATCGGCGGTTCGGCAGAGTCGACGACACAGGCCGAACGATCACTGAAGAGGACCCACCATGCGAAATCTTGCGAGACTGGCCGCTGTCGGAGCATCCGCCACCGTGCTTGCCGCGGGCCTGGTGACGCCCGCGCAGGCGGCCGCCACCTCGTGGGCGCCCTGTCCGGCCGAGCGCGGAGTCGACGCGCGGCAGGAGTGCGCCACCCTCCAGGTTCCGATGGACTACCAGGCGCCCGGTGGGCCGACGATCTCGCTGGCGGTGTCGCGGATCAGGACCGCCAAGCCCGGTCTGCGCCATGGCGCCCTGTTGATCATCCCGGGCGGGCCGGGCAGCCCTGGCCTGAACCGGCCGAGCGTGCTGGTCAAGCGGCTGCCCCAGGAGGTGCTCGACCGCTTCGACATCGTCGGGTTCGATCCTCGCGGCGTGGGCAGGAGCTCGCCGGTCTCGTGCGGGCTCGAGTCCAGCGATCTCTCGCTCACCAGGCTCAAGCCGTACCCCGACGCCGACGGCGGCATCGCGGAGAACGTCGCCTGGTCACGCAGGATCGCCGAGGCCTGCGCCCGCAACGGCGGGCCGCTCGTCCGGCACATCAGCACCCGCAACGAGGCCAGGGACATCGACAGGATCCGTACGGCGCTGGGCGAGAGGAAGATCTCCGCCTGGGGCGTCTCCTACGGCACCTACGTGGGCGCCGTGTACGCCACCATGTTCCCCGACCGCACCGACCGGGTCGTTCTGGACAGCAACGACGATCCCGATCCGCGCCGGGTGGCGCGGCAGTGGCTGGCCAACTACGCCGTCGGCGTGGAGGACCGCTTCCCCGACTTCGCCTCCTGGGCCGCGGCCCGTGACGGCGACTACGGCCTCGGCACTGACGCCGCCGCGGTTCGCCGCACCTTCCTCGACCTCGCGGCGAAGCTGGACCGCAGCCCCTTGGCGTGGCCAGGCGCCAACCCCGGGCAGCTGAACGGCAACCTGCTGCGGGAGATCATGCTCAACGCGCTCTACTCCGACGCGAACTTCCCCATGCTGGCCGGACTCATGCGCGCCGCTCTGACCACCCCGGACGAGCTGCCCCCGCCGAACACGCCGTCCCCCGAGGCTCTGCAGAACACCGCCGCCCACGCCGGCGCGACCATGTGCAACGACGTCGAATGGCCGGACTCGGTGGCCCAGCACGAGCGTCAGGTGTCGCGCGACCGGGCCGCCCACCCGCTGACCGCGGGCATGCCGGTCAACATGGGGCCGTGCGCGTACTGGCCCGTCAAGCCCGCCGAGCGGCCCGTGCGGGTCAGCTCGCGCGGACCGGCCAACGTGCTGCTCATCCAGAACCTGCGTGACCCGTCGACGCCGTACAGCGGTGCGCTGAAGATGCGCCAGGCGCTCGGGCAGCGCGCCCGCATGGTCAGCGTCGACTCCGGCGGCCACGGCGTCTACCTCGCCAACGGCAACACCTGCGGCGACCAGGCCGTGACCGACTTCCTGACGACCGGGGTGCTGCCGGACCGCGACAAGGACTGCTAGGAATCTCCCCGATCGTGAGTGCGGGCCCGCCCGTAAACGTGCCGCGACGCCAGCCCGCGCTCCCGGCCGAAGAGTGGCGTGCGGGCGGGGGTGCGGGATCCCGACGGGTCATGGGCGGGGGTGCGGGATCCCGACGGGTCTTGATACGTTTCCTACGGGTGCGCCGGGAAGTCTGGTCGGCATTTTCAGGTCATGCGGCTGAAGGGCTGACACATGCGCGCTGATGATCTCACTGTCACGTTCCCGGCCGCCTGCCCGGCGCCGGCGGGCCGGGCGAGCTGCGCATGGCGGTGACCGCCTGGCTGGCGGTGGCGGTCTTCCTGGGCGCCTACGCGCTGATCGCCACCGAGAAGATCCACCGCGTCGCGGCCGCGCTCGGCGGGGCGGGGATCATGCTGCTGGTCCACGCCACCGACGCCGAGGCCGCGTTCTTCTCCGAGTCGACCGGGATCGACTGGAACGTCATCTTCCTGCTGCTCGGCATGATGGTCATCGTCGGGGTGCTGAAGCAGACCGGGGCCTTCGAGTACCTGGCCATCTGGGCGGCCAAGCGGGCACGCGGCCGGCCGTTCCGGCTCATGGTCCTGCTCATCCTGATCACGGCGGGCGCCTCGGCGCTGCTCGACAACGTCACGACGGTGCTGCTGATCGCGCCGGTGACGCTCCTGGTCTGTGAACGGCTGGCGCTGCCGGTGGCGCCGTTCCTGATCGTCGAGGCGATGGCGTCCAACATCGGGGGTACGGCGACGCTGGTGGGCGATCCGCCGAACATCATCATCGCCAGCAGAGGCGGGCTGACCTTCAACGACTTCCTCGTCCACCTGGCGCCGTTCATCGTGGTGCTGCTGGTGGTGTTCGTCGGGGTGTGCCGGTTGCTGTTCCGCGAGTCCTTCTCCTACGACCCGGAACGCGCCGCCGAGATCATGAGCCTGAACGAGCGTGCGGCGATCAGGGACCGGCGGCTGCTCTGGCAGTCGCTCGCCGTCCTGGCCGTGGTGATGGCGGTCTTCGTGCTGCACCTGTACGAGCCGTCGGTGGTGGCCGTTCTCGGCGCGGGTGTCCTGGTGGCCGCCACCAAGGTGACCACGTCGGAGGCGCTGGACGAGGTCGAGTGGCCCACGCTGGTGTTCTTCGCCGGGCTGTTCGTCATGGTCGGCGCGCTGGTGCACACCGGGGTCGTCGCGCAGATCTCGCGGCTGGCCGTCGAGGCCACCCAGGGACAGCTCGGGCCGGCGACGATGGTGCTGCTGTGGGGCTCGGCCGCGCTGTCGGCCATCGTGGACAACATCCCCTACGTGGCCACGATGAGCCCGATCGTCGAGCAACTCGTCAACGCCAACGGCGGCGAGGGCGGTCAGGTCCTGTGGTGGGCGCTGGCGCTCGGCGCCGACCTGGGCGGCAACGCGACCGCGGTGGGCGCCGCGGCCAACGTCGTGGTGGTGGGCATCGCCGCCCGCAACGGCACCCCGATCAGTTTCTGGCAGTTCACGCGCTACGGCCTGGTGGTCACGGTCGTGTCGATCGTTCTCGCCACGCCGTACCTGTGGCTGCGCTACCTCATGTGACCGTCCTGGCCGGTCCTGATCCACGACACTGCCGCGCGTTACGCTGACGGCATGCGAGCGCGCGACCTTGCCGGCGACTTCCCCACGGTCACCCTCGACACCCCCGCCATCGAGGCCGCCCGCCTGCTGGCCGACCGCGACCTGCCGGGGTTGATCGTCCTCGACGAGAGCGGCCGCCCGTTCACCATCCTGCCCGGCACGCAGGTGCTGCTGCTGGCCGTACCGCGCTACTGCCAGGACGACCCGGCGCTGGCTCGCGTGGTGGACGAGGCGCACGCCGACCTGTTCCTGCGCCGGCTGGGCGACCGGACGGTCCGCGCGTGCCTGCCCGAACGGCAGCGTGAGCTGCCGATCGCCGAAGGGAAGGCGACGGTGCTGGAGATGGCCGCGCTGATGGCCCGCACCCGCAGCCCCCTGGTCGCGGTGGTGGACGACGGCAGGCTGCTGGGTGCCGTCACCCTGCAGGCCCTGCTCGACCACACGCTGGCCTAGCAGCCGAGACAACGCGGGAGTACCGGCCCCTCGCCGCGATGCCGCCTCCCGCGGTGTGCGGGCTACGGGAGAAGCGCGGAGGTCAGGGCTGTGGACAGGGCGTCGAGGGCGGCCGGGTAGGCGCGTTCGGACGACGCCGCGAAGCCGATCAGCAGGCCGGACGGGGAGCCGGCGGGGTCGTGGTGGAGTTCGGTGAGTCCGCGGAGCGCGAGGCCGTGGGCGGCGCAGTGGTCCAGGACTTCCCGCTCGGTGGGGCCGTCGTCAGGGAGGGTGACGAGGGTGTGGAGCCCCGCCGGTACGCCGTGGGCGGTGAGGCCCGGGATCGCGGCGACGCGGTCGAGCAGGAGCGCGCGGCGGCGGGCGTAGCGCAGGCGGGCGGCGCGGATGTGGCGGTCATAGGCGTAGGTGGCGATCAGGTCGGCGAGGACGAGCTGGTTGAGGGTCTCGGTGTACTGGTCGGCTTCCCGCTTGGCCAGCACGACCTCCTGGAGGATGTGGGGCGGCAGCACCATCCAGGCCAGCCGGAGCGCGGGGGCGAGGGTCTTGGAGGCGGTGCCGCAGTAGACGGTGTGGTCGGGGGCCAGCCCCTGGAGCGCGCCGACGGGCTGGCGGTCGTAGCGGAACTCTCCGTCGTAGTCGTCCTCGATCAGGAGGCCGCCGGTGTCGCGGGCCCACGCGTAGAGCGCCTGGCGGCGGCTGGAGTGCAGCGGGACACCGGTCGGGTAGTGGTGGGCCGGGGTGAGGAACACCGCCGCGGTGCCCGGCACCAGCGCGTCGGCGCGGGCGCCGTGCGCGTCGACCGGCAGGGGGACGGTGGCCAGCCCGGCGCGCCGGACCACGTTCCTGAAGTGGTTGTGGCCGGGGTCCTCGACGGCCGCGGTCGTGGCGTGGCGCGCGGCCAGCACGGCGCCGAGCAGGGTCACGCTCTGGTAGTAGCCGGAGGTGATGACGATGTGGTCGGGGGAGGCGATGACGCCGCGCGTGCGGCCGAGGTAGTCGGCGAGCGCGCGCCGTAGCGCGATGTCGCCCTGCGGGTCGCCGGACGCGAAGATCTCCGGCGGGCCGCCGGTGAGGACCCGGCGGGTGGAGGCGAGCCAGGCGCGGGTGGGGAAGGCGCTGATGTCAGGCAGGCCGGGACGCAGGTCGTGGCGGGGAGGCGGCGGCGCGGACGCGGGCCGCGGGGCGGCCGGGGCGCGCGCCGGCAGCTCGGCCACCGTGGTGGCGGACCCGGGGCGGGTGACCAGGAAGCCCTCCTCGACCAGCTGGTCGTAGGCGGCGGTGACGGTGCCGCGCGAGAGGCCGAGTTCACGGGCCAGCCCCCGGGTGGACGGCATGCGGGTGCCCGCGGGCAGCCGTCCCTCCCGGATGGCCGAGCGCAGGGCGGACTCCAGGCCGGCGCGCCTTCCGGTGCCGGTCTCGACGCGGAGATACAGGTCGATCCCCGAACTGGTCCAAGAAAGTGGCACAGGACTGGATCTTATCTGTAGTCCGGTTGCTTCCTAGGCTCTGAGCTCGACAGCCCGGGACGCGGCGGGCACCAGCGTGCCGGGCGACGACACCGCCTCGAAGGGATGCCCGCCTTGACAGTGATCGCGCACCTCAGCGACACGCACATCGACGACGGCGAGCGCAGCCTCGAACGCGCCGCGGCCGTCATGCGCCACCTCGAAGACCTTCCCTACGACCTGGACGCCGTCCTGATCACCGGGGACATCGCCGACCACGGCCTGCCCGCCGAGTACGAGCGCGCCCGGCGGCTGTTCGCCTCGCGGCACCCGGTCCTGATATGCCCGGGCAACCACGACGACCGCGCCGCGTTCCGCGAGCACCTGCTCCAGCGGCCCGCGTCGGCCGCGCCGATCAACCAGTCGCTCCGCGTCGGCGACGCCGTCGTCGCGCTCTGCGACTCCTCGGTGCCGGGCAAGGACGAGGGCTTCCTGGAGGACGAGACCCTCTCCTGGCTGGAGCGGCTGCTCGCCGACACACCGAGGACGGTGCCGGTGCTGGTCGGCTTCCACCACCCGCCGGCCCTGCTGCACGACCCCTTCATCGACGGCCTCCGCCAGTTCGGCGCCGAACGGCTGGCGGCGCTCGCGGACCGCCACGACAACATCGTGGCCTTCCTTTCCGGGCACGCGCACACGGCGGCGGCGACCACCTTCGCCGGTCGGCCCCTGCTGGTGGCACCGGGTGTGGTGTCCACCCTCCGGCTGCCATGGGAGCGGCGGGCCCGTCCCGATGACCACGTCCACCTCGACCAGCCGCCCGCGCTCGCCTTCCACATCCTCGACGACGAGGGGCGACTGACCACCCATTACCGCAATGTCGTCTAAGTTGGTGATCTTCGACAACGACGGCGTGCTGGTCGACAGCGAGCCCACGGCACACCGGGTGATGTCCGCCTACCTCACCGAGCTGGGGTACCCGATGACCGTGGACGAGTCCCTGCACCACTTCCTGGGCAACGCCGGGCGCAACGTCCACCAGGTGATCGCCGACCGCTACGGAGGAGTCCTGCCGGAGGACTTCACCGCCCGCTGCCACGAGCGCGTCTTCGCCGCCTTCCAGGAGGGCGTGGCCGCCGTGCCGGGCGCGGCCGAGGTGCTCGCGGAACTGCGCCGGCGCGGCGTCCCGTACTGCCTGGCCTCCTCGTCGGACCACGCCTGGATCGACCTCACCCTCGACCGGGCGGGGCTGCGCGACCTGCTTCCCGCCGAGGCCGTCTTCAGCGCCCAGGACGTCGGCGGCGTGGGCAAGCCGGCGCCCGACGTCTTCCTGCACGCGGCGGCGACGCTCGGCGTCGCTCCTGACGACTGCCTGGTGGTCGAGGACAGCCCCAACGGGGTCCTGGCCGCCCGTACGGCAGGCATGGACGTGCTCGGATACACGGCGCTGACCCCCGCGCAACGGCTCGTCGACGCCGGGGCGACCGGGCTGGTCTCCCACCTGCCCGAACTCCTCGACCATCTCTGACACCTGCCGACTAGGGCGAGGCCCGGCTCCCGGAGGCGACCGCTCACGAAGGCCGGGCCCGGTTCCCTGGAGGCGGCCGGGCTCGGCCCGGTCCTGCCACAGCCCGAGAGAGACACGACGAAGGCTGATCCGCGGACGAAGGGGCGGGCGCGGGCCCGGAGGAAGATACGGACGCCGATCCAGGGCGCGCAGGCGCGGGCCCAGCGGAAGACGGGGCACAGGCCCAGGAAGGCACGGGCGCAGGCGCGGGCCCAGCGGAAGGCGCGGTTCGCCGAGCAGGACGGGGCCGCCTGGCCAGGGCGGACAGGTGGAGCCGGACACCCGGGATAGCCTTCGGGCGGCCTGGGCAGCAGGTGGGCATGACTGGGATGACAATACGGAGCACCGCGTTCAAGGATCACGGGGAGATCCCGCGCGACCACTCCCGCGCGGCCGGCGACGTCTCCCCCCAGCTCCAGTGGTCGGGCGTGCCGGACGACACGGCCGAGCTGGCGCTGGTCTGCGACGACCCCGACGCCCCGAGCGGCACCTTCATCCACTGGCTGGTCGCCGGCATTCCGCCGGGAACCACCGGGCTGGACGCCGGCGCCGACCTGAAGCAGTACGCCGTGGGACGCAACGACTTCGGCGAGCCGGGGTACGGCGGGCCGCACCCGCCTTCGGGCGGCAGCCGGCACCGCTACTTCTTCCGCGTCTACGCCCTGTCGGCCCCGACGAACCTGGCGGACGGGTTCGACTTCGAGGAGCTCAAGCTGCGGATCGATGCCACCACGCTGGCTGCCGGAACCCTGGTCGGGACCTACGCTCGGTGACCAGGACCCTGGTGCGGGCCGTCCAGGAGGCAGGGGTGCGCGACCCGCGCCTGCTGGAGGCCGTGCGCACCACCCCGCGCAAGGGGTTCGTGCCGCCGGAGTTCGCCGCGCGGGCCGAGCGGGACGAGCCGATCCCGATCGGGCACGACCAGCCGACCTCGCAGCCGACGCTGATCGCCCGGATGGTCGAGGCCCTGCGGCTGTCGGAGACCGACAGGGTCCTGGAGATCGGGACGGGATACGGCTACCAGACGGCCCTGCTGGCGCGGCTGGCCCGGCAGGTGTACTCCGTCGAGCGTCACGCGGACCTGGCGGCGCACGCCAGGGCCAACCTCGGGTCGGCGGGTGTGCGCAACGCCGAGATCGTGGTGGGCGACGGCAGTCTGGGCCTGGCGGAGCACGCGCCCTTCGACGCCGTCGTCGTCTCCGCGACGGCGCGCCAGGTGCCCGCCGCCCTGGCCGCGCAGCTCGCCGAGGGCGGCAGGCTGGTCATGCCGATCCGCACGCGGGAGGCCGACATGGTCACCCTGTTCGTCAAGCGGCACGGCCGCCTGAGACAGCAACGCCTGCTGCTGCCCGCCTGCTTCGTGCCGCTGGTCCAGCCGGGGACCGACCGGTAGTCCCTTCCCGCCGGGCAGTCGCGTCCCCCACGTCCCGCCGGGCAGTCGTGTCACTCACGCGTCGCGCCCTCGCAGGAGCAGGCCGCCGGTCAGCAGCGCCGCGGCGGCCCACGCGGCGAGGACGCCGAGGCCGGCCCACGGGCTGAGAGGCAGGCTGTCGAGGTGGGCGGTGGCCTGGACGGCGAGCCCCGCGTTCATCGGCGAGATCCGCCACAGCAGCCGCTGCCAGTCCGGGTCGTTGATCAGGAAGGGGACGGCCGCGAGCACGTACAGCAGGCCGAACAGCACCCCCATGGCCGTCGCCGAGTCCCGTACGGCGGTCGCGACGCCCAGGCTGAGCAGGGCGATCAGGGCCAGGTAGAGCACCGAGCCGGCCGCCGCGCGCAACGTCGGGCCGTCGGCGAGCGACAGGGGCGGGAAGCCGTTCGCCGGGGTGAAGCCGTTGCCCGGCAGGATGAGCCGTCCGGCCGTCAGGGAGCCCAGGACGGCGACGGCACCGGCGGCCAGCGTCACGCCGGTGAGGACGACCGCCTTGGCGGCCAGGACGGTGGCCCGGCGCGGCATCGCCGCCAGCGTGACGTGGATCAGGCCGGTGCCGTACTCGCCGGTGATCGCCAGGACGGCCAGGATGGCGACGACCGCCTGGCCCGCCTGGACCCCGATGAGGCTGAGCTTGGTGACGTCGTCGGTGCATCCCGTCGCCTGGCAGGACACGGTGGCCGCCGCCGCCGCGCTCAGCGCCGGGGTCAGCGCGACGAGGGCGAGCAGCAGCCAGGCGGGACCCGCCAGGGTGCGCAGCTTGGTCCATTCGGCGTGCAGCGCCTGCCTCATGCGTCCCTCCGGCGCAGCCGGACTGCGGCCAGGCCGAGCGCGAGCGCGGCGTAGCCACAGGACACGGCGAGGCCGGCCCAGGGTGGCAGCGGGTAGTAGCCGGCCTGCGGCGAGATGTTGCCGACCACGTGCGCGTACTCGGGAAGGCTCTGCTGGATCGCGAAGCCGGCGGCCGGAGTGAGCCGCATCAGCCACTGCGTCGCGCCCAGGGGCAGGACGGAGGACGTCGCGAGGATGTGCGGAAGGACGATCGCCGCGAGGGCGACGGTGACCGCCGCGGCGCTGCGCCGGAACAGCGCGCCCAGGGCGAGCGCGAAGACGGCGACGACGGCGAGCAGCGCCGCGACGCCCGCGACGACGCGCACCTCGGTGAGCACGGGCACCGGAAGGACGTAATTGCCGTTGGCGCGCAGGACGCGCGTGCCGATCAGGACCGTCGCCGTGGCGGCGGCCAGCCCGGCCACGAACGTCGCCACGGCGATCACCACGGCCTTCGCCGCCAGCACCCCGCCGCGCCGGGGGACGGCGATCAGCGTGGTGCGGATCAGCCCCCTGCGGTACTCGCCGGTGACGAACAGCACCGCCACCACGACCACCCCGATCAGCCCGGCCAGCACGCCGGACAGGGTGCTCTCGATGGTCCTGCCCTCGTCGCTCGGGCCGATGTCGCCGACGCCGGTCACGCTGACCGTGCCGCCGGACCGCTCGACCCTGCCCGGATGGTGCGGTTTGCCGTCGGGCCCCACGGTGACGCCGATGTCGTCGTGGCTCCACGCGCCGCCCGCCGTACCGTCCACGCCGACCTGGTCGAAGACGGCGGTGGCCTCGGAGAAGCGCGCCGCCGTGATGCTGCCGCCGAAGTCGCCGCGCGTCGTCGTGACCGCGCCGGGAGAGGTGGCGAAGATCCCGACGCGCACCGTGTCCGGCAGCCCGGCCAGGGTGACCGTGCCGACCGTGGTCCACCGCCGCCCGTCGGCCGACTCGTAGCCGGTGAGGGAGTCGCCGGTCCTGGTGAGCCGCAGCCAGCGCGGCGACTCCTTCGAGACGCCGCCAGGACGTCCTGCGACGTCGTGCACGAAGTCGTGCTGCATCCGGACGCCGTGCTCGGCCGTGACCATCACCGCCGCGTAGGTGGAGCCCTGGCGCGTGCTCTCCTTGACGATGATCCCGGCCTTCGCCCACGGCGTCAGTCCGGCGGCCTCGTTCCTGACCCCCGGCGTGACGTCCGGCAGGCGGATCCTGCCGCTCAAGGAGGTCACGCGGGCGGTGATGCTGCCGTCCCCCGCGAGCGACCGGTGCACGAAGAAGAACCTGTCGTTCACCGCCTGGCCCTCGGGCCCCAGCGGTGGCTCGGGGCAGGGAACCTCGACCGGGCCCGCGCTGCACGACGTGTGGCTGCCCGACGCCGCCAGCAGCCCCAGCAGCGCGGTGACCAGCGCCGCCACCACCAGGCCGACCACCCAGCCGCGGACCGTGCGGAACTTTGTCCATTCCGCGCGCAGCACGCTCATCGCGCCGCCCCCCTGAACTCCACGGTGTCCCTGGTCAGCTCCATGTAGGCCTCCTCCAGCGTCGCTCGGTGCGCCGCCACCTCGGAGAACGGCACGCCGTCCCGGCCGAGCAGCGCCACGACCCGCTCGGGGGCCAGCCCGGAGACGGTGAGCGTGTCGCGGCCGGCGGCGGCCACCGCGGCGCCGCCCTCCCTGGCCAGCGTCCGCATCGCTTCGGAAAGTGCCGAGGTGCGCAGCGTGACCCGGTCACGGGAGGCGGCCGCGATCAGCTCGGCCGTACCGGTGTCGGCCACGACCCTGCCGCGGCCCACCACCACGAGATGGTCGGCGGTGTCCTCCAGTTCGCTCATCAGATGGCTGGAGACCAGTACGGCGCGCCCCTCGGCGGCCAGCGACCGCAGCAGGCCGCGGATCCACACGATGCCCTCCGGGTCGAGGCCGTTGACCGGCTCGTCGAGCATGAGCACCGGCGGGTCGCCCAGCAGCGCCGCGGCGATCCCCAGCCGCTGGCGCATGCCCAGCGAGAACCCGCCCGCCCTGCGCCGCGCCGCCGACGCCAGCCCGACCAGTTCCAGCACCTCGTCGACCCGCCGCGCGCCCATGCCCTGCGAGTGGGCCAGCCACAGCAGATGGTTGCGCGCGCTCCGGCTGGGCTGCAGCGCCCCGGCGTCCAGCAGCGCGCCCACGTGGCGCAGCGGGTGCCTCAGGCTCCGGTACGGCCGGCCGCCGACCAGCGCGTGACCCTCGTCGGCCGCGTCCAGGCCGAGGACCACCCGCATCGTGGTGGACTTCCCCGCGCCGTTCGGGCCGACGAACCCGGTGACCTGGCCCGGCCGTACGGTGAAGGACATCCCGTCCAGCGCCATGGTCCGGCCGAACCGCTTACGCAGCCCGGCGACCTCGATCGTTGCTCGCATGCCGGGAGATTAGGCAGCGGCGGCGGCGCGAGTCGTCACGCCGCCGAGCGATCTTCCCCGTCGCTGGGCCGAGCGACACCGGGTCCCTCACACGAGGGATGCCATCGACCCGGCCTGCGGCGACAATGACCTGTGTGGTTCGGGCATGGGTGCATCGCAGGGGCGCGGAGTTTCCGCACGCGTTCATCGTGGTCGGCGCGCTGCTGACGCTCGTCGCGGTGGCCGAGTCGATCCTGCGTGCCCGCGGCCTGACCGCCGACCGGCCGGCCGGGCTACCGGTGTTCGTCCTGCTCGGCCTGGCCACCACGCTGCCGCTGGCGCTGCTGCGGGCGCAGCCGGCCGTGGCCGCCGTCGTCGTCTCCGGCACGGCGGTGCTGTCGCTGACGGCCTTCGAGACCCTGACCGTGGCGGGGGCGTGCGCGCAGCTGGTCGCGGGCTTCCGGCTCGGGCGCGGCGACGGGCGGCGGTGGCTGGCGCTCGTGCTGGCCGCGCCGTTCCCGCTGCTGGCCCTGCTCGGCACCGGCGCGGTCAGCGACGTCGCACCCGCGCGGGGCGCGCTTGAGGCGGGCGCACTCGGGACGGGCGGGCTCGGGACGGGCGGGCCAGGCGGGCTCGGGACGGGCGGGTTCGTGTCTGGCGGGTTCGGGCTGCACGACGCGGCGGGCATGTCCGCCGGCGGCTACCCGTACCTGCTCGTCCTGCTGCTGGCCTGTCTGGCCCCGGCGGCGGCCCTGGCCGGCGTCGCCTGGCGGGCGCGCGGCGACGCGCGCGAGAGCGGCGTCGCCCGGCAGGCCATCGCCGACACCCTGCTGGAGCACACGGCGCGCGGCGAGCGCGCGCGGATCGCACGCGAGCTGCACGACGTCGTCGCCCACCACATCTCCCTGGTCGCCGTGCAGGCGGAGACCGCGCGGCTGGCCACCCCCGGCATGCCGGCCGCGGGTGCCGAACGGCTCTCGGCGATCGGCGACACCGCCAGAGCCGCGCTGACCGAGATGCGGCGGCTGCTGGGCGTGCTGCGCGAGGACGCCGAGACCACCTCGGCGGACTGGCACCCCCAGCCGGGCCTGCGCCTGTCCGAGCTCAACGAGCTGGTCGACGAGTCGCGGCAGGCGTCAGGGACGGCCACCCGCCTCATCCTGCGTGGGGACCCGGTCGAGCTCGATCCCGGTGTCGAACTCGCCGCCTACCGCATCATCCAGGAGGCCCTCACCAATGCCAGGCGACACGCGGCGGGCGCCGCCGTCGACGTGGAGCTGCGCTACACCGGCCAGGGGGTGCTCGTGCGCGTCCGCGACAACGGGCCAGGCCCGTCACCGGACGCGCCGACCACGGGCCACGGGCTGTCCGGCATGCGCGAGCGCGCGGCGGCCGTCGGCGGCGAACTGTCCACCGGCCCCGCCCCGGGCGGCGGCTTCCTCGTCGAGGCCCGCCTGCCGGGCAGAACGGCGGCCAGCCGGTGAGCGCGGCACCGAGCCGCGAGCCGCGCCGATGGGGAAGATCGGCGACCGGCCAATGAGCGCGGCACCGAGCAGCGAGCAAGGCCGACGGAAAAGATCGGTGGCCGGCCGGTGAGCGCGGCACCGAGCCGCGAGCCGCGCCGACGGAGAAGATCGGCGACCAGTCAATGAGCGCGGCACGAAGCATGCCGGGAAAGGGGACGACCTGCCCATGAGCACGGTGCGGATCGTCGTGGCCGACGACCATCCGGTGGTGCGCACCGGATTCGCCGAGCTGCTCGGCACCCAACCCGACTTCACCGTGGTCGGCACCGCCGGCGACGGCGCCGAGGCCGTACGGCTCTGCCGCGAGCTCTCACCCGACGTCGTCCTGATGGACGTGCGCATGCCGGGCACGAACGGCATCGACGCCACCAGGCGGCTGGCCGGCGACGGCGGGCCGCGCGTCCTCATCCTGACGACCTTCGACCTGGACGAGTACGTCTACGACGCGCTGCGCGCCGGCGCCAGCGGGTTCCTGCTCAAGGACGTCACCGCCGAACGGCTCTTCGACGCCGTGCGCGTCGTCGCCGGCGGCGAGGCCCTGCTCGCACCCACCGTGACCCGCCGCCTGATCAGCGAGTTCGCCCAGCTGCACCGCCGGACCGAAACCGCCGCGCTCTCCGCGCTCACCCCTCGCGAGACGCAGGTGCTCCGGCTCATCGCGGAAGGACTGTCCAACCCGGAGATCGCCGGCCGGCTGACCGTGACGGAGGAGACGGTCAAGACGCACGTCAGCCGCGTGCTGAACAAGCTCGGCCTGCGTGACAGGACGCAGGCCGTGGTGGCCGCCTACGAGACCGGCCTGGTCGTCCCCGGCCGCCGCCCCTGACCCTGCCGACCCGGCCCATCCGGCCGCCGGCCCTGACCCCGCTCATCCGGCGCGCGGATCCCGGTAGAACGGACGGCACTCCAGCATGCGCCCGTCCCGCACCCTGATCAGCTGCACGATCAAGGTGTCGACGTGCCTGCCGGTGGCACGGGCCAGGAAACGCACCCGGTTCCGCACGATGACGGTGTCGGGTGTTCCTGCTCCAGGAACTCCATCGACTCCCAGACGTCGCTGAAGACGGCCAGAAACCGCTCCATCTCGGCATGTCCCCGCCAGGTCCCGGTGCCGGTGAACGGCAGCCCCGCGCCTGGTGAAGGACCACCTCGGGGTCCAGGAGAGCCGCGACGGGCTCGTAACCGGACGGCCTGGAGCTGACCGATCTCGAGACGATCGGCGCGGTCAGCCCGGCCGGCCGGCCAGCGGGCCTCTGTCGTTGACGGCGGCGTGGGTGAAGGCGTCGACCCGGGCGGTGGCGCCGGTGGTACGCCAGATCAGCCCCCATTCGAACGGCGGAGCGTCATCGATGGGCAGGTAGACGACGTCAGGACGGGCGTAGTAGTGGACGGCCTGCGCACCCACGACGAGCATCCCGGCGCCCGCCCCGACCAGGGCGAGCGCTTCCTGGACCGTTTCCGTGACCTGGCCCTGGCGGATGGGCCTGCCTGAAGGGGTGGTCTGCGGCGCCCGGTCCAGACGCCAGTAGCCGGGCAGCGAGGCGGACGGCTGCAGGAGGACGTCGCGGGCCAGGTCCTCCAGGGTGACCGAGGCGCGGCCGCTGAAGGGGTGTCCGGCGGAGACGGCCAGCATGCGCGGCTCGGTGAACAGGACCGGGCCGGTGGCCAGGTCGGGTTCCCTGACCGGGAAGCAGACGATCGCCACGTCCACCTCCTCGGTCCGGAGCCGGTGCAGGAAGTCGGACATGTGCAGCTCGTGCAGCCGGACCTGGCAGTCGGGATGGCGTCCGCGGAACGTGGTGGCGGCCTCCAGCGCCACCTGGCCGGCCGCCGCTCCGGCGAACCCGAGGTGCAGCAGGCCGCTGATCCCTCTGGCCGCGGCGATGGCCCGGTCCAGCCCCGCCTGGATCTGCGCGTGCGCCGGCGCCAGGTCGTCGTACAGCCTCCGGCCGATCGACGTGAGGTTCACCCGGCGGCTGGTCCGTTCGAACAGCGGGGCGCCGATCCGGCGCTCCAGCTTCTGGATGGTCTGGGTGACGTGTGAGCGGGACACCAGCAGCCGCTCGGCCGTCCGGCCGAAGTGCAGTTCCTCGGCCAAGGCCAGGAATGCCGCGATCTCGTGCCGTTCCAGCCCCACTGCTCCCCCTGCGCCGTTCACTGTGACTGAACGATTGTTCCAGGTCGCGGCGTTGTTGGGCGATTCACCGTCGATCAGAGTTGGCGGTGCGGGGGACACCCCGCGATCACCTGCTGACAGGAGCTTGAGATGAGCTTTGTGCCCTTCACCCCGGACGACGCCGCCGTGCTGCTGATCGACCACCAGGTCGGGACGATCGGCTGGGTCGGCTCGGCCGACCACGACGAGCTGCGGGCCAACACCGTCCGCCTGGCCAGGACCGTCAAGGCGCTGGGCATGCCGACCGTGCTGACCACCAGCATGGAGGACCAGGTCCAGGGGCCGCTGATCCCCGAGCTCGGGCAGATCATGCCTGCCGAGTACGCCGCGCGGATCCAGCGCACCGGAGTGGTCAACGCCATGGCCGACCCCGCCTTCTCCGCCGCCGTGGAGAAGACCGGCCGCCGCCGGCTGATCGTCGCGGGTGTGACCACCGACGTGTGCGTGGTCTACCCGGTTCTCAGCGCCCTCGCCGGCGGCTACGAGGTTCAGGTCGTCGTGGACGCCTCCGGGTCACTCACCACGGTCAGCGACGAGATGGCGCTGCGCCGCATGGAGCGCGCCGGCGCCGTGCTCAACACCACCCGGCCGCTGCTGGCCGAGCTCGCCGACAACTGGGCCGGCCCGTCCGGTCAGGCCGTCCTGCGCGTTCACGCCGAGCTCGAGGCGCAGCGCTGATCCTCCCGGGCCCGGAGAGCGGCCCCGTCCCCGTGGCAGGAGCGACGACATGACAAAGATCCTTCTGATCGGGCTCCATCCTGGCGCGATCGACTTCGGCAGGCATCCGGGGCTCGACGAGGCGACGCTCGCCGCCCGGATCGAGCAGGGCTTCGCGGCCGTGCGGACGGCCGGCTTCGAGGCGGAGCCGTGCCTGGTCGACGCCGACCCGGACGCGGCTGAGAAGACCGTCCGTGACCGGCTGGCCGAAGCATCCTTCGACCTGGCCGTGATCGGCGGTGGTGTGCGCATGACACCCGAGCACACCCTTCTCCTCGAACGGCTGATCAACGTGCTGGTCTCGGCGGCCCCGGGCATCCGGTTCTGCTTCAACACCTCCCCGGAGAGCACGCTCGATGCCGTACGCCGGTGGGTGCCGGCCGGCCGCGCCCACGAGGGGAGGTCGCCCGGCCCGAAGGAAGCAGTTTGACGCGCCTCGAAGGCAGCCCGCCGCACGCCCCGCCGTGTCAGGGGTTGTTCAGGTAGGCGAGGACGGCGAGGACCCGGCGGTTGTTGGTGTCGTCATCGGTGATGCCGAGTTTGCCGAACATGGAGGTGGTGTACTTGCTGATGGCGCTTTCGCTGAGGAAGAGCCGCTGGCCGATGGCCTGATTGGACAACCCCTCGGCCATCAGGCCGAGCACGGCGTGTTCGCGTTCGGTGAGCCCTCCGAGTCGCCGGTCCGAGGACCCGCTGGACAGCAGCTTGGTGATGACGGCCGGGTCCATGGCGGTCCCGCCGCCGGCGACGCGCTCCAGCGCGTCGATGAACTGGTCGGCGTCGAACACGCTGTCCTTGAGGAAATAGCCGACGCCGCCGGAGCCGTCGGCCAGGAGTTCGCGGGCATACAGCTGTTCGACGTGCTGGGAAAGGATCAGGACCGGCAGTCCGGGCACTTCGCGGCGGGCGGCGAGAGCCGCCCGCAGGCCCTCGTCCGACTGGGTCGGCGGCATGCGGACGTCGACGACGGCAACGTCCGGCCGCCACGTCAGCAACGCGTCGAGCGTCTCGGGTCCGGTGGTCGCGGTCGCCACCACCTGGTGTCCGTACGCCTCGAGGAGGCGGATCATCCCGTCGCGCAGGAGGTAGAGGTCTTCGGCTACAACGATTCGCATGGGACCACCATCCTCACACGGGTCGGACCGCCCGCCGGACTGGTGATCTCCACGGTGCCGTCGAAGACCGACAGCCGGCGGCGCAGCCCCGCGAGCCCGCCGTCGGCTCGCACGCTCACCCCGCCCCTGCCGTCGTCCTCGACCTCGACGGCGATGCCGGTGTCGTCGCGGACGACGGAGATCCGCGCCCGGGTCGCACGGGCGTGCTTGGCCGCGTTGGTCAGCAGTTCGGCCACGCCGAAGTACAGGGCGGACTCGATCGGCGGGTCCAGGCGTAACCGGACGTCGGCGCTGACGGTCGCCTCGAGCGGGCTGTCCAGGGCGAGAGCGCGGACGGCGTCGACGAGCCCCCGCTCGTTCAGCACCGGCGGGCTGATGCCCCTGACCAGTTCGCGCAGCTCGGTGAGGGACGTGGTCGCGCCGGCTCGCGCCTGTCGCAGCAACGCCTTGGCCTGGTCGGGATCGGTCTCCATCAGCTTCTCCGCGGTCGCCAGGGACATACCGAGCGCGACCAGGCGGGCCTGCGCTCCGTCGTGCAGGTCCCGCTCGATCCGGCGGATCTCGGCGGCCTGCGCGACCGTGGTGTCCGCGCGCTGGGCCGTCAGCTCGTCCACCCGCTCGGCCATCGTCATCGCGGGCGACGGGCCCAGGAAGCGGACGGCTACCGGCTCGGCGGACCGCCAGGCGTACGAGGCGCCGCCGATCGCCACGGCCAGGCCGAGCACCCCGATCAGGCGCGCGAAGAACGTCGGCTGGGACAACCCGAGGATCGCCGCCACGAGTCCGGCCGGCGGGATCGCGCAGATCACGCCCACGGTGACCGGTGCGATCGCCGTGAACCGCAGGTCACGCCAGGTGGCGGGATCGCGCCACCTGGTCCGCCATTGCTGGTCCATGCGGGCGTCCCGGCTGGTGCGCTCGTAGGAGTACCCGTTCCACCAGTACCCGGTCGACATCTGTGTCACCGCCCCGGGCTGCCGGTATCCGCCGGGGATGACGGTGCCCGTCCACTTCGCGACGAGGGAGCGGAACATCCGGCAGACCGGGCGGGACAGGGCGAGCGTGCCGATACACGCCCACAGGAACGGCACTGTCCCCGACCACGGGTCTCCGTCCCACCACCAGATCCACACCGCCACGGCAGCGGCCCACACGGCCGGGACCAGCATGGCGACGGCCGCCACGACGCACGCTCGCCCGAACCCCACACAGGCACTCACCACCCACGACACCAGCTGTCGCATGATTCCCCTTCTCACTCCGGCACCCCGACTCACCAGCAGCCGACCGCGGCACCCGCGGTACCCGCGGCGGGCTGGTGTCTCCACAGTGCACCGCACGGAGTCTGACACCCCCCGGATCGGCGCTGAAGTGGGGCTGGACCCACCAACCCGTACGTCCAGGCGCATACCGCCCCTCCCGTCGCGCTCCCTAACGTCGACACCACGCCAGCCGACACAAGGCCGGCACCAGGCGAGCCGACGCAAGGTCGGCACCACGCGAGCCGACGCAAGGGGAGATAGCGACATGGAAACCACCAACCGCACCACGGCCGAGACCGCCCGCCCCGACCGTCCGCACACGCGACGAGCCTTCGCCACGGCGAAGATCCTCGTCGCGGCCTACGGCGCGCTCAGCGCCGCGGTCCTCGTCACGGTCGCCGTCCTCGCGACCACCGGACACGCGGTGACCTCGTTCATGTGGGGCCGGTCAGCCGGAGTGCTCGCGAGCGCCGCGGTGGCCTACTGGCTGACCGTCCTCGCCGCGCGGGGAGCACGATGGGCCTATCTCCGTATGCGCGTCATCACGGTCATCATGCCGATCGCGATCATCGCCATCGACATGATCCCCGGAATGCTCCCGGCGTGGTTCGTCATGACGCAGGCCGTCTGCGCCCTCCCCGTCGCCGCGGCAGCATTCGTCGTCAACGGATCCCGGCTGCGCGCCGCCTTCCCCAAGACACGCTGACCCCCTCGGTTCCCGCACGCTCCCTGCCCCGTCTCCAGCACCCGGTCGGCCGAACGGTGCGTCAATCGCGGCCCGGCGGATCCGCGGCGTCCCGACCGGTGGCGTGATCAGTAGGCCCCGGGGTTGAGCTCCTTCAGGACGGCCTGCCCCGCCGCGCGATGCTCGGCGGCCGCGGCCGGATCCGTCCCGTCGAGCACGACCGCGATCCCCTCGTGGGCCAGCGCCTCCGCGTACCGGTTGCCCAGTCTCGGGGCCAGCTCCAGCGCCTGCCGGTGCAGCCGCAGGGCCTCCTCGGGCAGGCCCGCCAGCCGGCAGGTCTCGGCGTAGCCGTTGAGGAAGCGGATCTTCCAGTGTTCCTCGAAGAGTTCGTCCAGCAGCGCGAACGCCTCCCGATGGCTGGCCAGCGCCTCCTCGTACCGGCCCATCTGCCGCAGCGCGACGCCCAGGCAGTTGAGGCACCAGGCCTCGTTGTGCTTGTGCCCGTCCTCGCGGGCCAGCGTCAGCGCCTCCTGCAGGTGCCTCACCGCGTCGCCGGGTTCCTCGGGGGCGACCGCCACGCCGAGGGTGATCCGGGCCGTCAGGGGGGATGCCGACGCGGGGTCGGTGTGCGGGATGTCCAGCGCCTGACGGGCCAGCCGCGCCGCCTCCTCGCGGTGTCCCAGCTGCAGCATCGCCCAGGACTCGCACGCGGTCGCATGGGCCGCGCCCATCGGGCAGTCAGCCGCCGTGTACAGCCTTCCCGCCAGCCGGAAGAGCTCGAGCGGCTCCTCGACGTACCCCTCGTCCCACCGCAGATAGGCACGGCGCATGGCCAGCTCGGCCTCGAACCGGGCGTCCCCCGTCCGGGACACCAGCGGTGCCGCCGCCTCGTACGCGGCCTCGGCCTCCGCCATCCGGCCCGCGTTGTACCGGGCGAAACCCAGGTCGCTGTGCGCCTCGGCCAGTTGCAGCGGATCGCCCAGACGCTGCGCGGCCACCAGCGACCGCTCGAACAGGACATTGAGGTGCGTGGTGCCGCAGCGCCGTGCGAAGAAGGTGCGCATGAAGCGCGGCAGCTCGCACGCATGGGCGTCGGCTCCGGTGGCGACCGCCACCTCGAAGGCGGCCATCAGGTTCGAGTACTCCGTCACGAACCAGAAGAGGGCCGCCTTCTTGTCGGTGAACCGCGGCAGCTCGGCGGGAGGCCGGCCAGCGGAGGCCGCCCGGCTGCCCGAAAGCAGCGGCATCGCGGCGTCGGCGGCGGCCGCCGCGTGCACGTAGTAGTCGAGCACCCGGCCGAGCGCCTGCTCCCGCTCCTCCGCTGAGTCCTGCTCCTCAACGGCCCGGCGCGCGTGCTGGTGCACCAGGTCGTGCAGCCGGTACCGGCCGGCCGCCGGCTGCTGGACGAGGTGCGCGTCGAGCAGGTCCTCCAGCATCGCCCGGGCGCTGCGCAACGGCACGTCCGCCAGCGCCGCCGCCACGTACTCGTCGAAGGAGGACCCGAGCAGCAGGCCCAGCAGGCGGAACAGGCGGCGCTGGCCCCGGTCCAGCTGCCGCACCGACATCGCGAACGCGGTGTCGAACTCGTCCGCGCCCTCCCGCATCCGCTCGACGAGGATGCCCACGGTCCAGCCCGGCCGGTGCCGCAGCCTGGCCGCGGCCAGCCGCAAGGCCAGCGGCAGGTGGCCGCACAGCCGCAGCACCTCGGCCGCGGACTCCGGTTCGCGGGACAGCCGGCCGTCCGAGCCGCTGGGGTCACCGCTGGCGCGGGCCAGCAGCTCCGCGCTCTCCTCGGGGGTCAGCACGTCCAGCGAGACGGGGGGCACCTCGTCCAGGCCCAGCAGCCGATTACGGCTGGTGATCAGGGCGACGGAGGCGCCGGCGCCGGGCAGCAGCGGGCGGACCTGGTCGGCGTCGGCGGCGTTGTCGAGGACCACGACGGCCCGCCGGCTCGCCAGTTCCGACCGCCAGCAGGCGGCCAGCGGTTCGATGCCGCCCTCCTGCGGGATCTTCTCGGAGGGGACGTCGAGCGCGGCGAGCAAGGTCCGCAGCGCGGCGTCGTGATCGAGGGGCTGACGCCCCTCGGTGAAGCCGTGCAGGTCCAGATAGAGCTGGGCGTCCGGGTAATCGGCGGCCAGCAGGTGCGCGGCGTGCACCGCCAGGCAGGTCTTGCCGACGCCCGCCATGCCGTCGACGGCGACCACCCGGCCGCTGTCCACCGCGGCGAGCACGGCGGCGAGCGGGGCCTGGCGTCCGGTGAAGTCGGGCACGTCGCGCGGCAGATCGTTGCGTGGCGGGCGCGGGGCCCCGGCGGGCGGGGACGGCGGCTGCACCTGGCGGCTGCTCTTCGGGGGCGCCGGCAGCGGGCTCGAGGCGCGTTCCCACAGCGGACGCAGCGGGCGGGGGTCACGCTTGACGAGGCGGCAGAGCGCGATCACCGCGGGCCAGGGCGGTGCCGTCTGGCCGCTGAGGTAGCGCGACAGCGAGGACGAGCTGAGACCCGTGTCCCGCGCGAGGGCCCGCACGCCGAGCCCGGACAGTTCCTGGAGCATCCGCAGCCGGGCGGCCAGCTCATCCTGGGGATCGGCCGTCGTCGTCCGCTGCTGCACACCCACGGTTCTCCGCCTCTCTGTCCCGCTCCGGCACTGACTTTCCGCGCCGGATCTGCGCTGGTCAAGGCCGTTTCAGCTGTCCCAGCGTGTCCCATCTCCCTCGTCCTGGCAAACCCGCTGGGCTGTGATGGACCCACGCCCCGCAAGGACGGGCGCCGAACCTGAAGAGGAGAACACCGACATGCAGTCCCGTATGCAGAACCCCGCCGTCGTCCTGTCCGGTGCGATGCAGCCCATCCAGGAGCTCTTCAAGAGCGTGCACTCCGGCGGGGTGGACGGGCAGATCCTGGAGCTGGTGCACCTGCGGGTCAGCCAGATCAACGGCTGCAGCGCCTGCGTCGACGGCGGCGTCAAGACGAGCCGCAAGGCCGGAGTGAGCGACGAGAAGCTGGCCACGGTCGTCGCCTGGCGGGAGACCCCGTACTTCACCGACGAGGAGCGGGCGGCGCTCGCGCTGGCCGAGGCCGCGACGCGGCTGGCCGACCGTCCCGACGCGGTGAACGACGAGATCTGGGACGCGGCCGCCACCTACTTCGACGAGAAGCAGCTGGCCGCGATCATCCTGATGATCGGCGTCACCAACCTGTTCAACCGGCTCAACGCCACGACCCGCCAGCTGGCCGGCGCCTGGGGCTGACGGTCCCGCGCCCGCCCGCCGGAAGCCGGGAGCGCGCTCGCCCGCCGGAAACACGTCGCGTCGAACGTCAGTTTCGGAGAAGCCGCCGCAGCGGCGTCCATGACACCCTTGACCATCAAAGCCGCATACCGGAAGGAAGCTCCCAATGAAGGACACGAAGCAGGCCGACAAGACGTTCGACGGATTCACGGAGCATGAGCGCGCCGCGATGAAGGAGCACGCCAAGGAGCTGAAGGCGGCCGCGCGCCGCGGATCGCGCGCCGACAAGGCCGCCGAGGACGAAGCCGCCGTGCTCGCGAAGATCGCCGAGATGCCGGACGCCGACCGGGTCCTGGCCGAGCGGATCCACGCGATCGTCAAGGAAAGCGCGCCGAGCCTCGCGCCGAAGCTCTGGTACGGCATGCCCTCGTACGCCAGGGACGGCAAGGTCGTCTGCTTCTTCCAGAGCGCCCAGAAGTTCAACGCGAGGTACGCGACGTTCGGCTTCAGCGACCAGGCGAACCTCGACGAAGGCGCCATGTGGGCGACCTCCTACGCCCTGAAGGAGCTCACCGCCGCCGACGAGGCGATGATCGGCGAGCTCGTGAAGC
The DNA here is from genome assembly GCF_053602555.1 of Nonomuraea sp. NPDC004354. Classification (NCBI taxonomy): domain Bacteria; kingdom Bacillati; phylum Actinomycetota; class Actinomycetes; order Streptosporangiales; family Streptosporangiaceae; genus Nonomuraea; species Nonomuraea sp. NPDC004354. The sequence continues at coordinate 595,486 of NZ_JBSGDV010000002.1, read as the reverse complement.
GAGCGGTGAGCTGAAACCGGACCGCCACGCCGTACAACGCGGCTGAGGGGAGTCTGGCCGGCAAAGCGCGACAACCCAGCCAAGGCCGGCCGGGACGCCCGGAGGGGCGGGGACGTCTGCAGGGACGTCCCGGCGGTGGAGACATCCGCGTAGAGGACGTCTCGGGCGATGGAGACGCCAGGAAGCGGTGGGGACCCCGGCGGGCCGCTCGGGCCGTTGGACGACGATCACCGGCAGGCCGAGTTCGGGACGGCCGGCTACTGGGAGACGTTCGCCGCGCAACCGCTGTCCTTGGTCGCCACGACGTCGATCCGGTCCCGCGCACCACGGCCCATTCGCGTCCAGCGTGAACAGGCACCGCGGTCTGGAAGCGCCTCGACGAACGACAGCGCACCTCGGCCATAGCCCGCCTGACCGACCTGATCGAGCGCAGCGTCAGGTGGTCCCCCATCAGATCCCGGTCCCGGCCGTCGATCCCCATCTCCGCCGAGAAGACCACCGGCCTCACCCAGAGGTACGGCCCGGACGTCGCGCCTCGGCCACGCCGACTCATCGATCACCCTACGCGTCTACGCCCACGTGATCCGTGCCGCGGGAGCCTCAGCCGCAGATGTCTTCGCTCAAGCCGCCGGCAAGCAGACGCCACCCCGCTAGCAGAGGCGTTGGCGAGATCCCGAGACTGTCCCGACAAACACGAAAGCGCGTGGCCATGCGCATCCCGCGACACTCGCAGCGCTCGATGAGCATGGACGTCTACACCCATATGCACAACCCGAAACCGACGGCACTCGATCGGCTCAACCAAAGCCTCGACCGAACAAGCAAGACGTAATCAATCTTTCGATACCGCAAAGGCCCTTTGGGATCACCCCAAAGGGCCTTTGCGTGTGCCCGATCTCCTCTGGTAGCCGAAGAGATATGCCGAACTAGCTGTGGCGGCCATTTTGATTTTCGTTGTTTGTGATTCAAAGGAATGGAGCTTCTGGCGAGTCGTCGGTCCACTGTCGTGCCGAACTAGCGGAGGGCGAATGACGCACCCTGTGAATTGCGAGCGTGCCAAGGGGCATGCCTGCGGATGCTCCTCGTGTGGCGGGGCGCAGCACGGCTGGACCTACGGTCTCTCGTTGGCTCGTGACCCGTCTCCCGTTGCCCGTCAAGAGGCGAGAGACCGCAGCGACTCCGACTGGGCCGCAACCCAGCCTCCCAAAGGGCGGCGAGAGCCATCCAGTCGTAGAAAGGCAGCGGCCACTGATAGTGCCACCGTCGATCTCGTTGACTGGCTGTCCGGAAATCCCGGCACCATCGAACGCATCCAGGGGGTCGGAGATATTCTCGCTGGCCCTGTGATCCAGGAGCTGGACAAGAGGTTCGGTGGCAGCAAGCCACGAGAGGCCAGAAGACGACTCACCAATCATTTCTGGTGCGATCTCCTCGCAGCCTTGGCCGAGGCTATCGAAAAGTTCTCGAAAGCCATGGACCAAATACCGGAGCACGTGACGACGGTCATCATGCAGTCTCGCAAGGCCGAGCGCCGCAGCCCTCTCCTCGAAGCGCTGGTGGGTCTTGCCGTACGGACGGCATGGGAGCACATCAAGAGCATGCTTCGCACGACCGGGATCGAGGAGCTTCAGCGGACGTGCCGGATCCTCGCCGTCCTGATCTGCCCGGCGCCCGAGGATCACGCGGCCGTCCAGAACAGCGCTCTTCTCCCCTTGGCGAAAGAGGGGATGCTGGAGACCAGCAGGGAGCGGCTTGAGCAGGTCTTCCCCGCGGACTGGGTTCACCGCCTGCGAGAGAGCCTCGGCGGCGCCTGAGCAGAGTGGCCCCAGCGTCCAGTGGACACGAGCCGCTGATGTCGTAGAAGACCGTCTGCGTGGAGCCCCCGTTGCTGTACAACGCTGCTGCGCAACCACGCGAAAGGCCCTCCGGGATCGGTATCCAGAGGCGTTGTCAGCAATGGCGTTAGCAAGTACGGCCATTATCGGCGTCAATGTGGTGCGCGCGCTCTCCAGAAGAGTGCGTAGGCGGCGGATCTCGGCCAGCAAGCACGGGACATGGGATTTCGGGAACTGCGCCAGGGTGGCCACCGTCTCACTGCCGTCCCACTCCGGCCAACACCACTCAAGGCTCCAGTGACACTTCGCGATCTTCGAAGGTTGGCGGCCACGCAAGACCACACAGTGGCCGTACGCAAAAACGTAGATCCTGACGGCTGGATCGCCATGCTCAACGACCCGCTCGCCCACGTCGCCGGCAGACTCGGGCCGAGTCGAACCACGCTGCACGCCAGCCGACGATATCCGCGCCATGCTGGTCGGCGTTGACCGCAAGACTGCTGGAACTGGCCGGACAGACCGACCCGCTGTCGATGCAAGGAGCTTCTTCGCCGAGCCCGCCGTAGCCGTTCGTGAAGATCCCCACGGCCGCCAAGTCGCGGCTAGCCGACGCCGCTACCAGCATAGATACCGACCATGATCGCGAAGTGCCACTGGGGTATTAGTCGAGAGGGCCGTGGATGGTGGAGGTGTGCGAGGCTTCGGCGGGTTCGAAGGTGGGGCTGTTCGTGATGCGGACGGTGTAGGCGTGGGCGCCACCCCCGGCAGGGGTGTCGACGAGGTTGAAGGAACCGTCAGCGGCGGGTGAGATGGGAGGAAGGGGGGTGGTGATGGTGCCGTCCCGGCCGGTGACCGTCCGGGTGGCCGAGATGGTGGTGCCAGGGGGGATGAGCTTGCCGGCGGCGTTCAAAATGCCGGTGAGCTGGAGTTCCTTGCCTACCACGCCAGTGGAGGGGCCGGTGAGGGTGAGCGAGGCGGAGTGCTTGGCGACTTGGACGGTGGCGGTAGCCGTACTCCAGCGGAAGGCGGAGTTGCCGTCCCAGAGCACGTCGTAGGAGACGCTCCCGCCCACGGGGGGTGTGTCGGTGAGGGTGAAGGTGCCGTCGGCGGCGGTGGTCACCTCGGGGAGCGAGGCGGTGGTGCCGTCAGGATGGCGACGGGTGATCTTGAGAGGGTGAGTGCCGGGGGCGGTGCTCTCGGACAGGGTAAGGCGGCCGGTGAGGGTGAGGGATTCGAGCGCGGTTCCGGTGGCGGGGGCGGCTACGCTGAGCGCCGAGGCGGGCAGGAGGGCGCCTTTGATTCGCCAGAGATAGCCCCGCTTGAGCACGGCGAACAGGTCGGAGCCGGAGAAGGCGAGCCCCTGCGGGGTGACCGAGTCGAGGGGGTTGTCGTAAGTCTTGCCCCTGGCCTCGGCCTCCTCGTCGTACAGCGTGATGTCAGGTCCCGTCTGTGGCCAGCGGAGGGAAGAGTCCATCGAGGCGGCGACCTGGGTGCCGTCCGGACTGACAGCCAGGGCGGCGGGGATGCCTTCGACGGTGGGGCCGGTGCCGTACGTCTTTGTCTTGGTCAGCGTGGTGGTGTCCCAGGCGTTGAAGATCCACGGGTGCTCGTAGGCGGTAATCGCTGAGGAGCCGTCCGGGGTAAGGGCCAAGTCGCGCAGGTAGGAGCCGTTGGCGTCGATGGTTCCGCGCAGGGCGGGCATGCCACTCACGTCGTAGACGAGTAGGTCAGCGGGGCTGATCTTGGTACTGCCGGCGACCAGTGTGCCGCCCGCGACGGCCACCAGGGGCGCGCCGTTGATGTTCGAGGCAACCATGACCGGCTGCGGGCTGGTCACCGTCAGGTCGAGGCTTATGACGCCGCCGCCCCACGAGGTTTGGCAGCCGTGCCCCACGTACAGGCGATCGCCGGACAGGGCCAGGTGCTCCGGGCAGGCGTAGGAGGCCAGGTCCATGCGGCGGGCGATGGTGAGGGCCGCGGGGTCGATCTCGGCAATCTGGTTCGAATCGGTCAGTGCGGCGTACAGGCGGGAGCGGTCCGGCGTCAGGGCCAGGCCGACCGCGCCCGAAAGACCGGTGATGGTGCCGGTGACCGTACCAGTGCTGTCGACGGCGATGATGCGGTCGTCGGCGGCTACGAAGACCTTGCCGCCGCCCGTGACGATGTCACCGCCACGACCGAGGTAGCCAAGCGAGGTTGTGCTGTCGGCGGCCGCCGCCGGGGCGGCCGGGAAAAGGGCGAGCGCGACAGTGAAGGCCAGTGTGACGAGTGGCAGGGGGCGCACATGCACTCCGCGTGTGAGGGGTGAAGGAAATCGCCCTGATCAACCCAGAAAGAGGCGCTTTCGGTCAAGATCTACGCAGCGTAGATCTTGAACAAGCGTTCGAATGTGTGGCGATGCCGACTGATATGGGGAAACAGTCAGTCCAGAGGGAGTTCCGGACGCGACCGAAAGGCGTCGCTCTGGGTAATCGCTCCAGGTGGTTGGGATACCATTTGATGCCAAGCCGTAATATTAACCCTCGCTGCAGGGAGCGGTGTTGATCGCCATATCCCAGCCGTCCGGGTCGTCGATATAACAGCCGTGCCCGCCGTACGGATGGTTGATCTCACCTTGGCCTGGTGTCCATGTCGTCCCATCTCTGTCACGCCGACCCGTCGATCACTCTGCAGGTCTACGCCCATGTGATCCGCGACGACGGAAGCTTCAGCGGCAGCATCTTCGTTCAGGCCATCGCCAAGCAACTGGCTGTTGGTGTCAGCGATCTCGAGACTGGCCTGACAAAACACGAAGGCCCGCTCCAGGTTTTCCCTGGTAGCGGGCCTTTCGAGTGAGCGCGGCCGAGAGGACCCGAACCCCTGACCTTCTGATCCGTAGGGAAGGGCATGCGCCTCGTCAGGAGCATCCCGGCCTGGTCAGGCGGTAGATGCGGGCCAGTGCCGGTAAGGCGGTGTTGCTGTACGACACTTGCCGTCAGCTGAGGCGAAGACCTCTGTCATGCGCTCAGTCGCGAACGGTGTAGCCGCCCTTGCTCAGGGGCAGGATCGGCGCCGTGCCCATGCAGATCGGCAATTCCTGCTCGAACCCGAGGACGGCCCAGCTCCAGCCGAGCCGGTCCCGCTTGCCTTCGTCGTCGACGGTGAACCCGACCCGCTTGCCGGTCGGGATCTCGATCTCCGCAGGGGACGCGCTGACCTTCTCGATAACTCCGGTCACCACCGCGACGTCTCCGCCGACGTTGAGGCAGTCGATCTTCCCCTGGAAGTCCGCGAAGACCTTCCCGTCGGGGAACCAGTGCTGGACCCGGAAGGTGCCCTGGGACTCCGTGGCGAAGCCCTTGGCTTCGATGGCGAACCGGACCTTGTGCCCCTTCCACCCGGCCCCGAGAATGTCGAGAGTGCCCTCACCGGTCCCGGACAGGAGGAAGTCCGGCAGCGCGGCGGGCTTCGGTCCGGGGTCGGCCTGTACGGCCGGCGCGGTCACTGTGAGTACGGCGAGCCCGGCGGCGAGCCCGGCAAGGGCGACACGGCTCCGGCGGGCCAGTCGTGTGATGGTCATCGAGAATCCCTTTGATCTCAACTGTTCGTAACACCACCAGGCTCGCGACCGGGATGCCGCCGCCCCTCCCACCCGAGGGTGATCCCACTCCCCCTTACGTGGGAACTCGCCCGGCCGATGGCACGCCAGCGGAACGGGACACCGCGATCGCATGATCGGCCCCGGTTGGGAGCCCTGGGAAGCGCGGGCGGCTCCCAAGGAGGGAGAAGAGACCGGGTGAGCCGGGAAAACGAGAAGGTCCCTGGAGGCGTAATGCCTGCTCAGGGACCTTCTTCGTGAAGCGCGGCCGAGAGGACTCGAACCCCTAACCTTCTGATCCGTAGCCAGTTCGAGAACGTCCACCGACGTCCACAGGTATCAGAAAGCCCTGCTCAAAGCCATCTCGTACTTGATCTTCTTCTGTGGATGTCCACTCGCGTCCAGGGACGGTGTTAGCACTTCCGTTAGCAAGGTCACGCGCAGTGCAAAGGCTCTGTCGGACCCAATCTCTACTCTCCCGCACATGGCAGTTCCCGAGATCATTCCCATCAGCTACGAACCCTGCTACCGCACCGATACCATCGGCCATTGGGAGGGCGGGCAGTTCCTCGGCTCCGTCGTCGCCGCCTTCCCAGAGGGCTACACGCACACCGACGACTGGCAGGCGCACAAACGCTGGCACGCCGTCCTGCACACCTTCGACGCCGCCGGCCACCACCTCGACTCCCGCATCGAGCGCACCGGGACCGACGACAACTACCGGGCCGCCGTCGACGCAGCGCAGCAGCGGCTGAAGCAGTGGCTCAATGCCCTCCCCGGCCTCCGCTTCGGCGACATCGCCATCCGGCCCTTCCGCCACGAAGTCGACGACGTGCTCTTCGGTCTCGTCATCGAGACCTTCGAAGGCACCGAGCACGCCGAGCTCTACCCGGACGACCTCGGCTTCTACGAACCCTGGGACGGCTCGTACGACACGTAGGGAAGGGCAGATACCTCGTCAGTGGCATCTCGCCCTGCTCAGGTGGTGGTTGCGGGTCGGTGGCGTGTGATCGTGTAAGGCGGGGTTGCTGTATGAGGCTGCTGTACGGGACTCCGCTCGGCGCGCTCCGGTGCTGCTGCCACCAGATTCACCGCTTGGGTGGAAGGATCGGCAGCGGTCTTCTGGCCTCTCAATCGGCGGCAGACGGATACCGGGATGCCGCAAGGTCTTCGGCAAGATCCTTCAAGGTGAGGTCGGCGTTCAGCGCGGTGACCACCGCCTGCGTCAGCGGACGCAGGGCATGGACGTGCCGCACCGCGTCGAGGTCTACGGGCACTTCGTAGTAGTCCTCGGCGAACCACCGGAACGCCTCCGCGGACGGATCGACGAGCAGCCCGAACAGGTGCGCCGCTCCGTCGGGATCGCTCTCGCCGTCCGGATACTCGATCTCACCCACCCGCCAGCGGTCGTCGCCGGCCTCGCGCCACAGGCAGGCGGTCACGATCGGCATGCCGTCCTCGTCGCAGAACGCGGGCTCTTCGACGCAGTGGCGGAAGATGTCGGGGACCGAGTCGAGCACCCCCGGCCACGGCCCGTCGTTGTTGTACGGACTCATCACCGCCTCGTGATCGAAGCCGCGGATGTACGCACCCGCCGCTGAGAAGACGATGGAGTACTCATCTCCAGAGCCCTTGCGCATGGAGGCCATCTCCTCCCTCGGGCTCCAACCCGCGTCGAAGGAGTGGTAGCGGCTCGCCCACTCCGGGCTCAGGATGGCCTCCAGCACCGCCATGGACCGGCACAGGTCGCGGAGCATCGGGACACCGGGCAGCAGACGGGCCACATCATGAGCAGTCATACGCCCATCCAATCGAACGCCAGTGACTGAATCGTCCCGGGTTTCGAGGACCTTGCTGTGTCCTGAGTGTGCCCTGCCCTCGTAGATCTGGGTGATCTTCGTCCCTTAAACCGCCTACCAGGGGCGATGCGGCGATCATGGCCACGAGCAGCGAAAACAGCTTGGAGTGTCCTCCATTGCTCTGCAGCACCTTTCGCCCTCTCACGGAACGGCGACGGAACAGAAGTCGCTCCCGACGCTCCGCTTATGGACAGCAGAGGATTACGTAGCGTGATGAATAGTGCCGCCAGATCGCGCTATCTCATCGAGCGACGAGTCGGCACGGTCAGGTGACAGTCAGGGCCCGTCACCGGCGCAGCTCCAGGCACCGAGGGTGTTCCACAAGGCCAGGAACGGCAGCGACGACGGACAATCGCCGAGAACCGCCCGGATATCAACGTGAGCGCACCCCATGACGAACACAGACTGTCGATCTACTCTGAACTAGACGTCACAGTAGGCGGCAGGCCTTCTCCGACGGCACGGCCTGCGACTGCCAGTCCCCGACACGGACGGAGGCTTGATCAGGTGGCGGGTGGTCGTAGCGAGTGGGAGCGGCAGCAGGCAGCTCATCGCCGCGAAGCCGAACGACGGGCGCGCGAGGCGGCGAGGATCGCCAAGGAGCAGGAGCGCGAACGCCAGCGCAGACGGCTGGAACAACAGCAGGCCAAGGCAGACCGGAAGAGCGCCGAGATGGCTCAATGCATCGAAGAACTCGACCGGGTTCTGCTCGTGGCACTTCCGGTACGCCCCTTGTCCTTCGATCAACTGCAGGTCTTCAGCGCGGTGCGCCTCTTCGAGCCTCCGGGCCACCTGGCCGCCGCCGCGCCGGCTCCCGACTGGGCCGCTTACGAACCGGCTCCACCATCCAGCTTCGGGAAGCTTTTCGGCGGCAACGCCCGCTATCAGCGAGAACTGGCCGATGCCCGCGGACGCTTCGACAGCGCCATGGCCGCCAACCAGAAGCGCGAAGAGCAGCGGCTCCGCGACCTCGATGCGGCACGTACGGCTCATGATCGTCAGGCCGCCGCCGACTCGAAGAGGGTCGCGGAAGCCAACGCCCACCTGAACCGGATGCGTGCCGACTTCGAGGCGGGCCGGCCGGAAGCTCTGGAGTGGTTCACCGCGAGGGTCCTGGAACGATCGGCGTATCCCAAGGGCTTCCCCAAGCTCTTCCAGGTTGCATACCGCCCGGAGAATCGTGACCTCGTCGTCGAGTTCGAGCTTCCGCCGCAGAGCGTGATCCCGGCCGTCCGTGCGTACAAGTACGTAAAGACCAGGGACGCCATCGACCCGGTGCCCCGAGCACAGATCGAGGTCAGGCAGCGGTACGCCAAGCTTCTGGCCTGCGTGGCACTCCGCACGCTCCACGAAATCTTCGCCTCCACACCGGGCGATCTCGTCGAGGCGGTGGTGTTCAACGGCCGCGTCAACACCGTCGACCAGGCGACCGGCAAGAAGGTACGCCCACATCTGCTGAGTGTGGAGGCCGAACGGAGCGAGTTCGAGGATCTCGTGCTGGTCGAGGTGAACCCGGTGGCATGCCTGAAGCGGCTCAACGCCCTCGTCTCGCCGAACCCGTACGATCTTGAAGCCGTCGAACCGTTCATCACCTTCGACCTCAAAAGGTTCCGGTTCTCCGAGGACATGGACGTCGTGTCTGGACTGGACTCACGCCGTAACCTGCTCAAGCTCTCACCCACCGAGTTCGAGCACTTGGTACGGGAGTTGTTCGTGGCGATGGGAGCCGAAGCCTGGACTACTATTCCATCGAAGGACGGCGGCGTGGACGCCGTGGCGACGAGCAACAACCTGTTCTTCGGCGGCGTCTGCCTCATCCAGGCGAAACGATGGGCAGGGCTCGTCGGCCTGGAAGCGGTCCACGCGCTCACGGGCGTGATGGCCGATCACAACGCGACCACGGGCGTATTGGTCACGACGTCGTGGTTCGGACGAGCCAGCGAACAATTCGCCCAGCGCAACAGGATCACGTTGATCAACGGTGCCGAGCTCAAACACCTCATCAAGAGGCACCTGAACATCGACGTCATCCCGGGCACCACACCGCCGCGCAACGCCAAGGCGTCCGACAACCGGCATACCGGCCGACCTGGCCCAGCTGTTTAGCCTGCTGAACCTGCCCGCACGAGGCTGCCGACCGGCCGTACTACTCCGGCAAGCACAAGAAACACGGCATGAACATCCAGGTCCTGGCCGCCCCGGACGGCACTCCACTGTGGACCTCCGGCTCCCTGCCAGGCTCGGTGCACGACCTGAAGGCAGCGCGGATCTGGGGCATCGTGCGCCGGCTGAGGACCGCCGGACTGATCACCCTGGCCGACAAGGGTTACGTCGGCGCTGGTGAGCCCGTGCGCGTGCCGTACAAGGGGAAGAGCAAGCCAGCCTCACAGAAAAGCGCGAACTCCTCCCACGCCAGGCTCCGTGGACCGGGGGAACGCGCGAATGCGCAGCTGAAAACCTGGCGCATCCTCCGCAAGCTACGCTGCTGCCCACTTCTTGCAGGTAAGCTCGTCAAAGCCATCCTCGTCTTGCAACTCCGCGAAGCAGGATGAAAAGCGCTCACCCTAGGCCCCTCGTGATCACGCGAGGGGCCTTTGCGTTGGAGCCGATGTGGGATTCGATTCCTAGTCCCTGCAAAGGCATGACACGGTTACTCGTGACGTATATGGTCTCTTCGTGAGTAAGAGTGATACGCCGGGGGACAGTCTCAAGCCTACTGTCGAGCAAGTCCGGTCCCGACTCTCCCCGGACGATCCTCGCCTGCTCGTTGAGGCAAGGTGCCAGGAGCTAGGCATCCCGTACGAGTGGCGAGTCTTCGATATCAATTCCGTTTCGTTGAGAATTGGCCTTGCAAACGGCCGACAGAAGAGATGGCGCTACATTTCCTCACAGCAGGCGCGCTCGTGGGCAAGCTTTAACCTTCGCGACCTAAAAGCCCTTGGCGATCTAGATGCCTACTACTTTGCCGACGAAGGTACCATCGAAGCGTCCGTCTACCCCTTGGGGCGACTAGGTCGCACATCCCCTGCCCTCCTTGAACTACCTGGCGTCAAAGTGCAAAAGAAGTTGTCGCCACAGGTAGAACTCGAGCTCGATGCAGAGCCAGACCAGCCGATCTTCAATAAGCGCGGCTATTCCGAGGGGCGCACTAGACCTGAAGCCGAGGCCGAATGGACCCTCTCATTCACTGGGTCCAGCAACGTTCCATATGGATTGTCAATAGGTAGTGCTAGTCCTCGATTTGCCATCGTAGGAGACAGCCTGGGCGGGCAAAGGGCAACGTTGAAAATAGACGGGCTGCCAACCTCTCGCCACGATGAGGCTTGTGACATCCTGAGTCGGGTGGCTGGCGCCATATTCTTCGAGCTTGACTTGAAGTACGGTATATCCCTAAACATACGACGAGCACGCCTGACTGCTCACCTACATGGACGAAGGCGACGCGCGATCCCGTCCAATGAAACACCATGCACCCCAGAGAACCAATATCTAGAAAGACCCCTCAGTCTTTACTGGTATGCGCGATCCGCATACGGGATGCCTCTACTGGAATTTCTAGCCTTCTATCAAGTGCTCGAATACCACTTCCCAACATATTCTCACCGCGAGGCACTAGAACGCGTAAGAAACGAGCTACGCGATCCGCGCTTCAAAAGAGAAGATGATCGGCATGTGGCAAAGCTAATAACCCTCGCCAGCCAATTCAGCCAAGGATACGGAAAAGAGCGCGAGCAGTTAAAGGCTACCATCCGAGCATGTGTCACCGTTGACCAGCTTCGCGAGTTTTTCAATGAGGACCCCAAACGCCTCGATCATTTCGAAAGCAAGTACATAAGCGATGTGACCTTAATTAATCTAGATGAGAAGAATAAGGTCGACCTACGCGATCAAGTGGCCGATCGCATCTATGATTTGCGCTGTCGAATCGTCCACTCAAAGGACGATGCAGGCGCACGCTATTCGGAAATGCTGCTTCCATTTTCCGAGGAGGCGGACTATCTGGGCCCAGACATAGATCTTGTGCATCTGCTCGCACAGAAGGTCTTGATCGCCAGTTCCTCAACGCTACGCCCATGATGCGTTGGTGTAGATCGATGCGGATTCAGTGCACACCGGCCGATGGTGCGGTCAAAGCGCATCGTCACGGCGCCGTGACGACCCCGACACGGCTATGCGCCGCAGACGCTCTGCCCCGATAGCGCAAGAGAGTTCACCGCCACCGCAGAGGACATCCGACCGACTTCGCCGTGGTCGACCGGTGTCGCGATGACATCAGAACGAGCAGGCAGCACGGCCATGACAGGGCAAGTCGACGAAGCAGATCAGCTCCGATCCATAGGAACGCATCCGAGCACTGGATCTTAGGACGTAATGAAGGGTCTGGGGTTCGAATCCCCAAGGCGGCTCCAAGTCAGAGGCCCCTCGCATGATCGCGAGGGCCTCTGCGTGGCTACTTGCGTGACTAAGCTCCCCAGACCCACACAGTGACGCGTAGGACGTGGTCGAAGGCCGACGCGGCTGCTCAACCGTGTGACGCCGTACGAGACGATCAGGCTGCGTAAGTCGGCGTTGCTGTACTTCCCTGCTGTACAGCAGACCACAGCAACCCGCGTATCCGGTGGCAAGCCGACCCGGAGCGCAGGGCCGCCAGGCCCGAGCACCGGAAGCGGCGCGGCAGCCCGACTGTCTACCCTTGAGGCCGGACACCCACCCTGTTCACGTACTCCGGGCCCTGTTCAGACAGGGATAGATGGCAGCCAGGGGAACCTCCGGTAATTGGACCGCAGAGGAGACATGCGGAAGTACCTGGCGAAGCAGCCTATTGGCCCTCTAGGCTTTGAAATCTGCTCACTCCGAAGACAGAACACAGCTCTGCTCTCATAGGGGAGTAACATGCCTGGTTTGTCGCAGTCAAAGCTAAAACTATGGAACGCCATGAAGGACTTTAAACCTACGACGCAATTAACCAGCGTGAAATTTGCGGATGATGCAGCCTTCGCTGGCCAAAGCATACGGGTTGAACCGTTCACGGTAGTGTGCGGAGCCCATGGGTCGGGGAAATCTACTCTCCTTCATTACATCGCAGAGTGCTTGGAAAGAGAAAGCACGCACCCCGACAATCCACCCTTCGTTGGGCGTCGCAGTTGGAGACGTGACCAGGCTGGCTACCTAGGCGGCCATATAGAGCTCACGATTCGAGATGGGGAGACGCACTATGTCCTACAGCAGAACCTAAGCCTGGCCGACACCGCTAAGTCCCAGGTGGTCATTTCTGGTGGCAGGTTTAAGCGATGCTATCCATTCCTCTTCACCCCGTTCGACTCCGCGCTCTTTCCGGAATTTTTTGATCACCATAACTTCAAACTGGGCAATATCGAGCAAGCGGGAGCAGAGGTCGTTCAGACTCGAAAGGATTTGGATGCCCTTCGAGAGATACTTGGCATGCCATATGACGAAGTGATTTATGTTCCTTCCCATATAGAAGACGGCGCGCCAATATTTCCCTACGTGAGAGCTCGGGTTGGCGATGCATGGCTCGACTCCTCCTCGATGAGTTACGGGGAACTGGTCATCCATAAGTTGCGCTGGGAAGTTCGATACCCCTACGAGAGGACTGTGATCCTTCTCGACGAACCCGAAGCAAATATCGCGCCCCGAGGTCACGCGGCTCTTCTGGATGAGCTAGCTCGCTTGGCGAGGGCAGCCAATGTACAAGTGATCACGACCACCCATTCGCCCGCTTTTATCAATCGAGTTCCACAAGACTGGATCAGGATCTGCGTTCGCAGAGGGAAGAGCGCATCCCTGCTTACCCCGAGCCGCGTTTCGGATTTACGTGATGTTCTTGGCGTGGAGAGCCCACTCAATTACTTTATCGTTGTTGAAGATATTGTAGCCGAAGCCATATTGAGGATGATTCTTATCGCCCACAGATTTCCAACCCTGAGTGAAACGGAAATCCTGAAGGTCGGTTCCTGGCGTGACGCTATAACTACCGCTTCTGGGCTCTCTACGTCGCGCCGAGTTCGGTCCGCCGCTGTCCTGGACGGAGATCAGAGAGGCAACAAAGCCACGCTGGCACCATCTACTGGGATCTTTTTCCTTCCGGGAAACGCTCCGCCCGAGAAGGTTGTACTGGAATATGCGGCTCAATATCCAGAGGAACTTGCGGAGCGGCTGAATTGCTCCGAAGCTTCGATTGATATCTACCTTGCCGAGCTCGCAGGTCTGGAGCATCATCGGTGGCTGAACTTGCTGTCTAATCGCACAGGACAGGACTGGCAGCACTGTCTACGCTCTGCATTTAGTATCTGGCATTCCAGTCCGGCTAATATGCGCGAGGCGGAAGAGCTGTCCAGAAGCATCGAGATATTCCTGCGTGGTGAATGATCCGAAGTATGCATCATGCACAGGGATCAACGATCGACGGTGTGCAAGGTGATCAGGTTCTACCCAGCCACCCCACTGGGCTCAACCGGAGCAAGAGAATCCCTACGGGGCCGAAGGGCCTCGCGAAAGGCGTAATCAGACCGCCGCGGGCTGTGGCTTTGCGTCGTCATGTTGGCGTACCCCGTGGTGTGTCTCGATCGGCCAAAGACGTTTCCTGTGGTAGTTGGGGCGCGTGGGCGCGCTGGCCGCGACCGGCCGGAGAGCCGCAGCGCGGCCAGCTGGCGCCCAGACGCGCCGCCGACCGCCACAGGCGGGCGGCCTTGATGACGTGTAGATAAGTTGCTTTCAGGCGTGCTTGTTGAGCGTGTCGATCTTGCTCTGATACGGCCTGGCGTTGGCCCATACGCGTTCGAAGCTGCTCAGGTAGATGCCTGCGGGCCCGTTCTCCTCCCCAGTTCGGAGGTGGGTGACGGGAGCCTGGGCGGCTGGGATGCCGTAGGCGTGGGTGTTGACGAAGAGCTGATCGTCGGCGCGGTAGATGGAGTTGTAGAGGATCGTGTTGTGTAGGCGGATCTCGACGCCGGGAACGTCACGTAGGGGTTGGTAGAGCGTCAGGGCGTTTCGGATCCGGGCGGCCATGACGTCGGGCCCGATGTGCTCGTCCGCTCCGCGGGTTGCCACCTCTGGGCTGTCAGGGTCGCCGAGGAGCACCCGCACTTTCACTCCTGAGCGGGCTTGCTGAGCGATCGCGAGCATGATGGCGGTGTCCTCGGCGAGGAACAGTCCGCTGTAGGTCAGGATGTCGATCTCTCTGGCCGCGTTGGCGAAGTGCTGTCGCCACACTGCCTGCGGTACGGCGTGGCGGTGCGGGTACACCGCCTGGACCTCGCTGGCGATCGTTCGGCGGTAGCCGGCCACCTCGGGCCAAAGGTCGGCCTCGTCGACCTGGAGGACGTCGGCCACGGCCCACCGGTGTCGTGGATACGGAACGCGGCCTTGCAGCCACCGCTCAACGGTCTTGGGGTCCACCGCCAGGCGCGCAGCGAGGTCGGTCGGGTGGAGCCTGGCGTTGGCGAGCGCGTAACGCAGGTGGTGGTTCATTCGGTCCGCCCCTCAAGCAAAACCGCTCTTTGCCAGGGACGCTAACACGAGACGTCCCTAGACGTCCCAGAGTTGCGGTGTAGAGGTTCCTGTCCTCCGGAGACCCTCGATGGACAAGCCGCACCACGTCGAAGGGACAGCCCTGATGGTGAACACCCGGCCCCAGCAACTCGCCTACCAAGAGCGACTCCTGACCGCCCTGCGAGACGAACTGCGTGCCCGGACGATCCCCGCGGTCCTCATCATCGCCGAAGACGGCCGGCCCGGCCTGGACGTCGTCGACAGCCGGTTCCGAACCCGACGGGTCTTCGTGCACCTGGCGTTCTGCTGGTTCTACTGGGGTGACCAGCAGGACGAGCGGGTGACGTGCCTGCGCCTGCTCGCCGCCGTCGAGCGCCTGGCGGAAGTCGTCGCCAACGGCTGGAACGACGGCGAGCAGCGGGAAATCAGCGTCGACGTCAGCCAGATCGTCAACGCTTACCGCTCCTGACCCAGTGACCATGAGGCAATCGCGATGGCTCACCGGTGGGCGGGTCTACATCCAGATCGCCGACCGGCTCCGGGAGCGCATCGTGGCGGGTGAGTACCCGGCAGGGAGCGCGCTGCCGTCTGAGGCGGAGTTGTGCGCCGAGTTCGGCGTCGCCCGCAACACGGCCCGGCGCGGCCTGGCGGTCCTGGAGGACGAGGGCCTGATCGTGACCATCCCCTCCAAGGGACGCGTCGTGTCAGGCGCCCAGGCAGCGCCGTACCGCTATCAAGCGATCGCTGCCGATCTGCGCGACCAGATCACCACAGGCGCCCTCGCGCCGGGCGCGGCCGTACCGAGTGAGAGCGAGTTACGGCAGCGCTACGACGCCTCGCGCAACACCGTGCGGCAGGCATTCGCCGTGCTGGAACGCGAGGGTCTGGTGATCGCCGAGCATGGGCGGGGCCGGTTCGTGCGGCGCTGAGCCGAGACGTCCTGGGACGTCCAGGCTTCGCCTCTGGATCGGCCCCCGTGCCCGCTGGCTATCGTGAACGCTGTGGGACAAGCTGAATGGGCCCGTGACCTGGCCCAACGCCTGCTGGAGCCGACACTGCCCCGGCGTTGGGCGCACACGCAAGGGGTCGCGGGCAGAGCTGCGTCCCTGGTGCCCATCCTCGGCGACGAGGCCGACACGCTGATCGCCGCCGCCTACCTGCATGACATCGGATACGCGCCCGACCTGGTCGACACCGGGTTTCACCCGCTCGACGGGGCGCGCTACCTGCGCGATGTCGTCAAGGCCGACGACACTCTCTGCCGTCTGGTGGCGCATCACTCCTGCGCGGTCAACGAGGCGCTCAACCGGAACCTGTACGACGCTCTCACCTCAGAGTTCGACGAGGAACGTCCCGAGCTGGTGGAGGCGCTGACCTACTGCGACATGACCACCGGCCCGGACGGCCGGCACCTGGAGGTCACCGAGCGCCTGGCCGAGATCCACACGCGCTACGGTCCCGAGCATCTCGTCTCTCGCTCGATCGCGACCTCGACGCCCTCCATTCTGGCCGCGGTCAAGGCGGTGGAGGCGGCCCTTGCGGTGGAGGCGGGGGGTGTGCCGGACCGAACGATCCCGGCATGATCACCTCATGTGGTTACCGCCCCTGTCCGAGCTCAAGCGGATAGCCGTCGTCCGACGATATGTCGGCGTGAAGACAGGCGAGTACCCGCGGTACCTGCATCTCATGGGCTCCTTCATGAACTTGCCTGACCGGAAGCTGATCCGGTTCGGGCGGTCCCTGGCCAGACATGCGCGGCACATCACCGATGATGACCTTGACAGGCTGCTGGCCTTCGAATGGCGGTCCCGGATGACCGCCGCCTGGCTGATCGGTCTCGACCGGCGGACGCGGTTCCGGGAACGGCTGGGATCGCTGCTGTTGGAGAGCGAGATGGTCTACGCGGGTGGGGCGTACTGCTTCGCGCTCGCCAGGTTCGCCGAAGAACAGGACGCCGCGCTCCTGGTCGCCTACCTGGATCGGTACCTTCCTCAGCTGGACTGTCGTTACGACCAGGACGACGCGATGGGGGCTCTCCTCCACCTCGATGAGCGCCACGGAACAAGCCACGCCGCTCGATTCCTTGCCCCAGGGGGCCTGTGGGAGAGCTCGGCGGTGCGAGAGGTCGATCCTGCTGAGGAGAAGGCGTACATGGACGAGCTGTGCGCCTTTGCCGAGAGTTGCATGACCGGCACGGTGAAGAAGTGGTTGCCGCGCCGGCGACTCTTCATGGAGCGATGGGCTCAGCCGATGTACGGCGACGACGCCCCGGAGAGATAGCGTTCGATCCGCATCCTCATCGACCGATCCATCTTCAGGGCAGCCACCTCACCGCGGGGCACCCACCGAACTTCGCGCGACTCGTCACTCGGCGTCGGCTCCCCGCTGACCGCTCGCGCGGTGAGGACGAGCGAGAACTCCTGCCGGGCTTCGCCGTTGGAGGTGTAGAGGATCACGTGGCGAGGGTCGCTGTAGGTACCGACCAGGCCGGTGATCTCACACAGGATGCCCGTCTCCTCGACGGTCTCCCGTACGGCTGCCGCCGGGATCGACTCGCCCAGGTCGATGGCCCCGCCAGGGACCGCCCAGTTGTCGTTGTCGGAGCGCCGGATCATCAGGACGTCCCCGGCCTCGTTGGTGACCACGACGTTCACCGACGGGACGAGGCTGTTCGGCTTGGGCGCGTCAGGATCGTCGTAGAAGTCGATGCGGCGGCCCATGCTCAGGAGCCTACCGGGACGGCCCCTGCCCACACCCGCTCGAAGCTGTCGAGGTAGGTGTTGACCATGTCGCCGCCGTGCACCCGGCGCAGGTGGAACACCGGGGCGTTGCCGGCGGGCGTGCCGTAGACGTGGGTGTTGACGAGGAACTGGTCGTCGGCGCGGTAGATCGAGTTGTACAGCACGGTCCGGTGGAGCCGGATCTCGACGTTCTCCCGCCCGCGCAAGGGCCGGTAGAGCACGAGGACGTTCCGGATCTTGGCCGCCATGCCGTCGTCGATGCCTTCGTCCGCGCCGCGCTGCGCGACCTCGTCGGAGTCGGGGTCGCCGAGCAGGATGCGGACCCTGACACCGGCGCCGGCCTTCTCGCCGAGCATGCGCACGATGCCCGCGTCGTCGGCGAGGAAGAGTCCGCTGTAGACGAGGATGCCGATGTCCTGGGAAGCCTCGGCGAACAGACGTCCCCACGCGTCCCGCGGTACGGCCCAGCGGTGCGGGTAGACGCGCACGACCTCGCTTTCGGAGGCCGATGCCACCTGATCTCGGGTGAGGGCCTCCGGCCACAGGTAGGTCTCGTCCGTGCCCAGGTAGGAAGCCACCGCATATCGGTGTTTCCGGTACGGCTCGCGCCCCTTGGTGATCCACCGCTCGACCGTTTTCGGATCGACCCGAATCGCATCCGCCAGATCCGCGATGCTCACTCCACGTTCCAGCAGCGCCGCGCGTAGCCGTTCGTTCGCCATCTCACCTGCTCCGGGAGGACGTCCGGGGACCTCGACATCGTAAGCCGGACGTCCTGAACATGTCCCGTCCTGTAGTGATCGCGTCCTCGCACTCCGTCGCATTCTCGGATCACAAGCAAGATCCGTCAGCGCGAAAGGAGAGGTGATCACATGACAAACGAGATCTATCCGGCCCCTGCGTGTGAATGCGGCGCGGCTCCGAACGAGGGGCAGACCCGCTGCCTCAAGTGCGTGGCTCGCGACCGCTGGGCGAAGAAGCAAGCGGGCAAGCGTTCGCGTCGTCGTCAGACCCGCCGGCCTCCGCGCGGCCCGCGCAAGAGCTTCAAGGCCGGGGTGGTGTGGTCATGATCGTGCTCGCCATCACCGCACTCCTCGGCCTCGCCGTACTGACTGGCTTCGTGACGATCGTCGTCAGCATCCACCGCGACGACAAGGCCATGAGCCTCGGTCACGCGCCGAAGAGCGCCTTCGCTCGCCGGGTCACCGGCTTCCACGCCGAGAAGGGCGTGTCGTGGACGTAGCCAGCTGCTCCTCCACCTTTGCCAGCCGTACCGACAGCTCCTGTACGGCGGAGCGCAGGTCCGCGACCTCGCCGGCGAGATCCCCAGAAGCGGGGGCGTCGGTGTCGCGGACGAACACGCCCTTGCCCTGCTGGCCGACGACCAGGCCCTCGGTGCGCAGCACCCCGACGGCCATCTTCACCAGCGACAACGACGCGTCGTACTGCTCGGCGAGCTGGGTCGTCGACGGCAACGGGGTTCCGGGCGCGAGAACACCGCTGCGGATCTGCGCGCGCAGATCGTCCGCGATCTGGAGGTAGCCGGGCCGCCCGGTGTTCTGGACCATCACCCTTCATCTCACCACACCAAGCCACCTACGCCAACGTTGACAACTGAGGAAACTAGGTTGACTATGTTGGCTAAGACAAACAAGGAGGTCAGCACCTATGCGTTCCGTTCCCATCCCGGTGGACACCACCAAGCTCGCCATCACCTGCGTCAAGGCCCCGCAGCCGCGCGTCCTCAACCGCGACACCGGAGAGATCAAGACCGACAAGAACGGCAACACCGTCTTCGAAGTCACCGTCTCGGTGGAGGACGAGTTCGGCCGCATCGAACTCGTGAAGATCGGCACCACCGGCGAACCGCCCATCACGACCGGCGACCAGGTCAACGTCGTCGGCCTGCTCGGCTACGTCTGGGAGATCGCCGGACGGTGGGGCATCGCCTACCGCGCCTCGGCCCTGCTCCCCGCTCGGGAGTCCGCCCATGCGTGACCTGCCCGTCATCCTCGCAGTCCTGGCCGCCACGGCGGCCGGGCTGTGGGCCTGGCGCCGCTACCACTACCCGTCCTTCTGGCTCGCGGTCGGCTTCCCGCTGATCGCCATCTCCGTTCGGGCGTCCTGGCGGCGGGTCGCGCTGGGCTGCGGGCTGACCAAGAAGCGGCAACGCTGGTGGTTCACCCTCACCCCCGGCGCGGTCGCCTCCACCGGCCTGGTCAAGGTACGGCGCCGCTTTCAACGCGTCGCCGTCGACACCAAGCCGTTCATGTGGCTGCCGCTGCCCACCCGCTACGGCTGGCGCGTCACGCTGTGGACGCTGGAGGGGCAGATCCCTGGCGACTTCGCCGACGCCGCCGAACGCCTCGCCCACTCCTGGGGCGTCCACGCGGTCCGCGTCTCCTCGCCCCGGCCCGGCCGCGTCGTGCTCATGGCGACCATGCGGGACCCGCTGGTCAAGGTCGACCACCTGCCGCCCTCGCCCGAACTGCTCAAGGTCACCGTGGGACGGCTGGAGACCGGCAAGCCATGGGTAGTCGACTTCCGCACCGTCCCGCACTGGCTCAACGCGGGCGCGACCCAGTCCGGCAAGTCGAACCTCGCCAACGCCCTGATCGTCGGCCTGTCCCCGCAACCGGTGGCGTTGGTCGGCTTCGACCTCAAGGGCGGCGTCGAGTTCACCCCGTACAGCCCACGACTGTCAGCGCTGGCCACCTCCCGCGCCGAGTCGCTCACGCTCCTGGACGACCTCGTCGCGCTGATGGTCGACCGGATGGGCCTGTGCCGTCAGGCCGGCGCCCGCAACATCTGGCAACTGCCGCCCGGCGTCCGCCCGGTTCCCGTCGTGGTCCTGGTCGACGAGCTCGCCGAGCTGTACCTGATGGCCGACAAGAGCGAGAAAGACGAGGTCGCCCGCACCTCCACCGCGCTCCTGCGGGTCGCTCAGCTCGGGCGCGCCTTCGGCATCTACCTGTTCTGCTGCGGCCAGCGGATCGGCTCCGACCTCGGCCCCGGCGTCACCGCCCTGCGCGCCCAGTGCTCCGGCCGCATCTGCCACCGCGTCAACGACCCCGAAACCGCCACCATGACCCTCGGCGACCTCGACCCGGCCGCGCTCGTCTCCGCCCGCGCCATCGCCGCCGAGACACCGGGCGTCGCCATCGTCGCCTCCCAGGACGGCCAGTGGTACCGGGCTCGCTCCTTCCACGTCAGCGAGCAGGCCGCCGAACACGCCGCCCGCACCCACGCCCACCTCGCCCCGTCCTGGGACGAGATCACCGCCCACCTTCCGCAAGCCGTCAACGCCTGAACCCAGGAAAGGGGGTGCGACGATGCGACGCTTCGCCTGCCGACTGCTCGACACCGGCCCGGTCATCGTCCTGGCCGTCATCGCGGGTGCCGGATCGTTCACCCACATCCGCGACACCGCCGCCGACCACGGCCAAACGGGCTGGATGTCCTGGGCGGTGGCCGTCTGCATCGACCTCACCTGCGTCATGGCCGCCCGCGAACGCCAGCGTGACAAGACGACCGGCAGGGTACGGCGGGGCCGGATCACCTGGCCCGTCCTCGTCCTGTCCGGCGGCGTCGTCCTGTCCCTGGCCGCCAACCTGGCCCAGGCCAACCCGAGCGTCTGGGGCTGGATCACCGCCGCCACCCCGGCCGCCGCGTTCCTGATCGCCGTCTCCATGCTGGAGCGCCGGACCGCCGCCCGTCCCGAGCCGTCCCCGGCCGCCGTCCACGAACTCGCGCCCCTCCCAGAGACCGAGGACGACCAGCAGGACGAGCCGGAGGCCGGCCCCGCGCCCGCACTACTCGACTACGCCCGCCGCGTCGCCGACGAACACCACGCCCGGCACGGCAAACCCATCACCCGCGACGCCCTCCGCGCCCGCCTGGGCGTCTCCAACCAACTCGCCTCCGACCTGCTCCACACCCTGCGAACCGCCTGACCGAAGGGAGAACACCGATGACCGACCGCCGAACCACTGTGATCAACGGGCTGCGTGACCTCGCCGCCTACTTCGAGGCCAATCCGGACATCCCGCTGCCTCGGCACAGCATCAGCGTGCAGTACTTCCCGGCCACGGCCGACGACGCGGCGATGCGGGCCGACATCGACCGCGTTGCCGCGCTCCTCGGCACCGAGATCGACCCCGAGGATCTGCTCTTCGGCCACTACAAGGCGGCGCTGAGCTTCGGCCCCGTCCGCTACGAGGCACTCGCCGTCCTGGCCGACGCCCGCGCCCGCCACGAGGCCACCAACAGCTACCGCGACAACATCGCGATCACCTGACAGGGGGAACGATCATGCGAATCCGCCTCGACGGCACCCGTGCCGAGATCATCGACGCCCTGTTCCGGTTGCGCCTGAACTTCACCGTCTCCGGCGTCTCCCGCGCCTACCCCGACCGCGCCAAGCCGCACCACTGGCGGGTCTACGTCAACACCACACCCCGCGAAGGGAGGTGACCCCCATGACGCGCTACCGCTGCTGCACCTGCAACGGAACCGGCCTCGACAGCGACAGCGAGTCCTGCGCCGACTGCCACGGCACCGGCGTCGACAACCACGGCGCCTAACGCGCGGCGCCCCCGGCCTGGCCGTACATCCGCCAAGACACCTGCCAGGTCGGGGGCCATCCCTCCACCCGAACGAGTGAAAGGAGGTCTCCATCTTGCCCGCAAGCCACACCCATCCGCATGCGATCACGGGCCTGATCACCCGACTCAACGCGCCCGACTACGACCGGTGGGCCGCCCAGATCCGCGCCACCGGCGGATGCCGCCAGCCGATCCACCTTCGTGGCAAGGTCGACCACTACGACGCCACAACTGGCCGACTCCTGCACCGCTACACCACCCGCCACGAACCCGACGGCGTCCTGCGCCTGCCGTGCAAGACCCGCCGCGCCTCCCGCTGCCCCGCCTGCGCCGAGATCTATCGCGCCGACACCTACCACCTCATCCGCGCCGGCCTCATCGGCGGCAAGGGTGTCCCCGAGACCGTCACCGACCACCCCACGCTCTTCGTCACCCTCACCGCCCCGTCCTTCGGCCCCGTCCACACCCGCCGGGACAGCGGAACCTGCCACGCCCGCCGCAACGCCCCGACCTGCCCACACGGCACCGTCATGTCCTGCACAGCCAAACACGGCCCCCACGACCCACGTCTCGGCGAACCGCTGTGCCCGGACTGCTACGACTACACCGGTTCGGTCCTGTTCAACGCCCTGGCCCCGCTGTTGTGGAAGCGCCTGGCCGACTCCCTCCGCCGGCACCTGGCCAAGCTCGGCGGCCTGGCCCTGCGCGAACTGCGCGACCACCTGACTGTCTCCTTCGCCAAGGTCGCCGAATACCAGCGCCGCGGCGTCGTCCACTTCCACGCCGTCATCCGCCTCGACGGTCCCGACGGCCCCACCACACCACCGCCGTCCTGGGCCACCGCCGAAACCCTGGAGCAAGCCGTACGGCACGCCACCCGCGTCGTCAGCGCCCTCGTTCCCGCCGTCGACGACCAACCGGTCCGCCTGTTCAAGTGGGGCGCCCAACTCGACGTCCGTCCCATCACTCTCGACGGCGACCTCACCGAACAAGCCGTCGCGGGCTACATCGCCAAATACGCCACCAAGGCGGCCGAGTGCGTCGGCACCCTCGACCGCCGCATCAACCCACTCGACAACCTCGACGCCTTCAACCTCCGTGACCACGCCAAACGCCTGATCGCCGAATGCCTACGCCTGGGCGCCATCGAGGGCCTGGCCGACCTCCGGCTCACCCAGTGGGCGCACATGCTCGGCTTCCGCGGCCACTTCTCCACCCGATCCCGCCACTACGGCCCCACCCTCGGCGACCTCCGCGCCGCCCGCGAAGACCACGCCCGCGACCACGAAATCACCACCGGACGCCTGCCGCTCTTCGACGAGGACACCGTCCTCGTGATCAGCGAATGGACCTACACGGGCAAGGGCCACTCCGCAGGAGATCAACTCCTCGCCGCCGCGTTGACCGGCGGAAGGAGTCGCCCATGACCCGGCTCCTCCTCACCGTCCCCGAGGCTGCCGAAGCGCTGGCCATCTCGCGCAGCAAGCTCTATCAACTGCTCGCCTCCGGCGCGATCTCCTCGCTGCGTATCGATGGCTCACGCCGCATTCCTGTCTCCGCCCTCAACGACTACATCACCCACCTCACCGCGAAGGAGGACGCAGCGTGACCAAGACCATCGTAGAAAGCGCAGACGAACCGGCCCGAAAGAAGAAGACGCCCAAGCTACGTGACGGCGTAGTGAAGCGCGGAACCACCTGGTCTTATGTCATCCGGGTCAAGGACCCGGAGACCGGCGAGAGCCGACCCCGCTGGGTGGGCGGGTTCGCAACCGAGGACGACGCGAAAGCCGCCCGGGACGAAGCGCGGATCAAAGCTCGGCGCGGCGAGTACGTCGACCGCAACACGATCGCCATCGGCGAGTACCTGGACGAGTGGATCGAGGCTCACGCCGTCGAGATCAAGCCCAAGACGCTCGCGGACTACCGGCACATCCTCGACCGATACATCAAGCCCCACATCGGGAGCCTGCGACTGCAAGCCGTACGCCCGTCCACGATCACGAAGCTGTACCGGGATCTCATGGCCGGCGGCGGCAAGAACGGCCGGCCTCTCTCCTCCCGGACGGTCGACTATGTCCATGCCGTCCTCCGCAAGGCCTTCCGCGACGCGGTGGACGTCGACGAGTTGCTCTCCTCCAGCCCGGTCGAGAAGGCCAAGCGCCCGCGCCGCGAGGTCAGTGAGCCGGGAACCGTCTGGACCGCGGACCAGCTCAAGGCGTTCCTCCAGGGCGCCCGGGATCACCGGCTCTGGGCCTTCTTCCACGTCGCGGCCTACACAGGTGCCCGACGTGGCGAACTTCTCCACCTCCGCTGGTCCGACGTGGACCTCGACGACAAGCAGCTCGTCATCAGGGGTTCGGCGTCGTTCATCGGAGGCAAGCGCATCGAGGGGACCACCAAGAGCGGCAGGAAGCGCATCGTCAGCATCGACGACGGCACGATCCACGTCCTCCGCAACCAACACAAGATGCAGGCCGCCGACAAGCTCAAGGTCGGCCCGGAATGGCGGGGAGGCGGCGACTACGTTTTCACGACAGGCTGGGGCGAACCGATCCACCCGGACACCGTCAGCTCGCTCTTCCCAACGCTGGTCAAGCGCTACAACGAAATGCACCCGAAAACCCCGCTACCGCATGCCCGGCTGCACGATCTCCGACACATTCACGCGACCACGCTCCTCCTGGCAGGCGTGCCCGTCCACGTCGTCGCGGCCCGCCTCGGCCACGCTGACCCGTCCATCACGCTGCGCGTCTACGCACACGTGATCCGCACGGCCGAAGCCTCAGCGGCAGACGTCTTCGCTCAAGCCATCGGCGAGTAGCGGGAGCCACCCGGGAGCCACGCTGTTAGCAGCGGTGTTAGCAAGATCCCGAGATTGTCCTGACAAACACGAAGGCCCGCTACCAGGTTGTCCCTGGTAGCGGGCCTTTCGAGTGAGCGCGGCCGAGAGGACTCGAACCCCTAACCTTCTGATCCGTAGTCAGATGCTCTATCCATTGAGCTACGGCCGCTCGCTGCATACCGCCTGACCTGCGGGTCCGGGCGACAGGTAGAAGACTACCAGACTCGTACGGTGCATTTAGCCGTTCTAATCGCGGGTCGCCGGTTGCCCCACCGCAGGCGAATGGAGCAGAATGAAGCACCGCGAAGCAGTGCGGAATTCTAAAGCCGCCGTAGCTCCATAGCTGGAAGGTCTGACAGTGGCCGACAACGTCATTCCCCTCGACCGCTCCCGCCCCCGGCGACGAACCAGCGCGGCCAGCCGCGCAATCCCCATCCCACGCGGCGCCGCGCTCCCCGCCTGCCTAGAATCGTGGACGTTGAGCCTCGAATCCAAGAACCTCTCCACGAAAACCCTCAGGAGCTACACCGACTCGGTAAAGGCGTTCATCGCCTACCTCGCCGAGCACGACATGCCGGGCGACGCCGAGGGCGTCCAGGCCGAGCACGTCCGCGCCTTCCTCGTCCACGAGCGGCTCCGCACCTCGCCGGCGTCCGCGGACTGCCACTTCCGCAACCTGCGCGTCTTCTGGGGCTGGCTCTGCTCCGAAGACGGCGGGCCCGAACGCACCACCGCCAGTCCCGTCCTGAAGGGCGACCGCCCCCAAGTCGCGCGGAAGACGAAGAAGTACATCACCGAGGACGAGCAGCGGAAGATCCTCGCCACCGCGCGGGGCAACACCTTCGAGGACCGCCGCGACACCGCACTCCTGACGCTCCTGTACGACGCTGGGCCTCGAGCGAGCGGCATCATGGGCGTCCGCTACACGCCCCGGGATCCAGAGACTCACGACGTCGACTTGAAAGGCCGGCGGCTGCGCATCCGGTTGAAGGGCGGTGACGAGCACTGGCTCCCGCTCGGCTCGAAGGCGGCCGCGGCGCTCGACCGCTACATCCGCGCCAGGAGCGCCCACAGCAAGGCCCTCACGAGCCCGTGGCTGTGGCTCGGCATCCAAGGCCGCAACACCTCTCACATGACTCCCGAGGGCCTCAGGGACATGCTGGCGCGGCGCGGAGAGTTCGCGGGGATCGACGACAAGGTGACCCCACACCGATATCGGGGCACGGCCGCGCACCAGCTGCTGCGCGCGGGCGCGAGCAAGGATGCGGTCCAGCGGATCCTCGGCTGGAAGACCTCCGACATGGTCGAGCACTACACCGACGACCTGGCCGACGAGCGGGCCCGGGAGGTGCACGCGAGGTTCTCGCCGGCGGATCGGCTCGGATGATGACGGATCTGTCATCGCTTGAATTCGTGGCCTGATCTGCGAAAACACTCTCGCCCGACATTCCCCGATGACGGATGACAGTTTTCCCATCGTTCCCCTCTTACGCGTGCGCGCGCATGCGGGCGCGTATACGTACGTGGGAGGGGAATGGGAGAAAATCTGTCATCCGTCATCGCATGATCGTCGCCGGGCGCGTTTCCGCTGGTAGTCCGGCGTTTTCCTCGCGATGACAGTTCCGCGCATGTGTCACGCACCCGAATCAGGGTTGAACTTTTTACCACCAAATGTGAAGATCTTTCACCGGAGACGTGACCTAGCGCGAGCGATTAACTACGATTCGCGAGTGGAGCCTCACGCTAGGCGACAGCAAACCCCGTGAGCACCGCACGGCGGGAAGTTGCATCCAGGCGACGGCTCCCGCCGTGCGGGCGCCTGTGGCTTCGACCTCGGTGGCGAGAGGTCGAAGCAGGGCCTTCCTTGGCGAAGGTAGATGTACGGGACCTATCCGTGGTGGATAGGTTCCCCTACCTCCATTCACCAGCGCAAATTCCGGCCATTGCGGCATTTCGTGACATCTGCGGGCACAAATAAGGGCGATCCGTTACAGACAGCTACCTGTCTACATCTCAACGTCGGTATGCATGAACCGGCGCAGAAAACGTTGCAGAACGCCCCTTCTTTCTCACACATCGCACACGTAGAGTGAACCTTCGCCGTCGCCTGGAAACTACGGCAAAGGGCCCTTGTCTGCGCCAACGGGTCACTGGGGGAAGGAAAACCCTAAATGGCACATCCGTCCATCGTCCGCACCGTCGTCATTGGCAGCACAGCAACCGCTCTGCTGTGGGCGGCGACGATCACCTTGGCGCTGACCGAGTACGGCAGCGACCGCCTCCACCTGACCCTCCTCGTCGGATCGTTCCTGGTAGCGAGTGCCAGTCTCACCGTGATCGGCCTCATGGTCATCAAGGCTTCGACCGACCGCGCCATCGCCGATGCTCACACGATCGCCGCGCAGGCCTCGGCAGACATCCGGGCCGCGGTCACCCAGGTCGCGGAAGAACTCAACGCCGCCGTGGCGCAGGCCGCCGACGAGCTGCACGAAGCAGTGGCCGAGGTGGGCAAGGCGTGCCGACGGGATCACGAGATCACCGAGCACGCGAAGCTGCTCATGGCGCGGCTGAACGCGGCCATGCCGCAGGTGAAGGGCCACGACTGGGCCGCGTGACGTTGCCGGGGGGCCGCTCGGGGGCGGCCTCCCCTACCGTTTGAGGGGCTCGCGCGTCAGCGCGAGGTCTTCCGGTTCGGCCAGGCCGGTGATGATGAGGGTTTCCCCGAGGGTGAGGTTGGCCGCCTCCGCAGCCGCGCGCAGTATGGAGATCTGGCGTTCGGCCGCGTCGTGGTCGAAGCCGCGGAGCTCCAGGCGGATGGGGCCGGTGGGCGCGGTGTAGATGATGCGGGTGAGCGTCGTCTCGACGATGCTGTCGGCTTCCTGGCCGTGGCCGGCCAGCCGCATGGCATCTTCGAATTCCATGCCGATCGCGTTCGCGATCTTCTTGACGGTTCGCAGGATGGGCGGGTTGGCCTGGGTGGCGAGCCGGTCGTAGCTGACGCGGCCGATCCCGATTCTCTTCACCCAGTCGACCTTGGACAGGTCTTTAGCGCCTCGGGCGCGTTCTGCGGCGAGCCATAGGGGCCGGCCGGGGGTGCGGTCGTGCTGTCCCTCGCTGCTCATGCACCGTATTGAATCACGGTGCTTCAAATCGGGCGAGACATAGTTTGGTCACCCTTACTTCCCGTTGCATTACGTTGCCGCCCCATGCTCCTCAATGCTTCGTATTGCGTCACTAGACGTCTCTGTGTATCGTCAGCTTCGCAATGCTCCACAACGCAACATCCAGTGAGGCTCCATGACACTGACCGTCGAGGAGGTCCAGGAACGGCTCGGCATCGGCCGCTCCACGGTCCTCCGCATGCTCAACTCCGGCACGCTGACCGGCACGAAGAAGCACGCATGTGGCACCCCGTGCGGCTCCCCCGAGACCTGCAAGCAGGGCACGTGGGCGCTGGACGAGGAGCCGGTGCAGGTGCGTCTCCAGGCCATGAAGCAGGCCGGCTGATGGCGGCCAGTCCGGAGCGACGGTCGGCGATCGCCAAGCTCGCGGTTCACGCCTCATGGGCGCGGACCCCGGACAGGCGCGAGCGCACGCAGGCCGCGACCATCGCCTCCCCGGTCTCGCTCGAGTACTGGGAGGACCGGCTGCGTGCTGAGGGTGTCGTCTCGGAGGCCGACATCCCCGCCGCGGCCGTCAACGCGAGGTCGGCGGAGATGCGCCGGCGGGCGCTCAAGTCCGCCGCGTCGCGGGCCCGCAACAAGGCCGCCCGCGAGGCGGCGCTCAGGCAGCTCGCCGAGTCGGCCTGACGCTGGACGGCCCGCCACTCGATTGCAGCGGGTGACGGGCCCAGCATCCACAAAACCCCACGTCACGAGAGGTAGGACACCATGTCCAACGCTACCAAGTTCGAGCACGAGTCCCTGTTGACCCCGTCCGAGGTCGCCGCCATGTTCCGCGTCGACCCGAAGACCGTCACCCGCTGGGCGAAGGCCGGGAAGCTCTCCTCGATCCGCACCATCGGCGGCCACCGCCGCTACCGCGAGACCGAGGTCCGCGCCCTCCTGGCCGGCGTCCCCGTCAACACCTCCGCGGAGTAGGCGATGCGGTTCGCCGACATGCGGGAGGGCACCATCGCCCGCGTCCCGAAGGTGAACGCAAAGCCCGGCGACCCGCTCCCGCCCGCGGTCCGCATCGACCACGTCCCGACCCGGTGTGGGGTCCGCACCTGCGCCGCTCTCGACGTCGTCGCGCACGACGTGGAGAGCGAGCAGGAGCGCTACTACCACCGGAAGCCCGACTTCCAGGTCATCGAGATCACCCCCGCCGAGGAGTCCCCGTGATCCGCGACACCCACATCCAGCACTTGCGCGACCAGGTGGAGCAGGCCAGGCGCGACCTGGCGGGCTTCGAGCGCATGCTGCTCCTGGCCGAGCAGGAGGCGCGCGTCGGCCAGGTGCTGCCCGACCCGATGATGCCCCTCAACGCGCCTTGGCCGGCCCCGCCCGCGGGCCGCCCGCCGTACGAGCCGACCCAGTTCAACGAGCTGCCGCCGAAGCAGGAAGGCGCGTTCCAGGCGTTCGAGGCGGGGCACGACGAGCTGGCCGCCGAGGAAGAGCAGCAGCGCGGGCGGCGGCCATGACCAAGAAGAAGACCATCGGCAACTTCATCGTCCCGCTGATCGGCATCATCCTCCTGGACCTGCTCGCCGGGTGGGGGTTGATGCGGCTGCTCGAGATGCTGCACGACGAGTGGTCGTCGGCTGTGCCCACCATGGGGTACTGGACCGCGTTCTTCACCGTCGTTCTGGCCGGGCTGGTCCTGTCGCCGTTCCGGGCGAGATGGGACGACTGATGGCCGTGATCCTGGCCCTGCTCGTCGCGCTCGCGGCCGCCCTCCTCGGGACGGCGGCCGCCCGCCGCCGCTGGTGGACCCACGCGTTCGCCGCCGGCGCATGCAGCTTCCTCGCCCTGTTCGTCGCCATCTACCTGACCGGCCCGGCCGCCGAGTTCCAGCTGCCGATGTGGGTCAGCGCGGCCGCCGCGCTTCTCGTCCTCCCGACGTCCGGCTGGCTGGCCGTGACGGCGTGGATGTGCGGCAGGAAGGGTGGCCGGTCGTGAACGAGATGGAGGTGAAGCACGCGCTCTACGTCGACCGCGTCAAACCTCTCCTGGAGCGCGGCCGGCAGCTCGAGCAGACACTGAAGGCGATCGCCCAGGTGCTGGAGAAGGAGCGCGTCTCCGAGATCGGGCTGCACGCCGCTCTGGACAAGGTGCGCGCCCTCACCGCGCTCGCGCTGGCCGACCCGATGCCTCCGAGGCCGCGATGACGCGCGGGCCGCGCTCGTGGACGATCGAGCTGCCCGCCGGCATGGAGTTGCTCAACTCCAACCAGCGCTGCCACTGGCGGGTCCGCGCCGAACGCACCAAGCGCATCCGGTCCACCGCCGAGATCCTCGCCCGCGGCGCCAAGATCCCTCTCCTGGCGCGGGCGCACATCATCGGCGAGTTCCGGCCGCCCGACCGGCGCCGGCGGGACGTCGCCAACCTGTACCCGTCGTTCAAGGCGGCCATCGACGGGCTCGTCGACGCGGGCGTCCTCGAAGACGACGACGACACCCACCTTGTCGGCCCGGACATGCGGCTCGGCCCTGTCGGGCTCGGCCAGCTCGTCCTCCACATCCATGAACTCTTCGAGGAGGCGTCGTGACGCAACTCGTCCTCTTCAAGCCCCGAGAGGCGACTCAGAAGCCTGCACCTGAGTGGGGTGTATGGCTGTCCGAGATCGGCATGACGGCGGTGACGCCCGACGTCATGACCTGGTGGATCCCCTACCGGCACCGCTTCGAGACGTCGGGCAAGGTCCGCGTTCTCGACGCGATCGTGCCAGGAGAGATCATCGAGATCGGCCCCTACACCGGCCGCGACGACGCCGAGTTCCTGGCCGAGTATCTGGTCAGCCAGGGCGTCCACCCGAAGCATCTCAAGGTCCGGCGGTGGGTGTCGTGACGCGCCGATTCCAACTCAAGCGCTACACCGACGTCTCCGGGGTTTCCGGCATCGGGATCGTCGCCGACGGCGTCCAGTGGCCCGACGGCACCGTCACCCTGCGCTGGCGGGGCGACCGGCCGTCCACCGTCTGCTGGGACAACCTCGACGACGCCGAGGCCGTGCACGGGCACGCGGGTGCCACCAAGGTCGTCTGGCTCGACGAGGAGCCAACCCACATCCACGAAGGCCAGGGAGCCCTCCTATGAAATTCACGCTCTTGGCAGGAGAGTTGGCCGACGCCGTCGGCTGGGTCTCCCCCGCCCTCCCCAAGCGGCCAGCCGCGCCCGTCCTCGGCGGCATCCTCATCGAAGCTGGCGACGTCGGCGAGTGGGAAGGGCTGGCGCTGTCGGCCTTCGACTACGACACTTCCCGGCAGATCACGATCGAGCTGGACTCGACCATCGACCCGGGCCGGGCTCTGCTGCCTGGCCGTGTCCTGGCCGAGCTGGTGAAGGCGCTGCCGAAGGGCGAGCTCGTCGACGTCGCGGTCGAGGAGAAGGAGGCGGTCATCCGCTGCGGCCGGGCCGAGTTCGCGCTCCCGCTCATGGACGTCGACGACTACCCGAACCTGCCCACGCGGCCGGCCGCGGTCGGCACCGTCCACTCGAAGATGCTCGCCCACGCGGTCGCCCAGGCCGCGGTCGCCGCCAGCACCGACACCTCGCTACCACAGCTGACCGGCGTCCGGCTCGACGTAGGCGACGGCCTCATCGACCTGGCCGCCACCGACCGGTACCGGCTGACGTGGCGCACCCTCGCCTGGTCGCCCGTCCTCGACGGCCCCCACGATGTGAAGGCGCTGATCCCCGCCCGCGTCCTGCAGGACATCGCCCGCAGCCTTCCCGAGGGGGACGTCGAGGTGGGGCTCAGCGATGGGCTGGCGTCGTTCACCTGCAAGGGCCGGTCTACCACGGTGCGGCTGCTCGACCCCCAGTTCATCGACTTCCGCGCGATGTTCGCCAAGATGGAGCCGACCAGCATCGCTACGGTCGACGGCGGCGAGCTGGTCAAGGTCGTGAAACGGGTCGCCTTGATGGCGCCGCGGAGCGCGCCGGTGCGGCTGTCGTTCGGCCAGGGCCGCGTCCTCGTCGAGGCCGGCGGCGAAGAGGGGCGCGCCGCCGAGGTGGTCGACTGCAAGCTGGACGGCGCCGACGTGACGATCCCGTTCAACGCCGCCTACCTGGTGGACGCGCTCAACGCGTTCACTGGCGGGCTGGTGCAGGTCGGCGTGTCCCAGGCGGGCAAGCCGTGCCTGTTCAAGCGCGCCGACGACGACACCTACCAGCACATCGTCATGTCGATCAGGGACTCCTGATGGGAGGCCAGGCGATGGCCGCCGACCTCCCCGAGCTGGAGGTTCGCGAGCGTGCGGCGATGGTGACCGTGACCATGCACGACGGCGACAAGGTCACCGTCACCACCTGGACCACGTGCGTCGGCGTGGCCGGGTTCGTCCGGAGCTTCCTCGGTGAGCCGAGCAGCACGTACGTCGTCAACCTGCGGGAGGGCTCATGATCGGCTGGTTCCGCAGGAAGGCCGCCCTGCTCGCCGAGCTGGAGGAGGCCCGCGAGCAGGCCATAGCCGTGGCCGCGCAACGTGATCAGGCTCACGAGCAGCTCGCCGAACTCATCAGGCCGGGATCGCTACGCAGCCAGGTGCTGAGAGAGAAGGCGCGCGCCGACGCGCTCGCTGCGCGGGTGGAGTTGCTGCAGGCGGCGAACATGCGCCTTCACCAGCGCTGAATCACTGTGCTTCAAATCTGGCAATCTCCTCTTGCTTCGTAATGCTCCGTCTTGTAACGTCTTAGCTACCAGAACGGAGCAAGACGGAGTGAGGGGAGAGAGCCAGATGACGCAGGAGCTCGCGGAGGACATCGCCCGCCTCGACCGCATGACGCGGGAGGAGCTCGACCTGGAGGTCGGCCTGACGAAGGCGCTCATCGCGTCCGGCCGGGCTGACGCCGAGGACCGCCAGTACTGGGCCGAGCTGGAGAAGCGGACGAGCTGACGGGTGCGCGGGATGGCCGGCCATCGGGGGTCCGGCCATCCCGCAGACCTTCCAGACGCCCACAGGCCACCGAGCGAGAAAGAAGAAAGAAGCCATGAACGACGACGAGGCGGACACCTTCCTCGACACCTGCACGAAGCAGGAGATGCGCTCGATGCTCAACATACTCTCCGGGTACGAGCCGAAGGGCTTCGCATTCGCTGCGGACATGATCAAGCAGCTTCGCCGGGCGGGTGCCAACCGATGACTACCCTGTTCACCCAGCCCGGCGCCTTCACCGCGCCCGCATTCACCGCCCCTGTCGCGGCCGCCGCACCGGTGTTCGAGCACCCGCCCACCCCGGAGCAGGCCGCCATCCTGGAGGCCGCCCGGCAGGGCCAGGACCTGGTGATCGAGGCGGGCGCGGGCACCGGCAAGACCTCGACGCTGAAGATGGTCGCGGCGAGCACGCCGAGGCGCGGCCTCTACCTGGCCTACAACCGGGCGATCGCCGAAGACGCCCGCGCCTCGTTCCCGGCCAACGTGCAGTGCGCCACCGCCCACAGCCTCGCGTTCCGGGCGGTCGGCCACCAGTTCGCGCACCGGCTCAACGGGCCGCGCCTGCCCGCGCGGGAGGTGGCGCGCTTCCTGAAGATCCCGGCCGTGCTCGACCTCGGCGCCCACGCCCTCACCTCGGTGAAGGCCGCCAGGATCGTCATGGACGCGGTGGCCGCGTTCTGCCACTCCTCCAGCGACGAACCGGCCTGGTGGCACATCCACGACATCCCCGGTCTGGACGTCGACCCGGGCGCGATGACCGAGCTACGCCAGCAGCTGGTGCCCATGCTCTACCGCGCCTGGGAGGACCTCATCTCCCTCGACGGGAAGCTGAAGTTCACCCACGACCACTACCTGAAAATGTGGGCCCTGGGCCGCCCGGTCCTCCCGGCCGACTTCGTCATGTTGGACGAAGCCCAGGACGCCAACCCGGTCATCGCCCAGATCGTCGAGAACCAGTCCTCACAGACGATCCTGGTCGGCGACCAGTCCCAGGCCATCTACGGATGGCGTGGCGCGGTCGACGCGATGGAGGGCTTCGAGGGCGCCCGCTTCCAGCTCTCCCAGTCGTTCCGCTTCGGGCAGCGCATCGCCGACGAGGCCAACGTCTGGCTCGACCTGCTCGGCGCGCCGCTTCGCCTCACTGGCAACCCGGCCAAGGATTCCCGGCTGGACCGGGTCGACTCGCCGGCCGCGGTGCTGTGCCGTACCAACGCGGGGGCGCTCGGGCAGGCGATGGCCGCGATCACGGCCGGGCATCGGCCCGCGCTGGTCGGCGGCGGCGACGACATCCGCCGCCTCGCCCTCGCCTGCCAGGACCTGCGCAACGGCAAGGGAACCGAGCACCCGGAGCTGATGGCGTTCCGCAGCTGGGCGGAGGTGAAGGAGTACGCCGAGCACGACGCCGGCGGCCAGGACCTGAAGACCCTCGTCAAGCTGGTCGACTCGCACGGGCCCGAGCGGATCCTCCGCGTCGTCGACCAGCTGGTCGACGAGCACAACGCCGACGTCGTCATCTCCACCGCGCACCGCGCGAAGGGCCGCGAGTGGGAGACCGTCCGCCTGGCCGCCGACTGGTCCGAGCCGTACGACCAGGAAGGCCACCTCATCCCGGCCGAGGCGATGCTCGCCTACGTCGCCGTCACCCGCGCCAAGCAGGTGCTCGACTGCCGCACGCTCGGCGCCCGTCAGGCCGAGCAGGAGCCGCATCACGAGGACTGCATGTGCAAGGCGTGTGGCGGCGACCCGTGGGAGGGCACCTGGGGGCCCGCCACTGCGGACGAGCCTTCGCCCATCCACAGAACCTCGCTCGACCCCGCCCAGCAGGTCCCGACCGTCGGAGACTCCACCGCCGTGGACACCCTCACCCCCGACCCCGAGCGGGTCGAGACGGACCTCCCGGCCGAGCTGGTCGGCTGGCTGCAGCTCGCCAAGGACGCCGCCGACCACGAGGCCGGGTGGAAGGCCGTTAAGGAGCAGGCGCAGCAGAAGGTCAAGGACCACCTCGACGCGCGCGGAATCGACGAGGCCACTGTCGCCGGGCGCCCCGCCGTCACCTGGAAGCAGTCGAAGGCCGGTACCCAGCTCGACGGCAAGCGCCTGCAGAAGGACCACCCCGACATCTACGCGGCCTACCTGATCGAGAAGAAGGCCGCCCGCCCCTTCAAGCTGACCGGAGACTGGACATGAGCCAGAAAGAGTTCATCATCCGCGCCGCCCACTACTACGAGTACCGGGTCACCGCAGAAGACGCCGACGAGGCCGAGCAGATGCTCAACGAAGGCGACGCGGGCGAAGGCGAATGCACCGGCTACAGCGTCGATGAGGTCATCTCCAGCGACAAGGCGGAGGACTTCGACGCCGAGGACGAGCGCGCCAAGTGCGTGTGCGGCCACCTCTTCGTGAATGAGCACTCTGGCCTGTGGTCTGGAGAGGTCGGCAAGTATCCGAAGCCGAACCCGCGGGCCTGCGACAAGCTCGGCTGCAGCTGTCTGGACCCGGTCGAGGCGGTAGCAGCGTGACGGTCGCTTTCTCGCAGCCGGACGCGGGGTGGGCCACCACCCCGCTGTCCGGGCTGGCCGCCACCATCGCCACCAACGTCGTCACCACCGTCAAGCACGCTGGCGAGCACGCCCCCAGGTCCCTGCAGCGCACGATCGGCCCGTCCGAGATCGGCATGCCCTGCGTCCGCCGGTTGGCCTACAAGCTGTGCGACCACCCCGAGACCAACGTCGGCGGCGACCCGTGGGCGTCCATCATCGGCACCAGCGTCCACGCCTGGATGGAGCAGACGTACGACGCCGAGAACGCCCGGCTCGGCCGGGAGCGCTACCTGATCGAGAAGCGACTCCACATCCGCGGCAACATCTACGGCTCCGCCGACCTGTACGACCGCGACACCAGGACGAACATGGACTGGAAAGTCACGGGCGCCGACCGGGTCAAGAAGTACGCCAAGGACGGGCCCGGCGACCAGTACCGGATCCAGGCCCACCTGTACGGGCTCGGCCAGGAGAACGCCGGCGAAACCCCCGAGCACGTGGCGATCGTGTTCCTGCCGCGCGGCGGGCGGATCGACGGACTGCACGTCTGGTGCGAGCCGTACGACCGCAGCGTGGCCGAGGCCGCGCTGGAGCGCATGGACCACGTGCTCACCGCGTTGACCGTGCTCGACCCGCCCACCAACCCGCACAACTGGGCCGCGTTCCCGGCCACCGAGTCCTACTGCACGTTCTGCCCCTGGTTCGCGCCCGGGTCGACGGACGCGAGTAGAGGGTGTCCAGGCGCCTCGTAGTCGGATCTACACAAACCCGCGCAAGCTCCATATTGCTTCACAGTGCTTCATCTTGTACCGTTTCCAGTACACGGTTCACCACCACGGTTCACGAAAGGAACCCGTCTCATGTCCTTCGCCCAGCCCGCCGCCCCCAGCTCCGATTTCAAGATCGCCGACTACGTCGGCCACCTGTTCCTCATCTACCCCCGCGAGCAGCGTCACGGAGTGATCACGTCCAACGGCCCCGCTGACCCGATCGTCGCCGACGTCGTCCTCCTCACCGACCCGGCCGGGCCGCGCGCCGAGACCAACGTCCTCATCTTCCAGAAGGTCCTCATCGGCAGCCTGAAGAACTCGATCGGCCGCGACCCCGTTCTCGGCCGCCTCGGCCGAGGCATCGCCAAGCCCGGCCAGACCGCGCCCTACGTTCTCGACCAGTTCAACGACGCCGACGCGGCCTACGCCACCCAGTACCTGAACGGGGTCGGAGGCAACCCGTTCCCCGCGTTCACCCCCGCCGCCCCCGCGCCCGCCCTGGCCCCTGCTGCCGTCCCGGTCCCCGTGCCGGCCGCTGTTCCCGCCCCGGCTCCCGTTCCCGTCGCCCAGGCGCCGGTGGCGGCGGCCCCGGTTGCTCCGGTAGCTGTGCCCGTTCCGGCCGCCGCTCCGGTCCCCGCCGCCCCGCAGGTGGCGGCGAACCAGGCCGAGGCCCTCGCCGCCATGCAGGCGCTCGGCATGCAGGCCCCGCCCCCGGCGCCCGCCGCGTAACGCGCCCATGAACAGCCCCGAGACGACCGCGCGGATCGTCTCGGGGCTTTCGCGCCCCCACCCACCACCCGGAACCATCGAGGGAAGCGCACTTGAACGACATCTTGCGGGCCGCCCACGAGCTCCACGCCGCCGGGCTCTGCGTCATCCCCGTCGCCCCCACCGGGCTCAAGGCACCCGCAGTCAAGTGGAAGCACTACACCGCAGTCGGCGGCAGCCACCCCCGGCCCGACCTCGCCCAGCTCGACGACTGGTTCACCCCAGGCCGATATGACGGGCTCG
This sequence comes from Nonomuraea sp. NPDC004354, assembly GCF_053602555.1. Lineage (NCBI taxonomy): Bacteria > Bacillati > Actinomycetota > Actinomycetes > Streptosporangiales > Streptosporangiaceae > Nonomuraea > Nonomuraea sp. NPDC004354. The sequence continues at coordinate 558,097 of NZ_JBSGDV010000002.1, read as the reverse complement.
GCATCGTGTGCGGCGCCGCCTCCGGCCACCTGGAGCTGTTCGAGTTCGAGGGCCGCGCCGTCCGCGAGAACGTCGCCGCTGACTTCACCGCGCTGGCCGAAGCGTCCGGGCTCGGCGAACTGTGGCGGCGGGTCTCCACCGGCTACATGGAGCTCACCCCTTCCGGCGGCATCCACCTGCTGTACAAGGTGGCCGGCGCGGACGCCCGCAACGCGAAGCTCGCCTCCCGGCCCGCCACCCCAGAGGAACTGGCCGCGTGGAAAGCGGACCAGCAGGCCCTCGTCGACGCCGAGCCGGACCTAGCGCGCCAAGCGAAGCGGCAAGAGGCGCTCGACAAGGTGACCCGCGGCGAGCAGCTGCCCCAGGTGCTCGCCGAGACCAGGGCCGAAGGCGGGTTCGTCGTCGTCGCCCCCTCCGGTGGCCGCTCCCACCCCGAGGGCGGATCCTGGCAGCTGCTCGCCGGCGGACCCGCCACGATCCCCACCATCACCTCCGAAGAGCGCGACGCCCTCCACCAGCTGGCCGCCGTCTTCGACCAGATGCCCGCCAAGACCGCCCCCGCCGAGCAGCCCGCCGCGGGCGCGCTCCCCTTCACCCAGCCCGCCCCGGCCTGGGATGACGAGGACGGCGTCAGCCCCGGCGACGACTACAACGCGCGCACCTCGTGGGATGACATCCTCACCCCGCGCGGCTGGACGCGGCTCTACACCGACTCCGCCGGGGTCACGTACTGGTGCCGTCCCGGCAAGACGCGCGGCATCTCAGCCACCACCGGCCGCAACGACGGCGACAACCTCTACGTGTGGTCCAGCTCCACCGAGTTCGTGACGGAGAGGCCCTACGACCGGTTCGGCGCCATCGCCCACCTCGACTACGGCGGCGACCACTCCGCGGCCGCGAAAGCCCTCCAGGCCCAGGGATACGGCGTGCGGGTCGAGCGCACCATCCCCGCGCCCGCAGTCGCCCCGCCGCCCGTCGTCGGCAACCTCGCCCCCGTCGTCGAACTCCACCCCGACGGGCCCCCGCCCCTCCGGGTGGTCGAGGAGCGGACGTATGCCCAGTCCGACGACGGCAACGCGTTGCAGCTGGTCGACAGGTTCGGCGACGTGATCCGCTACTGCCCCGAGCGCGGGCGTTGGCTCGCCTGGACCGGCGTCCGCTGGGAGTGGCAGCCGATCGGCGGCGGCCTCGTCCGCGAGTACGGCAAGCGCATCGCCCGCGGCCTCGACGAGAGCGACAAGGCCGCCGTCGGCCACAAGAAGAAGGCCCTGTCCGCGCTCGGCACCGGCAGCATGCTCACCCAAGCCCAGACCGACATCCGCATCGTCATCAGCTTCGACGAGCTCGACGCGCAGCCGTGGGAGCTCAACACGCCCGCCGGCATCGTCGACCTGCGCACAGGCACGCTCGGCCCGGCCGACGCCACCCGGCTCCACACCAAGGTCACCGCCTGCTCGCCCGACCCGCACGCCGACCCGGCACGCTGGCATGAGTTCCTGGCCGACACGTTCGGCGGCGACGAACAGCTGGTCGCCTACCTGCAGCGCCTCATCGGCTACTCGGCGACTGGATCCGTCGCCAAGCACGTCTTGCCCTTCTGCGAGGGCACCGGCGGCAACGGCAAAGGCGTGTTCTTGGAGAGCCTTGTCGCGGTTCTTGGCGATTACGCGACCACAGCGCCGAGCGGTTTCTTGATGGCCAAGGCCAGCGTCCAGCATGAGACCGAGATTGCGCGCCTGGCCGGCATGAGAATGGTCGTCTGCTCAGAAGTCGCGGACGACGACCGTTTTGACGAAGTGAAAGTTAAGCAGCTCACTGGCGGCGATACTTTGACGGCTCGTTTTATGAGGCAGGACCATTTCACTTTCAAGCCGACGCACCACCTGTGGCTGATGGGCAACCACCAGCCGTCCGTGCGCGCGGGCGGCCGGGCGTTCTGGCGCAGGCTCAGGTTGATCCCGTTCAAGCACGAGGTGCCGGAAGAGAAGATGGTCGACGACCTGCAGGGCCTCCTGGCCCGCGAGCACGGCCCCGCCCTGCTCGGCTGGATCGTCGCCGGGGCGGCCGCCTACCACCAGTCCGGGCTGCTGGAGCCCGACGCCGTCAAGGTTGCCACCGAGCACTACGCCGCCGACCAGGACACCGTCTTCCGCTTCGTGCAGGACGCCTGCCACACCGCCGACTCCGAGCAGGTCCAGATCAAGACCGCCACCCTGCGGGAAGCCTACGAACGCTGGTGCTTCGACGCTGGCGAGACGCCCGTCTCCCCGAAGAAGCTCACCCAGGAGCTCGCGCGCCGCTTCAACGTCGGCCAGTCCCGGTCCTCCACCACCCGCTACTACACCCGCATCACCCTCCTCACCGATGACCGCGAGGGTGATGACAGATCGGGGAGCGCGAGCCAGGATCCGTCACAGCCGCGGTTCGCCCAGCCGGACGACGGCGACAAGATCGGCGGGCCGGGATGGTGAGCCCGGCGAGCCCCGTGACGGATCGCCGCGCCGATGACAGATCCGTCATCTCGAGAATCCGCCGCCTGACCTGCAAGGATTCGCCGCCCACGTTCAAGGCCATGACGGATGACAGATTCTCCAGCATTAACGCCTATCGCGCGTACGTGTATGCGCGGGCGTACATGCGCGCCCGCATGAATGTCAGCCAATGCGGCGGGAACTGTCATCTGTCATCGGGCGGCGGCGATGATCTCTAGCCCGGCCGTGCTCGACACATGCCGATGCGGGGCGCTGATCTTGGTGTGCCAGTCCGAGGGCATCCCCGCCCGCGCCGACGCCGCCCCGCTCAGCCCCGAGCAGGAGCTGGCCGCGATCCTCGACGGCCGCATGACCTACGACGTGCAGCCCCTCGGACTCCCCCGAAAGCCGTACCTGATGTACCGGCACTCATTCCGCATCGCCAACGGAAAGGGCGAATGGAAAGTCGTCGCCGCCCACAAATGCCCACCCGGACCACACCACCCCACCATTCGCCAACCGCCCACACCCCTCGTCATTCCCTACGCCTCGGCCAGCCCCGATATCCCGCCATTCTGAGGAGACCGCATTGAGAGACGAAGTTGTGGCAGACCTCATGTGGGCGGCCGAATATTGGCCCGACCTCGTCGAGATGAGAATTCCCGGCACCCGCCGGCCATGGCGGCAAACCGAGCTCACCCCCGAGGCGATCGCCGCCCGCGACGAACGCGACAGGATCGAACGGTTCGAGCGGTCGATGCTGTCCCTCGGCGCCTCCCCGGCCCCGCTCGACATCAGCGTGCTGCAGACCGTGCTCGACCTCCTCGTCCAGGCCGACGACCTCGCCGCCACGGTGGCCAGCCACCACGACCACACCGAACTCCCGCCACCCGGGCCCGGCGACATGGACGCCCGGCCGTACCTGCTCTACGTGGCCAGGCACCTGCCTGAGGGGCTGGTCGAGTACGCCCAGCCGATCGCCCGCCGGTTTGTCGACAGGATTGCCCACAGCCTGTGCATGGTCTACGCAGGGCAGCATCTCGACGTGGAATGTCCCTGGTGCCACGGGACGGACGTGTGGCGGGTGCGTGAGCTGCCCGGCGGCATGGTCGCCATCGTGTGCGAGGGCGTGTGTGAGCCCCCAGCCAAGGAGGTGGGCACCTGGTGGGGCGGCCAACCCGTATGGCCGATCACGGACTGGGAGCGGCTCGCCCGCCACATCCAAGCCTCGGAATCGCGTAAAGCACCAGAAACCGTGGCTCCTATCCGATAGCCTCGAAACACCAGGTGATTAGGGGCATGTTTCTGACTGTGCTGAAGGTGCTTGCAGGCGCATAAGCTCGGTGGTTTTGAGCCGAAACCACATCAGGGACCCCCACGGGCGGACGGCCCCATTCGATGCTGCGAATGGCGCCGTCCGCCCGACTCTTTTCCGCGATCATTGCAGCGACCTGCAGGGGCGGGTATTATCCACAGGCAGTGGGCGAAGCACGCCCGGATTCCCCTACCCGCTTCGGTGAGTAGGTGCAGGCCCCGCCTCGGTGGGGCCTTTGCTTTTCCCAGGGAAGACCGCCGACTCCAGCGCCGCCAGCCGGTCGCCGAAGTCCTGGAGCATCTCCTGGATCGCCGCCAACTGCTGAAGCACCTCATCCGCCGGCGCCTCGACCGCAGGCGTCTCGTGGACGAACACGCCCTTGCCCTGCTGGCCGATCACCAGGCCGCGCGTGCGCATCACGCTGATCGCCGACTTCACCACGCTCGCCGACACGTCGTAGCGCTCACCGAGCTGGGCGATCGACGGCAGCGCCGCACCAGGCGGAAGCGTGCCAGCGCGGATCTGCCCCGTCAGGTCATCGACAATCTGCAGATAGGCCGGTCGGCCGGTCTTCTCCACCATTCGCGTCACGGTAGTCGTTTTGGGGGTGAGCGCGTGTGCCCAAGCCCCTTCCACAGGACAAGCGCGACGCCATCCTCGACGACATCAAGGCCGGCAAGACGCGCAACGAGATCGCCCGCGACCACGAGGTCAGCCCCTCCAGCGTGACCAAGCTGGCCCGCGAGAACGACCACGCCTTCGACCGGACGCAGACGAAGAACGCCACGTTGGCGAAGCAGGCCGACAACAAGGCAATGCGCACCGCGCTCGCTCACCGGCTGCTCGTCAAGGCCAACGAGTTTCTCGACCAGATGGACGCCGAGCACGTCGCCTTCAACTTCGGCGGGAAGGACAACACCTTCAACAGCAAGACATTGCCCAGGCCGCCCATCTCAGATCAGCGGAACCTGATGACCGCCGCGGCCGTCGCGATCGACAAGCACCTCGTCATCGAACGCCACGACTCGGCCACCGGCGCCGAGCAGACCGCGTCCCTGCTCGACTCCCTCTTCACAGACCTCCAGGCCCGGCATGGCACTGCGCCTGAGTGACCTGCAAGAGCGGTCCATCGCCCACAGCACCGCGCGCATCAACATCTGGTCCGGCGCCGTCCGCTCCGGGAAGACGATCAGCAGCCTGCTGCGGTGGCTCATGTACGTCGCCACCGCGCCCCGCGGCGGCGCCCTCGTCGTCTCCGGCAAGACCTACGACACCGTGGCCCGCAACGTCTTCGGCCCGCTCCAGGACCCGGCCATCACCGGGCCCGCCGCCAAGCACGTGAAGTACACCCGAGGCGCCGGCACCGCCACCATCCTCGGCCGAACGATCGAGGTCGTCACGGCCAACGACGAGAAGGCCGAAGGGCGCATCCGAGGCTTGACCGCAGCTGGCGCCTACGTCGACGAGCTCACCCTCATCCCAGAGAGCTTCTTCACGCAGCTGCTCGCCCGCCTATCGGTACCCGGCGCGAAGGTGTTCTGCACGACCAACCCGGACGGGCCCGCTCACTGGGTGCGCAAGAAGTTCATCCTCCGCCAGGGCGCCCTCGACCTCAGGTACTGGCACTTCACCCTCGACGACAACCCCGCGCTCGACCCCGCGTACGTGGCCGCGCTGAAGGCGGAGTACGTCGGCCTCTGGTACCGGCGCTTCATCAAGGGCGAATGGTGCCTCGCCTCCGGCGCCATCTACGACACGTGGGACGAGGCCACGCACGTCGTCGACATCCTCCCGCCGATCGTCGAATGGATCGCGACCGGCGTCGACTACGGCACCGTCAACCCGTTCGCCGCGCTCATGCTCGGCCTGGGCGCCGACGGCCGCCTCTACTTCACGCGCGAATGGCGGTACGACTCGAAGCTGCAGCGCCGCTCGTTGACCGACATCGAGTACGCGGATCGTCTCGTGCAGTGGATGGACGCCGGCGGCCACCCGCGGCCCACATACGTCGTCGTCGACCCGTCGGCCGCCTCGTTCCGTGTGCAGCTGCATCAGCCGCCGTACGGGATCGCATCACGGCTGGGCGACAACGAGGTGGTGCCCGGCATCATGACCATGTCGTCGCTGCTGGCCACCGACCGGCTGAAGGTGCACCGCTCCTGTCAGGGCTTCGTCGACGAAGTGCCGGGCTACTCGTGGGATGACGAGAAGGCGGAGAAGGACGGCGAGGACGTGCCCGTCAAGGTCGATGACCACTCGTTGGACGCTGCCCGGTATGCGGTTCACACGACGCGGTCGGTGTGGCAGTACCAGTTGCGTGAGCCGACGCTTCTGGCGGCGTAACGCTCACCAAATGCTTCACAATGCTCCATCTCTGGCACATGAGTAATAGACTGCTTCGGAATGCTTCACTCATGACGTCCCGAGAGGGCCATTTCGGCATGCCCACAGTTCACGAGCAAGGCGTCCAAGAACTGCTCGACCGGATGCTCGATCACCCCGGTGCATCACGGACGTTGGCCGAGACCCGTCGCCGCTTCAAGCTCCCATCAGGCCACCCCAACGCCTTCGACGAGGACTATGCGGCCGCCATCGGCCAGATCTTCCGCTCCAGCCCATCCATCTGGCCCATGGAGCAGGTGGCCGCCTTCGTGGCCGTGCACACCAAGATCTGCGCTGGAGAGATCCTGCAAGTCCTCATCAGCGCAGAGGGCATGGACGGTGGCCCACTCGCGGACTCCCGCCGTAGCGACAACGAAGCCAAGCTGCGCTACTTACCCGTACCGTTCCAGGCCAAGGTTGACCTTCAACAGCATGGCGCCGACTACGACGGCACGCTGAAGTGGGATCAAGCGATCAAGATGGACGGCGCGAGCGGCTGCGTGTTCATCGACAACTGCTGCAACGCGGTGAAGCAACCAATCTCAACCATCAGCACCGTCGCCCCTGGCTGGGCGCCTCTGGAGATCGGCGCAACCACGCCCTCACGGACGCTGCTGCACCTCCTCCAGGAGGGCGCCGTTGCCCGCTGGCCGTACGGCGCTGACCACATCCGCCTCCTGGTCCATCGGAATGGGCCAGTCGTCGTCCGAATCCCGTGACCTAAAGGGAGGTCCGATGGGTCTCCCCACCGGCGGCATCTGGCCGCCCCGACACCTCGCCCCCATCTACCAGCACTACAACACCCTCGACGCCTGGTACCAGGGCGACGCCGAACGCCTGGCCGCCCTGTACGGCGACGCCCGCGGCACCTCCTCCACCGCGCCGGCCAACCGTCCGTCGCAGTACCGCGGCGGCATCGTGGGCGCGTTCGCCCGAACCTTCTGGGGCGCGCCGACCCCGGCCGGGGAGAAGCCCACCAAGTTGCACGTGCCGATCGCGTCCGACATCGCCACCATGAGCTCGGACCTGCTCTTCTCCGAGCCGCCCTCCATCACCGTGGAGAACGAGCAGACGCAGGCCCGCATCGACGAACTCCTGCCCAGCCTCCAGGCCACCCTCCTCGAAGGGTCCGAAGTCGGCGCCGCGCTCGGCGGCTACTACCTGCGCGCCGTCTGGGACACCGACGTCGCCGAAAAGCCCTGGCTGGCCGCCGTGCACGCTGACGCGGCCGTACCCGAGTGGCGCTGGGGCAAGCTGTACGCGGTCACCTTCTGGCGCGTGATCGAGCTCGACGACAAGACCTGCCTCTGGCACCTGGAGCGGCACGAGCCCGGCGCCATCCTCAACGGGTTGTACCGGGGCGGGCCCGGCGACCTCGGCCAGCAGCTGCCCCTCACGCAGCATCCCGAGACCGCCAACCTGCAGCCCGTCATCGAGACCGGCCTCACACGCTGCACCGCCGTCTACGTGCCCAACATGCGGCCGCAACGCCAGTGGCGCAACTTCCCCGCCGGCGCCAACCTCGGACGCAGCGACTTCGACGGCCCCGTGTTGGGCCTCATGGACGCGCTCGACGAGGTGTGGACGTCGTGGATGCGGGAAATCCGCATCGGCAAGGGCCGCGTCCACGTCCCATCCAGCTACCTGCAGAACCTGGGCCCCGGCCAGGGCGCCTACTGGGATCCCGACCGGGAGATCTACGAGGCGCTCAACGTCCTCGGCGGCGACGATCGCATGGAGCTGACGGCGACCCAGTTCGCGATCCGGGTCGTCGAGCACCGCGACACCGCGGCCGAGCTGATGGCCGAGATCCTCCGCGCCACCGGCTACAGCGCCCAGTCCTTCGGCTTGTCCGGCGAGGTGGCCATCACCGCGACCGAGGTGGCCGCGAAGGAGCGCCGCTCGCTCGTCACCCGCGGGCGCAAAGCGCTCTACACCGCGCCCGAACTCGCGAACGCGATCGAGATGCTCCTCCAGCTGGAGGCCAGCATCTTCAAGACCGGCGTCACCCCCGAGCTGCCGACCGTCGTCTTCGGAGACAGCGTCTCCCCCGACATGATGCAGCTGGCCCAGACCGCCGAACTCATGCGCCGGGCCGAAGCCGCCTCCGACGAGACCCTCGTCCGCATGCTGCACCCGGACTGGGATGAGGAGCAGATCCAGGCCGAGGTGCAGGCGATCGCCGACGCCCGCCCGGATCCGATGGAGGACCCGTTCGCGCTGCCCGGCGAGATGGTCGGCGATGAGGATCCGAAGGGTGAAGGGCAGGACGGGCCGCCCACCGAGAAGGAACAGAATGCCTGAGCACGACTGCCGCCACGGCTGCAACGGCGACTGCTACGAGAGCGGTTCGGACGTGTGCACCTTCGTCTGCCACGTCTAACGCGCGGGGAGGTCCACGGTGGCCGTCGACCAGGACCTCCTCGACCGCATCGCCGCCACCGTCGCCGACCTCTACCGCGAGGTGGAGACCGCCCTCGTCCGCACCGTGGCGCAGCGTCTCCGCGCCGACCTTCCCCTCCCGAGCCCCGTGCAGGAGGAGAAGCTCGACGCGATCCGCAAGCTGCAGGCGTCGGCCCGGCTCATCCTGGCCAGCCTCCAGGCCACGCGGGCGCGGATCATCAGGCAGGCCATCGCCGACGCCTACCGATCCGGCGGCGACGCCGCGGTGGCCGACCTCCCCGAGTCCTGGTTCCCTCGCTCCGGTGCCGGCCAGGCCGCGCGCCAGGCCACCACCGTCATCCCCAACGCCAGGGTGATCGAGAACATCGCCCAGGCGCTGCACCGCGACGTCGGCCGCGTCGACCAGAACATCCTGAGGGCGCCCGTCGACGCCTACCGGGCGGTCCAGGCCGGCGCCGCCGCACGCATCATCACCGGCAGCTACACCAGGCGGGAAGCCTCACAGGCGGCGTGGCGGGCGCTGATTGACCGGGGCATCGTCGACTTCACCGACCGCGCCGGCCGCCGCTGGAAGCTCTCCAGCTACGTGGAGATGATCGCCCGCACCAACGCGCAGCGCGCCGCCGTGCAAGGCCAGACCGACCGGCTCGCCGAGATCGGCATCGACCTCGTCTACATCTCGGACAACGTCCAGGAGTGCAAGGTCTGCAGGCCGTTCGAGAGCAAGGTCCTGCGCCGCGACGCGGGCCCGATCGGCGACATCCGGGTGGAGCACGCCACCCGCGACGGCCAGCTCGTCACCGTCCACGTCGTCGACACCCTCCCCGGTGCTATGACGAAGGGGCTATTTCATCCGAATTGCCGCCACAGCTCCAGCGCCTACCTGCCCGGCATCACCAAGCTGAAGACGGGCACCGCCGACCCCGAAGGGGACAAGGCCCGGCAGAAGCAGCGCGCGCTCGAGCGGAAGATCCGTGCCGCCAAGCTGGAAGAGGTCGGCGCGCTCGACGAGCCCGCGAAGAAGGCCGCCCGCGCCCGGGTGCGCGCCGCCCAGGCCGCCCTCCGCGCCCACCTGAAGGCCAACCCCGAGCTGAAGCGCCTCCCCTACAGGGAGGCCATCGGCGCCGGCAACATCCCCAAGGGGGAGCCGTCGGGCGGGCCCATCACACCGCTGCAGCCGCCCGTCCAGGGCCAGCTGCCCGCCCCGCCATCCTCGCCGGACGCCGACCAGGCGCGGGCCCTCGCTGCGCTGAAGGCCAGGCAGGAAGCCGAGCGCAAGGCTCGCGAAGAGGCCGAGGCGCGAGCAGCTGCCGAAGCACAGGCGAAGCGGGAAGCCGAACGGAAGGCGCGCGAGGAGGCTGAGCGCCAGGCCGCAATCGAGACGGCCAAACGGGAGGCCGCCGAGGCTGCCCGCCGCGCCGCCGTCGAGAAGGCACGCCAGGAGGAGGCTGCGCGCGCGGCCACGCCCGGCATGCGCCACGGCGTCCGGCACCGCACCAATCGGGAAGGCATCGACTGGGCCCACAGCAGCCTGCCCAACATCCGTGACCTGCCCGCCGAGCAGCGGGACGCCGTCGTCAACTACACCGGCTACGACTACCTGCTCATCAACAACGGGCTCCGCACGGGCAAGCTCACCCCGGCCGAGCAGATGCGGTTCGACCGGCTGGTGCCCAACATCGACGCCGCCATCGCATCCTCAAGGACACCCGAGCCGGTGCTCGTCCACCGCGGCGCCGACAGCGACTACGGCCGTGCTCTCGGCGTCGATGTCTTCAAACCGGAGACGATGTTGGCGCTGGTGGGCAAGACCTTCACCGAGGCTGGTTACTGGTCGACCAGCGTCGGCAAGGGCGAGCGGGACGGCAGCCAGATCAGCCTGATGATCCGCGTCCCCGCCGGCTACCCGATGCTCGACGTCATGCCCATCTCCAAGTACGGAGAGTCCGAGCTGGAGGTGCTCATCCAGCGCGGCGCCACCTACGTCGTGCATGCTGTGTATAAGCAGCTCGACTCGTGGGTGCTCGAAGTCGAGATCGTCCCCGACGGTTGGAAACGGCCGCCGGGCTGGCGGCCGGACCCGTACGGCCCTGACGACGGCCCAGGCAGCGAAACGGAGGCGCGGTGACGGATCAGCCGTACTCGCACGCCCGCTGGGGGCCCGGCTCGCTCCAACCTGAGGAGACGTCGGCGCCGCCCGCGTACTCACCGATCGCCCAGGGCCAGGTACGGCGCGCCCAGCTGCGCGACCGCGACGGGCGGCTCGTCGGCCACGTCTGGACCGACAACCAGGCCGCAGCCGGCTTCCTCCCCACCGAGACGGCGGCCGGCACCACGGCGGCCTCCTACGTGTGGGTCCTGATGACGGAGTGCGCCGCACGCGACGTGCCCGCGTCCGAGCTGCTCGACCCGGCCCTCTACATGCCCGACTACGTACTCAGCGCCTGACCTTCCCCCCGATCTGGGCCCGCCACCGTGCGGGCCTTTTTCATGTGCCCGCACGGGCACCAACCGATCCCGCACGGGAGACAGCATGACCGACACCACCCCTGAGCCGACCACGCCCACCGACGGCGCCGGCGAACCCACCACGCCCGAAGGCCAGCGGGCCGAACCTCCTGCACAGGAGACGGACTGGAAGGCCATGGCACGCCAGTGGGAGAAGCGCGCCAAGGAGAACAGCAAGGCCGCCGACGACCTGGCCAAGCTCAAGGCCGCAGCCATGAGCGAGCAGGAGAAGGCCGTCGCCGCCGCCAAGGCGGAAGGCGCCACCGAGGCCTCGAAGGCCTTCGGCGCCAAGCTGGCCGCCGCCGAGTTCAAGGCCGCGGTCGCAGCGAAGGGACTCGACCTGGGAGAGGCGCTCGACCTCATCGACACGACGAAGTTCGTGGACGAGCAGGGCGACGTCGACGAGGCCGAGATCAAGAAGGCCGTCACCAAGCTCGCCAAGATCTCAACCTCGCGCGGTCCCGGCCAGTCCGGCGGCGACTTCGGAGGCGGCAACGGCGGCGGCACACCGGCCCGGAGCCTCGACGAACAGATCGCCGAGGCAGAGAAGAACCGCAACTTCGCGCTCGCCATCGCTCTCAAGCGCCGGCGCGCTGGACACAACCCGACGACAACCTAGGAGTAGACCATGGCGGGGATCACCGGCCTCGGCACTACCTTCAACCTGCCCAACTACACGGGCGAGCTGTTCGCGCTCACGCCGGACGACACCCCGCTGCTCTCCTCGATCGGCGGCCTCACAGGCGGCGGCCAGGCCATCTCGACGGAGTTCGAGTGGGAGACGTTCGACCTGCGCGACCCTGGCCAGCGGACCAAGGTGGAAGGCGCCACGGCGCCGACCGCTGAGGAGCGGTTGCGGGCGAACGTCACCAACGTGGTGCAGATCCACCAGGAGACGGTGTCCGTCTCCTACACGAAGCAGGCCGCTACCGGCCAGCTCGCCAGCCCCCAGAGCGCGCCGTTCAACCACCCGGGCGGCGGACCCAACCCGATCACCTCGGAGCTGGACTGGCAGGTACAGCAGGCGATCAAGTCGATCGCGTTGGACGTGAACTGGTCCTTCATCAACGGCCAGCACGTCAAGCCCGCCACCAACGCGACCGCCCGCCAGACCAAGGGCCTGCTCGCCGCCATCACCACCAACCGCATCGCCAAGGGCACCACCGTGTCCGGCGCCACCTCGGCTACCGACACCATCACGAGCACGGGCCACGGCCTGGCCGACGGCGACAAGATCGTGTTCACCGCCGTCGGGGCGGCGACCGGCATCATCCCCGGCCGCCTCTACTACGTCGACCAGCTCGACGCCAACACCTTCAAGGTGTCCAGCAGCCTCGGCGGCACAGCGATCACGCTCGGCACCGCGACCGGCATCGCCTTCACCAAGCCCTGGGCGACCACGCTGACGAGCGACCACGTCAACGACCTGATCCAGCTCGGCTACGACAACGGCGGCTTCTCCGAGCAGACCACCGCCACCCTGCTCGTCAACAGCGCCCAGAAGCGGGCCATCACCAAGGCCTACGCCTCGGCTTACGGCCAGTTCCAGGAGACGTCCCGCAACGTCGGCGGCGTCAACGTCACCACGGTGACGACCGATTTCGGCACCTTCAACATCATGCTCGACCGGCACATGCCGCAGGACACCATCGTCGCTGTCTCACTCGAGCAGCTGATGCCGGTCTTCCTCAGCATCCCGGGCAAGGGCGTGTTCTTCGAGGAGCCCCTGGCCAAGACCGGCGCAAGCGACAACGTCCAGCTGTACGGCGAGATCGGGCTCAAGTTCGGCAACGAGCGCGCCCACGCCGTCATGACCGGGCTCAAGCTCTAATGCCCACGTTCGTGCGCGCTGCCGGGGCGCATGCGGCCGAGCGGGTCCGGCCGGAGCCCGGCAGCGACGAGGAGACCCGCCTCGAGGAGCTGGCCGCCGACCCGCAGTCGGGGTGGCGGCGCATCGAAGACGTGGAGGGGGCGGAGACTCGCGGCTCCGTCCCCTCCGCTCCACCTGAGCCGGTCGAGTCTGGCCGGCCACCGCAGTCCGCCCCGAAGGCTGCATGGGTCGAGTGGGCCGCCGCGCACGGCATGGACCGTGAACAGGCCGACGACCTGACCAAGGCCCAGCTGATCGAGCTGGCCGACCAACTCGACAAGGAGTAGGGCATGGCGCGCGTCGTCATCACCAGCCCCACCGTCCCGTCAACCGCCGGCGTCGCAGTCACGCCCACGAACTTCACGGTCGACGGCATCGCGATCCCGAACGCCGCCAAGCGCGCGGTGCGCGTCACCAACAGCAGTGGCGCCTCGGTGAACATCACGGAGAAGTTCGGGCCGGCCGCCGCCGTCGACGGCGTCGCTCCCGCCGACCGGGTCATCCCCCTCGCCGCCTCCGCGACGAAGTGGTTCGGCCCCTGGCCGGGCGCCTACACGCAGGACGACGGGTCGGTCTACATCGACGTGTCCCTGCCGACCTCGGTGACGTACGAGGTCGTGGAGATCACCCCCAAGTAGGGGTCCCTGAGCGCGCGGGCGGGCCTCGCTGGGGGGTGCTGAGCCCGCCCGCGTTCAACTTTCGAGGAGGTGTGCATGGCGTACGCGACCATCGCTGATCTGGTCCCGGCCTACGTCGACCCCGAACCCGCGGGCGCCGCGCTACTGCTGGCCCGCGCGTCCCGCCTCGTCGACGGCGCCCTCCTCACGGCCGTCTACCCCGTCGACGAGAACGGACTACCGACCGAGGCCCAGCACGTCACCGCCCTGAAGGAGGCGACGTGCGAGCAGGTGGCCGCGTGGCTGGAGGCCGGGGAGACCGGCACCGGCGCCGCGGCCGAGTACCGGGACGTGCAGATCGGCTCGGTACGGCTGGCACGCGGCGGGCGCGGCTCTGAGACCGGGGCGGGCGGTGGAGGCTCGGCCGCCGCCCGCCTCGCCCCCCAAGCCCTCCTCATCCTGCAACAGGCCCAGCTCACCGGGCACGAGCCGTACACCTACCAGGCCTGCGACGCGGCCGATGGGTAGCATCCCGGCCTACCTGCTCCGCCACCAGGTGCTGGTCGAGCCCCTCATCGGTGAGGGCCCGTACGGCCCCCAGTTCGGCACGGCCACCACCGAGCGCGCCTTCATCGACGAGAAACGCCGCCTCGTCCGCGACGCCCAGGGCGCCGAGGTCGTCTCCGAGACGACCGTCTACATGCGGCTCGACGCGACATGCCCGGCCGGGAGCCGGGTCACCGTCAACGGCCGGACCTCCTACGTCATCACCGCGTCCAGGCGAGACGGCGGCGGTCTGCCCACGCCCGATCATCTCGAGGTCGCACTCCAGTAAGGAGGTGGTCGCGGTGGCTCAGCGGTCCACGCTCAAGCTCGACACCGGCCAGCTCGACACGCGCATGCAGGAGGGCGCCGCGAAGGGCCTGAAGGTCGCCATGGAGCACCTACTGCAGGTAAGCCGCGAGGAAGTCCCCCACGAGGAAGGCACGCTCGAACTGTCCGGCACCCCATCGGTAGACGAGTCCGAGCTGCGGGGCGCCGTCTCCTATGACGGCCCGTACGCGGTCATCCAGCACGAGGACCTCACCTTCAAACACGACGCTGGCCGGAAGGCGAAATACCTGGAGGATCCGTTCGACGCCGAGCAGCAGACCATGCAGGAGCTGATCGCCGCCGAGATACGACGGTCCCTGCGATGAGCTGGACCACGAACCTGCTCACCACGATCGCCGAACACCTCGCCGCCCAAGGCGTCGGAGCGTGGAAGCCCAGCGGCGGCTACACCGCGGCGGAGACCGCGATCGTGTTCGCCCGCCTCCCCACCACACCCGACCGCGCCATCGCGCTCGCCGCGTACGGCGTCGACCAGTTCGCCGACGACCCCGTCAACACCGACGGCACCCAGGGCGTGCAGCTGCGCATCCGCGGCATCCCGCTCGACCCGCGCAGCGCCGACGACATCGCCGACAACTGCTTCGACGCCCTCCAGGGGTGGCAGGCGCCGGCGGCCGGGATCCTGCTCTGCACCCGCCGCATCAACGCCGCCATGGGCGTTGATGCGAATCAGCGCTGGGAGCGGGCCGACTCCTACCACCTGCTCGTCCACCGACCCACCACACTCCGCCCCGGATAAGGGAGACCATCAATGGCACTCGAATCGATGTTGGCCTCAGCATGGGCCCTCGATGTCAACACCGGCACTGAGGCCGCGCCCGTCTGGACAGCCGTGAAGGGCCTTTCCTCGCTCAAGGAGAACATCGAGTCGTCGATGGAAGACGACAGCGATTTCGATAACGACGGCTGGGGATCGTCCCAGGTTACGCAGCGCACGTGGAAGCTGGACTGTGAGGCGAAGCGCAAGAAGCAGACCGGCAGCCCCACCTTCATCCCCGATGCGGGCCAGCAGTTCATCCTCGACGCTGGCAACCTGGTCGGGGTGGGATCCAACGTCCAGATCCGGTACTACCGGCGGGATGGAGACCCCAAGGCGTGGATGGGGTACGTCTCCGTGGAGTACAAGGGCGGCGGCGGTGAGGTGAAGAACCTCGAACCATTCTCATTCACCCTGCATGGCCAGGGCGAGCGCGTCCCGATCACCAACCCCGCGGCCTGACAGGAGGGCGTACCGAGCCATGCCCCGATTCCCCGAACTCGACGCCAGCCTCGGCGAAACCCTCGACCTGCCCGTGCCTCTCCCGAACGGGCAGGTGAAGACCTATTCGGTGCCGCCGGTCGACGCCGAGACTTGGACGTGGCTGACCACACGGTTCGGCGCGGCCGGTGACGACGAGACCGTCGATGACACCTCCGAGATGGCTCTCTACGGGCACTGCCTCGGCCCCGTCTTGGACCAGCTCAAGACCGACAGAGCTGGCCTGGAGCAGATCCGCCGCTGCGGCCTCACCGCCCTGTCCTGGCACGTGTACGGCGAGGAAGCCGCACTGAAGATCTGGGAGGGCGGCATCCCAAAACGACGATCGACGTCGGAGACGGCCGAGCCGACGGAGATCCCGGCGGAGGCCCCATCGACCCCGTCACCGGGCTCAGAGAGTGGTACAACCCCGACCCCGAAGAGGGCGCGGGGATCACGTGGGCGGACATCTTCGACCGCTGGGCGCTCGTAGAAGCTGACCTCCACCAGCTGTACGGCATCGACCTGGGCAGGCCCGGCCTCCTGAAGGAGCGCACCGGCCACTGGCTGAGGGTGCGCATCATCGGCCTGCTCAGCGAGCCGCGCACCCGCCTGTTCCGCGTCTTCCGCGCCCGCGAAGAACAACAAGGCCCTGGCCGCCCGCTCGATGAGGCCAGCTTCGACGACTACTGACGTGAGGGGGTGACCTCCTCATGGCGTTGACCGTCGGCGAGCTCGTCGCCTACGCCCAGATCGACCGCTCCGACTTCACGCGTGGCACCCGTGAGATCGCTTCCGACCTGCGATCCCTGCAGTCCGAGACGTCCAGCTCAATGGCCGGCATGGAGGGCTCGGTTGTCCGGTCGCTGGCAGACATCCAGCGCGCGATCGCCGACGGCCTCGACCCCGCGTCAGCCATCGCTGATCTGGACCGGCTGGAAGCCTCCCTCGAACAGGCCTTCAAGGACATGGAGGAGGACGCCGACCGTTTCGCCGCCGAGCTTGAGCGCGCGGTGGATGAGGCGTTCGACGACCTCGACCAGCACCGCCGCGGCGAGCTTGAGGTCGAGATCGACGCCGACATCGCCCAGGCGCTCGCCGCTCTCGGCGTTCTGGAGGAGGCGGCCGAGGACAGCGGGGAGCAGGCCGGGGAACGGTTCGTGCGCGGCGCTGACGGACGCCTGCGGGATGCGCGTGGCCGGTTCGTCGCCGAAGGCAAGCAGCTGTTCGACGGGCTCGCGGATGGGGCAGAGGAGGCCGCGGACAAGACCGGCAAGGCGTTCGAGGGCGGCATGTCCGTGCTCGGAAAGGCCGGGCCCGCCAACGTGGCCATCGCCGCGGCGGCGATCGAGGCGCTGCCCCTGATCGCCTCAGTGGCGGCGGGCGGGATCGTGGCCGCCCTCGGCGCCGGCCTGGCCGCCGTCGGCTTCAAGGCGGCCGCTACCTCCGACGCTGTGCGGCATGCCTGGTCGGAGACTGCGGACGAGATCAAGCGCGAGCTGGCCGACGTGGCCAAGCCCTTCGAGGGCAGTGCGATCCGCGCCGCCGAGGTCGCCGAGAAGGCGTTCGACCGGCTCAAGCCGTCCCTGAAGCGGATCTTCGCGGACCTCGTACCCGACGTCGATCACTTCATCGCGAAGGTGGGCGAAGGCGTCGGGTCTCTCGGCCCGACCTTGGAGCGGCTCGGCGACGCCGCAGGCACCGTCCTGCGCGCGCTGGGCGACCGCATGCCCGCGATCATCGACAACATCTCCGACACCCTCGACAAGCTCGCCGAGATCGCCAACGAAGACCCGCAGATGCTTGCCGACCTGGTCGAGGACGCCACCGCGCTGCTGAGCGTGGGCGCTGACGTGCTGGCCTGGGCTGACGAGATCAAGGCCGTGCTCACCCTGCCGATCGACGCGAGCAATGCGGGCAACGTGCTGTTCGAGGCCATGTTCGGGGCGAGCCCCGAGCAGCTCCAGCAGGACATGGAGAATCTGCCGGCCGCGCTCGCCCGCGCGAAGGAGGCCGCGGCCAACGCAGCCACCGCGATGCAGGGCGTGGGCGGCGCCGGCGACGACGCGGCGGCCGGCGTGCGCAACTTCAGCGACTCCCTTGAGGAGTTGTTTGACCCGGCCAGCGCGGCGTTGAACGCCGAAATCCGGTTGAAGGACGCGCTGCACGAGGCTGCCGCAGCGGCCAAGGAAGGCAAGCTGACCAACCTCGACCGGCTCAAGACGGTGCGGGACGTCACGAACGCTCTCGCGGACGCAGCTACGGCCGAGCACGAGAGGACGGGGAAGACGGAGGAGGCCTCGGCCGCGTTCGCCCGTCAGCTGCCCACGTTGGCCGACTTGGCAGGCAAGAACGGTGCCGCCAAGGACGCGATCGTCGGGCTCGGCAACAGCCTGGGCGTCACCATCGGCCGGACCGACGAAGGCAAGATCGCCATCGACAAGTTCGGCAAGGCGGTCGTGACCTTGCCGGACGGCAAGCGGATCAAGATCGACGCCGACACCGCGAAGGCGCTCACCGGGCTCGCCGACACCAAGAAGAAGACCGACGAGGTCAAGGACAAGAAGGTCAAGGTCGACGCCGACACCAAGCAGGCGGTGTCCGAGGTCAAGAAGGTCACGAGCGGACTCGACGGCCTCAAGGGCCAGGCCCACAAGGCCGGCCAGGATCTCGGGTCCGGCCTGACCGCCGGTATCCGATCGATGATCGGCGACGCCATCGCGGCGGCGAAGAGTCTCGCCTCGGCAGCTCTCAAGGGAGCCAAGGACTTCCTAGGCATCCACAGCCCCAGCACGGTGATGGCCGAGGTTGGCCGCTGGACCGTCAAGGGACTCATCAAGGGCCTGGCAGACGAAGAGGGCAACGCTGTCTCCGCAGCCGAACAGATGGTGTCCAAGATCAAGGACGCCTTTGGGTCCAAGCCCGATGTGGCTGACCACCTTCTCACGTTCATCACCAAGGGCAACGACTCCCTGGCTTCTCTGGCCAAGCAGCGTGAGGACCTCGTCAAGCGGCTGGCGGACGCGAAGGAGTACGCGAAGAAGGTCGCCGGGTCGGCCCAGGAGTGGGCGGCGATCACTGGCCTGTCCGAGGAAGAGCTCAACGCGGGCGACTTCTCGGGCTCGCTGAGGGATCGAGCGCAGGCGATCAAGGATTTCGCGAACGACATCAAGCGGCTGGCCGAGCGTGGCCTGAACAAGACCACGTTGCGGCAGATCATCGACGCGGGTGTCGAGAAGGGCGCGTCGATCGCCGACATGCTGGTCGGCGCCCCAGGCAGCGAGATCAAGGCCATCAACACCGCTCAGAAGCAGATCGACAACATGTCGAAGCAGCTGGGCAAGACCGGCGCCGACGCCCTCTACGACGTCGGCAAGCGGGCCGGTGACGGCTACCTCAAGGGTCTGCAGGACAGCTTGAAGAAGCTGGACGCGGAGATGACGAAGATCGTCCAAGCTCTGGTGCGGGCGATCAAGAAGGAACTCAAGATCAAGAGTCCGTCGCAGGTGATGGCCGACATCGGCGTCAACACCATCGCCGGATGGATCGTCGGCGTCCAGTCCATGGCCGGCGCCGCCACCGACGCCCTGAAGGGAGTCATCGGCGGCACCCTCACCAAGGGATCCCTGCCCGACGACCTGCTCGCCCCCAGCCGAACATCGTTCAGCGGCGGCCTGCGGGATGTCGGCGACGTGTCCCAGCACGGCTACGGCCAGCCTGCAGCCCAGGCCGCGCCGCCGTCGAGCGGCGTGACCGTGATCATGAACGACACGGTGATCCGCGAGGAGGCCGACGTGAAGCGGGTGGGCGCCGAGTTCGGATTCGAGTACGGCCTGCGGGCCCCAGCCAACGCATAAGGAGGCCCTGATGGGGCTGCAGGGATACACCGCGGCCGACCTGGCGCGGCTACGAAGCGTGCAGGCGAACGCGGGCCGGACCGCGGTGCGCCGGCGTGAGCCGATCGTGAACGGCCGCCGGATCCGGATCATCCGGCGGCTCACCGACTCGGGAGCGGTCGTACTCACCCGCGAATACCACCGGGTGCACGACCAGCACAAAGACGTCACCGTACGCGTGCCCCTGATCAAGGGCGTGGGAGGAGTACGACAGTGGTGAGAGCACGAGCCCGGCAGCGGGCACGGCTGGAGTTGGAGCTCGCCCTCGAAGACGAGATGGACGCGCTGGAGGACGCCAAGAACCTGCACGCCGAGCAGCGCACACCGGAGTCCAGGCTGGCCAAGCGGCAAGCCATGGCGTCCATCGCCGAAACCCGCACCTGGCTGCGCGCCAAAGCCCGCCTCGAGGAAGCCCAGCGCGAGGTCCAGGAGTACGCCGGCGCGACGGATCCGAAGAAGGTAGCGATCCGGGCCCGCGCCGAAGCCGACCTGGAGCGCATCCCGCGCGAATTCGGTCCGCTTCTGGCCGCGATGGAGCAGCTGGCCGCAGGCGCTGCCACCGCGTCAGACCAGCCGCTGCCGGACGGGTCGGTCCAGGTGTCGCCTCAGACGATCAAGGCGCGGACCCGCGTTGGGAGGGGCAACTGATGGCCTGGACTGCGAGCGGCATCATGGTCGCCTCCTACGTCGACAAGTGGGACGACACCCAGCTGGCCACCGACATGACGTCGGAGACGGACCTGAAGGCCGCCTTCTTCGGCGCCGGGGTGACGCCCAACTTCACCACCGACACCGCCTACAACGCCAACACCTGGCTGCTGGCCAACGAGTCCTCCGGCGCGGGTTACACCGCAGGCGGGGTGCTGCTGACCACCACGACGTTCCTGGCCGGTTCGGGCTCGGCGGTGTTCGACGCCAACAACATCTCCATCCCCAACTCGACGATCGCCGCTGAGGGCTACCTCGGCTACGACGACGCCCACTCCGACCGCGCCCTGTGGGCCACCTGGTTCGGCAGCCTCGAGGAAACCCAGGACGGGACCTTCCTCGTCACGCACGACCCGTCCGGCATCTACAGCCTCGATCTGACGCCGTAGGGGGTGCCGTGGCGACGATCAAGCATTACCTTCAGCCCGAAGAGGCGCAGTTCCTCGGCTCAGCGTTCCCCGCCTACGACAAGATCAACGGCACGAACTTCCCGGTATCGCGACTCCTATACGACGCCTCCACCGCCGAGACCGCCTACTGGAAGCTCGAGGCTGTCAACTACGGATCAGGCAACATCACGTGCGATCTGATCTGGTACGCGGTCAACGCCACCACCGGAGTGGTCCGATGGGAGGTCGCCCTGGCGGCGATCACCCCTGAGACGGACTCACAGGACGTCGAAACCAAGGCATTCGCCACCGCCCAATCGGTGGACGACACCCACCTGGGCACCACCTCCAAGCGGCTGCACAAGGCGACCATCACCATCTCCAACCTCGACTCTGTCGGGGTTGGGGACGAGTGCTGGCTGCTGGTGCGTCGGGTCGCCAACAACGCCGCCGACACGCTGGCCAACGACGCCGCTCTTTCCTCTGTCCGGCTGGCCTACTCCGACTGACAGGAGGTAGGACATGGCGGTCAGGTTCACTGCGGACGGCCAGCAGTACACCCGCACCATCAGCCTCGGCACGGTCTCCGCGTGGACGGTCGCCTTCTGGTTCAAGATCTCAGTAGATCTCAACGCGATCAGCTGCCTGTGGCAACTGACAGACGCCGAAGGCGCCACCTTCTCGCGGCTGAGGCTGAGTACGGACGGACTGTCGCTGCTGTTCCAGCAGCAGGGCGGCAGCAGCGCCAGCGTCACTGGTCGCACGCTGACCGCCGGCACCTGGTACTTCGTCGCCGTGTCAGTCAACGGCACCACAGGACAGCTGATCAGCCGTGCACCCAACGACGCGTCCTTCACCGTTGAAGCTCTGACGGGGTTGAACAGCGGCGGCACTGACCACGCCACGCTGGTCATAGGCAACGACCTGTTCGGCGGCGAACCCGTCAACGGGGCCATGGCCTCGTTCAAGCACTGGTCCGGCGTCGCACTATCGCAAGCCGAGGTCGAAGCCGAGTACGCGTCCAACCTGCCCCGCCGGACGGCGAACCTGCGGCGATGGCACCCGTTCACCCGCGAAGCCATCGACTACAGCGGCAACGCCCAAACGCTGTCGGGCGGCACCGGGGCGACGTTCGAGGACGGGCCGCCGCTGGCGTGGCGCCAGCACCGCCGCTCACCGCTCATCCCGGGCGAAATCCCCGTCGAGGTCCTCGCCGACACGATCACGGCCACCAGCAGCATCCCCACGCCCGGCATCTCGCTGGGCACCAACGTCCAAACAGATCTGATCACCGCCACCAGCAGCATCCCAACCCCGGACATCTTCACCGGCGGCGCGGTCACACCGGTGCAGCCGACAGTGATCCAGGGCAGCGCGTCCGTCCCGACACCGTCGGTGTCGACGGTGAAGAACGTGTCCGCCACGCCGCCTGTCATCGCGGCGATCGCAAGCGTGCCGATGCCGGACGTGTTCGTGCCGATCAACCCCGGCGACGACCTCAACGGCAAGGGGCAGATCTCCTACAACGGATTCAAGATGGGCGGCGGCACCGTCTACAGCCTGCAGCGGCTGATCGGCACCCCGTGGGACATGCCCGCGCTCGACAACGGCGACGTTCCCCACCCGAGCGCGCACGGATCACTGCCCGGCCAGAAACACAGCCAGGCGCGCATCTTCACCGTCGAGACGCTCATCAAGACACCGCGCGAGCAGGTCGAAGACGCCGCCAACGCCTTCCTTGCGGGCCTGCCAGTCCCGGACGCTGACGAGCAGTTGCCGATCGCCCTGCAGGTGCTCGACACCATCTACATCGGGTTCGGCGCCTGCACCAAACGGGACGCCCCGGTCGAGAAGCGCACCCCGCTCGGCCTCGTCCCCGCCTCAGCCCAGTTCACGATGGCCGACCCCCGCTTCTACTCGCGGGAGCTACTGTCGGCCACCATCCCAGACGGCGGCAATGTCGACGTGCTCAACGCCGGCAACACCACCACCTACCCGATTCTGCGCTGCCCCGGCCCGGCCCAGCGTCCGCTGCTGGAGATCGCCCGCATGCTGCCAGACGGGTCGGAGGACATCCGCGTCATCGAGTACGACCTGGAGGTTCCCGCCGGGCAGGCGCTGATCATCGACACCAAGCTGGGCACCGTGTCGATCGGCGGCGTTTCTCAAGCCCAGGCACGCACCAACGCATCCGTCTCCATCCCGGACATGGTGTTCGGCAAGGGCATCTCCACCATCGCCTACGAGACCCTCAGCGGCACGGCCCCACCAGCTGTCGCCCTATGGAAGCACGCCTACCTGTAACCGATCGGAGGTGAGCTGATGCCTGCCTCCAGCCGGTCAGTGGCCGCCACGCCGATCTCAGGGACGCCGGGCACGGCTGAACGCGACACCGCCCAGCCGGGCGACGTACTGCTTGCGATCCATTCCGCCGACAGCGGAGCCCTGCCAGACATGAGCATTGAGGGCGGCTGGCAGCCGCTTACCAGCCTGGCAGGCGACGGGTTCGCCGGCACCAAGGTGTGGATCCGCACCGTCACAGCGGGCGAGCCGGATGCTTACGAGATCGGGCAGAACTCGTCAGCGGATGGAACGGTCATCATCCTCGCCGTGCGCGGCGCCACCCGTTCCGGCATCGTCGTCGAACCCAGCGCCTTGGACACCACGTGCCCGGCCGCCACCCCGTCCACCGCGTCCGGCCTGGAAATCCGGTACGGCGCCGCCAACGGGGCGGGCGAGGCCGTCACCTGGGAGCAGCTGCCCGGCTACTCGGGTCTCGACCTGCAGTCGGGGTCCTTCACGTCGGCGACGATCGCGGTCCGCACCTACGCCTCCAACGCCCAGCTGCCCGCGCGCACGCTGGTGCGATCCAACGAGCTGGGCCCGGCTCACTCGCTGACCATTCTCATCCCGAGCTCCGCCGAAGGCGGCGGAACGCCGACACCCGTCCCCTTCCCGCCATTCGCGCCCGTCAAGGGCCTTGCCCGCGTCACCTACACGGCGCAGGACCTGCTCACCGGCGAGTTCCGCGGCGACCTGCCAACCCTGTCCAGGGTTACCTTCGACCGGCGGATCGGCGACCAGGGCGCCCTGTCCGGCACCATCCCGCTCCCCTCCGACCTCGAGGCAGCCAAGATCCGGGAAATCATCCCCGAAGCCGAGGATGACCTCCACTCCGGTCCTGGCCGGACTGTCATCCATTGCTGGCGTGACGACCAGCTGTGGGGCGTCTACTGGCTGCACACCGCGGTCGAGCAGCGCAATGATCGCGGCAACGTCGAGCTGCAGTTGCAGGCCACCACGCTCGACGGCTACCTCAACCACGTCGCCCTGCTCGAGGCGATCACCCTCAACGAGGGCGACCAGATCGCGAACGCGCGTGCGCTCCTGCAGCTGGTGCAGGCCGACCCGGGATCCGACCTCGGGCTCACCCTGCAGGCGGGCCTGTCGAGCATCGACCGGCCGCTCATCGGCGACATCGACGCGTTCGTCGGCCAGGTCCTGGCCAACTACGCCAGAACCGATGGCGGTTTCGAGCACGTGATCAACCCGCGGCTGGTTGACGGGTCGATCCTGAGGTCATGGGAGTGGGGCAGCCCGAAGATCGACCGCCCGAATGTGACGCATGAGTTCGTCGAGTCGCGGACGGGGGGCGACATCGTCACCTGGTCGCGCACCATCTCCGCCCTGTCCGGACACACCCGGCTACGAGTTGTCGGCGGCACCCCGCAACAGACCGACGCCACACAATCCCAGTCGCCGACCCGCTCCAGTGTCCTCACCGCGGACGCGCACCGAGCCGCCGGCTGGCCGTGGATCGACAAGCGCATCACCCACCCAGGTAACTCCACTGATCAGACAACGATCGACGACTACGCCACCTACTGGGCGTCCCGGACCCCAGGAGCTCCCAGAGTGTTCTCCACCACGGTGCTGCTCGGGAAGGGCAGCAGCTTCGACCCGAACGGGCTCGGCGACTACGCCCGCATCACCCTCAACAACCCGCGTTACCCGATCCGCGACGGCCAGGCCACCTTCGACAAGACGATGCGTCTGATCGGCTGGTCTCTCGAACCCAACGAGCGCGGCCGCGGCAAGGACCGGCTAACCCTTATCACCGAACACCAGGTGGCGTCATGAGTATGCCGATGGACCCGTTCGGCGGGACCGGCGTCCGCGACCCGAACCGCATCCTGCAGGAGCTGTCGCAGCGCGTAGCAGCCCTCGAGGCGCAGGTGCGGGAAGCGCGCGGTGTGCCCATCACCCGGGCCTCCAGCGGTTTTCAGATCCCGGAGTCTGCCGGGAGCACGCCGGCGTCGGGCGTCTACCTGTACGCCTCTGGCAGCGAGTTTCGTTGGCGGGGATCGGACGGTAGCGACTACAGCGCGATCCCGCCCGATGTGCCTTCCGGTGTCGCCGTCAGCGACCCCATTCTCGTCGTCGGCAACGCGCCCGGCAGCTACGACTCCACTTTCGCGGACACCCAGTCAGCGGCGATCAACGAGAAGCACAACAAGCTCATCGCGCTGCTCGATTCGCTGCGCGGCGCTGGCCTCATCTCCAGCTTCTGACCTTCCACCGCGGCGCGAGCCGTACCAATGAACGGAGCGCCCGTGAACGAGCCCGGCACCGGCCAGGTCGACGTCGCCCTCGCCGCCCTGCGCGGCATCGTCGAGACCGGATTCGCTCGGTTGGACGGCCAGGTGGCGCTCGTCATTCAGCGCCTGGACCACGTCGACGCGCGGCACGCCGACCTGGTCCGCCGGGTCGATGAGGACCGGGCGGCGGCGGCCGTCACCCACACGAAGACGGAGGGGCGGCTGGACACGCTGGAACGCACCACGGTCACACGGGAGGACCTGGCCGAGCGGAACCGGCGGCTGCTCACCGTCATCGGGCTCATGTTCGCGGCCGTGAGCACGGTGATCACGCTCGTCTCGTTCCTGGTCCGCTGACCACCGAGGAGGCACCCCATGGACCTTGTGACTCGAGCCGAATGGCGGGCGCGCTCCCCGCGCGGCGACCTCACGGCGCTGCCGTCGGCGCGCGGCACGAAGCTCCACTACGTCGGCTCGTTCGTGTCGCCCGACCTGGCCAAGTCCTGCGCCCGCTGCTTGGACACGGTCCAGGGCATCCAGGCCTACCACCAGGACACCAACAGGTGGTCGGACATCGCGTACAACCTGCTCGTCTGCCCGCACGGTCGCGTGTTCGAGGGGCGCGGCGCCCGCATCCTCTCGGCGGCCAACGGGCCCGGCCTCAACACGGGCCACTACGCGATCTGCGCCCTGCTCGGCGACCGCGGCCTCGTCCAGCCCACTGCGGCCATGCTGCGCGGCCTGCACGACGCGGTCGCCTACCTGCTGGCGCGCGGCGCCGGCCGGGAGGTGCGCGGCCACCGCGACGGCTACTCCACCACCTGCCCCGGGCCCGTGCTCTACGCGTGGCTGCAGCAGGGCATGCCGCTCCCCGGCCACGACGACACCACGCCGATCCCCCGGCAGCCGTCCGCGCCGCGCTGGCCCGGCCGATACCTGCAGTACCGGCACGGAGCGCCGATGCAGCGCGGCCAGGACGTCACGGCGTGGCAGCGGCGGCTGGCGCAGCTGCGCTACACGATCGCCGCCGACGGCATCTACGGGCCCACCTCGTCGGCCACCACCCGAGTCTTCCAGCGCGCCAAGGGGCTGTCCGTCGACGGCGTGGTGGGGCCGCGAACGTGGGCGGCCGCCTGGTAGCCCGCACACCATCCCGAGTCGTCCCAGCCCGAGGTGGCTGGGCTTTTTCATGTCCCCGAGCACAGGAGATTCCGTGTTCAAGAAGCTGTCCGCCATCGCCGCCACCGGTCTTCTCCTGGCGGGAGGCGTCGGCGTCGCCGCGGCGTCCGTCGCCGCCAAGGAGCCCGCGAAGACGTACGGGCTGTGCGTCTCGAAGACCGGCGCGGTGCGCGTCCTGGAGGCGCGGAATCTGCAGGCGTCCCGGTACGGCCGGTGCAAGGCGACCGAGCGCCGCGTGCTGCTGCCGGGCATCGACGGCGTGCCGAAGCCCTTCACGATGCCCGCCAAGATGCAGTTCTCGTACAACGGCACCACGGTGCTCTGCTCGCGCGGCGCCGACGCGGCCGCCGGCGTCCCGGCCTACGCGTGCGCCAAGCCGACGCCGACCGCGACCCCGTCGCCGACGCCCAGCTCCTGACCTCCTGTCGGGGAAAAGAGCCCGACGATATACCGGCTGAAATACCAGGCCGGGCCTGACCAGCGCATACGCGACTGGATCCTCATCCCCTCCTCGGGAGGAAGCATGTCTCTGTCCGACTGGATCGTGTCCTGGCTGCGCACCAATGTCGCCGCCTGGATCCCCACCATCGCCGCCTGGCTCGCCGGATTCGGGATCGAGCTGCCCGTCGAGGCCAGCACCCTGGCCGTCGGTTCCCTGCTCGTCTCCGGCTATTACACGCTCGCCCGGCTCCTGGAGTCGCGCTGGCCGGGCGCCGGGGTTCTGCTCGGCTGGAAGGCCGCACCCTCGTACAGCGCGCCGTCGGCGTCGCGTACGGCGGGCTACCACCCGGGCGAGCACGCCGGACGCGACCTGCGCGGCCTGTAGCACGACGCGAAGAGGCCCCCGTCTCCTCCCACTGCGGAGGAGGCGGGGGCCTCTTCGTCATGTCCAGAGTCAGCCGTCGAGCTTCACCTTGGCACCCCGCGAGAAGCTCGAGCTGTGCAGCTCGACGAGCGTCGGCGTCGCGCTTGTCGGGATGTCGAAGACGACGACGCCCTCGACCGTGTTGCCCGGATTGATCTTCTCGTAGAGGCTGTTGGAGTCGCGCAGGTAGATGGCCGCCTTCGTCGACGCCTCATACTCCCGGCCAGCCTGGTCAATCAGCTTCTGCCGGCTGCCGAAGAACGACTCGGCCTTGTCTCCCATGTTCGTCACGCGAAGATGGACGAGGAGAAACACGCCCTGGGCTTCCTCGCCGAACCGGAGACTGCCGACACGATCCGCGCGCTCCGTCTTGATCACCGTGAAGGCCAAGTCGCCGTCCTGCACCAGCTCGCCGACCGCTCCCGCGCTGGCCTTCGACGTGCTGGTCCGCTTGGCGTCGCCGAGGTTGACGACGAGGACGGCGCAGCCGCCGAACAGCAACAGCAGCACGACGCCAACGACGGTTAAGACGATGGGCGCGTTGCTCTTCCTCGGCGGCGGGGGCGGCGGTGCGTACCCGTAGCCGGGCCTAGCGTGGGGCGGGTACTGCTGGGGGATGTATCCGGGCTGCGTGTGCTGCTGCGGGTGGGGTCCTGGCGGGGGTGTGCCGTACGGGGGTTGCGCCATCGGAGCCTCCGCGTGGGGTAAGGATGCGTTTTGGGACGTTCCAGGTAAATCCGTGGTTGATGATGCTCGTGTTACATATGCGCTCGGCATGACAGACTCCTTTCCCGGATATCGAACAATCATTCGAGCTGTGGGTGTAGGCTGACCTGCATGAACGGCAAGGACCGCGTCGCCCTCGTCAGCGTGCTCCACCCCGTACGGCACGCGGCCGAAGGGATCGCCGACCAGATCTGGATCGCGGCGGACACCGCCACCGAGCCGTCGCTCGAGGAGGCGCTCCGCGCGCTCGACGTCCTGCAGCGGGAGACGGCGCGCGCCGTCACGCTCGTGCAGCGCCTCGCCGACGAGCAGTAGCACGCCGCGGCGGCCGTCATCACTCGCCGCCCTTCGCGATGGCCAACCCGAGCTCCCGCAGAATCTCGTCGGCCCGCGTTCCCCGGGCGTCGGCGAGGTTCTGCAGGAGGAGGAGGGCGATCACAGCGAGCCCGGCCACGATCTCCTCCTTGCTCGTGTCCTGGAGGATGTCGCGGATGACCTTGTCGCGCTGCTCGCGGTCGTCCTGGTACTGCCGGTACACGGTGACCGACGCCAGGGCGGACGCCAGCGCGACGCGCTCTGGCCTGCCCATTACTTGCGTCCGAACCGGCCGCGGATCTCCCCTGACCGCCCGCACCGCGGGCACGGCCGGTAGCGCCAGGGCAGCACGACCGACCGGAGTATGCCGTTCCCGTGGCACCGCTTGCACCGGGTGAGCGGGTGCCGGCTGCTGCTCGTGTAGAGGACGGCCAGGGTGATGGCGGCGGCGAAGAGTACGGCGGCGAGCTCGGACACGGGGTTCCTCCGGGGGTCGCGGCCGCCAGGAAGGTCGCGGCACCGCGACCCTGCCCCGCGACCTGTCTGGACTGCGGAAATATTGAAAGGTCGCGGGTAGCGCGCCCCCGCCAGCAGGCTGCTACGGGCCTGCTGGCGGGGGCCGAGGGTGAGAGATTGCCGCTACCCACGGACGAGCTCCCGCCGCTGCAGGACCGCCTCGACGGCCTCCCAGCGGCAGCCCTTGAGCGGCCTGCCGTCGGCCTTCACGTCCACGCTCGGCACGCCCAAGCCGCGAAGCAGGGAGCTGATGGTCTCGGCGGTCATGCCGGCGTACAGCTCGGGGCGAGCCTCGGCGAGCAGCTCGGCCAGCCGCTGCCACTGCACCCCGGGCCGGCCGACAGGCCAGACGCGCTCGACGTCGACGATCACGTCCAGGCGCTGCCGCTCCTCCTCGCCGCCCGCGACCGGCTGGCCGCCACGCAGCTGCCGGGCACGGGCCAGGATCTTCGCCGCCCCCTCCTGGGTCGGGAACTGGGAGCGGACCGCCGTGGGCCGTTCGAGGCCGGTCACCATGGCCCATCCGGCGTCGATGCCGGGCCGGAAGCCGGTGGCCGTGATCCCGGCCCGGTAGGCGCCGGTGCCCAGGATCATGTCGTTGGCGACGTGGTCCTGCACGGCCAGGCAGGCGCGCATGGTGACGCAGCGGGTGATGTTCGGCGGCACGCTCTTCTTGTCCGGGATCTGCGTGGCCAGGATGACGATCAGGTTGAGCGCTCGGCCGCGCTTGATCAGCCGCTCCGCCGCGGCGGCCACCTCCTTGTCGGGCAGCAGCTCGTGCGCCTCGTCGATGAGCAGGACGACGGGGTGCAAGCCGACGCCGGCCGCGGCGAGCTCGGGGGTGACCTTGCCTTCGGGGGCGAGGCCCTGGGCGCGGAACTTGCGGATCCGCTTGCCGCGCCGCTCGGCCTCGGCCAGCCCCCACGCGATGATGCTGGCGCCGCCCGCGAGGGCTTCGTCGTCGACCCCGCAGTAGTACTCCGAGCAGAGGCCGTGCTCGTCGAAGTCGCCGAAGTCCGCGGTGCCCTTGAACTCGGCAATCTTGAACTCGGCGGTGGGGTCGAGGGAGGCGGCCAGGGCGAGGGCGCGGGCGAAGTACGACTTGCCGGAACCGGGGACGCCTCCGATCAGCCAGTTGCGGGCGAACAGCTCGGCGGCGACCGGCCGCTGCCGCTGGTCCGCGCCGAACTCGGCCGGCTCGAATACCGAGGTGCGGGCGCCGTCGGCGAGCAGCGACCACTTCGGCTGCTTCATCTTGGACGCGGGCAGATAGCCCACCCACAGGTCGAGCTGCCCCTCGTGGTCGGGGCCGACCGACGGCCACACCTGGTCCTGCGGGAGCCGTAGCGCGGATGAGATCTTGCGGCGGGCCTCGCACACCGCCACCGCCTCGACGCCGGGAGGCAGGTTGACGCGGGCGAGCTGACCGGGCCCGTCGCGGTGGATCTCCAACGGGAATGTGATCTTCTCGGGGTCCTTGATGCCGGCCACGCCGATCGAGCACAGCGCCTCGCGCACCATCTCCGCGGTCAGCCGCCGGTACTTGGTGGTGACGACCGCGGGGCCGACGATCGGCCGGTCGGCGGGTCGGCCGACGCGGCCGAGCACGAGGGTGAGACCGCTGCCGAGCAGCATCTGGCCGGGGCCCGGCAGCGCGAGCACCGCGCTGGCCGACGCGGTCAGCGTGGCCGCGGCGCTGCCGAGGAAGACGGGGAGGCGGCGGCGTACGTGCGCATCGCGCACCTTGGTGAGCTGCAGGTACTTCTCGACGTCGCCCTTGGCGATCTGCTCCTTGCGGAGCGGCTTCTGCTCGGCGTCGAAGGCCCATCGCCAGGATTCGCGCACGACGATCCACATGCCGCGGGGCGTCCACTTCAGGACCCGGGCGGCGTACTTCGGCGAGTGCCACGCGTGATACCGCGAGACGTACCAGGCGTGTCCGGCCCACCAGCGGGCTGCGGCCTCGAGGTCGCGGCGCGAGCGCGCCCATGCGGGCAGGATGGGGCGCCGTTCGTCGGGCCGGCCGGTGATGGTGGCGTACACCTGCACCGGGTCGTCGTCGTCTTCGTCGTCGGGGAGATCGACGGGCCGGTCGGTGACGATCTCGGTGGCCTCGTATATGGATTCGGCGTCCCGCTCCTCGCCGTCGGCGAGGAGCGGGGGGCGCTCGTCGTGCTGGGTCACGCGACCGCCTGTTCCGTACGGGCGCCCGTACCGAAGACCGCCTTGCGGGCATCCCGTACGGCCTTCTCGCACCACGACCGCTTGCGGCCCGTACGGCCCATCAGCGCCTCGTAGTCCGGCCCCCACTTCTCATTCCGCTCGGCGGCGGCCAGGATCTCGGCCGTCAAGTCCTTCACGAACACGTCACGCTCGGCCGGGGTCGCGCCGGGCTGTACGGGCTCCGTACGGGCAGTTCCGGGCCGGTAGGTGAACACCCTCCGTACGGCTCGTACGGGGGCGGCCGCCGCCCGGGTGAAGGCGAAGCTCCGTACGTGCCGTACGACGCGTACGGGCTCCGTACGGGGCGCGGGCTGGAAGGAGATCACCCGCGCAAGGCGGACCGTGCGCGGCTCGTCCGTACGGGGCGCCCTACGGAACACGAGGGCCCGCCGTACGGGAGCCGTACGGGCGGGCGCGGGCGTGGTGGCGTCGGCCCGTACGGCGGCCGCCTCGTACGCCTTGTGCACGGCCTCGGTGATCTGGTGCTTGAGCGTGGTGAGCGCCTCCGCCCCGCAGAACACGATCGCGGGCGGCACGGAGTGGAGCAGGATCGCCGCCGGGTCGAGAACCACCCAGGACGCCCACGTGTTCATCGCGTATGTCAGCGCGAGCGCGGTCCACTTGGTGCGCCGGATCCATGGGCCGGCCACGATCTGATGGCGGGCGATGACCTGCTCTCCGAGCAGGGTGCCGAGCAGGATGAGGGACACGTTGGGGTCAAGCAGCCAGGCGATGCACCACAGGATCGACCAAGGCTCGGCGTTCCCCGCGGCGAACTGCTGCACGTTCGCCGCGGTGAACGCGAGGCCGAGGATGACGCCGACCCACATGAGCCTGTCGACGCGGGCGCGCATCCGCTCGATGCGGTAGGCGATGACGTCGGGGTTGGTGTCGTAGGCGCGGACGTCGGCGGCGGCCTGGGCGGCGGCGGCGAGCTTCTCGGCGGCCGTCAGCTTCCTCTTCTTCGGCGCTGGTACATCGCCGTTCTGGCGCTTATCGTTCTTCACGGGTCGGACCTCCAGAGTCCGGTCAAGGCCCTCGGGAGGCGTTGCAGTCGCCGACCGGGGGCCGCTTCTTGTCTTGGGGGAAGTGGGCGGCTGGTCCAGGCCCTCCCCGTCCAGCCGCCCTGCGCTGCATGTGAAGCTGCAGCGCGTCTAGGGGCGCCGCTTCACTGGCGAGTCGTATGACTCCTGGCGCGGCATGCTGATCCCGACTGAGCGGCCGGGGATCATCCACATGATCAGATCGGCCAGAGGGTGCTCCAGCGCATCGTCGGCGGGCACTTCCTCGACGTCGGCGGCCGTAGGCTCGGTCACGGGTCGCACCTCCACGTGCGATCAAGGGCCCGGGTCCAGGCGGTTGCACGCCTGCCGGGCCCGATCTATGTGCAGTCCTGCCCCGAGTGTGCCACGTCAAGGTGTCTTAAACCATCCCTACATGTGTTACAGCGCATCAGGGTGTACCTATGTTTGCCCAGGTACGCCCTGATGTCGTTGGTCCGTGGTGCACCCGAGTAGATCGAAATGGCGTCAGGCGTACGCCGCCATCGTGGAGCGGATCCGCAGCGGCGAGCTGGCCGCCGGCGACCGCGTGCCTACCGTGCACGAGCTGATGGTCGAGTTCGAGATGAGCAACACGGTCGCCCAGAAGGTGCACCGGGCTCTCCGCGATGCGGGCCTGACGGAGACGGAGCCGGGCACGGGAAGCTACGTGCTGCCCGCCGCCGCCGAGAAGCTCCAGTCCGACGGCGGGCAGTAGGCCGCGGGCGGCGCGGGTGGCGCCGCACCGACCGCGATGCGACCGGCATACCCAGTTCCTGGCTCACGCATGCATGCGCTTGTGCACGCTTGTGCGTGCTGTAGCGCGCTACAGCGTGCATGTAGCGGGATGAGGGGGCACGTTCACACTCGTCTACGCTCGTTCACATGATCAACTTCCGGGATGGACAGCCTCAATGGCGCAAAGACATGGAGGTATGGCGCCAGATTTCCAACGAGATTCGGAAACGAATCAGGGAAGGCGAATATCCACCCGGTCACTTTCTCTCCGAAAATAGCGTTGCTCAGGAATTCGGCGTCGCCAGAAATACGGTGAGAAAGGCGTTCGCTAATCTCCGCGAACAAGAGCTGCTGTACACCCGGATACGGTTGGGCTCGTTCGTCGGCCCCGAGCCTCCCGACGAGGACTGATCTGCCGAAACCCCCACACGAGCGACACTCGTGGGGGGTTTTTCTATACTTTCGCCCGGTTTCTTGATCAGAGATTAAGCGTCTGATTCGGTTCGTACGCTGCTTCACCCGGACCTGGTCAAACGGGTTGTCGTACGCTGCTTAAGGGGAGATAATCCGTAGTCAGATGCTCTATCCATTGAGCTACGGCCGCTCGCTGCGTAAGCAAGCATAGCGGACCCGGAGCCATGCCTCGAACCAATTCGCCGCCTAGTCCGCTCCGATGACCCTGTGTACAACCTTCGGCGTATCCACAGCCCAGCCCCAGGTGCCATCGACACCCCTGCGACCGATGGTGAGATGGGGGGATGAGACGAGACCTCCTGGGCGCTGTCGCGACCTTCGCCGTGGGTCTCGTCCTGCTGGCGGCCGGTTCCTTCTACCCCCGGGCCGGCGTGCCCGTGTGGCTGCCGGTCGTCCCGTTGGCGCTCACCTGCGCGGGTGTCGCCGTACGGCGGAGCGCTCCGCTGGCGGCTCTCGCGCTCGGCGTGTCGGGGGTGGGTCTCGACATCGCCTTCGCCGGCCCTTCGCTGCCGACCATCGTCATCTTCACCGACAACCTCTACGCCGCCGCCCTGTACGGCCCGCCGAGGTTGAGCAGGTGGCTGCTCGGCGTCACGGGGGCCGGCGCGGTGATCATCGGTTGCGTGTTCGGTTTCGTCGAGCGGGACCTGTTGAAGATCTCGGTGTTCGGTGTGCAGGCGGGGCTGGTGCTCGTGGTGCCGGTCACGACGGCGATGGTGTTGCGGCAGCACCGCGACCAGGCGGCGGCGGAGCGGGCCAGGGCCGAGCAGGTGGCGCATCTGGCCGAGCTCGACCGCAACGCCGTGATCGTCGCCGAGCGCACCAGGATGGCCAGGGAGCTGCACGACATCATCGCCAATCACTTCAGCGCGATCGCGATCCAGTCCACGGCCGTGCTGTCGCGCAAGGATCTCGACGCGGGAGCCGTCCAGCAGATCATGGCGTCGATCAGGGAGAACAGCGTGCAGGGCCTGGCCGAGATGCGCACCATGATCGGGTTGCTGCGCGAGGACGGCGAAGACACCGACGCGTCGACCAGGCCGCGGCTCCAGGACGTCGCCGACCTGGTGGAGCGGGCGCGGCAGGCAGGGGTCGACGCTGGCATGACGGTGGAGGGGACTCCGAGGGAGCTGCCGGTGTCGGTGGATCTCGCCGGGTACCGGATCGTGCAGGAGGCGCTGACGAACGCGATGAAACACGGCGACGACCGGGCGACGGTCACGATCACCTTCGCGCCCGATCACGTCAGCGTGGTGGTCGACAATCCGCTGGCCGGCGGCGGGTCGGCGCTGCCGGGGTCGGGCGCCGGGCTGGTCGGGATGCGGGAGCGGGCGGGGCTGGTGGGCGGCCGGTTCGAGGCCGGGCCGTACGACGAGAAACACTGGCGGGTGCGCGCGACGCTGCCGACGCAGGGGGAGCCGTGACGATCAGGATGCGCGCGACGCTGCCGACCGTGGAGGAGCCGTGACGATCAAGGTGCGCGCGACGCCGCCGACCCAGGAGGAATCGTGACGATCAGGATGCGCGCGACGCTGCCGACCGTGGAGGAGCCGTGACGATCAAGGTGCCGGTGACGCTGCCGACCCTGGAGGAGCCGTGAGCCTTGGCGATCAGGATGCGGGCGGCGCTGCCGACGGAGGAGGAGCCGTGACGATCAGGGTGTTGGTCGCCGACGACCACGCGGCGGTCAGGGCGGGGATCGTGCTGATTCTCGGCGGCGCCGGCGACGTCGAGGTGGTGGGCGAGGCGGGCGACGGCGAGGAGGCCGTCGCCATGGCGCGCGAGAAGCGGCCGGACGTCGTGCTGATGGACGTCAGGATGCC
Organism: Nonomuraea sp. NPDC004354; assembly: GCF_053602555.1. Classification (NCBI taxonomy): domain Bacteria; kingdom Bacillati; phylum Actinomycetota; class Actinomycetes; order Streptosporangiales; family Streptosporangiaceae; genus Nonomuraea; species Nonomuraea sp. NPDC004354. Next base: position 522,910 of record NZ_JBSGDV010000002.1, on the reverse strand, counting down.
GAAGAAGGACGGCATCACGGCCACCAGGGAGCTGGCGGGCGTGACCGACGTGCTGATCCTGACGACGTTCGACGTCGACGAGTACGTCTTCGGCGCGCTGCGCGCCGGCGCGGCGGGATTCCTGCTGAAGAACACCGACGCGGAGGCGCTGGTCGACGCGGTGCGCCTGGTGGCGAGGGGTGACGGGCTGATCTCTCCGGCGGTGACCCGCCGGTTGATCGCCGCCTTCGCCGAGCAGCCGGTACGGCGGGAGCCGCCCGGCGACCTGCTCACGCCACGGGAGCGTCAGGTGCTCGCCTGCGTGGCGAGGGGCCTGTCCAACGCGGAGATCGCCAAGGAGCTCGACATGGCGGAGGCGACGACCAAGACGCACGTCAGCAGGGTCCTCGGCAAGCTGGGGCTGAGGAGCCGCGTCCAGGCCGCCATCTACTACTCCGAGGGGAGCTGACGGCGGCCCGGGGGTTACTGGGCGGCGGCGGGGACGTAGAGCAGGAGCGCTTCCGCGACGCAGACGGGGCGGCGCTCGCCTTCCAGCTCGACCGACACCTTGATGGTGGCGAGCTGGCCGGCCGGGCTGTTCTTGATGTCGAGCAGTTCGCCGCTGGCCCGCACCCGCGATCCGACGGGCACGGGCTTGGGGAAGCGGACCTTGTTGAGGCCGAAGTTGACGGCCATCTCGATCTGGCCGACGGTCATCAGCTCGGTCAGGAAGGAGGGGAGCAGCGACAGCGTCAGGAACCCGTGGGCGATGGTCCCGCCGAAGGGGGTCTCCTTGGCCCGCTCGGGGTCGACGTGGATCCACTGGTGGTCGTCGGTGGCGTCGGCGAACAGGTTGACCTGCTCCTGAGTGACGGTGCGCCACTCGGTCGGGCCGATCGTCTCGCCGGCGGCCGCCTTCAACTCCTGCACGTTCGCAAAGCTCCGCATGGGTCGAACCCTAGTGCGCGGCCGCGAGGTTGACCATTCGGAACGCGTCCGGCTTGTCTCCCTTGGCGGCTCCCCAGTATTTGATCGTGCTGGGTGCCGAGGAGGTGCCGACGCCGCTCCAGTTGTCGGGGTTGTCCGGCAGGTCGAGGATGGTGCCGGCCTCCAGGTCGACGACCGAGTGGTAGAGGAACACGTACCTGTCCAGGATCGGGTACGGCGACAGGCCGCCGACGAACCCGTCGAACGTCCTGACGTCGGACCCGTCCAGCCGCTGGCCGAGGCCGGCGCCGAGGCACCAGACGGGGCCGCAGCGCAGTTCCTTGGCGTTCGGCGCGGCTGTGACCTGGCGGGTCTCTCCCGTCTCCAGGTTGACCACCTTGGTCTGGTTCTTCCCGAGGTCGCGCTCGCCCACGTCGCTCGCCCAGGGCCAGCTGATCAGGTGCAGGCCGTCCGCGATCTTCTCGGGGTCGCCGCCGGTCTGGAGCAGGCGCCAGACCGTGCCGTTCTGCTCGGACCAGTAGATGTGCTCGCCCTTGACCGCGATCGCCTCGATGTCCAGGTGCTCGCCGGTGAAGGTGGCGACCATGCGCGCCTCGCCGCCTGCCAGCGGGGCCGTCCAGATCTCGCGCACCTGCCCTGCCACCGCCCACCAGACGACGCTCTGCCCGTCGACGGCCGCGCTCTGCGGGAAGTACCGCTTCAGCCCCGGCGTGGCCGGCACGTCCGCGACCGTGCGGAACGTTCCGGTCTCGCTGTCGTAGATCTCGATCCGGCCGGCCTTCTCGAACGACGACTCCGCGTTGAGCAACACCTCGGTGGGGCTGATGCCGGTGATGGGGCGGTATCGCCAGCCTTCGGCGTTCTTCGCGGGCATCGTGAAGAACGCCTTCGGCCAGACGTCCTCGATCCCGCCGCCCGGCGTCGGCGCCGCGGTCCTGACGTCCCGCGGAGGTGCTTCGACGCTCGCCACGGCCTCGCCGGGGCTTCCCGAGACAGGTGACGCCACGCCGCCTTCGCCCCCGCTGGTGAAGATGCCTCTGGCGATCAGGGTCCCGGCCCCCGCCACGCCGATCACGGCCGCGACGGCCAGCGCCGCGCCCATCCACCTCTGCCTGGTACGGCGGCGCCGCCGTACCGAGATCGCGGCCGACAGGTCGTGCTGCGGCGCCCGCTCGGCCGCCTGCCGCAACGCACGGACCAGGTCCTCCTCAGTCCTCATCACGCTTTCCCCTTTTCGAGCACGCCAGGGCGGACGCGGAGTTTCTCCAGCGCGCGTGCGGCCTGGCTGCGCACGGTGCCCCGTGAGACGCCGAGGATGTCGGCGATCTCCTGGTCGGACAGGTCCTCGTAGTAGCGCAGCACGATCACGACGCGCTGCCTGCGGGGCAGCGCGCGCACCTCGTTCCACAGCTCACCGAAGGAGTGGCTGTCGTGGTAGGAGCCCTCAGGAAGGTCGTCCGTGAGGTGCTCTCTGCGGCGCCTGCGCCACCAGCTGATGTGCTGGCGCGCCATGATCGTGCGCACGTACCCCTCGGGGTTGTCCTTGTTGCGCACGCGGGTCCAGGTGTCGCCGAGCTTGAGCAGGGCCTCCTGCACCAGGTCGGCCGCGTCCTCGGCATTGCCGGTGAGCACGTAGCCGTACCGCAGCAGGGCCTGCCCCCTGGCGCGGACGAATTCGTCGAACTCCACGTACCGGGGACGCACGGGGCGCTCGAGCTGTTGCAAAGATCTTTACTCGAATCACTCGCGCACGTGTTCGACCGCGCGCTACAGTTCTGGGCAAGCACTCGAACAGAGGTTCGGCCAGGTGGGAGGGGGGGTGCCATGCTCGTCCAGACACGCCGTAGGTGTTTCTTCCCAACTCTAAGTCGGCCGCTATACCCGGCTATAAAGTCCGAGAGCGTGGACCCTGTGCGCAATCCCTACGCCCCCGGCGCCGGACAGCGCCCGCCCGAGCTCGCCGGGCGTGATCGCGAGCTGCAGCAGTTCGAGGTCGTGCTGGAGCGGGTGGCCCGTGGCCGTCCCGAGCGCAGCATGGTCGTCACCGGTCTGCGCGGCGTCGGCAAGACGGTGCTGCTCAACACGTTCAAGTCCATGGCCATGCAGCGGCTGTGGGGCACCGGCAAGATCGAGGCCAGGCCCGACCAGTCGATCCGCCGGCCGGTCGCCGCCGCGCTCCACATGGCGGTGCGCGAGCTGGCGCCGAGGCACCGCGCGCCCGAGCGCATCGAGGAGTTCCTCGGCGTGCTCAAGGCCTTCGCGATGCGCGACCCCTCCGCGGCCAAGGGCACCTCGCACTGGTCGCCGGGCATCGACGTGCCGGCCAGCAGGGGCCGGGCCGACTCCGGTGACCTGGAGATCGACCTGACCGAGCTGTTCGTCGACGCGGCGGGCGTGGCCACCGACCTCGGGGTGGGCGTGGCGCTGTTCATCGACGAGATGCAGGACGTGCAGGCCGGCGACATCTCCGCGCTCTGCGCGGCCTGCCACGAGCTGTCCCAGACGGGTGGGCCGCTGATCGTCGTCGGCGCCGGCCTGCCCCACCTGCCGAGCGTGCTGTCGGCCAGCAAGAGCTACTCCGAGCGGCTGTTCCGCTACGCGCGCCTCGACAAGCTCGACCGCGACGCGGCCGATATGGCGCTCCTCGTCCCGGCCAGGGAGGAGGGCGTGGAGTTCACCCAGGACGCGCTCGACGCGCTCTACGAGGCGGCCGACGGCTACCCCTACTTCGTGCAGGCGTACGGCAAGGTCGCGTGGGACTACGCGCCGCGCACGCCCATCACGCTCGACGACGTCAAGGTGTCCGCGCCCGAGGCGGAGGAGGAGCTGGCGGTCGGCTTCTTCGGCAGCCGTTACGAGCGGGCCACCCCCGCCGAGCGCGACTACATGCACGCCATGGCCGCCATCGGCGACGAACCGGTGGCGACCTCCGACGTGGCCGACGCGCTCGGCCGCAAGCCGTCGAGCCTGTCGCCCGCCCGCGACAGCCTCATCAAGAAGGGGCTCATCTTCTCCGCCGAGCGCGGCCTGATCGCGTTCACGGTGCCACACTTCGGGAGGTTCCTGCGCGCTCAGCCCATCTGACTCTCTCTAGCCGTGTCTAGAGGGGAAGCTAGGCACGGCTAGAGAGGCACATATCGCTTTGTATAGCGCTCTCTAGCGTCAGGCCGATACGGCCGTATATTCCGGCATGGAGTCCGTGTCGTCCCTGCCGACCACCGCCATGCGCACAACGGGGTGCCGTCCCGTGAGGTAGACGGCGAACACCACGTCGTCCCCGGCGTGGTCGCGGAAGACGAAGAACCGCCAGCACAGCTCGCGCCAGCTGTCGTACGGCTCGGCGGAGAGGAGCCCATCGGCATGCGATCGCCAGGTCGCGCTCGCCTTCAGCTTGGCCAGGCCCGCGCTCTCGGGGGCGGGGCGCTGCTCGCACGGCGCCCGGTGGCGGATCCGGGCGACGGCCTCGTCGAGCTCGGGCGACAGGACGGCCAGCACGGCCACGCCGGCCAGCGTCCACCACGAGATGCCCGACATGCCCGGCACCGGCGCCCAGACGGACATGAGGGCCATCCCGGTCAGCACGACCGTGCGGCTGATCGAGCGCACCCCGACCGGTGCCGAGCTGACCTCGCCGAAGCAGCCACAGCCCGCGTCGGGCCGGCGCCTGCGCAGTTCGAGCAGCACGTAGGTCGACAGCGCGAAGAAGGCGACGGTCCCCCACCGGAACAGCGGATAGGTCGTGACGAGCAGTCCGGTGGCCAGCACCAGCTCGCCGGCGGCGCAGCAGACCAGCGCCGGCTTGCGCAGCGGCCCCGGCACCAGCACGGCGGGCCCGAGCCTGGTCAGCGCGCCGGGTTCGGCGTCGGTGTGCACGGTGGCCAGCTTGGCGACCGTGCCGAGCACCAGCAGCACGATCAGGATCGGCAGTTGCGATTCGAGCATGCGTGTCATCCCCATCCGACCCGGGCGTTGAAGCACCCCTTGGTCAGTTCCCCACCCAGTTCCACGAACGACGACGGCGACAGCTCGGCGAGGCGCCCTCTCGGTGAGGTGCCACACTCGACGCACCGGTCGCAGAACCGTCCGGCCATGCAGCCGCACGCCACGATCGGCACGTTCGCCGCCCTTTCCGTGCAGACATTACGGATATGCAGTAACGAACCAATTGCCAGGTACGGCAGGCCGACGCACGACACCTCCGCGTCGGGACACGCCGCGTCAGAACGCTCCACCATGGGATAGGCCGTTCCGCGTTCGTCGCAGTCGAAGGCGTCGGACCAGGTGGCGGTTCCGTTGATGCGTTGCTGCGCTCCGCCGTACGCGGGGGGAGGGGTCGGTACGGCACGCGCGGGATGGCCGGGCTGCGACGTCGCGGGCAGCAGCGCTTGGCCCACCCCCTCGTCACGGACGCCGATGGCGTCGAAGAGGTAGCCCGGCTCGAGCTGGGGATAGCGGACACGGATACGCCCGGTGGCCCGGTAGGGGATCATCACAGCGCGGCGCCCCCGGTGGGGGCCGCAGTCGAGCTCCACGTGGAGGTCCCGGCGGCCTTCGACGGACAGGATCGCGCCGGTCATGCGGGTGATGTCGGCCCAGATCCGTTCGGCGACCTTCCCGTCTCGCAGCGCCCGGATGGTGACGGCGGCACCGAGCGGGAGATCGGCCGGCGCCACGTCGACGCCGTGCCACGCCGTCGCCCACGGCGCGATGACCAGCCGCTCCTCCACGCCCTGCTCGGTGTCGACGATGATCAGATGCGGGCTGACGTCGATGATCTGCCCGCTGACCGCGCGGAGGGGCTCACCGCCTTCCGGGTCGGGCCCCGGATGCCGTGTGTCGCGGCCGAGCGCCGCCGCCGCGAGGATCCGGCGGCGTTCCGTGCTGTTCACTCCCCTAGCGTCACATAACTCCCGGCCCTTCCCTGCAGATGAGAGCAAAATACGCATCCTCGGTGGAACGCATGGACAACCGGTGTGTAGCAGACCTTGACTGCCCTTTGCTGTTGGCTAGGCGAATCCTGGATTCTGGTTCAGCCGCAATAGGGGCTCAGGCTGCGATTCTGACCACGATGCAGATTGCCGAGCTGGAAGAGGAGTTCCGCGAGTACGTCAGGTCTCGCGGGCCGGCTCTCCTGCGCGCCGCCCGCCAGCTGACCGGCCATCCCTGTGACGCCGAGGACCTGCTGCAGACCGCACTCACCAAGACCTATCTGGCCTGGGATCGCATCAAAGATCACGCCGCGTTGGACGGATATGTCCGCCGGGCGATGGTCAATATCAACATTTCGCAGTGGCGCAGGCGCAAACTGGACGAGTTTCCCGCCGAGGACCTTCCCGACATCCCCGTGGCGTTCGAGGCCCCCTGCGAATGGGAGGAGTCGCTCGAGGAGGCGGTGAGAGCGCTGCCCGACCGCATGCGCGCCGCGGTCGTGCTGCGCTACTACGAGGACATGACCGAACCGGAGATCGCCAGAACGCTCGGCATCAGCGTCGGCACGGTCAAGAGCACCGTCTCGCGGGCCGTGGCCAAGCTCAGGGGCGAACTATCTGTCCCGGCTCAACCGCCCCCGCGGTAGCGCAGGGATGGACGACGTCCCTGATGATGCGCAGGGTGGCCAGGAACTGGTCGAGCCGCTCCTCGTCGAGCACCCCGGTGAACGACTCCTCGATGTCGGCGAGGTGCTGGGGCAGGATCTCCTGAAGCTTCTGCTCGCCTTTCTCGGTCAGGGCCGCGTAGGAGGCGCGGCGGTCGGTGGCACACGCCTGGCGCACCACGAGGCCGTCACGCTCCAGCCGGTCGACCACGCGTGTCACGCCGCTCGTGGACAGCCCGGTCTGCGCGGCGAGATCGCCCATCCGCAGGCTCTGCTGCGGCGAGCGGGCCAGCCTGATCAGCGTTCCGAAGTCGACGTCCGACAGCCCGGCCGCGGTGAGGGCAGGGGTCATCCTCGCCACCAGGCCCGCGTGCACCTCCGCCAGCAGGCCGAACGCGGTCAGCCGGGGATCGTCAAAGGGGATCACGTTCATATCGTAGACGACGATAGTTGACGCGCGGAATATTCCTCATGTAGACATCTGTTGAAGCAAACGTCCGCAGCGCAAGGATCTCTACGAGGGAGAACGACAGCCATGAGCACGCGTACCTGGGAAGGCCTCTCCATCCCCGCCGCCGGCACCTACGCCATCGACGTGAACCACACCACCATCGGGTTCGTCGCCAAGCACATGATGGTCAGCAAGGTCCGCGGTACGTTCGAGAAGTTCAACGGCTCCATCACGATCGCCGACAACCCGCTCGAGTCGTCGGCCGAGCTCACCATCGACGCCTCCAGCATCAGCACCAACGCCGCCGACCGCGACAACCACCTGCGCAGCGGCGACTTCCTGGACGCCGAGACGCACCCGCAGCTCACCTTCAAGAGCACCCGCGTCGTCAACCACAAGGGCGACGAGTTCACCGTGCTGGGCGACCTCACCATCCGCGGCGTCACCCGCGAGGTCGAGCTCACCGTCGAGTACGGCGGCGTCGGCACCAACCCGTGGGGCCAGCAGGTGTGGGGCTTCTCCATCGCCACCGAGATCGACCGCGAGGCGTTCGGCCTGACCTGGAACGCCGCACTGGAGACCGGCGGCGTGCTGGTGGGCAAGAAGATCAAGATCGAGGTGGAGGGCGAGGCGAACCCCGCCGCCTGACCCCCCTTGTCCACAGGCCATTGCGACCTGGATGAGCCTGTCATCCACAGGATCGAGCACGTTACCCACAGGCGGTGGATAACCTTGGTGACGACCCTCGGGGCAATCACTTTGCCGCACCGCCAGAAGGCCGGTACTCTGTCCTGAGCCAGGTGGCTGTCGGGAGGATTCGCCTAGTCAGGTCTATGGCGCCGCACTGCTAATGCGGTTTGGTGGCAACACCATCCGGGGTTCAAATCCCCGATCCTCCGCGGTAAAGAGGCCCTCCTCGTTTCGACGGGGAGGGCCTTCCTGGTGTCCGGGGCTGTCGTAGTTGCAGACCTAGTTGCAACGACCTAGTCCCACAGCGCGGAGGCGAGCCGTTCGCCGGCGTCGCGCATGAGCGGTGTGGACACGTGTGTGTACCGCTCGGTGGTGGTGACCCGCGTGTGGCCGAGGACCTCCTGAACCACCCGGATGTTCACACCCTGCTCGATCAGCAGCGTGGCAGCGGTGTGGCGAGCGTCGTGAACGCGGGCATCTCGCACGCCCACCTGCCGGAGGATGGCCTTCCAGGTCTTCCAGTCATCCGTGCGCTCGATGGGGCTACCGTGCCGAGTCGCGAAGACGAGGTCATGCTCTTCCCAGCGCTCCCCCGCTCGTTGCTTCTCCGCATCCTGGAGATCGCGATGAGCCTTGAGTTGGCCCAGGAGGTCGGGCGGGCATTGGAGGGTGAGCTTGGCCTTGCCCTTGCGTTTACGGAAGACGATCCCGCCACCCGTCCGCTTGGGGCACTTGTCCGCGTGACCGGTGCAGTCTTTCCGGCACGGTCGCTTGTAGCAGGTGTGTCCGGGCTTTTTCGCACTCCGGCTTGCAGGTCGAGCGGTGGCTGTGAATAGGGCACCGCTTCTTACAGGGCCAGCGGTGCCACTTCTGCCCACAGGCATGTGGATCGTCGCACTGGTGCTTCCGCTCCTGGCGCTGCGCCTGGAACCACGCCCGGATCTCACCCGTCTCGAAGTCGACGTACTGCCAGCGGAGACCGAGCGCTTCCCCTTGCCGGATCCCGAGAGCGAGAGCGACGGACCAGCGAGCAGCGTTCCGCTTCGTCTTGGCCGCGGAGAGAATCCGGCGAGCCTCCTCTCGAGTCAGCGGTTCGATCTCGGTCGAGGCCGCGGTTGATGCTTCGACCAGTTCTGCCACGTTCCGTGAGATCTTGCCGCGCCGTACCGCGATCTTCAGGGCTCGCGACAGGATTCGATGCACTTTGAGCACTGTGCTTGTGGACAGGCCCTTGTCCAGCATCACGGTGTACGCCGCGTCGAGGTGTTCGGGCGCGAGGCGGTTGGGCCGGTGCCGGCCGAGCAGCGGGGTGATCCAGTGCAGGGTCTTCGAGCGGTAGTCCGACAGCGTTCGCGGCGCCATCTTGCCGGACGCGACCAGGCGCTCACAGATGACGTCGAGATACTCGGTCATCCACTCGGCGACCGTAGGCATCCTGCCAGCCTTGGTGACCTTGCCGGACTCTCTCTTGCCTTCGAGCTCACTGACCTTCTGGGTGACCTCGGCCTCTGTCTTGGCCATCCGGTGCCAGCCGTCAGGAGAGTCTCACACAGCACGCCGACCGCCACGACCAGCACACTCACCATCACGATGCCGATCAGCAGCCTCCACGGCGGACAACACGTAATCCAGGCCGATGATCCATAGATGCATGCTTACATCGCGATCCCACCCCAACCAGTGCCATATCCGTTCACAGCCGTACTCGTGCTCGGGTCATCCGAATTCTTGGTGACGGTGACCACAGCCGCCCGATCGATGTCGGGAAGCACATGCGTATAGGTGTTCATGGTCGACGAAGGGTAGGCCGTCGCCAGTTGCAGTTTCCGTTGCAGTTCCATGCCGTCCAGGAGCGTTCAGGAAGACCGCACACAGCCACTGACCCGCATTGAACGATCCGGAACGGCTCAAACTGGATCTTGTAATCCGCAGGTTCCCAGGTCGACTGCTTCCCCGTCATAGAGAGTGGTGACGGCCTCCGGTGCTATCCAGCATCCCCGGCGTCGTGCCCGATCGCCTACGGCTTGGCGCACCAAGCTGTACCCATGCGGGGAGGCGCGGCGCAATGCCGAAGGCCATCCCATCGAGGGTACCGCCGTGCCCGTCGCGTGCCCGATGGGGCAGGAAACAAGGGGGAACAGCGGTGCACCACGGGGAACGCAATCGGTGCTGTGAGCTGCCTCTTCGCTGATTGGACGCGATCGGTTTGCAAGCAAGAAGTCGCGGGGTCGACTTTCCTGGCGTCGCCTCGAACCGTCCTGTAACTGATCATGTTGCGGAGAGATGCCCTACACTCATCGCGCATGCGACTGAAGACGATCTTCACTCTGGTCGCTCTCTACGCCATCACGGCAGCACCCGAGTTCCTGCCGGGCGCGTGGCGGGTGATCGTGCAACCCGCGACGGATGACGCGGTCGAGGTCTACTACCAACCTGTGTCCCCCGTGATGCTCAGATCGTACGAGGGCATCGGACCCTTCCAGCGCGCTCAGGAAGCCGCCCAGCGACGGGCCAAGGCCCACCCGCACGATCTTGCCCCACCGTACATCCTGCACAAGCCGTACCGGCTGGTCGCCCCCTACGTCACCGCGCGAGGACGCGAGCTGGCCATCCCGCCGATCTCCGGAGTGAACTGGTCGGACGGGAAACCCATCCCGTACACGATCGTGCCCCAGGTCCGGCTGGCGAAGAACAGCCAAGCCGAACTGACCGCATTGATGGAGAAGGAACGCAGGCCGATCGACGAACCCGAAGTGTTCGGCATGGGAATCGACCCGGAGCTCAACCGGATCGTCCTCGAAACCAATGCCTTCGACCAGGGCCTGCGCCGCAGGCTGGCCAAGCAATATGGCGGACTCGTCACTATCGAATGGGATCCCTTCGGCCAACGTCCTCAGCTCGACTGAGGAGACTCGGGCCGGAACGATCACGTAGCGGAATGCCGCCCGAACGCTGAAGAGCCCATCTCAACATGACGCTGGGACCGTTCTAGTTGCAGCGCTAGTTGCAATCCGAGGACGTACAGAGCCGTCCCAAGGGCACTAGCAGAGCCAGATGGTCCAGATTGAACCGATCAGGACGGGCGAGATCCGAGCTGCTAATGCGGTTTGGTGGCAACACCATCCGGGATTCAAATCCCCAATTCTCCGCGGCAAAGAGGCCCTCCCCGTTTCGACGGGGAGGGCCTTTCTGGCGTCCGGGTTGCAGTTATCCCCAGAGGGCCGAGTCCATGCGACCGCTCGCGTCCTTCATCTGGAGGGTGGCCACGTGTGTACCGCTCGGCGGTGGTGACCCTGGTGCGGCCGAGGACCTCCTGAACGACGCGGATGTGGACGCCTTGCTCGATCAGCCGTGTGCCCGGGTTCGGGGCACGACACGGATCGGTTCGCCGTTGTCGTGCACGGTGATGTGACAGGTCGGCGGTGGTCCGGCGGGGCGGGCGTCGCGCAGGGCGAGGCACTCGGCGAGTGGCAGCGGGCAGGGCACAGCGCGAAGGAGCAGGCGCTGCTCGTCCATGACGCGGGCGGTGATGCCGTCCAGGCGGACGATGACGCGCCGGCCGGCCAGATGGGCGCCGATGCACAAGGCCCGGCTGGCCAGGCTGATCGTGCCGGTCGAGCTGACCTGCCGGTCCACCTCGACGGCGCTCGCCTCGATCGGCGGTTCGCCGGCGGGCTCGGCCGGTGCCGGGCGGGCTCGGCCGGTGCCGGGCGGGCTTGGCCCGAGGCGAGCAGTGCGGCCAGGTCCTTGACGGTCAGCCGGGAGGCCACGCTCTTGAGCCGTCCGCCGCTCGGGCCACGGACATGCTGTAGCCGCTCTAGACCGAAGGCGTGCAGGTCAAGGGAACAGAGTCGGGTCCTCCGACTATCCAACTGCCGAACCGATTGCCGGACGCCCACTCCAGCAGCCATTCGGTCATCGTCTCCGGGATGGGTGAGTCCTCGTCGTAGTGGCGAGGAACGACCATGACTGGCCACTCTTCGGGTTTGCCCACCGTCATCCAGCCCATGGCATCGCCATCGATAGTGCTGCCCCATTGAAGGAAACCACCTGGTTCAGGCCACATCGCGAGCTTGAAGTCTTCCGGAGAGTCCTCCCTGAGATCCCGGTAGTAGTCCATCCACTCCGGCATGTGAGCCAGCTGGAGATCGGTAACGCTCCGAGGGTCTGAGATGTAGAGCCACTCGGCAAACTCGCAGGACCCGTAACGTTCGGTGAAGGCGATGCAATCAGCCGGAAGCCGAAAGCCGATGGTGTCGAAGAGATCATCCCAGGTGCGAGTACCGAACACCGGTTGAGCCGGCGGGGGCACGAGCGCGGTTAGTCGATCGAGCGCTGAGAGATCCTTAGTCACGGCACCGACGGTAATGGCTCGTCCTGCTGGAAACCATGCCTCCGGCGGGGCGCTCCGGCTCCGGGACGACCACCGAGCGTTCCTGGGGGCCGTAGACGGCTGAGGTGGAAGCCTGATCATCCTCCTCACGGGTCAGCGGCTCAGTCGAGAGCGCCGGTCGGGATGGGCTTGGTTTGCCGCCGGACAGCGCGGTCATATAGGAAACTTGCGTGCTAAAAGGTAACAAGGTCGGGCTCAGGGCCCGGTACGAGGACGACATTCCGATCCTGCGGACCGAGCTCTACGACGACGTGGTCAACGGCTCGCGGGCCGAAGGTCGGCCGTGGCGGCCGATCACACCCGGCACGAAGGATCCGCGGCTCGTGGTGGACGACACGGAGCAAGGCCATGTGCCGTTCTCGGTCGTGGAGCTGGACGGCGGCACGCTGATCGGCACCGCGACGCTGTGGGGCATCGACAACCACAACCGGTCCGCGCACATCGGGCTGGGGCTGCTGCCGTCGGCCCGCGGCCAGGGCTACGGCACCGACGTGGTCGCGGTGCTGTGCCACTACGGTTTCGTCGTGCGTGGCCTGCAGCGACTGCAGATCGAGACGCTGTCGGACAACGCCGCGATGCTGCGCTCCGCCGAGCGCAACGGTTTCGTCCGCGAGGGCGTGCTGCGTTCTTCGGCCTGGGTGATGGGCGAGTTCCTGGACCAGGTGCTGCTCGGGCTCCTCGTCCAGGACTGGAAGCCGGCCTCGAAGGCCGATCTCTGATCGTCACGTTCAGGACTTCGTCTACTCCGTGATGAAGAGGACTTCCCCGTTTCGACGGGGAGGTCCTTTCTGGTGTCCGGTCTGGTGTCCGGGTGGCAGTTGCCCCAGAGAGCCGAGTCCATCCGGCCGCTCGCGTCCTTCATCCGCAGGGTTGCGACATGGGTGTACCGCTCGGTGCTGGGTGACCCTGGTGTGGCCGAGGATCTCTTGGACGACGCGGATGTTCACGCCCTGCTCGATCAGGCAGTACGGCGGCGGTGTGGCAGGCGTCGCGGACACGGGCGTCTCGCACGCCCCCTTGCGTTCGCGGAAGACGAGATGATCAGGGAACAGGAGCAGAGCAGCCGAGGCGGTCCCAGACCAGGCGCCAGCGTTCCGCCGACAGGCTCTGGTCCCGCATGGCCCGATGCAACAGGTCGAAATCGCACCCCTGCGCGCTCAAATGGTCGAGGAGGGGTTCGTAACGATCGGCCCTGTCCCGTAAGAGTTCCGTTGCCAGCCGTAGTTCCAAACGAACCGCAGGAACCTGATGCGAGCCACATGCGATCCACACGTAGTGCTGCCACGGGCCGCGTCCAACGCATTCCATCGCGTCAGAGTCAACCTGCCTCTCGACGGTACTCATCTCCACCTTGACCCCGTGCGCCTCGAAGCTGGCGAAGTACTGCGAGGACGCTGGAAGCCACGAGGCAGCATGAAGGCAGGGGAACGAGGCAAGCGCGGCAGCGAACGTGTCCACATCCTCTCGCCGCGCCGCCAGGAGGTCGATGTCTCCGACAGGAAGGTGAACACCCTGGAGAGCAGCTGCGCTCGTGCCCCCCAGGCGGTAAGTGATGTCAGCACCTGCAACTCGCACAGTGGTCAGCACCGTGTCCAGCGCCCCAGTGACGTCCGCTACTTGAAGTGACCTTCCGCCGTTGTCCATGGCGAGCAGCGTAAGAGCATCAGGATGTGACTCGTCAGTCCTCCTGACCACACCAAAGCTTCCAGATCAACGAGTTCAGGAGCGAGCGGACCGGTTAGCGCAGCTCAATCCATGGTTCTCCACGACTCAACGAGGTAGCGAACGGTTCAACACGCCCCTCGGACACAGACCCATCCCCACATGCGCTTGTGACTCAGAGGGGATGAGCAGTTCTAGGCACAGGCCGCCCAGGGGCCTGCTCGGCGCACCCACCGCGATCCCAATCACCCTCATAGAGTCATCGTCATGGACGGAAATGATGCCTACATCCACCTTCCCAGCGGTCCCGAACTTGTCTTCGGCGAGATCATCGTGTGGACGGCCCTCCTTCTACCGACCGTCATCTGGCTCACGGTTGTGATGCTGCGCCGGTCGAAATAGAGCACCTGCCCAGACCTCGAGATCACGGATGGACGCGACGAGCGACAGCGCACTACTCCGGATAGTTCGTATTTCATTGACAGATCAGGTATTCCCGAAGTAGCGCCACATTGGCCGTCACACCTCTCGCCGAGATGCAGAATCCAGGGCCTACCTGCAGCGGAGATCCCAGGCACTTCGAGTGCTTGACATGACCAGCAGATCGACGATGACGGCCTGCGTGGTATAGAAGCCCGCACCCTCTTCCGGGTCATCGAATGGCACCCAGACGTTGACATCGAACCAGGCGTAGCTTCCAACAAGGTCAGCGGTTTTCGCCTTTTGATAGTACTTCAGCACATCCTTGGCCGACTCATCCGTATGCACGTCGAATCGAATATAGTAAACGCACATATTCGACTCGCCAGAGATCTCTCCCTGTGGTTCGCTGAAGCCGAACTCTGCACCTGATGGCAGCGGATAGCTTAAAACACGATCCATGATGCGCGCTAAATAGTAGTCATGGACCCAGGTCGGCGCCATGGCGACCACGAACAGCAGAGTAAGCGGCGCAATCACTAAGGCCACTTTACGACCCAATTGCGGCTTCCGATGGCCCGTTGCGCTTGAGGGCACGCGAGGAAGCTCCTCTTGCGATGCGATTGACATGGCCGACATCGTGTCTCGGATGCGACTACCAGATCAAGGGCGACTACAGTCCGCTCTCCGATCGCCTTCGACAACCGGTGACTCGATGTACTCGTCACGGAGGGGGCAGCAATGTCGAGGAACCCGGAGCCAGCGCGGGACGCTGCGATCACCACGTACGAGATACGGCCACCCCGCCGGAACGGCGTACATCACCGAGACCACGCCGCTCGTGGCGACGTTTACCCCGTTGCGCTTGTCGTTGCAATCCAGTGCCACCCGATTCCGTTCTGGACGGACCGGCCACGCCCGATGGCCTTGAATCGCGGGATGGGCAAGATCGGAGCTGCTCATGCGGTTCGGTGGCAACACCATCCGGGGTTCACATCCCCGATCCCCCACAGGTAGAAGGCCCTCACCCGTTCGCCTTTCTGGTTTCTGCGTTGCCGTTATCCCCAGAGGGCCTGCCCGCGTCCTTCGTCGGCGGGGTGGCGACGTGGGTGTAGCGCTCGGTCGTGGTCATCTCGTGTGGAGGGGGATCGCCTGAACGACGTGGACGTGGACGCCTTGCTCGATCGCGGATGGCCGCGGTGTGCTTGGCGTCATGAACCTGGCGTCCCGTACGCCAGCCTGTCTGAGGATGGATTTCCACACCTTCCAGCCCCCGGTGCGCTCGACCAGCGTGCAGCGGTCCGTCTGGTCTTGATCAGCCGGAAGACGGCGTACGGCTCATGCCGAGCATCACAGCCGCGTCCTTCAAGCGGCAGAACAGGCGATCCATATTTGTGGTGAGGAACGCAGAGAATGAGCACCTCAATATGTCCGCCGGGTGGTGATCAGGCTGGTGTCTGGTCCGGCAGCGTGGTGTCGCATCGCCGGTGGTGCGGTGACACGCGGCGTTCGGTGGCGTCGATGTAGTCGTGGAGGGCCTGGCGGGAGCGGGCGAGCGTGTCGATGTGCTCGTCCAGTCCGTGCAGGCGTGCCCGCAGGGTGTCCAGGAGTTCGGGGCAGGGCTCGAGGTCGGGGCCCGCGCCGGTGGCGCAGGGCAGCATGTACCCGATCTCCTGCGTCGACAGTCCGGCTCCGAGCAGCCTCCTGATCTGGGTCACGGTCAGGATGGCGTCGTCGGCGTACTCGCGGTAGCCGCTGGTGCCGCGTCCAGGCTTGAGCAAACCCTGGGCCTCGTAGTAACGCAGCTGATGCGCGTGGACTCCGGTCCGCCGGCTCAACTCCCCGATCAACACCCCACACGCCCCCTTGACCTTCATATCGGTATGAACGTTGAGGATTCTGCCATCACCGCCAACCCACTCGAGGGAGCACATGATGCAGAATCTCGACACTGGCCGCACGCCCGTGACGGTCATCGGCCTGGGTCTGATGGGCCAGGCACTGGCCGGGGCGTTCCTGCGCGACGGGTATCCCACGACGGTGTGGAACCGTACGGCGGAGAAGGCCGAGCAGCTTGTCGCCCAGGGCGCGAGGCTCGCCGACTCGGTCGGCGACGCGGTCGCCGCCAGCCCGCTCGTGGTGGTCTGCGTCTCCGACTACGCCGCCGTGCACGGGCTGCTCGATCCGCTGGGTGAGGTCTTCGCCGGCCGGGTCCTGGTGAACCTGACCTCGGGCACGTCACAGGCGGCCCGGGAGACCGCCGAGTGGGCGGTACGGCGGGGCGGCGACTACCTCGACGGCGCGATCATGACCGTCCCCGCGGCCATCGGCACGACGGACGCCGTCATCCTCTACAGCGGGTCGCGGCCGGCCTTCGACCTGCACGAGCCGGCCCTGAGCAGCCTCGGCGCGGGGACGACGTATCTGGGCGCCGACCACGGCCTGTCGTCGCTGTACGACGTGGCCGTCCTGAGCCTGATGTGGAACATCCTGAACGGGTTCCTGCAGGGCGCCGCCCTGCTCGGCGCGGCGGGTGTGGACGCCACGACGTTCGCCCCGCTCGCGAGCAAGGGGATCGACACCGTGAACGGCTGGCTGGCCGGGTACGCGCAGCAGATCGACGACGGGCGGTACCCCGCCCTTGATTCCACCATCGACACGCACCTGGCCGCGATGGAGCACCTCGTCCACGAGAGCGAGTTCGTGGGTGTGAGTGGCGAACTGCCGAGGTTCGTCAAGGCCTTGGCGGACCGGGCCGTGGCCGAGGGGCACGGCGGCGACGGCTACGCGGCGATGATCGAGCAGTTCCGCAAGCCCTCATGACCCAGCACCACCGGGGCCCGTTCGACCCACGCACGCTGCTCGCGGACAGCAGGCTCGGCGTCCTCGCGACGATCAAGTCGGACGGCCGGCCCCAGCTTTCGCCTGTCATGCCCTTCTACGACCGGCAGGCCGATGTCATCTACGTGTCGATGACCGAGGGACGCGCCAAGACGGCCAACCTGCGCCGGGACCCGCGGGCCACGCTCGAGGTCACCAGCCCGGACGGCCGGGCATGGGCCACCGCCGAGGGCGTCGCGACACTCACCGGGCCGGGCACCGACCCCCACGGTCCCGAGGTCGAGGCGCTGGTCGGCTACTACCGCCGCGCCGCCGGGGAACACCCGGACTGGGACGAGTACCGGTCGGTGATGGTGTCCGACCGCCGGGTGCTCATGACGATGACGGTCGACCACGTGTACGGCGCCGAGATCCGCTGACCGCGCTCCGACACTCCCCCGTTGTCGGCCGGTCCCCTGGTGATGGGGCCACCCGGGGGGCAGCGGTCAGAGGGCGAGCCGGTACCGCTGTTCGAGCCGGCCGCTGCGCGGGTGCGGGGTGGCCTCGCCGTACGGGAGCCAGCCGAGCCCCTCGTAGAGCTTGACGGCCCGACGATTGTCCACGTACACGGCCAGCTCGGCCTGGGCGAAGCCGGCGGCGGGAAGGCGGTCGGGAAGCGCCGACATCAGGTGCCGGCCGACGCCCTGGCCCCAGCTACCGGGGTGCACGCCGAGGTAGCGGACCTCGGCGGTCGACTCGTCCGCCGGCACGGGCTCGACCGCGGCGAACCCCACGATCCGGTCGTCGGCACCGAGCGCGACGAACAGCAGCGACCTGGGCGAGCGGTCGACCACCGCCTGGATGACGGGCCGGGCGAGGCTCAGCGGCGCGACCTCGTCGTCGCCGTCGCGGGCGGCCGTCGTTTCGGCCCAGATGGTGGCCGCCTCGTCGATGTGCTGTCCATGGCCGGCCACCTGTACGCGTACGTTGGTCACCGGGCCCAGTGTGCCGACGCCGGCTCCGGGCGGCGACCGGATTTCGGGCGCCGTCCCCGGGGTGGGCCAGGGTGGCTACCGGATTTCCGGCACCGTCCATGGGCCGGTGCCAGGGCGGGCCCGACAGCACGACAAGCTCAAGGAGCGGGAGATGACCGATGACTGGACAGTCCGGCGGCTGATCTACACCACCCTGGCCGACACCGGGCGCGCCCCTTCTCCGGCCGAGCTCGCCGCGCACGCCGGCATCAGGGACGACCGGGTCCGGGCGAGCCTGCGACGGCTGCACGACGGCCACATGATCGTGCTGGGGCCGTACGGCGACGCCGTCCGGATGGCCCATCCGTTCTCGGCCGCCCCGATGGGGTTCGTGGTCGCCCCGGCCGAGCCGTACGACGACCGGCTCTGGTGGGGCGGCTGCACCTGGGACTCCTTCGGCATCAGCGCCGCGCTCAAGCTCGACGTCGTCATCGACACCCGGTGTCCCGGCTGCGGTACGGCCCTGCGCTACGAGGTGGGCCCGGGCCGGCCGCCTGGCGAGGACTGGGTGGCGCACATCCCGCGACCGGCCCGCCAGTGGTGGGACGATGTCGTGGACACCTGCACCCACATCCGTACCTTCTGCTCGCCCGACCACCTGGCGGACTGGGCGGGCCGTACCCGGCGACCGATCGGCCAGGCGGTCCCGGTCCGCGCCCTCTGGGCGCTCGCCCAGCCCTGGTACGGCGACCGCCTCGACCCGGACTACCGCCCGCGCCCGGTCGCCGCGTCCCAGCGTCTCCTCTCCGAGCACGGCTTCGACGGCGACTTCTGGAGGCTTCCGGCCTAGCGCAGGAGTGCCGGTTCCGCACTATTCTCTGATTCCCGCCTGCCGGTACTGAGCCCACTCGACGATGACCCGAGACACGTGGGCAGAAAGCCGAGTCTCGAGAATGTTGGCGAGACTCTCACTGAATCGTTCATCCGACAGCGGCACGAAATCAGCCTTTAAAAGATCGATAAGTCTCTGCACACGCCGGCGTTCTTCATCGATACGCTGAGCCCAGTAGGTATTCATGATCGAAGCCAGCTGCTGATCGAGCTCGGCCTCGAGAATGATGCGCTCGGTGGGAGTCACGTGGTCCGGCGGCTCCGGAACGCTGGGATCTTGGACAAGCTCCGCAGGTACGTGACCACTCAATACCAGCAGCGATTCAAGCCGGACCCCAAAGAGACTGCTTATCTTCAGCAATTGGGCGATGGTGGGACGTGCGCCCTTTCGCCATCTCAACACGGTGCTCGGACTAGCATCCAGCGCACGTGCCAGAGACGCATCCGAACGATAACCCAATCCTGCCGCCGTCCTGGAGAACCAATCCCAGAATTCGTTGCTCTCCTCGGGCGGCGTCTCACTCATTGGGACATCTCCACGACTCTCCGCCCTCCACTCGTTCCACGGCAGCGTCATCCTACGCAGCGACCCGCGACCTCACTCAGCAGGGGGCGCATGATGCACCTTTTTGGACATTGCGTCAACGCAAGCCGTACGCAGCCATCAGGGCGATCGGATCAGACGGTCAGACAGAACCCGATCACACGTTCACGCCGGCTTCCGGCCCGAGCCGGCCCGATGCGGCCATTGACAAACCGCATGCTCACAGACGTGCAGGTCAAGCGCCACCCACCTTCGCAGAGTGACCACTTCTTCACGATCTGTCCAAACAGTTCGGCTATTGCCTACGCGCAATGGCTTCCATCACATGCATGCCGTGTTGCGCACTCGAGCCCCGTTATGCCCTAGACTCGCCTACAGCCTCGGGCGTCGCCCCTCGCTCTGGAGACAGGGTGGGGGGCATGTTGCGTCCAGGGAGACCAAAGGGCCCGGCTATGACGACGCGCAACCCCGCGAAGGTCACGTCTTCTACAACCGGGCCCCGAATGGATCTGGTCCGCACGTCAGCTACAGCCGGGGGCGGAACCTGTCGGGAAGAATACCCATGTCGGGAGAGGTATGACACCCTCCTGGCGGGTTTTGCCCCAGGTCCCCATCCGATGTTCCTACTCGGGACCATCGGGTTCGTCCACTTCCGCGTTACGGCTGACGTCCAACGCGAAAGGACGAAGAAGTGGCGCAGCGTCCCACCAAGCCGGAGGACTCCGACCCTCCTGAAGACAACTCTCTCGTCTCCCTGCGAAGCGCGGTCATCCTCCTCGCTTCCATCGGGGGAGGTGGCGTTGCGGGCGTGTTGGCGTACGCCGCCGAATGGAGCGTTCCTGCCAGCGTGCTGATAGGGATCAGCGCGTTCGCTGCGTGCGTATCCAGCCTCAGTAAATGGATAGACCGGCGGCGCTGATCAGCGGAGGGGGCCGTTCGCCACGGACGGCCCCAACTCCGTGACCGAGCACAGGGTCAGCTGCCGAGGCGCATATCCTCGATTCGTGAAGATCGGGGGCATCGTGGCGGGCGCGCTCGTGCTCGGGTCGGGATTCGGTGCGGCGATCTCCTTCCTCAACGCCGTCTCCTCCCCTTACGCGGCGGTCGGGAGCCGGATCGCGGGCACGGGGTGGGCGGCTGCCGCGGAGGTCGCCAGTCTGCTCCTCGACTCCGGCTGGGCCTGGGCCGGGCTGGCGGTCGCCGCAGGCTGGTCGGCCACGGCACGTACGGCAGGCATCCGCGCGGCGACCCGTGGAGCAGCCACGGCACGTACGGCGGGCGACCCCGCGACGACCCATGGAACGGATACGGCAGGCGGCCCCGCGACGACCCGGGGGGCAGGGACGGCGGGCGGTCGTGCGGTGGCTCGTGGGGCGGTCGCCGGGGTGCTGGCCCTGATCGCGGCCACGGCGGCCTACTACTGCCTCGACTCCGTCCTCCGTGACGAACCGCTGTCGTGGTACTGGCCGGAGACGGTCCGGTGGTGGGTGGCGAGCGTGCTCTTCGGAACGCCGCTGGGCGCGGTGGGCGCGAGCATCCGGCGCCCCGGCCTCGCCGGTCTTCTCGCGAGGCTGACCGTGCCGGTCGGCGCGGCCGTCCAGATGGTCGTGCTCCCGCCCCGGGAGAGCGACCTGATCGCGACCCCGCTCGTCGTGTGGGCCGCGGCCGCCATGGCCATCGGGTTCACCGTCGTCTGGTTCGTCCGAACGGCGGCCCGACGGCCCACGCCATGACGTAGAACCGCCGTGTCAGGGAGCGTCGCCGCTTCCCGCAGAGGGGGGAAGCTTGCCCCGCCACGGCAGGAGTACGGCGCTGCCGGCGCAGAGCACCCCGGCGACCAGGAGCGACGAGCGGCTGGTCCACAGGGTCGCGACAACGCCGCCCACGGCGATGGCAAGCGGTTGAACCGTCCTGGCCCCAGGCGGTCCGACACGGATCATGAGGCGCTCCGGAGTGACGTCCATGCGGTAGACGGCGAAGATCGGGTTGAAGATCCCCGCGCACAGCAGCAGGAAGAAGTCCGCCGTGGTGATGAGGAGAACGGCCTGCGGTCCGGTGCCGACGAAGGCCATCGGGATGATCCAGATCGTTCTTTCCCGCCCGGCCCCGAGGTCTTCGGGTGGACTGGCCCGCACCACGAACCATGGCCGCCGCCGCTGACACCGGCCTGGCGGCGCGCTCACAGGCGCTCACAGCCCCTATCGAGAACCA
The DNA here is from genome assembly GCF_053602555.1 of Nonomuraea sp. NPDC004354. Lineage (NCBI taxonomy): Bacteria > Bacillati > Actinomycetota > Actinomycetes > Streptosporangiales > Streptosporangiaceae > Nonomuraea > Nonomuraea sp. NPDC004354. The sequence continues at coordinate 501,334 of NZ_JBSGDV010000002.1, read as the reverse complement.
TCGTTCACCTGCGCATCGCCGGCGACCCACCCACCGTTCACCCGGACCGGCCCGAAACCGTCACGATCCGCTGCCAGGATGCGCACGGCTGGTACGACGTGTCGATCACCTGCTCTGAGGACCCCCACCTCCTCCGCCGGCTCATGGGCCACATCGAGAACGGCGCTTTCAGCATGTCCGAATGAAGCACCCCAGGAAGGTGTCCCCCATGTGCCGCAATGCCGCTCACTCCCATGAGCATGCCCACGACGTTCCCGAAGGCACGGCCGCGTTCGCGGACCTGTCGGTGCCGGAGAAGGAGCTGTCGCCCGGCGACCTCAGCCGACGCCGCTTCCTGCTGAACAGCGGCCTGCTCGGCGCCGCCACCCTGGGGGTGACCGCCCTGGGCGGGCTCGCCGCCGCGCGCCCCGCCGCCGCCTCCACCGGGGGCTCGCGCTACTACCAGTGGCTCGCCGGCGACCACCACGTGCACACGCAGTACAGCTACGACGGCATGTACACCATCGAGCAGCAGGCCGCGGGCGCCATCAAGCACGGCCGCGTGGACTGGCTGGTCATCACCGACCACGGGCACGCCGCGCACGAGAAGTTCGCGGTCGAGTCCACCTACGCCGACATCGTCGCCTCCCGCGCCAGGCATCCGGAGCTGCTGCTGTGGCAGGGGCTGGAGTGGAACGTCCCCGGAGGGGAGCACGCCACGGTGTTCTTCGACGGAGCCCGCGACGAGATCCAGCTGCTGCGCGCGTTCGAGCGGCTCTTCGACTCCAGGATCAACGGCACCGGCGCGAGCACCCCGGCCAACGAGGCCAAGGCCCTGGAGGCGCTCGGCTGGCTCGAGACCGCCCTGCGGACCGGCTCGGCCGACTCCGCCCTGTTCCTGATCAACCACGTGATGCGGCGTGGCCGGTTCTCGCCGCGCGACCTGCGGGCCTTCCGCGACGCGGCCCCGAACGTCGCGGTCGGCATGGAGGGCGCGCCCGGCGCCCAGAACGAGCCGAGGGCCCGCGGTGACTTCAACAACACGGCGGACGCGAACTCGTGGACCGGCTGGCGGCCCGAGCACTATCCCACCTACGGCGGCTTCGACTCGATGACCGGCATCCTGGGCGGCATGTGGGACTCGATGCTCGCCGAGGGCAAGGGCTGGTGGATCACCGCCAACTCCGACGGCCACTTCTACAACAACGACACGACCGTCGAGCCCGAGCGGCCCGGCGACTGGTACGACCAGCACGGGAAGTACCCGGACCCGATCGACGGAGGCGTCCCGATCAGGCACGCCGACTTCTGGCCAGGCCAGTTCAGCAGGACTGTCGTCGGCGCGGCCTCGCGCAGCCACGGCGCGGTCATGGAGGCGCTCAAGGCCGGTCGTGTCTGGGTGTCGATGGGCGGGCTGATCGACGGCCTGCACGTCGACGCGCACGCCCCGGGCAACGCCCGGGTCACCCTCGGCGGCCGGTTGTCGGTGCGCCGCGGCGACGACGTCACCGTCACCATCTCCGTCGACCTGGCGGGTCGCCCCAACGCCAACGACGACGTGCCCCGTCTGGCCAGACTGGATCTGATCCGGGGAGCCGTCACGGGTTCCGCCGCGGACCCCGACACCTTCACCGCCCCGGACGTGCGGATCGTCGAGTCGTTCACGCCGCGCGGCAGAGGCCGGGTCGCCGAGTTCCACTACAGGTTCCGCGACGTCCGTGAGCCGTTCTACTTCCGGCTGCGCGGCACCGACGGCAAGCGCAGCGCGGCCGGGGGCCTTGAGCCGGCCGCCGACACGGGTCCCAACGAGAACCCCTGGAACGACCTGTGGTTCTACGCCAACCCGGTCTTCGTGGACGTGCTGTGACCGCTCGACCGGTGCCCGCCTGGTTCGCCGACGCCGATGCCCCGGGTGACGCCGGCCCGAGCACCAGGCCGGGAAGTGAGCCGGGACGTCGCCGCTACTCGCGGGAGGCCACCGCGTCCGACGGGCGCCGGCGGAGCACGAGCCTGGCGGGGACGACCGTGGCCGCCAGGGCCAGGACGGCCGCCGCCGCGATCACGCAGGCGTAGGTCACCGGCGCGATGGACGGCACCGCCGAGCCGGTCATGCCCAGGCTGAAGGCCGACAGGGTGATCAGCGCGATCACGGTTCCGGCGACCGCCGCGATCAGTACCGCGGCCAGCGTCTCGATCTTGAGCATCCGCAGCACCTGCCGTCGGGTCGTGCCGACCAGGCGCAGCAGGGCCAGTTCGCGGGAGCGTTCGGAGGTGGACATGGCCAGGGTGTTCACCATCGCGATCATGGTGAACGCGATGATCAGGCCCATCGCCACGTAGTTCACCTCGGCGTTGGCCGGCTTGGCGCCGATCTGCTGCTCGACGTGCTGCTTGAGCAGGGGGTACGGCAGGTGCAGGTCGCCGAAGGCCAGGCCGCGGCTGTAGACGGCGCTCACGGTCAGTGTGACGGGTGTGCCGTCGCCCAGCGTCATCGTCACCTCGTCGCCGGGCCGCACCCGCAGCCGCTCGGCGGCGGTGGCGCTCACGGCCAGCTTGGCCGGGTCCAGGCCGCCCGCGACCACGCCCAGGTCCAGGGTGGGCCGCTGGGCGGCCTGCGCGCTGTACTTCTCCAGCCCGACGCGGACCGACGTGCGCAGGATCTCGGTCGGGGCTTTGGTTCCCGCTTCGGCCTGCGCCTGGGCGGCGTTCTCCATGGTGGTCTGGACGAACAGGATCGTGCAGGTCATCGCGATCATCAGGGCCATCGGCACGACCACGGAGGCCAGCCGCCGGGTGTTGGCGCGCAGGCTCCTGGCGGCCAGGTAGCCGCTCGTGCGGCCCAGCCGCAGCGGGACGTCCAGGACGGCGACGGCGGCACGGGTCACCAGCGGGCCGAGGACGCTGAGCGCGAACACCCAGGTCAGCGCGGTCAGCATGGTCACCGGGCTGGAGGCGGCCTCGACGCTGAGGCCGGACAGGACCGCGGTCAGCGTCACCGCGCCGGCCAGCATGACCAGGCCGAGCGCGATGCGGATCCACGGCAGGCGCGCGATGGGCCGGGCGGCCTCGCCGAGCGCCTCGACCGGGCGGATCCGCGCGGTACGGCGGGCCGACAGCCGCGCCGCCGCCCATGCCGCGGCGACGGTGGCCAGGAGCGCGGCGGCGATCGGGAACGGGCTGACGACCAGGTGGAGGTTGTCAGGCATCGCGCCGAGCCGGACGAACTGGGCCCGCAGCCAGAACCCCAGCCCCACGCCGGCCAGCGCGCCCAGCGCCCCTGCCACCGCGCTGACCATCAGTGCCTCGCCGCCGATGAGCGTGCGCACCTGCTTGGGCGTGGCCGCGACCGCCCGCAGCAGGGCCAGTTCGCGCTGGCGTTGCTGGATCGACAGGGCGAAGGTGCCCACCACGACGAGGATCGCCACCAGCAGCGAGGTGCCGCCCAGCGCGCCGCCCAGGGAGACCAGCTTGACCCTGGCCTGCTCGGCGTTGAGGAACTCGACCGGCCCGCGCTCGTCGCCGGTGTAGGCCAGCGCGTCCTTCATGGCGGGCAGCCGTACGGCGGGGAAGACCCCGATGGCGCTGACCTTGCCCTCGTGACCGGCCAGCCGCCGTGCCTCGGCGGTGTCGAAGAAGACGGTGTCCTGGCTGGGCAACGCCTGCGCGGTCACGCCGACGACAGTGTAGGCGCCGAGCCGCTCGCCCGGCGCCAGCGCGGACCGGGCGTCGACGACGATCTCCTTCGGCCCCGAGGGCGCCTGGCCCCGCGCGATCGTGAACGGGGTCAGCGCCGCCGACTCCCAGCCGTGCCCGACGGCCCCGCGGAACGGGAAGGTCACCTCGGCGATCACCTTGTCCACGCCCGGGACCCGCTCCAGCCGCGCCACCAGGGCGGCGGGGATCCACCGCCGGTCGGCCAGCGGCTTGGCCTTCTCCTTGGTCTCGCCGTCGCCCTTGTCGACGGTCTCGCGGACGAACTGGTCACCGGCGACGACCAGCGGGGTGCCCGCCCACCTCTCGGTGGCCACCTTCCCGCGCAGCCCGGTCTCCAGCAGCATGCCGCAGGCGCAGACCAGCGCGGCGGCGCAGAACAGGGCCAGGAACGCCCCGGCGAAGGCGGCCTTGCGGTGCCGCAGCGACTTCAGCGCGAAGGACATCATCAGACCCACGCCCCCAGGTGCGTCATGCGGGCGGCGACCTTGTCGGCGGTCGGCGCCGCCATGGTGTCGACGATCCGGCCGTCGGCGAGGAAGAGCACGGTGTCGGCGTACGAGGCCGCCACCGGGTCGTGAGTGACCATCACGACGGTCTGGCCCATCGTGGAGACCACTTCGCGCAGCAGGCGGAGCACGTCACGGGCGGTCATGGTGTCCAGCGCGCCGGTCGGCTCGTCGCCGAAGACCACCTCCGGCCGCGTCGCCAGCGCGCGGGCGATCGCCACCCGCTGCTGCTGGCCGCCGGACAGCTCGCTGGGCCGGTGCTTGGCGCGGCCCTCCAGCCCGACACGCTTCAGGATCTCGGCCACCCAGGCGCGGTCCTCCTTCACCCCGGCCAGGCGCAGCGGCAGCGTGACGTTCTCCATCACGTTCAGCGAGGAGACCAGGTTGAACATCTGGAACACGAAACCGACCCGCTGCCTGCGCAGCTCCGTCAGCTCCTTCTCCCCCATGCCCGACAGCTCGGTGCCGCCGAGCCGTACCGAACCCGAGCTGGGCACGTCCAGCCCGGCCGCGCAGTGCAGGAAGGTGCTCTTGCCCGAGCCGGAGGGGCCCATCACGGCGGTGAAGCTGCCCCGCGGGATGGACACCGTCACCTCGCGCAGGGCGGCGACCGCGCTCTGGCCCCTGCCGTAGACCTTGCTCACGTTCTCGAGTCTCACCACGTCCGTCATGGCTTCCACTCTGCTGAGCTGCGCCTTCGCCAACCAGAGACGCCGTCACGACCTCGACATGACGACATCATGATCCGGACACTGGTAGACATTTCTCGTGATTCGAGTGCTTCTCGCGGAAGATCAGCACGTCATCCGCAGCGCGCTGGCGACCCTCCTCGCGCTGGAGGACGACCTGGAGATCGTCGACGCCGTCGCGTCCGGCGACGCCGCCCTGGACTCCGCCCGGGTCCACCGGCCCGACGTGGCGGTCCTCGACATCGACATGCCCGGCACCCTGGACGGCCTGGCCGCCGCCGCGAAGCTGCGCGCCGAACTGCCCGGGTGCCGCGCCCTGATGCTGACCGCGTACGGCAAGCCCGGCCACCTGCGCCGGGCGCTGGCCGCGCAGGTGGACGGGTTCCTGCTGAAGACCGCGCCGCCCGAGGAACTGGTGGCGGCCATCCGCAAGGTGGCCTCAGGGGAGCGGGTGCTCGACCCCTCGCTCGCCGTGACCGCCTGGGACCTGGCCGACAACCCGCTCACCGAGCGAGAGGTGGAGGTGCTCAGGCTGCTCGCCGGGGGCGCCCAGGCCACGGAGATCGCCTCCCGGCTGTTCCTGAGCGCGGGAACGGTGCGCAACTACCTCACCACGATCGTCGCCAAGCTGAACGCCCGCAACCGGACCGACGCGGTGCGCGTCGCTAGCGAGGCAGGCTGGATCTGAGCTCGAACCAGCCGTCCTCTACCGAGGTGGTCAGGGCGCCGGAGAGCACGGCCAGCCGGGTGGTCAGGTTGCCGATGCCCGACGACCCGCGCCGCGTCCTGGAGCGCTGCGCCCCGTCGTTGCGCACGCTGAGCAGCACCTCGTCGCCTGACGCCGAGGTCACGATCTCGACCTGGCGGGCCGCGCTGTGCCGCAGGACGTTGGTCACCGCCTCCCGCAGGACGGCGCTCAGCGCGGTGTCGGCCTCCGCGGTCAGCTCGTCGTGCCCCAGCTCCACGTGCACCTCGATGCCTGCCGCCTTGAGCACCGACCGGGCCGAGCCCGCCTCCTGGGCGAGGGAGAGGACGCGGTGCTCGCCGGAGACCGCCCGCAGGTCCGCCTCGGCCTGTTCCGTCATCTCCAGGATCTGCCGCAGCTGCGCGGCGGGGTCGGCCAGGCGCCGGGCCAGCTCGCAGGTGAGCAGGATGGCGGCCAGGCTGTGGCCGAGCAGGTCGTGCAGGTCGCGGGCGGCGCGCAGGCGCTCCTCCACCACCGCGGAGCGGGCCAGGTCCGCCTTGGCCTCCTCCAGCTCCCTGACCACCTGGGCCAGGCGGAGCAGGCCGTACACGACCAGTCCGGTGACCAGCGTGCTGACCGTGTAGTTGACCGTCACCGGCACCGGCAGGCCGAGCCGTACGCCGATGGCCGCGACGGCCCCGATGACGAGGGCGACCAGGGGCCAGGCGAGCGACCAGCGGAAGGCCAGCAGCAGCGGCCCGGCGAGGAACCCCGCGACGCCCAGCCAGACCATGTCGAAGAACGCGATCGGCGCGAAGGCGAGCACGGCCATGACGGCCAGCGCCACCATGTGGCGGCCGCGGGTGGAGCGCACCTGGAGGTACCCGATCACGCCGAGGAGGACGGCGGCCGCGGGCAGCTGGGCCACCGGGAGCTGCAGCAGGGCCTTGACGCTGAACCCGGTCAGTACGGTGGCCAGCAGCGCGACCGCGAACCGGTGGGCGTGCCGTCCGGCGGTGGTGTCCGGCCGGACGGCGGGCAGCGGGAGCGCGGCCTCCACGACCAGCCGGCCCTGGGGCGTCAGGCCGGTGGTGAGCGAGCCGCCCGCGTCGGCGAAGCCGGACGGCAGCTCGCCCAGGAAACGGTCGTCGGCGGTGCGGGCCCCGTCGCCCGTCACGCGCAGGCGTACCGTCTGGCCGTCGGCCATCGTCTCGATCAGGCACTCCGACCCGGTCTCGATCACCTCGGTCACCGCCTCGCGCAGGACCGCGGCCAGCAGCGCCCCCGCGGGGCCCAGCGGTTCCGGGTGGGCGGCGCGCACCTCGAACCGGATGCCGGCGGTCGAGAGCATCGCCTTGGCCGTGGTGAGCTCGGGCGTCAGCGAGGTGGCGCGGTAGCCGGCCGCCGCCGAGCGCGCGTCCGCCAGGGCCGTGCGGGCGGTCGTGACCACCTCGCCGAGCAGTTCGCCCGCGTTCTGCGGGGCCGCCAGCGCCCGGCGGCAGCCGTCGGCGATCGCGGCCAGCCCTGCGCCGAGCCCGGTGTTCAGCTCGGCGGCGATCCGCAGCCGCTCCTCGGCCACCGCCGCGGCGGCCAGCGCGAGCCGGGCGGCCTGCATCTCGCCGACCCGCTCGGTCAGGCGGGTCAGCCCGAAGATCACCAGCGAGATGAGCGCCGCGCTGATGGTCGCGTCCAGCGTGCCGACCCAGGCGGCGATCACGACGACCAGCGGGGCCAGCAGCCGTAGCCGGGTCAGCAGCAGGGAGCCGCCCAGGAACCCGAGCAGCCCCACCGACAGGCCCAGCGCGAGCACACCCGCGAAGCACGCCACCGCCTGCGCCCCCACCAGCCACCAGGTACGGCGGCGCGGCAGCTGCAGCAGGAAGGCGGGTAACGCGGCCAGCACGCCGTACGGCGTCGCCGCCACGTAGACCGCGGCGAAGGCGGCGAAGACCGCGACAGCCGTGACCCGCGCCATGACACCCCTTCCGAAACTCCGGCGAAAGGCAACATTCTCGACGAACACCCCGAAACCCACACCGGCGGCCTTTTTAGAGGCTAGTCTCTAAAACATGAGAGTTCCGAGGGTGTGGGGGGCCAGCGCCGGCGAGATGGCCGAGCCCTACGCGTGCGACAGGTTCGTCGAGGAGCCGTTCGAGGGCTGGTTCCGCGCGGTCAGCGTCCAGGCCGCCGCGGCGACGGTGTTCCGCTGGCTGTGCCAGTTGAAGGTGGCGCCCTACAGCTACGACATCCTGGACAACGCGGGACGGCGCAGCCCCCGGAAGCTCACTCCCGGGGTCGAGCGTCTGGAACGGGGCCAGCGTGTCATGTCGATCTTCGAGCTGGTCGACTTCGCGCCCGACCGGCACCTGACCCTGCGGATGACCGACGCGCGGGCGGCGGCCGTGTACGGCAGGCTCGCCGTCAGCTACACGGTGCGGGAACACCGGCCGGGGCAGTCGCGGCTGGTCGTCAAGCTGGCCGTGCCGAACGCGGGACTGGGGCGCCACGCCGTCCTGCGACCCCTGCTGGCCTGGGGTGACCTGGCGATGATGCGCCGCCAGCTGCACACCCTCCGCGACCTTGCCGCCGCGAGCTGACCTCGGGAACCGCACGGGGGCGTTCCCGAGCCCGGCGCACGGTCTACAGCGGCAGCCGGATGTCGAAGCGGCAGCCCGGCCCCTCGTTCGCCACGGTCACGTGGCCGTCGTGCGCGGCCACGATGCCCTGGGTGATCGCCAGGCCGAGACCCGCGCCGCCCTCCCGCGTCGGGGTGCGCGCCTTCTCGCCCATGAACGCCACCTCGAACACCCGCTCCAGATCCTCCTCGGGGATCCCTCCGCACGCGTCGGCGACGGTGAGCGTCGCCGCCCCTTCCTCCACCGCGGCGCCGACCACCACCTCGCCACCGGCGGGCGTGTGCCTGATCGCGTTCTCGACGAGGTTGCGCAGCGCCCTTCCCAGCGCCGCCGCGTCGGCGCTCACGGGCACGATCCCGCACTCCGTCCGCACCTTCACGCCCTTGCGCACGGCGAGTGCCTCGACCCCGGCGACCGTGTCCGCCACCAGGTCGCCGAGCCCGATCCTGGTCCGGTGCAGCCGGAGCGCGCCCGCGTGGATGCGCGACAGCTCGAACAGGTCGTCGACCATCGAGGAGAGCCGTTCGACCTCCACCCTGATCTGGGTCGGGTACCGGTGGGGGTCGCCGACGCCGTCCTCCAGCGCCTCGGCCATGGCTCGCATGCCCGCCAGCGGCGTGCGGAGGTCGTGGCTGACCCACGCCACCAGTTCCCTGCGCGCCCCTTCCAGGGCGCGCTCCCTGGCGTAGGACTCCTCCAGGGCCTGGGCGATGTCCCGCAGCTCGGCCGGCAGCCCCGCGGGCACGACGAAGGACGGCTCCCGCACCGCGGCGGCGAGGCGCCGGCTCGCCCCCACCACCTGCCGTGCAAGGGCGAAGGCCACGCCGAGTCCGACGAGGCCGCCGACGGCCACCACGGACAGCACCAAGTCCCTGGCCGAGCCGTCGATGATCATCTTGAGCGTGATGGCGGTGACGCCGGCGAGCGTGGCCACGACCGCGACCACCGCGACGACGGCCAGCATGACGCCGATGGACCGGGTGCGCAGGCACCGCATCAGGGCGAGACCGGCACCCGCCACGACCATCCCGAGCCCGGCCGTCACAGCCACTATTTCCAGAAAAGTCATGACAATGGCTCGTATCTGTAGCCGACGCCCCACACGGTGACGATCCTTCGCGGAGCGGTCGGGTCGGGCTCGACCTTCTCCCGCAGCCGCCGCACATGGACGGTCACCGTCGACGAGTCGCCGAACGACCACCCCCACACCTGGTCGAGCAGCGCGGCCCTGCTGAAGGCCTGGCGCGGGTTGCGCATCAGGTAGGCCAGCAGCTCGAACTCCCGCGAGGTCAGCATGACCGGCTCGCCGCCGAGCCGTACCTCGTGCGCGCCCACGTCCACGACCAGGTCGCCGTCGCGCAGCACCCCCGTACCGCCGGTGACGGCGGCGCCCTGGGCCCTGCGCAGCACCGACCGCACCCGCAGCGCCAGCTCGCGCGGGCTGAACGGCTTGGTCACGTAGTCGTCGGCGCCGGTCTCCAGGCCCACCACGCGGTCGATCTCCTCGCCGAGCGCGGTCAGCATGATCACCGGAACCGGCCAGCGCTCCCGCAGCTTCCTGCACACGTGCAGGCCGTCGACCTTGGGCAGCATCAGGTCGAGCACCATGAGGTCGGGCGGTTCGGCGAGCGCGCGCCGCAGGGCCTCCGCGCCGTCGCCGACGCACTCGACCCGGTGGCCGTCACGCTCGAGATAGCGGGCCACGACCTCGGCGACGGTCGGGTCGTCGTCGACCACGAGGATGCGAGTGCTCACACCGTCACGGTACGGCTAATTCCCGCGCGAAAGCATGGTCCCGGGCGTACGGTATGCGTATGGGTCGATTGGTCATGCTCGTCATCGGCGTCGCGCTGGCGCTGTGGGTGCTCGTCGCCTTCATCCTGCCCATGCTCGTGGGCCTGGTGAAGCTCGCGCTGATCATCGGCGTGATCGCGCTCGTGGTCTTCGTCGCCGTCGCCCTGGTGGGCAGGACGGCCCGCTAGGTGTTCAGCCTCGCGCTGGCGGACCCGGCCGGTCTCATGCTGATCGCCGGCCTGCTCCTCCTCCTGCTGGCGGCCTGGGCCGTCGGCGTGCTCCTGGCCCAGCGGGGCGGCACGCCGAGCTTCCCGCTGACCTACGCCAGGAGGACGGCGTTCCTTCGCCAGCGCGACCCTGACGCGGCGGGCAGACCGCGGCCGAGAGCTCCGTCACCGCACTTCTCGTGAACGAAGAACCTTTTCTTTCTCCGAGGAGTTGTGGTGATCGATTCTTTCGTCATGTTCATCACCGGGTTCGGCGGTAACACCGCGCTGGTGATCGTGCTGTTCACGCTGGCCGTACGGCTGCTGCTGCTGCCGCTCAGCGTGCGCCAGGCCAGGGCCGCCAAGGTGCGGCAGAGACTCGCCCCCGAGCTGAAGAAGCTGCAGGAGCGGTACGGCCGCGACCCCGAGCGGCTCAGCAAGGAGGTCAACGCCCTGTACGCCAAGGAAGGCACGTCGGCGTTCGCCGGCATCGGGCCGGCCTTCGCGCAGCTGCCGTTCCTGTGGCTGATGTACCAGGTCGCCACCCACCCGCTGGTCGGCACCGACCTGCTCGGGCAGCACCTCGCGACGGTGGTCGCGCAGTACGGCCTGGTCAGCGCGCCCGCGCTGGCCTTCGTGGCGATCATCGCACTGATCGCGCTGATCGCGTGGTACACCTCCCGCCGCATGGAGGCCGGCCAGTTCAGGATCCTGAAGCTGCTGCCGTTCGGCACCGTGCTCGCCGCGGCCTTCCTGCCCCTGGCCACCGGGATCTACCTGCTGGTCTCGACGGCCTGGACGGCGGCCGAGCGCCGGCTGCTCTACCCGGCTTCCTTCAACGCGGCGACCTGACCGTTGGCGACGTTCGGGGCAGGGAGCACGGCCCATACCGTGGTCGTCTCCCCCTCGTGTCGCACCCCCCAGCTCTCCGCGACGTACTCCACGATTCCGAGCCCGCGCCCGCCGAGCGACGACAGCGTCGGACGGCCCGCGCGCGGCTCGGTCGCGGCACCTCCGTCACTCACCGCCACCTCGACATGATCGTCACTCCACAGCCACGCCACCCTGACCATGCCGGAGGTCAGCGGTCGCGCGTGCCGTAGCGCGTTGCTCAGCAGCTCGCTCACCACCAGGACCGCGTCATCGATCGCGGCGGCGTAGACCCCCCACTCTTGCAGGTCAGTGCAGAGGCGCTGGCGTGCGACGGCGACGCTGGACAGTGCGTACGGCAACATCACGACGCTCGACACACCCACCTCCCCGCTCCCAGTTCCCCCCAGGGAAACCCCCCCGGTACGACCGAAATGCCCCGTTACCCGGTCCCAGAAACCGCGTCTCGATCACGGCTTGTACACATTGGACGATAGATCAGGGCATCCGTGACCGGCTCGTTACCGCCTCGGTGTGTCGGGCGCGATAGTGAGAACGAGCCTCATCCGGGTGCCTCCGACGGGTCGCGGATGGGCCGTGACCTCGCCCCCTTGCGCCCTGGCCAGGCTTCGCACGATGTACAGGCCGAGCCCCACGCCGCCGAATCTGCGCCGGTCACCGCTGTCGGCCTGCACGAACCTCTCAAAGATTCGGTCACGGTCGGCGGGGGCGATGCCGACGCCCTCGTCGTCGACGACCACGACCACCCGCCCGTCCTCCGCCCACGCCGCGACGCGGATCAGCCCGCCGTCGGGTGAGTACTTGAAGGCGTTCTCCAGGAGCTGGCCGAGCACGATGTCGGTGGCCAGGGCGTCGCCCCTGACGTCGGGCAGCCCCTCGGGGACGACCACCTCCACCCTGTGCGCGTCGGACAGCACCGGCAGCCCGAGCGTGGCCGCGCGGATGCGCTCGGCGACGCTGAAGGTCTCGATACGGACCTTGAGCTCCTCCGCTCCCGCGCGGGCGCCCAGCAGCAGGTGGTCCATCAGCTGGCCGAGCGACCTGGCCCGCTCGGCGATGGTGTGGACGGCGGAGCGCCGTTCGGGGTCGGTCAGCTTGTCCCACCGGGAGTCGAGCGTGCTGGCGAAGCCCCGCACGATCGTGATCGGGGTGCGCAGCTCGTGGCTGGTGGTGGCCAGGAACAGGTCCTTGGCCTCCTCCAGTTCCTTGGCGGCGGTGATGTCGCGGAAGTCGATCACCATCTCGCCCGTCTCCTCGATCTTCGCGCTGACCACGTCGAGCCAGCGGCCCGACTCGAGCTGGAAGGTCAGCTTCCGGCCCGGCTCGGGCAGCGGGAACGGCGGCGGCCTGCCGATCGCCTCGTCGGCGGCCACGCCGGTGAGCTCGCCGGCCGCGGGGTTCCACCGCAGGACCCGCCCCTGCCCGTCCAGCACCGCGATGCCGTCGGCGCTGGCGTCGAAGACCGCGCGCTCGTGCGCCCGCTGCCGCAGCACCTCCTGGTAGGCCTCCGCGTTGCCGACGGCGATGCCCGCGTGTCCCGCCAGCAACTCGAGCAGCTCCAGCTCGAGCGGCCCCGGTTTTCGCTCGGCGAACAACGCGTAGAGCGCCCCGTACGGGCGCCCGCCCACGGCGGCCAGGCCGAGCGCGATCGTGTGCAGGCCGGGTAATTCCGCCCACACCAGGTCGTCGAGCCCCTGCGACTCCAGCATCACGGTCCTGCCGGTGCGCAGCAGCTTGCCCACCAGGCTGCTGCGCAGGTCCGCGGTGGCGTCCCTGAGCGTCTCGGGCAGCTGGTAGGCGCTGACCAGCCGCAGCCGCTCCTTCTCGATCAGCACGAACCCGCCCGCGTCGGCTCCCGTCAGCTCGGTGAGGCTGGCCGCGATCCGGTCCAGCACGGCCGGCAGCTCCAGCTCGGCGTTGATGTCGCCGACCACGTCGGTGAGCCGGCGCACCAGCATGGCCCTGCGCGCCGACCGGTCGTGCGCGGCGACGTCGTCGCCGGTCGGGTGGTGGACGTGCACGTAGCCGATCACCGCGTTGCCCTGCAGGAGCGCGCTCGTGTCGACCCGCACGTCGAGCAGCGTGCCGTCCTTGCGGAAGCGCCTGGTGCGCAACGAGACCTGGCCGCCCGTGCGAACCCGCTCCAGCACCGCGTTGTGCTCGGCGGTCAGCTCGCCGGGAACGATCGGCGCGCGCCGCCCGACCAGCTCCTCGAAACTCCACCCGAACAACCGCTCCGCCGCAGGGTTCCAGGCCAGCACGGCCTGGTCTCTGTCGAGCACGACGACCGCGTTGGGGGCGCTGGAGAGTACGGCCGCGGTGATCTCCTCGTCACCCACCTTTCCATAGTGCCGGTGGCGGCCTCGCTCCGTGGCCTGATCCGTCCGATACGCTGCGGGCTATGTCGGCTGGCGACCTCGATGCCCTGTTGAGGGTCACCTCACCCACCTACCGGCCCGAGCGACCGCCGGAGGTCGCCATCGGCACCTACGACGGCGCCGTGGGCAGGCTGGTGCTCGCGGTGACCGGCAAGGGCGTGGTCGCCTGCAGCTTCGACGACGAGCACGCCGTCTTCGAGCGGATCTCGCGGGCCGTCGGCGGGCTCGTCGGGCCCGACCCGCGCCGCCTCGACCCGGTGCGGCGCGAGCTCGACGCCTACTTCTCCAGGCGCCTGCGCGCCTTCACCGTCTCCGTCGACCTGCAGCTGGCCACGCCGTTCGCGCGCACGCTGCTGCAGATGACCATGGCGGTGCCGTACGGCACCGCCACGACCACCGGCGACCTGGCGGCCCGCATCGGACGGCCGCAGGCGCTGCGCGCGGTGAGCAACGCGCTCAACGGCAACCCGGTGTGCGTGATCGTGCCCTGCCACCGGGTCGCCGATCGCGAGAGCTACCCCGGCGGGCCCACCGCGCTCGAACGCCTGCTGCGCGTCGAAGGCTAGCGGCGCCGCCGTACCGCGCCGCCGAGCCGGCCGACCAGCAGCGTGACCAGGCCGGCGATCAGGAAGGCGCCCAGCGCCGCGCTCATCCACGGCTGGCGGGTGAAGCCGAGCGCCGCGCGGGCGCCGTCCCAGATCGCGGCCCACCACGGGATCGTGGACGGGGCGGCCAGCAGCCACCACGCGCAGAACCCGAGCGCCCACGGGACCGTCATGATCCAGCGGGAGGGGGCGCGCTCGCTGGTGTTCCAGGTCCTGCCGCTGCCGAGCAGGAAGTAGTCGACGACGAGCACGCCCAGCATCGGCACGAAGACGGCGCCGATGATGCTGAGGAAGGCGCTGTAGGAGTTGACGTCGACGAGGAGCGCCACGCCGATCGTCACGACGCCGAGGGCCACCGAGAAGACCCGCCGGTCGACGCGCGGCATGAGGTTCTGCAGCGACATGGCCGTGGAGTAGACGTTCGCGAACGACTGGTCGGTCTCGCGCAGCACCAGGATGCCGAAGAACAGCGCGCCCAGCGGCGCGGCGACGAACGGGCCGAAGACCGCCGTCGGGTCGTTCAGCACGGCGTCGTGGCCGGCGATCGCGACCGCGTAGACGCCGATGGCCAGGCACGCCACCTGGGCGATCGTGTAACCGCCCACCACGCCGGTGAAGGCGGCCGAGCTGCTGCGCGAGTGCCGGGCGAAGTCGGCGGCCAGCGGTACCCACGAGACCGACAGCGCGATCACGAAGTCGACGGCGGGGGCGAAGGCGTCCCACGAGCCGCCGGCCGGCGCTGGAGCCCGCTGCAGGAGCGCGACCGCGAACCAGACGGTCGAGACGATCACGCCGATCGTGACGACCCGCCTGATGAGCCTGATCGCACCGAGCGGGTAGATCGTCAGCCCGGTGGTGATCACGCCCGCCACGATCACCCAGACCGCGTACGGCACGGCGTCGCCGACGATCGCCTGGGCGCCCATGGCGATGACCCACAGCTCGAAGGCACCCCACCCGAGCATCTGGATGATGTTGAGCACCGTGGGGACGTAGGACAGCCTCGCCCCGAACAGGCCTCTGAGCAGCACCATCGCCGGCTGTCCCGTCTGGGCGCCGGGGATGGCCGCGAGGCCCACCATGGCGGTGCCGATGAGACTTCCCACGACGGTGGCGGTGACCGCGGCGGTCATCGTCAGCGGGTTGTCGTCGAGGAGAGGGTTGATGAGGAAGAGGGCGAAGGAGAAACCCAGGAGGCTGACCCCGAGGTTGGCCCAGAAGGCGCCCTGGTCGAGGACGCCGAGGGTTCTGGGCGGGGCCTGGTCGAGGGTCAGCGGTACTTCGGCATGCTTCGGATCGACGACATGCGTCATCGCACGCTCCCTACGCCGGCATTACCCGGACAGGTTCATGCGGTCGGCGACGCCTGGGGGTCGCCCTCTCAGCCCGGCCATGCCCGAGCTCCCGCGGTTACTGGTTTGAGGCGAATTATTACATCTCGTTCCTTTTTGGCAACCACCCCCTCCCCGCCTCCCCACCCCTCCCGCCGTCCCTCCCGCAAGCCCACACCACCGAACCGGCCCTCCCGGAGAAACCCCGACCACCGCCCACACCACCGAACCGACGTCCCGAGAAACCCCGGCCCGTACCTCCCCGCCCATCCCGGAAGACCCCACCCGCGCCCCCTACAACCGCGACCGCACGCCCGCACCGGCCCCCCGAAGAAACATCGGCCCGCGCTTTCTTCGCAGTTCCGGGAGGTTGTGGTGGGGCGGGTCCGCGAGAATGGGGACATGACCGTTCCCGAAATCGACGTCACCGACGTGCCCGCTGGAGCCTTCCTGCTCGACGTCCGCGAGCCCGAGGAGTGGACGGCGGGCCACGCCCCCGACGCCACCCACATTCCGCTCGGCGAGCTGCAGGCCCGCGTCGACGAACTCCCCTCCGGCCCCGTCTACGTGGTGTGCAGGGTCGGCGGTCGGTCCGCGCACGCCGCCGCGTGGCTCAACCACATCGGCCGCGACGCGGTCAACGTCGGCGGCGGCATGCAGTCGTGGGAGCTGGCGGGCAAGCCCCTGGTCAGCGAGAGCGGCCTGCCGCCGTTCGTCGCCTGACGTCACCTACGCGACATCCGTCGCTCGACACCGCCAGGTGACGTCCGCCGCTCGACACCGCCTGTGTGACGTCCGTCGCTGGACGCCCCTGTGTGACGTCCGTCGCCTGACGCCGCCAGGTGACGTCCGCCGCTAGACGTCGCCTGTGTGATGTTCGTCGCCTGACGCCGTCTACTTGAGCAGCTTCGACATCCGCCGGTCGGCAAGGATCTTGCCCTCGGTCTGACAGGTCGGGCAGTACTGCAGCGAGGAGTCGGCGAACGACACCTCGCGGATGGTGTCGCCGCACACCTCGCACGGCTGCCCCGTCCTGTTGTGGACGCGCAGCCCCGACTTCTTCTCCGCCTTCAGGTCCTTGGCCGCCAGGCCGTGGGCGCGCTCCACCGCATCCCGCAGCGTGGTGACGATCGCCTCGTGCAGGTCGGCGATCTGCGCGTCGGTCAGCGTGGCCGCGATCTTGAAGGGTGACATCCGGGCCGCGTGCAGCACCTCGTCGGAGTAGGCGTTGCCGATGCCCGCGATGATCTTCTGGTCTCTCAGCAGGCCCTTGATCTGGGTACGGTTGCCGCCCACGATCTCCTTCAGCGCCTGGACGGTGAACTCGGGGACCAGCGGGTCGGGCCCGAGCGAGGCGATGCCGGGCACCTCCATCGGGTCCTTGACGACGTAGACGGCCAGACGTTTCTGGGTGCCTGCCTCGGTGAGCTCGAAGCCGGGCGCCAGGCCGTCGTCGTCGGGCGCCAGCCGTACCCGGACCGCGAGCGGGCCCTTGCCCGGACGCACGGGTTTGGCGCCCGACAGGTCGGCGCGCCAGCGCAGCCACCCCGCCCTCGACAGGTGGGTGACCAGGTGGAGGCCGTCGCAGTCGAGGTCGAGGAACTTGCCGTGCCTCGCCACGCCGGTCACCGTCAGCCCGCCGAGCGCGGTGACGGGCGGGTCGAAGGTCTTGAGCGCCTGGAAGGCGACCACGTCGACGGCCAGGATCGTGCGGCCGACCGCCTGCTCGCGCAGGAAGCCGGCCAGCGACTCCACTTCGGGAAGTTCCGGCATGCCTCCAGACTAGAGCGCACCCCCGGCGAGCGCCCTCGGACGAGCCGGGGCCGCGTCAGGGAAAAGGTCAGCTCGTGCCGCATCCCCTCGGCGGCCGCCCTCGCTCCCGAGCGGAAGTGACCATCCAACGCCCACCATCCCGAGCGGAAACGGCCGACTCGCGCCGCGCCCCGAGCGGAAGCGCCCGCCCCACACTCCGTGCCCCGAGCGGAAGCGCCCGCCCCACACTCCGCGCCCCGAGCGGAAGTGCCCGACCCGCGCGCCGCGACCCCGAGCGGAAGCGGCCGCCCCACGCGCCGCGCCCTCGACCGGAAGCGGCCATCCCATGCCCCAGGACCCCGCTCCCCGACGGAAGCGGCGGGTTCCTGACCCCCACGATCCCGGACGGCGGGGCCCGGGGTCAGGGGACGTCCCAGAAGGCCAGCTCGTGCCGCATGCCCTCGGTGAACAGTTCCTTCGCCCTGCCGAGGTCGGGCGCGGCCTCGTCGATCATCCCGGCGATCCGCTCGGTCAGCGCGGCGAACCCGGGGTCGGCGTAGGTGTCGACCCAGGCGCGGTAGCGGGGCTCCTCCGGCTTGTTCTCGGCGAGGATCCGGCCGAGGGTGGAGTATCCCCACATGCACGGGTACAGCGCGGCCAGGCCCTCGGCGTAGTCGGCCGCCGACTCCAGCAGGAAGGCGGTGTAGGCGGCGCAGGCCGGGCCCTTCCGCGCGCCGTCCAGGTCCGCGTCGAACGACGCCGACAGCGACCGGTGCAGCGAGAGCTCGTCGTGGTACGTGGTGTGCGCGAGGTCGACCAGGTCGCCCAGGTGGGCGGCGGGCGCCTGCCACGCCAGCCGGGCGAACACGCGCACGTAGTCGTGCAGGAACAGCCAGTCCTGCTCGAGCCACGACCTGAAGACCTTCTCCTCGAGGTCTCCTCTGCCGATGCCCACGACGGTGGGGTGCGCGAGTTGCGCGTCGAGCAGGGGCCGGCCGATGGCGTGCAGTTCCGCAGAAATCGACATATGCGGCAAGTTACCGGTTTTCCGTGGTGAGAGCGGCGGCGCCGAACGACACGCTGAACCGCTTGCACCAGATCGACACGCTGGTCAGGCTGCCGAGGTCGGTGTCGGCGGGGATGGCGTAGTTGGCGTTGCCCTTGTTCCCCTTGAGATGGCCGAGCTCCACGTACCTGCCGTCGTCGAAGTTGTGCCAGGAGTCGGTGACCGGCTGGTCGCTCAGCCATACGCGCAGGTCGGGGCCGTCGGAGGTGGCCAGGCGCTCGATGCGCAGTACGCGGCTGCCGTCGGGCAGCCTGAGCACCTTCGCGACACCCGACGTCCTGTGCTCATGGGTCACGAAATTTCCGGACATGAGGATGGTGGTTGCCGCGGCCGTCGCCGCCGGGACACCACCCGCCCCAGGGCTCGGCCTGCCCGGGGAGGACCGGTCCGGGGAGGACCGGTCCGGGGAGGACCGGTCCGGGGAGGACCGGTCCGGGGAGGACCGGTCCGGGGACGGCCGGTCCTGCGAGGGCGGCGCCGAGGACGTGACGGCCGCCTCCGGGAACGGCTCGTCCACCTCGACGGTGGTGAAGAGCCGCCACGGCTGGAACAGGTACATCGCGACCCCGAGGACCACCGCCACGGCGATCCAGGTCAGCGGATGGCGGAGGAGCTTCTTCATGGGTCCACCTGACCACGCCCCACGCCTGACGACGCTTACGGACCCCTTACGGCGTAATTTGAGGATATGAGTGTCACCATCGCCGAAGAGGTCCTGTTGCTCGCCCACAGCGAGGAGGACGGCAGGCAGCTGATCGGCTCCGCGGAACTGGGCGCCGCGCTGGGCGGTGCCGTCCTCGCCGAGCTGGCCGTCCAGGACCGGATCGAGCTGTCGAAGAAGACGGTCGCCGTCAAGGACGCCACCGGCACCGGCGACCCGGACCTCGACGCCGCGCTGACCCGTATCGCGGAGGACGGCAAGGAGCGCAAGCCCGCCTGGTGGGTCTCCAAGATCGGCACCAGCAAGCTGAAGACCCGCCTGCTGACCAAGCTCGCCGACGCCGGCGTGCTGTCCCAGGAGCGGGGCAAGGTGCTCGGCATCTTCCCCACGACGCGCTGGCCGGAGGCCGACGGCGGGGTGGAGGCCGAGGTTCGCGAGCGGGTGGCGAACGCGCTGGCCGGCGCGGACCCGGAGCCCCGTACGGCGGTGCTGATCGCGGTCATGCACGCGTGCAAGCTCGACCGCAAGGCCTTCCCCGGGGCGAGCAAGGAACGGATCAAGCAGATCACCGACGGCGAGTGGGCCGGCGAGGCGGTCGCCAAGACCATCGCCGACATCAACGCGGCCATCATGATCGCCGCCACCAGCGCCGCCATCGGCGCCGCAGCGGGCGGCTCCACAGGCTGACTCAGGGCAAGGCACCCGCCATCCCAACCGGCCCAGAAAGCCCGCGACCGGCTCAGGAAGACCCCGGCCGACCTACGAAGGCCCGCGACCGGCCCGGAAAGGCCCCGGCTCGGGGAGGGGTACCGCCCCTCCCCACCGGGGTGGTCACGACGGCGGGCGCACCGGCCCCGGGGTCAGCCCTTGTCCAGCGCGTCCTTGGGAACCGGCTGGTCCGCCTTCAGCGCCTCGAACAGCTGGGTGGCCCGCGTGGTGTCCCACTTGACCGCGGCCCCGCCCGCGACGTTCTCGTTGCCGCCGAACGGCACCACCGTCGTGATCGGGTCGCCGCCCATCGCGAGCCCGAGCGACAGCAGGTCGAACGCTCCGGTCGAGCCGTCGACCCGCACCGCGTCCGTGGCGCCGATGGCCAGCGGGATCGAGGTGAACGGGTTGATCAGCACCGCGGGGCTGGCCGCCTTCTTCACCACCGCGCCGAGGAACTGCCGCTGCCGCTTGGTCCGCTCGAAGTCGGGCAGCGCCCCGCCCTTCCTGGTGCGGACGTAGCCGAGCGCGGTGCCGCCGTCCATCTCCTGGCAGCCCTTCTTGAGCTTGAGCCCGGCCTTGGGGTCGTTGATCGCGTTCTTGACGCAGATCTCGACGCCGCCCACCGCGTCGACGATGCCGACGAAACCGGCGAAGCCGACCTCCATGTAGTTGTCGATCCTGATGCCGGTGACGTTCTCGACCGTACGGGTCAGCAGCTGGGGGCCGCCGATGGCGAAGGCCGCGTTGAGCTTGTTGCGCCCGTGGCCGGGAATGCTGACCGCGGAGTCGCGGGGCAGGCTGACCAGGGTGGGCCGGTCGCCGCCCTCGGGGATGTGCAGCAGCATCATCGAGTCGGTGCGCCGGCCGACCGCGCGTCCGGTGGCGAGCTTCCTGCGCTGGGCCGCCGACAGGCCCTCGCGGCTGTCGGAGCCGACGAGCAGCCAGTTGGTGCCGGGGGTGTCGGCGGGACGGCCGTCGTAGTCGTCGAGGACGCCGTCGATGCCCTGGATCCGCCCGTTGATCCAGAAGAACCCGACCACGCCGAGCACCAGCAGGATGGCGATCAGGGCGGCGAGGATCATCAGGATCGTCCGGCCCTTGATCCGGCCGCCCAGCAGCGGGCCGCGGGGGCCGCGCGGCTCCCTGGGTTCCTTCGGCGGCTTGCCCAGGGGGCGGACGGGGCTGGTGCCCGAGCGCGCCTTGCCGTACACGCGGGACGAGGAGGGCGGCGGGGGCGGGGACGGCGGCTCGTTCACCCTGGTGGGCTCGGCGCCGGGGACACGGTGCGCGGGCGCGCCGCCCGAACGGGGTTGACCTTCCTGCCGCCTGGGCAGGGGGCGGCCGTCGCCTGGCGAGCGCATGGCCCTGGTGCGGTCGTCCTCGGTCACGTCGTTTTCTCCCCCTCGGTATGGTTCGACGGTACTTCGTGGCTCTCACCAGTGCAGAGTGCTCGCCAAGGTTTTCCCATGGAAAAGTACTCAGACAAGAGCCGGAGTCCCTCCGGAAACATCTGACGCGACCTGGATCGTTACGGTTGGTGGACGACGTCGAACGAAAGGATGATCGTGTCCGCTCCGGACCCATGGAGTACTAGCCCGTGCATCCGCACGGGACCCTCTGCGAGCTCGAAATGAGCGCCTATCTCGGCATCCTCGCCCTCTTTCTTCTCACCGCGGCGACCGGTTACTTCGTCGCCCAGGAATTCGCCTTCGTCGCCGCCGACAGGGGCCTGCTCCGCGAGCAGGCGAGCGGCGGTGACGCGGCCGCCGAGCGGGCGCTGCAGGTCACCTCGCGCCTGTCGTTCATGCTCTCCGGCGCGCAGCTGGGCATCACCGTCACGGCCCTGCTCGTCGGTTTCCTCGCCGAACCCGCCATCGCCACGCTCGTCCGGCCGCTGCTCGGCGACCTGCCGGCGGCCTTCTCCGTGGCCATCGGCGTCTTCGTGGCGACCGTGATCCAGATGGTGCTGGGCGAGCTCGTCCCGAAGAACCTCGGCATCGCCAAGCCGGAGACGGTGGCCAAGTTCCTCGCCCGCTCGACCGTGGCATACCTGGCGGTCGCGGGCCCGCTCATCAAGCTGTTCGACTCGGCGGCGACCGGCCTGCTGCGCCGCCTCGGCGTGGAGCCGGTGGAGGAGGTGGAGCACGGCGCGACCCCGGAGGAGCTGTCCAGGATCATCGCCGAGTCCACCCAGGCCGGTGAGCTGCCCCCGCGGCTGTCGGAGCTGCTGGAGCGGGCGCTGGAGTTCGGCGACCGGACGGCCGAGGAGGCGATGGTCCCCAGGCCGCGCGTGGTCGTGCTGCGCGGCGACCGGACCATCTCCGACCTCATCGAGACGATGAGGGAGTGCGGCCACTCGCGCTACCCGGTGCTCGGCCCCGACGGCGACGTGGTGGGCGTGACGGGCGTGCGCGAGCTGCTGGCCTCGGGGCTGCAGGACGGCCCCGTCAGCGCGATCGCCCGGCCCGCGCTGCTCGTGCCCGACTCGCTGCCGCTGCCGCTCGTGCTGCAGCAGATGCGCGCCGCCAAGGACGACCTCGCCTGCGTCATCGACGAGTACGGCGGCCTGGCCGGCGTCCTGACCGTCGAAGACCTGGCCGAGGAACTGGTCGGCGAGCTCCTCGACGAGAACGACCCTGAGCCCGTCGGCGTGGTCGAGCGTCCCGGCGGTGTCTGGGACGTCCCCGGCACGCTACGGCTGGACGAGGTCGAGCGGGCCACGGGGATCGCGCTGCCCGAGAGCGACGACTACGACACCGTGGCCGGTCTGGTGCTGGCCAGGCTGGGCCGGATGGCCGAGCCCGGCGACAGGGTGACCGTGGAGCTCGTCGCCGACGCCGACCCGTTCAGCGACGACGCCCAGGAGTCGCAGGCCGAGCTCATGGTGCTGTCCCTGCAGCGCAGGGTCCCCGAGTGGGTACGGCTGGCCCCCGTCCCGCACCCCGCGGAGGTGGGCCGGTGAACCCGCTCGTCCTGCTCCTGCTCAGCGCGGCGCTGCTGGTCTTCAACGCGCTGTTCGTGGCCGCCGAGTTCGCCTTCGTCTCCGCGCGCAGGCACCGCCTGGAGGAGATCGCCTCCGGCGGCGGCAAGCTGACCAGGTTCGTCGCCAAGTCGGCGGTCGAGGCCGGCAAGCAGCTGTCGCTCATGCTGGCGGGCGCGCAGCTCGGCATCACGCTGTGCACGCTCGGCCTGGGCATGGTGACCGAGCCCGCGATCGAGCACTATCTGGAGCCGGTCTTCGCCTGGATCGGCCTGCCGGAGGGGCTGCGGGTGCCGATCTCGCTGACCATCGCGCTGGCCCTGGTCACGTTCCTGCACATGGTCGTCGGCGAGACGGCGCCCAAGTCGTGGGCGCTCACGCACCCCGAGAGGGCCGCGCTGCTGCTGACGGCGCCCTTCCGCGCCTTCACGCGGCTGATGCGCCCGCTGCTGTGGGCGCTGAACGGTTTCACCAACCTGATCCTGCGCGTGTTCGGCGTGCACGCCCGTGACGAGCTCGCCACCACCAGGACGCCTCGCCAGCTCGCCATGCTGGTCGGCGAGTCCGGCCGGATGGGGCTGCTCGACCGCGACGAGCACGACCTGCTGACCAGGGCGCTGCGGCTGGAGGCCGAGGGCATCGAGCGGCTCATGGTCTCGATCGACCAGGTCGTCATGGTGCCTGCCGACGCGGACTCCGGCGAGGTCAGGCGGGTCGCGGGCAAGAGCGGCCACCTGCGGCTGCTGGTCGGCACGCGGTCCGACGTCAGGGGCGTGCTGCACGCGCGCGACGCCGTACTGCGCCCGGAGACCGCCGCCGGGGAGCTGGCGCGGCCGCTGCCGCGCCTGCCGTGCGTCACCCAGGTTCCCGAGGCCGTGGCGGCCCTTCAGGACGCGCGCGCGCACCTGGGGCTGGTCGTCGCGGCCGACCAGTCGGTCATCGGCATGGTGAGCCTGAGCGACCTGCTCGGCGAGCTGCTGGACACCAGAGCCGCGTGAGCCGGATTCCCCCGGCGCCCCATGGGCGCCGGGGGAGCCAGGCCACAGTTGTGTCACAAGAGGGCAAAGTCCGCCGGCCGCATCGCGACGCGCCGATCCCCCCGACGAATCAGCTCTGAGCGAAACATTCGAAAACACGAAATGGTCGTGTAAGCGAGTTGAAAGTGGCTCGCAAGCGAGGTCGGATACCGTTTCGCAAGCGGGCGCGGGCCGTGACCCAAAAAACGAGCCCCGGCTCTTGCGAACCGGGGCTCTGTTTCGTCAATGTTGGTCCACCGATGACATCGGGGACCTGAGTGGGCGAGGAGGGATTTGAACCCTCACGTCCTTTCGGACACACGGACCTGAACCGTGCGCGTCTGCCGTTCCGCCACCCGCCCTTGTGGGTGCGGAGAAACAGTAGCACGGATCAGACGCTGGTACCGAACCCGGATACGATCGCATCAAGACGCGGAGAGAAGAGCTGGGTGCAAGAGAGCGACTCAGGAGCCACCGGCACCCCAGCGGCCGCGACGATATGCACGGAGGAGGGGAGGTACCCGGTGGGAGTCCTTCAGCGCTTCGAGCGAAGGCTCGAAGGCTTGGTTGAGGGGGCCTTTGCGCGGGCGTTCAAATCTGACCTTCAGCCGGTCGAGGTCGCCAGCGCGGTGCAGCGGGAGATGGACGAGCGGGCCGCCATCGTGGCTCAGGGCCGGACGCTCGTGCCCAACGACTTCGTGGTGGAGCTGTCGACGACCGACGCCGAGCGACTCGAGGTCTACGCCGACAGCATCAGCCACGAGCTGGCCAACCTCGCCAGGGAGTACGCCAAGGAACAGGGCTACTCCTTCGTGGGACCGGTCCGGGTCCGGTTCGAGACGGCCCCCGACCTCGCGGTCGGGCTGTTCCGCATCCGCTCGGGCGTCATCAGGGGAGCGACGGTCGAGCAGGACGAGATCCGCCAGCCCAAGAGCGATCTTCCGGCCTCGCGGCCGGGGGCGTTCGGCGGCCGGCCGCGACTGCTGGTCTCCACGCAGGACGACCCGCAGGGCGACCGCTCGTACGAGCTGACCACCCCGGTGACCTTGCTCGGGAGAGGCACCGACTGCGATCTTCGTCTTGTCGATCCAGGCGTCTCCCGGCACCACGCGGAACTACGCGTCGAGGGTCCGCAGGTCGTGCTCGTCGACCTCGGCTCCACGAACGGCACATTCGTCAACGGCCAGCCGGTACGCAGGATCGAGCTCCAGAACGGCACTCGTGTCACCCTGGGGCGCACGACCCTGGTGTTCCGGCGCGATTAGAGGTAGACAAACGGTCCATGTCCGAGCTCACGCTGCTGCTGATCCGGCTCGCCTTCCTGGCGGTGCTGTGGTTCTTCGTCATTGCCGCAGTCGGGGTGATCCGGACGGACCTGTTCGGTTCACGTACGGCTCCGGCCGCGCCCCGGCCCAAGGCGGCGAGCCCCAAGCCCGCCGCCAAACCCAAGAGCAAGAAGGGGGAGCCACGCCAGCTGGTCGTCACGGGCGGCCCCCTGCAGGGCACCACCATCAGCCTCACGGAGACGCCCATCACCATCGGCAGGGCCAACGACGCCACGCTGGTCGTGACCGACGACTACGCTTCCAGCCGGCATGCCCGACTCTTCCCCCAGGACGGTCAGTGGATCGTGGAAGATCTTGGCTCAACCAACGGCACGTATCTCGACCGCTCGAAAGTCACCCGCCCGACCCCTGTGCCGCTCGGTGTCCCGATCCGGGTCGGCAAGACAGTCATTGAATTGCGCAAATGACCATCGCACTCCGCTACGCCGCCCGCTCGGACGTCGGCCTCCTCCGCGAAGGGAACGAGGACTCGGCGTACGCTAGCGGCCGCCTGCTCGCCGTCGCCGACGGCATGGGCGGGCACGCACACGGCGAGGTGGCGAGCTCCGTCGCCATCGCCGCAATGGCCTCTCTGGAAGAGAGCCAACAGGGGGGTGACCTGCTCAACGCCATCGAGGCGGCGGTACGCGACGCGAACCGCAAGCTCCACGAGATGGTCGGGCGGGATCCCAGCCTCAAGGGCATGGGCACCACTCTCACCGCGATGCTCTGGAACGGCACCCAGGTCGCGCTGGTGCACGTCGGCGACTCGCGCGCCTACCTGCTCAGACGCGGGGAGCTCTACCAGATCACCCACGACCACACGCTCGTCCAGCAGCTGGTCGACGACGGGCGGATCACCCCCGAGGAGGCGGCGACGCACCCGCAGCGGTCGATCCTGCTGCGGGCCCTCGACGGCAGCGGCGAGGTCGATCCCGACCTCACCCTGCGTGAGGCCCAGCTCGGCGACCGCTACCTGCTCTGCTCCGACGGGTTGTCGGGGGTGGTGAGCGCCGAGACTCTGCACGCGACGCTCACCAACATCGACGACCCCGAGGAGGTCGTGCGCCAGCTCATCGACCTGGCCAACAGAGGCGGCGGCCCCGACAACATCACCTGCGTGCTCGCCGACGTGGTCGACCTCACCGAGGGCGTACAGGTGCCCACGGAGGCGGCGGTGGTCGGCGCGGCCGGCTCCAACCGGCTTCGCGCGGGTTCCCCCGGGGAGCCGGCGGGGCGAGTGAGCGCGGCGACCGCACCCCAGCCGGTGATCACCGACGACGATGACGACTACGACGACGCCGAGGCGTCGGGGCGAGCCGTCAGGCGCCGTCGCGTGTGGCCCGTGCTGGTCTCCGTGCTCGGTGTGGCCGGGGTGGCCGCCGGTGTCGGCGGCTTCTTCGGCTGGCAATGGGTTCAGGACCAGTACTTCGTCGGAGCAAGGGGCGACGAGGTGGTCGTTTATCGCGGAGTGCAGCAGGAGGTGGGCCCCATCCAGTTCTTCGAGGTGGTCAAGCCCACCGGTCGCAAGGTCTCCGACCTGTCCTCCACCGAACAGGCTCTGGTGAAGGACGGCATCAAGGTCGCCGACGAGGGCGAGGGCCTCGAGAAGATCAACAGCCTGACGTTCAGTCTCAACGCCACCGAGCCGAAGCCCTCGGTCACCCCGTCATCAACCCCGACCAAGACGAGGTCCCAGTAGGTGAGCGAAGTGGTCGCGACCCCCGTCCCCATGCCCGCCAAGCGGCGTGCCGTCCAGCTGTTCATGCTGGCCGGAGCCGTGGCGATCGTCATGGGGGCCTACGCCAACGTCGGCCTGGCCGTCGACGGCGCCATCCCCGCCGGCATGCTGACGTACGGCCTCAGCCTCGGTGGCCTGATGCTGGTCGCCTACCTCGTCCTGGCAAAGTTCGCCCCGTGGGCGGACCCCCTCATCCTGCCCCTGGTCACCCTCGTCAACGGCCTCGGCCTGGTGATGATCTACCGGCTGGAGGTGGCAGGGCAGGAGGGCGCGTCCGCCACCAACCAGATCGTCATGACCGGCGTCGGCGTGGTGCTCTTCACCGTGACGTTGATCGTGCTGCGCGACCACCGTGCCCTGCAACGTCTCACCTACACCGCGGGCCTCGTGGGCCTGGTCCTGCTGATCTCCCCGCTCACCCCGGGGCTCGGCAAGACCATCAACGGCGCCCGCATCTGGATCGGCGTCGGCGGCTTCAGCATCCAGCCCGCCGAGTTCGCCAAGCTGGCGCTGGTGATCTTCTTCGCCGGTTACCTGGTGGCCAAGCGCGACGTCCTCGCGCTGGCCGGGCGGCGGCTGCTGTTCATCGACCTGCCACGCGCCCGCGACCTCGGCCCCATCCTGATCACCTGGGCCGTCGCGATCGGCGTCCTGGTGCTGCAGCGTGACCTGGGCTCCTCCCTGCTGCTGTTCGGCGGCTTCGTCGTGATGCTCTACATCGCCACGCAGCGCACCTCATGGGTGCTGATCGGCGTGCTGCTGTTCGTCGGCGGCGCCTACATCGCCGGCCAGCTCTTCAGCCACGTGGGCGACCGGTTCGACGTGTGGCTGGACCCCGCCAACCCCGCGTACTACGACCGCCCGTTCGGCGGCAGCTACCAGCTCATGCAGGGGCTGTACGGCTTGGGCGCAGGCGGCATCCTGGGCACGGGGCTCGGCCAGGGCCACCCCAAGGAGATCCCGCTCGCCTTCTCCGACTTCATCTTCACCGCCGTGGGCGAGGAACTCGGCCTCACCGGGCTGATGGCGCTGCTGCTCATCTACGCGCTCATCGTGGAGCGCGGCCTGCGCACCGCGATCGCGGCCCGCGACCCGTTCTCCAAGCTGCTGGCCGGCGGCCTCTCGTTCATCCTCGCCTGGCAGATCTTCATCATCGTCGGTGGCGTCACCGGCCTCATCCCGCTGACGGGTCTCGTCACGCCGTTCATGTCGCAGGGCGGTTCGGCGCTGCTGGCTAACTGGATCCTTATCGCCCTTCTGGTACGCATGTCTGATGCCGCCCGACGCCCCCCACCCCAGGCGATCCAGGACGAAGGACTGACGCAGGTGTTCCAGCGATGAACGGGCCTCTCAAGCGCGCGGCCGTGGCGTGTCTCGTCATGTTCGGGCTGCTCATGCTGAACGTCAACTACGTGCAGGCCCTCAAGGCCGAGAGCCTGAACGACGACGCCAGGAACAAGCGCAACTTCTTCGAGCGCTACGAGGTGCAGCGCGGCCGCATCACCGCGGGCGGCACGATCCTCGCGCAGTCGGTCGAGCAGAAGAAGGGCAACTTCCGCTTCGTCCGTGAGTACCCGGACGGGAAGGTCTTCGCGCACGTCACCGGCTACTTCTCCCCGGAGAGCGAGTCGGCGATCGAACGCGCCACCAATGGCTACCTCGACGCCAGCCACCCCGACCTGCTGCTGCGCAGGAGCATCGACCTGTTCACCGGCGAGCCGACGCGCGGCGCCAACGTCGAGGTGACGATCAACCCGAAGGCGCAGAAGGCGGGCCACGAGGCGCTGGCGGCCAGCGGCAAGCGGGGCGCGGTCGTCGCGCTCAACCCGAAGACCGGCGCGATCCTGGCCATGGTGTCGCTGCCCACCTACGACCCGAACGTGCTGTCGGGCACCGACAAGGGGACGGTCTTCGCCGCCTACAACAAGCTCGACAAGGACAAGACCAACGGTCCGCTGGTCAACCGGGCGATCAACCGCACCTACCCGCCCGGCTCCACCTACAAGGTGGTGACGGCGGCGGCGTTCCTGGAGGACGACTCCAGCCGCGACGGGCAGACCATCGTGCCCGCCCCACAGGTCCTCGACCTGCCCAACACCACCGCCGACCTGCCCAACTCGGGCGGCGCGGCCTGTGGTGGCGGCCAGGTGCCACTGGTGTACGCGCTGGAGCGCTCGTGCAACACGCCGTTCGGCAAGATCGGCATGGACCTCGGCTACGACCGGATGGCCGAGCAGGCCGCGAAGTTCGGCGTCGGTGAGCCGCTGTCCGTCCCGATGGAGGTCTCCAAGAGCGACGTCGGCCCCAAGGAGGACGCCGCCGCGCTCGCCCAGGCCTCGATCGGCCAGCGCAGCAACCAGATGACGCCGCTGGAGATGGCGATGGTGGCCGCCGGCATCGCCAACGACGGCAAGGTCATGCGGCCGTACCTGGTGCAGAAGATCACCGACGCCAAGAACGACACCATCGACGAGGCCGAGCCCGAGGAGCTGTCCGAGGCGGTCAGCTCCGAGACCGCGGCCAAGCTCAGGCAGATGATGGTCAGCGTCGTCAACAACGGCACCGCCAACCGCGCCCAGATCCCGGGCGTCGAGGTGGGCGGCAAGACCGGCACCGCGCAGACCACGCCGGGCAAGGCGCCGCACGCCTGGTTCATCTCCTTCGCGCCCGCCCAGGACCCGCAGGTCGCGGTGGCGGTCATCGTCGAGTCCGGCAGCGCGGGCACCGAGGCCTCCGGTGGCCAGACCGCGGCTCCCATCGCGAAGGCCGTGATGGAGGCGGTGCTCGCCAAGTGACCTCCCCCAGTCGCCGGCTCGGCGAGCGCTACCTCCTGGTGTCGCGCATCGCCGTCGGCGGCATGGGCGAGGTCTGGCGCGGCAAGGACGAACTGCTCGGCCGCGAGGTCGCCGTCAAGCTCATGCGGGGCGGCGTGGCGGCCGACCCGTCCTTCCTCGCCCGCTTCCGCAACGAGGCCAGGATCACCGCGGGCCTGTCCGATCCCGGCATCGCCCAGGTCTTCGACTACGGCGAGCAGAGCGACCTGGCCTACCTGGTGATGGAACTGGTGCCGGGAGAGTCGCTGTCGGCCATCCTGGCGCGCAACGGCGCGCTCGGCCCCGAGGTGGCGCTCGACGTGATCCACCAGACCGCCAAGGCGCTGCAGGCGGCGCACGCGGCGGGCATCATCCACCGCGACATCAAGCCGGGCAACCTGCTGGTCACCCGCGAGGGCACGATCAAGGTCACCGACTTCGGCATCGCCCGCGCGATGGAGGCCGCACCCGTCACGCAGACGGGCACCGTTCTCGGCACGGCCCAGTACGTCAGCCCCGAGCAGGCGCAGGGTCTGCCGCTGACGCCCTCGACCGACCTCTACTCGCTCGGCGTGGTGGCCTACGAGTGCCTGGCCGGCAGCACGCCCTTCCACGCCGACAGCCAGGTGGCGATCGCGCTCCAGCACCTCAGCGCGGCTCCCCCGCCGCTGGACGCCTCGATCCCGGCGCCGGTGCGCGACCTGGTCATGGAGCTGCTGTCGAAGGAGCCGTCGAGGCGTCCCGCGAGCGCGCGGGAGCTGGCCGACCGGGCTCTCGCGCTGCGCCAGACGATGCTGGGCGCCGACGACTCCGGCACCGAGCTGCGCATGCTGACCGATCCGGCCGGGTTCCGCGTCAACCAGCGGACCGGCCAGGGTCCGGTCGGCGGCTCGCCCGAGACGGTCATCGAGCCCGCCGAGCCGTACGGCGGCACGCCGACGCCGGTGCCCCCCGGCGGGGGCGGGCCGTACGGGGACGACACGGGGCGGTGGGGCGCGCACACGCAGATCTCCGAGCCCGTGCGGCGGCGCAGGCGGCGCACCACGGTGCTGGTCGCGACGGCGGGGTGCGCCGCGGCGGTCGGGCTCGGGGCGTTCGCTATCGCCAATTACGGCCTCGGCGAAACCCCCAACGTGACGGAACCCACACAAACTGTGGAAAGCACTCCGTCCATGAAGCCGAGCAGGACCAAGACACCGTCACGCCGGCCCGCCACGGTTCCGCCGAGGACCGCTCGGCCGGTACCCTCACGGTCAGCTACGGTAAGCACGTCGGCCACTCCCACGCAGCGGCCGACGACGACGAAGACGCCAAAGCCGACCCCGACCCCGACCCCGACGCCCACACCAACGCCCACCCCCACCCCGACGCCAACAGTGACACCAACTGGCTCCCCCGATCCGGGCGAAACCATCCCGCCGAACGAGGAGACGTGATGCGTCGCGGGGTCGATGATGGACACTGGCGGCCCGCGAGCCGGCCGGTACCCAAGATGAACGGTAAGGGACAGTGCAGGAAATGACTCAGCCTCGGCTACTCGGAGGTCGCTACGAGCTCGACGGCGTCGTCGGGCGCGGCGGCATGGCCGAGGTGTATCGCGCACGAGACATCCGGCTGGACCGCATCGTCGCGATCAAGACGCTCCGCGCCGACCTCGCGCGTGACCACACCTTCCAGGCCCGCTTCCGCCGTGAGGCCCAGTCCGCGGCGTCCCTGAACCACCCGGCCGTCGTCGCCGTCTACGACACCGGCGAGGACGCCACCGACGGCACGCCCGTGCCGTACATCGTGATGGAGTACGTCGACGGGCGCACGCTGCGCGACCTGCTGCGGGCCGACCGGCGGTTGCTGCCCGAGCGCGCGGTGGAGCTGGTCGACGGGATCCTGCGGGCGCTCGACTACAGCCACCGCGGCGGCATCGTGCACCGCGACATCAAGCCGGCCAACGTGATGATCACCCGCGCCGGCGACGTCAAGGTGATGGACTTCGGCATCGCCCGCGCGATGGCCGACTCGGCCGCCACGATGACGCAGACCGCGCAGGTGATAGGGACAGCGCAGTACCTCTCGCCCGAGCAGGCCAGGGGCGAGCGGGTCGACGCCCGCAGCGACATCTACTCCACCGGCTGCGTGCTGTACGAGCTGCTGACGGGCCAGCCGCCGTTCACCGGCGACTCCCCCGTCGCGATCGCCTACCAGCACGTGCGCGAGGAGCCCATCCCGCCGTCGCAGATCGACCCCGAGATTCCCCCGTGGGCCGACGCGATCGTGCTCAAGGCGATGGCCAAGGACCCGGCCCAGCGCTACCAGAGCGCGGGCGAGATGCGGGCCGACATCCAGCGCGCGATGTCCGGCATGCCGGTCGAGGCGCAGACCATGACGATGGTCGCCAACTACGGCCCCGGCACCCGCACGATGGCCGCCCCGCAGGGTGCCGGCCCCGCCACGCAGCGCACCAGCGCCATCCCGCCCTACGAGTACGGCGAGGGCGAGCCCAGCCGCGGCGGCAGACGGCGCGCGGGCGGTGGCGGCGGCAACACCGCGGCGAAGACCGCGGCCTGGATCCTCGTCCCGCTGCTGATCATCGGCGCGTTCGTGTTCGTCGGCTACAAGTTCCTCGCCTCGGGGAGCAGCACGGCCGCCAAGCAGGTCACCGTGCCGCAGCTTGCCACGCAGAAGCAGAAGGACGCCGAGGCCGAGCTGACCGCGCTCAAGCTCAAGTTCACGGTCACCGAGGAGAACGACGCCGAGGTGCCGAAGGGCGTGGTCATCAGTACCGAGCCCGACGCCGGCACCAAGGTGGACGAGGGCGCCTCGATCGCTCTCAAGGTGTCCAAGGGCCCGAAGAAGATCGCCGTGCCCGACGGCCTGATCGGCTCCTCGCCGGAGGACGCCAGGAACGCGCTGAAGGACGCCGGTCTCGAAGGCGTGATCACGCCGGTGGTCTCCTCCAGGGAGCAGGACAAGGTCTTCGACACCAAGCCCAAGTCCGGCACGGAGGTCGAGGAGGGCAGCTCGGTCAAGCTGTACGTGCCCAAGGCCCAGGTTCCGGTGCCCGGCGTCGTCGGCAAGACGCAGGAGGAGGCCGAGAGCGAGCTGAAGGCCGAGGGCTTCCGGGTGAAGGTGGTGCCGCAGCCGGGCGAGCAGCCGCCTGGCACGGTCATCACGCAGAGCCCTGAGGCGGGCAGCTCGCAGAACCAGAAGACGACGGTCACGATCGTGGTCTCGACGGGGCCGGAGCAGCAGCAGCCGACCGAGGAGCCGTCGTTCCCCGCGACCGAGGAGCCGACGGACATCCCGTCCGACCCGGCGACCGAGGATCCGGGCGACACCGGCGAGCCGCCAGACCTCGGCCCGTGACCCAGGACGGCCCCCTCACCCGGTTCCCGGGGCGAGGGGGCCGTTTCCTTTCCCACACGCTCGTGATCGCCGCCGCCCGGCGTGCAGAGCGCCGGTAGGCGGTCGCGACGGCCCCAGGACCGCGCTGGAGGCTCGGGAACGCCGCTGGGGCCCGGGAACACACCCGTGGGCGGCCTGGAGGACGCCGGGGGCGTTCACCCGGGATCGGCGTGGACCGTCGCCGCCGCTCGGGGCGGCCCGGGGGCGGAATGTGACCGTCGCCGTCGCTCGGGGCAGCCTGGACGCCGGGGGCGTTCACCCCGGGGCTGGAATGGGAAACGTCCCCGCCGCTCGGGGGCGACGGCGGGGACGTTCACCCGTAAGTCGTTCCGTGGCGGCGCCGCGTTACACGATGGTCGACAACCAGTTGCCCAGCAGCTGGTGCCCGTGCTCGGACAGCACCGACTCGGGGTGGAACTGCACCCCTTCGATGGGCGCGGTGCGGTGCCGGAGGCCCATGATCGTCCCGTCGGCGGTCCGCGCGCTCACTTCCAGCTCGTCGGGCACCGTCTCGGGCCGTACGGCGAGCGAGTGGTAGCGCGTCATCGTCACGGGCGAGGGAAGCGACGCGAACACGCCTTTGCCGTCGTGGATGATGGCGCTCGTGCGCCCGTGCATGAGCTCGGGCGCCCTGGAGACGACCGCGCCGTAGGCCACGCCGATCGCCTGGTGTCCGAGGCACACGCCGAGCAGCGGCTTGCCGGTGGCGGCGGCGTGGCGTACCAGCGGCACGCTGACTCCCGCCGCCTCGGGCGTGCCGGGCCCTGGGCTCACCAGGACGCCGGCGAAGCCGTCGGCGTCCTCCACGCGCACGACGTCACGCGGCCGCACCTCGCACACGGCGCCCAGGAAGCGCAGGTACTGCACGATGGTGTGGACGAAGCTGTCGTGGTTGTCCACCACCAGGATCATTTGCGGACGGTCACCTCATCCAGCGTCACGGCGGGCTCGAGAAGAGGAAAGACGACATACCAGAGTACGGCTCCCGCCACGGCGACCAGCACGAGGGCCGCCAGGAGCCGCGTCGGCGGTCCGCCGGGCAGGTGCCGCCAGATCCAGCCGTACATGTCAGGCCTTCCTCTGCTCGGTGGACTTCAGCACGCCGTAGACGATGAGCCGCTGGGCGGCGGAGTACTCGGGGTGGCAGGTCAGGAGCGTGATCATCGCCCTGATGGGGGTGATGTCGGGTTTTCCGGGCACGGGGGCGAGGATGTCCACCTCGTCGGGCTCGACGACGTCCTGTGAGATGACCCGGTAGGTGTAGCGGGCCTCGCGGGCGTCCACGATGATCTCGTCGCCGCGCCGGAGCTCGTCGATGCGGTTGAACGGCGCCGCGTAGGTGGTGCGGTGGCCCGACAGGACGAGGTTGCCGATCTTTCCCGGCAGCGCCGATCCCGGGTAGTGACCGGGGCCCTTCTTCAGGTGTTCGGCGTCGACGCCCTCCACCACGGCGTACTTGTAGTCGTCGCCGAGCCTGGGGATGCGCAGGAGGGCCAGGGCGTTGCCGAGCCTGATCCGGCCGAGGTGGGCGGTCGCGTCGCCCTGCTCCTCGGCGAGCTGCCGCTGGAGCAGCTGCTGCTGGCGCTGGGTGTAGGCGCTGGTGCCCCACAGCAGGTAGGCGCAGAAGAACATCATCACCAGACCGGCCGTGATGCTCAGCTCCCCGCAGGTCCGCAGCAGTGCCCTCACTCTGCTCAGGTTATGCACAGGCGTGGCGGACGCCGGGGATCGCCATGTTCCGCGCGTGGCGACTATCCTGGGCAGACCAGAGAGCCTGGGGACTATCCGGATGGCCCCCGGCCGCCAGCAGGAGTTATCCCGTGCCCAAGCCGAAGACTCGCAAGAAGGCGGTCTACACGCCGCCGCAGAAGTCGCAAGAGGTCAAGGTCAGCCCGCGATGGCTGGCGCCGACCATGGTCCTGTCGTGGATCGTCGGGATCCTGTGGATCGCGGTCTACTACGTGGCCCCTCAAGCGCCTCTGCTCAAGGATCTCGCCAACTGGAACCTGCTGGTCGGGTTCGCTTTCATCATCTTCGGTGTGGTGCTTTCCACCCGCTGGCGTTAGTACTTTCCACAGGTTTTCCACAGCCTGGGGAAAGTCTCAGGACAGCAACGACGTCGCGCGGATCACCGTCAGCGCGACCATGATCGCAAAACCCCCCAGGAGGGCCAGCGCCTGATACAGGGCGCGGTGCTTCCTGGGGGCGTAGACCAGCGCGGTGGTCAGCACCGCGCCGGTGACCAGGCCGCCGACGTGGGCGGTCCAGCTGATGCCGAATCCCGTGACGGCCGGCACCACGAACGTGATCACCAGGTTGAGCACGATGACGGTCGCGATGCCGCGCACGTCGAGCTTGAGCCTGCGCCCCACGATGAAAATCGCCGCGAACAGCCCGAAGACCGCGCCCGAGGCGCCCACCGTGGCCGTGCGCAGGTCGTCGAACCACAGGCTCATCACCGAGCCGCCCAGCGCGCACAGCAGGTAGAGGGCGGCGAACCTGACGTGCCCGAAGGCTCGCTCCAGGTAGGGCGCGATGGCCCAGATCGCCCAGGCGTTGAAGAGCACGTGGAAGATCATCGTGGTGGAGTGCGCGAAGGCACTGGTGATCATCCGGTAGTACTCGCCCTCGCCGACCACGTAGACCGTGTTCATCATGAGGGCGGAACCGAGCCTGTTGTCGGTGAGGAGCTGGCCGGCGAAGACCAGGGCGATGAGCCCCAGGATCGTGTAGGTGACGTAGGGCGTCGTGACGACGCCGCCGCCGAAGGTCGAGCGTGCCTGCCGTACGGTCCTGTTGCCCTCGGCGACGCACTCGGGGCACTGGAAGCCCACCGCCGCGTCGCGCATGCAGTCAGGGCAGATGGGCCGTTCGCAGCGCTGGCAGCGGACCCACGTCTCCCGGCCAGGATGGCGGTAGCACGTGGGCACGGTCTCCTGGGGGCTGGGCGGCTGGCTGGTCATGAGGGGCCTTTCTCGTCCACTGACCGCCAGCCTACTCATCGGGAGGGTCGGCGCTGGACCGTCGCGGGCGACAGCCTCGCGTTCCCGACGAGCGCGGCCGCCCAGCCCGTCGCTCAGCCCTCGACGCGGTCGATCGTGACCGACTCGAGGATCACGTCCTCGGTGGGGCGGTCGTTACGGCCGGTCGGCGTCTTGGCGATCGCGTCGACGACGTCCTGGCCCTCGACGACCTCGCCGAAGATCGAGTGCTTGCGGTTGAGGTGCGGCGTCGGCACGACGGTGATGAAGAACTGCGAGCCGTTGGTGCCCTTGCCGAAGCGGACGCCCGCGTTGGCCATGGCCAGCAGGTACGGCTTGTTGAAGACGAGCTCCGGGTGGATCTCGTCGTCGAACTCGTAACCGGGGCCGCCGATGCCCTGGCCGAGCGGGTCGCCGCCCTGGATCATGAATCCGTCGATGACGCGGTGGAAGATCGTGCCGTCGTAGTAGCGTCCGGTGCTCTTCTCGCCGGTGCCGGGGTGGGTCCACTCCTTGGTGCCCTCGGCGAGCTCCACGAAGTTGCGAACCGTCTTCGGCGCCTTGTTGGGGAAGAGTTCGATCTTGATGAGACCGCGGTTGGTCTGCAGGTTTGCGATCAGCTTCTCAGCCACGAGACAGCTGCCCCCCTCTGTGCACAGGGATCATTCTGTGATGGTTTGCATGTCAAGGCCGCTGGGGCCACTCATGCATCCTCCCACGGCTCGTCATGATTGAGCCGCCTTGTACCGGGAAGGTCACGCTGCGGGGCCCCAACGACAGGGGAGGTTGTCGTGTCCCTGACACTGAGAAAGCGCCACGTCGTGGTAGAGATTCCCGCGACGTGGTTGGGCCGCATGAAGGCTCAGGCCATGCGGGCCGGATACCGGCTCGCCCCGATGGCGGACCAGGCCAAGACGGTCACCGCGCATCGGATCGAGGATGCCCGTTACTGGGCGGCGCCCAAACTGGAGGATGCCGCTCATCGGGTCGAGGATCAGCTCGCCCCGAGGATCAGCGCCATGCTGAGCCAGGCGGCCAGCAGAATCGACCCGACACCGGCAAGGTCCCGCCGGTGGCCAGTCATGGTGTTGATGACCGGGGTGGCACTGGGCGCCATGGGGTTCGTGTTCTACCGCCGCAACGCCCAGCAGTGGACCGACCACATGAAGGAGTCCGCCACTGACGCCTCTCGCTGGGTCAGCGAGCGGGCACACAAGGCGGCCGACAAGGTGTCATCCCACGCGGAGGACACGGCCGAGAAGGTCGACGAGGCGGCGCCGAAGACGACCTGACGGGTGCGACGCGGCCGCGCCCCTGCGCGCGGCCGCGTTGACCTCTAACCAAGCGCTTGCTACAACCAGCGCATGAGCCTGTCACCGCTCGACGACTTCCCCGTCCACCAGGCCCCTCAGGTCATGCGCCACGTGGCGACCTCCGATCGCAACTTCTACGATCGCTACTACTTCAACTGCCATGCCGGCACCGACGAGCTCATGCTCATCGTCGGGCTCGGGCAGTACCCCAATCTCGGCGTCACCGACGCCTTCGCCTGTGCCCGCCGTACGGACCTGCACCGGGTGGTGCGGGCGTCACGGGAACTCGGCGGCGACCGCATGGACACCTCCGTCGGCCCGTTCAGGATCGAGGTCATCGAAGGGCTCAAGCGGCTCAGGGTGATCCTGGAGCCGAACGAGCATGGCCTGTCCTTCGACCTCACGTGGACGGGCACGATCCCGGCCACGCTCGAACCCCGCCACTTCCTGCGCTGGCAGGAGCGGGTGATCTTCGATTCCGTACGGCTGGCACAGACCGGCCGCTGGAGCGGCACCATCGTGGTCGGCGACGACGAGATCCCCGTCGACGGATGGCAGGGCACCAGGGACCGCTCCTGGGGCATCAGACCGGTGGGCGAGCCGGAGCCGCCCGGCATCCAGGTCAAGAACCCGGGCACCTTCTACTGGCTGTACGCGCCCATGCAGTTCGACGACCACGCGATCCTCTGCATCGTGCAGGAGGACCACGAGGGCCGCAGGGTCCTGGAGGAGGCCGTCAGGGTGTGGTCGGACGGCCGGGAGGAGTATCTCGGCCGCCCCGGCTACCACCCCGTCTACGCCCCAGGCACCCGCGACGTCGTGTCGGCCACGATCACCTTCGACAAGATCGAGGTGCGGTGCACGCCGATCCTGCCCGTCCATCTCATGGTCGGCACCGGGTACGGCCTGGAGCCCGACTGGAAGCACGGCATGTACCAGGGAAGCCAGCCCGTGGTCCAGGGGGTGACCTACACGCTGCCCGAGGACGCCGGCCGCATGTGGGGCATGGTCGACGCGGTCGCGCGCTTCGAGTACGACGGGCAGGTCGGCCACGGGCTCTTCGAGTACTGGGCGCTGGGCCCGCACCCGTCCTTCGCCTGAGCCCCGCCGTACCGGACCCCCATCGCCGGTACGGCGGGGCCGCGCCCCGTTACTCGGCGCGGCAGGCGATGGTCACGGCCTTGGCGTTCTCGTCGTCCGCGGGGGCGATCGCGACCGCGCTCTCCGTGATCTCGGCGGCCTGGATTGGGGCGTCCTTCCGCTCGGCCTCCGTGGCGGGCGTCGCGGGGACGGCCTCGGTGACCTCGCTCCACCGCTGGACGTGCGGGGCGCCGTCGGGCGGGGTCGTGACCGTCACGGTCTCCCCGTCGGGCGCGACCTTCGCGGCGCGCGCCACGGCACCGGTCGCGTCGACGTCAGCGGAGAGCCGGACCTCGCCCTTCTCGGCGTGCTCGATCTCGGTGGCGGGGATGGCGTCGACGAACTCGAAGGTCCTGCCGTCGCTCGTCACGCAGGTGCCCTTGGCGGGCGGCTTGGCGGGCGGTTCCCCCGAGGCGGCGTTGGCCGATCCGGCCAGCCCCCCGGCCAGCAGCACGGCACCCACGGCAACGAGAGCGGCGATACGTCGCTTGAACACTTCCCTCTCCTTCGTTGATCGAACGGAATGAACGCAGCTTCGCCCACGCAACCTGAAGGCACCCTGAACGCCGCCGAAATGATCTTCAGGTTGGCTTTAGGTCGCGTCAGGCACGCTGAGCACTGTGCGAGTTCTACTGGTCGAGGACGAGAAGAGGCTGGCCGACCTGGTCAAGGGCGGCCTGGCGGGTGAGGGCTTCGCCGTCGACGTCGCCTACGACGGCCGCGACGGGCTGTGGATGGCCTCGGAGAACGACTACGACGCGATCGTGCTGGACGTCATGCTGCCCAGGCTGAACGGGTACGCCCTCTGCGCGAAGCTGCGCGAGGCGGGCAACTGGACTCCGATCATGATGCTCACCGCGAAGGACGGCGTCTACGACGAGGCCGAGGCGCTCGACACCGGCGCGGACGACTACCTCGCCAAGCCCTTCTCCTACGTCGTCCTGGTGGCCAGGCTGCGCGCCCTGGTCAGGCGGGGCGGCAAGGAGCGGCCCGTGTCGATCACCGTGGGCGACCTGACCGTCGACCCCGCGGGCATGCGCTGCCGCAGGGGCGGCGTCGAGATCGCGCTGACCCCGAAGGAGTTCGCGGTGCTGCACGGCCTGGCCCGCCGGGCGGGCGAGGTGGTCAGCAAGAGCGAGCTGCTCGCCCAGGCATGGGACTTCAGTTACGACGGCGACCCCAACATCGTCGAGGTGTACGTCAGCGCGCTGCGCCGCAAGATCGGCCCCGGCGTGATCGAGACCGTCAGGGGCGCCGGCTACCGTCTGGAGGCGGTGTGAAGAGCCTCTTCTCCGTACGGCTGCGCGCCACGGTCGCGGCCACCGCCGTCGTCGCCGTCGCGCTCGGCATCGCCGCGGCCGTCCTGGTCATCTCGCTGAAGGGCAGCCTGGAGGCCAGCGCCAGGTCCGAGGCGGCCAGGAAGGTCGTCGCGGCGATGCCGCTGGCCGCCGTCACCAAGCCCGCCGAGCTCGTCCTGACCGCCGACCCGGACGTCCAGGTCAGCACGCCCACGGGGACGGTGGACCCGTGGGAGACGGTGGGACCGTGGGAGACGGCGACCCCGGGCCAGTTCGCCGTCGCCAGGATGGCGGTCGACACGGAGACGGGTCCTGTCGAGGTCTGGGGCCGGGCCTCGCTGGCCGGCGCCGAGCAGGCGCTCCAGACGCTGAACGGGCTGCTGCTGCCGGGGGTGCCGCTCCTGCTGGCCGTGGTGGCGGGGATGACGTGGTTCTCCGTCGGCCGGGCGCTGGCGCCCGTCGCGGCGATCAGGGCGAAGGTCGCCGACATCACCGCGCGCGACCTGCACCAGCGGGTGCCCGTCCCCGAGTCGGGCGACGAGATCGCCGGGCTCGCCGTCACGGTGAACGCCACGCTCGACCGGCTGGAGACGGCGGTCGAGCGGCACAAGCAGTTCGTCGCCGACGCCGCGCACGAGCTGCGCAGCCCGATCGCGACCCTGCGCGCCCGGATGGAGCTGGCCGAGCCCACCGAGCTGTCGACCGAGGCCCTGGCCGACGTCGAACGGCTGCAACGGCTGTCCGGCGACCTCCTGCTGCTGGCCAGGCTCGACGCGAGCGAGCCGCTGCGGAGGGAGGAGGTGGATCTCGGCCAGGTCGTCGCCGAGCGGAGCGCCCGCCCGGGGGCGGCCGTCACCCTCGACATCAGCCCCGACGTGGTCGTCAGCGGCTCGCGCGGCCACCTCTCGCGGCTGGTCACCAACCTGGTGGACAACGCGGTACGGCACGCCGCGACGGCGGTCGAGGTCAGGGCGTACGAGAAGGACGGCGAGGCGGTCCTGGAGGTGCTCGACGACGGGCCGGGGATCCCGCCCGAGCACAGGGAGGCCGTCTTCGACCGCTTCACCAGGCTGGACGAGGCCAGGGCAAGAGACGGCGGAGGGGCCGGGCTCGGCCTGTCGATCGCCAGGGACATCGCGACGCTGCACGGCGGGACGCTCGCCGTACGGGACGGCGGGTTCGTCGCGAGGTTCCCTGCGCACCGGAACTGACGCGGCCGGGACGGGCCGGAGCCGCCCCCGGCCGCGGCCGCCGGCCTCAGGCGTCGCGGTCGAGCTGCAGGAACGCCCGCTCGATCGCCTCCGGGTAGGGCATCTGGGAGACCAGGTCGCGCAGGCCCTCGACGTGCGCGCGGCGGGCCAGATCGGCCGTGACCGCAAGGTCGTTCAGCTGGGCCGAGACGAACGCGCGGTCGACCACCGCGCCGTGCCCCGGCACGATGACCTGCTCGGGCAGCTCGGCCAGCAACGCCGCCAGCGTGCCCGGCCAGTCGAGCGGGTAGGCGTCGCCGAAGGCGGGCGGTGCCCCCTCCTCCACCAGGTCGCCGGCGAAGACCACACCGGCGTCCGGCACGTGCACGACGATGTCGTTGTCGGTGTGCCCCCTGCCGAAGTACCGCAGGTGCACCGGCCTGCCGCCGACGTCGAGCGTCGCCCGGTCGGTGAACGTGTGGTCGGGCACCACGATCTCCACGTCGGCGGCCTCAGGATCCCGGCCGGCCGCCACCCGCTCCCTGGTGCCCTCGCCGTCCCTCTTGATCTCCTCGGCCGCCCGCGCGTGCGCCCAGAACTCGGCGGGCACGAACAGCGCGTTGCCGAAATAGTGATCGAAGTGAGCGTGGCTGTTGACGACCGTCCACGGGTCGGGAGTGATCCTCCTGATGGCCTCGATCAGGTCGGCGGCCTTGGGGTGGGACTCCCGCGTGTCGAGGACCAGGCACTGGCCGTCACCGACGACCAGGCCGACGTTCAGGTCGTAGGACTCGTGCCGACGGACGAACACCCGGTCGCCGATCTCCAGCCACTGCTCGTTCATGTCCTCATCTTGGCGGATACGAGCGGCTCGTGTGCCGGCCCGGCCTCCTCGTGGCCGGAGGCCGCGCGGACGGAGAAGGTGCCCGCGAGGTCCGGGACGGCCAGCAGGCGCAGGAGCAGGGCGCAGTGCCCCGTCGCGTCCTCGTCGCCCCACTCGACGGTGAGCAATCGCGTCGGCCCGCCGTCGCGGCCGCCCTCCCCGCTGAGCGCCTCGGTCCGCAACTCGCCCACCCGCTCCCGCATCAGCCCGGTGGCGAGCGCGACGTGCGCGGCGCCCGCCTTGCCGTACCTGCCGGCCACCGAGCCGAACGTCACCACCAGCCGGGGGCGCTCCACGGCGGCCAGCAACGCGTCCAATCCGCCGACCCGCGGCGCGACGTGCAGCGCGATCTCTCCGTCCGTCAGCTCGGTGAACCGCGCGGGGCGGTTCACGCCGCCCGCGTGCACGATCGCCGTCACCCGCCCGAGCCGCCCTTCCAAAGCCCGTACGGCACGCGCCACCGCCGCGGAGTCGCCGAGATCGGCGGGTTCGTAGGCGTGCTCCCCCGGGAGGTCGGCGAGAGCGGCGGCCAGCAGGGGATCGTCGTCCGGCTCGGACCTGCCGAGGAGAGCGAGCCTGGCGCCCGTGGCGCCGGCGAGCGCCTTCGCGCACTCATGGCCGAACCCCTTACCGCCGCCGCTGACCAGCACCACATCGCCGGAATCGAGGGGGATCCGCCCTTCGGACGGCAGCTCCACCGGCACGCTCTCCCGCCGCCACGTCCCGCCCCTGTCGTCGACGACCAGCTCGTGGTAGCCGGGAACGGGCCGCTCGGGCGCGAGCACGCGGCCGTTCGTCACCACCAGCGCGACCGCCAGCTCCGGGTGCTCGAGCCAGAGCGTGCGCAGGAATCCCGCGTAGGCGTCGGTCCGCGCCGCGACGAGCAGCGGTCTCCCCTCGGCGACGGCCCCGCGAGCGGCGGCGAGCAGCTCGCCCGGCGACGGCTCGACCACCGCGCGACTCTCCTCGACCGGCTCGTCGAAGGGCACCAGCCGTTCACCGAAGCAACGCACCGCACTCCGCACCCGAACTCCCCCCACCCTCGTTGCACCCTCCTCCGGCGACCCGGTCGGTCCGGCGCGCTCCTCAGGACCTCCCGGGTATCGGCCGGCCACCCCCGCCACCGATCGGCCGCTCCCCCTCGGCCGCAGAACGGGTCGGAATTTATTCAGGCCCCTCCTAAGGGTCAACGGAGACACACGGCGCTTCCTCGACCTTTGCCGCCATGACTCTCCGCCCGGCCGGAAAACACCTTTCGTCCGGTCACGGCGGCTGCGTAATGTCCGATGCGTGATCAGACCCGATTCCGGGCGGACGGACCGGTTGCCTGCCGGCGACCGGCCGCCACCGCCCGGTGGCCTGGCGGAGCGGCTCCGCGAGATCGCCTGCGACGAGTCGGGGTCGGAGGGCGAGAAGCTCGTCGGCGGGAACACCAAGGTGTTCGCGCACGCCGGCGTGGGGTTCGACATCGAGTCGGCGGCCAGGTGCATGCGGGAGGTGCGCCGGCGGGCGCCCTCCCCGACGACGGAGTTCAAGGCGGGCATCCTGCTCCGCGGCAAGCACCGCGGGACGCTCGCGTGGCTGCTCGGTCCCGCGGGGCCGCTCCTCGGCAACGCTCACGTCCATCTCGTCGACAAGGCCTTCCTCGTCGTCCGCGCCGTGGCCGAGCTGCTGCCCGCCGCCGGAGACACCCCCGCCGACGTGGCCGCCACCCTCTACCGCGAGGGCCCTCACGCGCTCGGCCACGCGCGGTGGACCGCCTTCCTGACGTCCTTCAACGACGTGCTGCGCACCAAGAACGGCCGTGGTCCCGTGGTATCGGTCGAGGAGGCGTTCGACCTGGTCGACGTCCTGCGGTCGCCCGGTGCCGGTGGCCCGACCGGCGCCGTCATGGAGCGGCTCGCCGGGGCGCGACCTCGCGTGGCGGCCTTCCGGGCGCGGCTGCTCGGCGAGCCGCCGCTGATGCCGGTGCTCGACCCGCTGGTCCCTGCCATCGTCGGGGCGGTCGACCGCTGGGCCGCGGACGACGCTCCCCTCTTCCTCGTCCACGACCGGCAGACCATGCTGACCGACGAGCGCATCGCCCAGCTCAGGGCACATCCGGTCGTCCGCCGTGGTTCCCCGACCGGCCGGCTGGCCGGGGTACGGCTCGTCGACTCGCGCACGGACCCGCGGGTCCAGGTCGCCGACCTTCTCGCCGGAGCGGCACGGAGGATAGCCGAGGACGAGCTCGAGGGGCGCGGCGACGCCGAGCTCACCGCGCTGCTCCGCCCTTATGTCGACGCGTCCTCGATCTGGGGGGACGACCGGAGCCGGTTCCTGCCGGTGCCCGCTGGTTGAATGCGGTCATGGACGCGCTCTCGGCCAGGGACAGATTCATGACGGCGCGGACCGCCACGCTCGCCACGGCCGACACCGGCGGGGTGCCGCACCTGGTGCCGATCGTGTTCGCCGTCCACGACGACCTGATCGCGTTCGCGGTCGATCACAAGCCGAAGCGGTCCACGGACCTGCGCAGGCTGCGGAACATCGCCGTCAACGAGCGGGTCAGCCTGCTGGTGGACCACTACGAGGAGGACTGGTCGCGGCTGTGGTGGGCGCGCGCGGACGGCAGGGCGGCG
The DNA here is from genome assembly GCF_053602555.1 of Nonomuraea sp. NPDC004354. NCBI lineage: Bacteria > Bacillati > Actinomycetota > Actinomycetes > Streptosporangiales > Streptosporangiaceae > Nonomuraea > Nonomuraea sp. NPDC004354. The sequence continues at coordinate 457,030 of NZ_JBSGDV010000002.1, read as the reverse complement.
ATCGTGGGCGACCCGGCCGAGAGCGCGCGCTGGATCGCCCGGCTGGCCGAACGCTACGCGCCCTACCGGTCCCGGCCGCCCGAGGGGCCCGTGGTCACGATCGCGGTGGAGCGGTGGAGCGGCTGGTCCGCCGCCGGATGATCAGCGGGCTTCGGTGGAGCGGCTGGTCCGCCGCCGGGTGATCAGCGAGCTTCGAGCGTTCGGCGGCAGTGGTCCAGGGCGTGCGCGGCGAAGGCGGCGCGGTCCACGCCCGGCACGCCGATGACGATCTGGGTGCTGAACCCGTCGAGCATCGCGCGCAGCCGTACCGAGAAGGCCTGCGCGTCTGTGGCGACGAACTCGCCCGCGCGCACGCCGTCGTCCACCACCCGCACCAGATCCTCGTGCCAGCGCCGGTCCAGCTCGGCCTGCGTCTCCCGCAGCTCGGGAACGGCGAGCGTGCGGCTCCACACGTCGACCCAGAGCAGCCAGCGCGGATCGGCGGTGCCGCTGGGCAGGTAGAGGTCGATGTAGCCGGCCAGCCGATCACCGGCCGGAGCGCCGCGCTCGACGATCTCCGCCCGCCGGGGGGCGAGCCGTTCCTCGCTCCAGCGCAGCGTCTCCACCAGCACCTGATCCTTGCTGCCGAAGTAGTAGAGGATGTGGCCTCCGCTGGTGCCCAGCCGCCGGGCCAGCCCGGCCATCGTGAGGTCGGCCAGGCCGTGCTCGGCGATGGCGGCCATCGCCGCCTCCAGCACCTGCTCCCGTGGCCGGTCCAGCCGGCGATGCCCCCGCGCCATAGCTCACCTTGCGATAACGGTCGTTGACGAGTCCTTGACGGACCAATCTACGGCAGTGCATTTTGAATGCCATTCAAACAGTTTGAACGGCATTCAAAGATCGGCCCAGGAGCGCCCATGATCCAGCCGCCAACGGCCCCCGCCGCTGCTCCCGCCCCTCCCTCTCTCGCCCGCATGCTCGGCCTGTTCGGCGCCGTCATGCTCACGCTGTCGTGCATCACGCCCGCGTCCTCGCTGTTCATCATCGTTCCCGAGGTTCTCGCCGGGCAGGGCAGCGGCGCTGTGCTCACCCTGCTGGCCGGGGTGACCGTCTCGATCGCCGTCGGCTGCTGCTACGCCGAACTCGGCACGCTCAGACCCAGCTCCGGCGGCGAGTACGCCATGGTGACGGCGATGCTCGGCCGGCTGTGCGGCTGGCTCACCTTCGGCCTGTCCATCTCCCTGCTGATCGTGATCCCGCCGATCATCGCGCTGGGCACGGCCGACTACCTGAGCGACCTGCTCGCGGTGGACCGGGCCGGCGCCGGCGCCGTCGTGATGCTCGCCGCCACCGCCTTCGCGGTGCTCGACATCCGGTCGAACGCCCTCATCACCGGCGTCTTCCTGGCCATCGAGGTGGTCGCCGCCTGCGTGGTCGCCGCCCTCGGCTTCACGCACGCCCAGCGGGGCCCGGAGGTCCTCCTGTCCCCCGTCGTGCCCGACGGGCAGGGCGGCGCTTCTCCGTTCGGGATCGCCGCGCTGATGGCCGGGCTCACCGTGGCGATGTTCGTCGTCAACGGCTTCGGCACCGCGACCTACCTGGCCGAGGAGATCAAGGAACCGCGGCGCGACATCTCCCGCGCGGTGTTCTGGTCGCTCGGCCTGGCGGCCGTCGTCATCATCGTGCCGGTGATCGCCACCGTGCTGGGCGTCGGCTCCCTCGACGACCTGGTCAACGGCTCCTTCTCCGACTACGTGCGCACCTGGGCCGGCGACGGCGTGGCCACCGCGGTCAACCTGGGCATCGCCATCGCCATCTGCAACGCCGTCCTGGTCATGGTGCTCCAGAACGGCCGCGTCGTGTTCGCCTCCGCCCGCGACCGCGCCTGGCCCGCTCCCGTCGGCGCCGCGCTCACCCGCATCCACCCGCGCTGGGGCTCGCCGTACGTGGCGACGCTCGCCATCGGGCTGCCCGGCGTGGCGATGGCCGCGCTGCTCGACATCGAGCAGCTGCTCGGCCTCACCTCGGTGATCGTGACGGTCGTCTCGCTGCTGCTCGCCGCGGCCGCGCTGCGCTCCCGTACGGCACGGCACCGGGAGGAGCGGGCCTGGCGCATGCCCCTGTGGCCGCTTCCGCCGCTGGTCGTGATCGCGGCCCTGGGCTACGCGCTGCTCGAGCAGAGCGTCACCGACCTGGTCGTCGCGGGCGGCATCGTCGCGCTGTTCGCCGCCTACTACCTGCTCTACCTGCGACCTCGCCACGCCACCCACTGGGTCGTCACCGTGCCCGAGGACTGACCCCCTGCGACCTCACGGCACCACCGACCGGGGCCCCACCGACCCCCTGCCACCTCACCGCACCACCGACCGAGGCGCCACCGACCCCCTGCCACCTCACCGCACCACCCGCCAGGGCGCCACGGACCCCGGGGACTGACCTCGCATGACTACCCGTCGAGGAGGACGGACAACGATGACCGCCGATCTGACCGTGCGGAACGCCAGGATCCACACCGTCGACGACGCCTTGCCCCGCGCGCAGGCGCTGGCCGTACGGGACGGCCGGATCGTGTGGGTCGGCGCGGACGCCGACGCGCCCGCGGCGGCGGAGACCGTCGACGCCGGAGGCCGCCTGGTGCTGCCCGGCTTCGTGGACGCGCACAACCACGTACGGCTCGGCTCCGACGACGCGTGCGTGCAGCTCGCGGGGGCCGCCGACCTGGCCGAGATCGGCCGCAGGATCGACGCGTGGCGGGCCGAGCACCCCGAGGCCACCTGGATCGAGTGCGAGGGCTTCGACTACACGGCCGTCCCCGGCCCACCCCGCGCCGCCGACCTGGACGCCCTCACCGGCGCCGTCCCCACGATCGTGTTCGGCTACGACGTGCACACGCTGTGGGCCAACACCGCCGCCCTGCGTCGCCTCGGCATCGACCGCGACCACACCGAGCTGCCGTTCGGCGTGGCCCAGGTGGACGCCACCGGCACGCCGACGGGCTTCGTCACCGAGTTCGCCGTGCGCGGGCTGTCCCGGGAGGGCCATCGGGCGCTGGCCGCGCTCGGGGTGCCGTGGGCCGGCCCCGACCGGCAGTACGCCCGGCTGCTCGCCAGCCTCGACATGGCGACCGGACACGGCATCACGACCATCGTCGAGCCGCAGAACTCCCTGGACGACCTGCGGCTGTTCGAGCGCGCCCGCGCCGAGGGCAGGCTGCGCTCCCGCCTGATCGCGGCGCTGTTCCACCCGCGGGGGACGTCCGCCGCCGACCTGGCCGACTTCGCGCGGGCGGCCGCCGCCTACGACGACGACCGGCTGCGCGTCGGACCGCTCAAGCTCTACATCGACGACGTCGTGGAGCCGCGCACCGCCGCGCTGCTGGAGCCGTACTGCGGGCACGGCGACCACCGGGGCGAGACGTTCTACCCGCCCGGCGAGTTCGCGGACCTGCTGGCCTCGCTCGACGCGGCGGGCTTCCAGGCGTTCGTCCACGCCACGGGCGACCGGGGCATCCGCACGGTCCTCGACGCCGTCGAGCACGCCCGGCGCGTGAACGGCCCGCGCGACGCCCGCCACCAGGTGGTCCACGTGGAATGCCTCGACCCGGCCGACGTGCCGCGCTTCGCCGAGCTCGGCGTCGTGGCCTGCATGCAGCCCCGGCACTGCTCCCCCGACATCGCCGGGCCGGGACGCGACTGGGCGGAGGCGGTGGGGCCGGCCCGCTGGGCCAAGGCGTGGCCGATGCGCTCCCTACACGAGGCGGGCGCCGTCCTGGCCTTCTCCAGCGACTGGAACGTGGCCGAGATGGACCCCATGGTCGGCATCTACACGGCCGTCACCCGGCAGGGGCTCGCGGGTGGACCCGCGTGGATGCCGGAGGAGGCGGTCAGCCTGGAGACGGCCATCCGCGGGTACACGCTGGGGTCGGCCTACGCCAACTTCTGCGACCACGACAGGGGCTCGCTCACCCCGGGCAAGCTGGCCGACTTCACGGTTCTGTCGGACGATCTGTTCGCGATCCCGGTGGCGGAGATCCCGGGGGTCCGGGCGGACCTCGTCGTGGTGGGCGGGGAGGTCGTCCACCAGCGGAGCTGACCGGGCGCACGGCCCCACCCGACGCCGTGGGCGGGGCCGTCCCCGGGTTCTGCCGTGGGGCCGTCCCCGGGTTCTGCCGTGGGGCCGTCCCCGGAATCTGCCGTGGGGCCGTCCCCGGGTTCTGCCGGGGCGGCTCCGCGGCCGGGCGGTCTTTCAGGTGTCCGCCGCGGACGGCCATCGCGTGGGCGGCGGGCAGGCCCCAGGTCCGCGCCCCGGAGGTCCGCCCGCCGCAGATCCGCCGACGTGAGGAACATCCCGGTCAACCGGGGTGGAGCGGAGAAGTCCATGCTCCGCGCGGACAGGCCGGCGAGCTTCGCCGCCCGCAGATCGGGCCGGTTCGGCTCGTCCCTCCCGGGCCTGCGGGCCAGGGCGGTCATCGCGGCGTCGACGTCAGCGGGCAGCTCGATCCAGGCGAGTTCCGGATCGTCGTCCTCGGCGACGTATTCCCCTTCCGCGTTCCTCTCGCGCATCGTGCGCGCCCGGACGAAGGAACACAGGACACCGATGACCGCCGTGTGATCGACCGCCGATTCGGACATCACGTGTTCCAACGCGTGAATACCGCCCAGCCGCTCCTCGAGCTTGTCGGAGGCGAGCTGGCCGACCGCCTTGCCGAACCGGTCCGTCACCTGTCCGCCGACGGGTGTGCGGCGAACCAGCGCTTCATCCTCGAGCGTGTCATGCCCATAGACAATCAGACACGGCGATCTTGCGAGTCCCCGCACGACCCCGAATGATGGTCTGCACCATGGACTTCACCATCAGCTACCAACCCACACCCGACGACGTGTCACGAGCGCTCCAGCAGGGCGTGATGCGGCAGCTCAAGCTCGTCTCCCTGGCAGTGCCGCTGGTCCTGGCCGCGTCGGGGCTGGCGTGCCTCGCCGTCGGCGCCGTCGGGCTCGGAGCCGGCATGCTCGCGGGCGCCGTCGCCTTCCCCCTCGTGCTGAGCGTGGTGATCCGCCGGATGGCGAAGCGGCAGCTCACCTACCTCTGCGTCCCCACGACGCTGCGGGTGACCGGCGACGGTTACGAGACGCGAACCGACCAGTCCACCACCGCGACGCGGTGGTCGCTTTTCAGCCGGATCGAGACCACTCCCGAGTTCTGGCTGTTCTTCGTCAACAGGCAGTTCACGGGGTTCCTCCCGAGACGCGCGTTCAGCGACGGGCAGCAGGCCGAACTCGACGGGCTCTTCGCGGTCAGGGAGGAAGCACGCCGGTCAGCGAGGGTCTGACGTCGTCAGCGGAAGACAGCCGGACCCCGACGGCCCGCTCCCCCGGTCGTGGATGTTGCGTTTCACGCGGGGTACCACGGGCGCCGGTCAGGCGGGAGAAGGCGGTCGCTGGTTGTCGAGGAAGGTCAGCACGGCGAGAACCCTGCGATGGCCGCCGTCTGAAGGCGGCAGGCCGAGCTTGGCGAAGATGTTGCCGATGTGCTTGTGCACCGCGTTGTCGGTGACCGTCAGCCGCTGGCCGATCTCGGTGTTGCTGAGGCCCTGGGCCATCAGCGCCAGCACCTCCCGCTCGCGGCCGGTGAGCATGTCGAGGCCGCTCCTGCGGCCGATCATGAGCTGGGAGATGACCTCGGCGTCCATGACCGTGCCGCCCGCCGCCACCCGCCGGAGATCCTCGATGAACTGGCTCACCCGGCTGACCCTGTCCTTGAGCAGGTATCCCACTCCTCCGGAGCCGTCGGCGAGCAGCTCGCGGGCGTAGAGCCGCTCGACGTACTGGGAAAGGACCAGGACCGGCAGGGCGGGGTCGGCCTGGCGGAGCGCGACGGCGGCCTTGATGCCCTCGTCCCGGAAGGACGGCGGGAGCCGTACGTCCACGATGACCAGATCGGGCCGGTGCGTGGCGACGGCGTCGGCCAGGCCGGACGCGTCCGGCACCACCGCGGACACCTCGATGCCCTTGCTGCCCAGGAGCAGCTCCAACCCGGCCGACAGCAGGACGTTGTCCTCGGCGATCACGACGCGCACGGCAGCTCCACGGTGATGGTGGTGGGGCCGCCCGGCGGGCTGTCGACGCCCACGGCCCCGTCGAAGGCGGCGACTCTCTTACGGATGCCGGCGATGCCGGTGCCACGCCTCTCGTCGACGCCGCCCCGCCCGTCGTCGGCGACCTCGACGTGGAGGGTGTCGTCTCTCCGGGCCAGCCGTACGGTCGCCCGGGTGGCACCGCTGTGCTTGGTGGCGTTGGTGATCGCCTCGGACACGATGAAGTAGGCGGCGGTCTCGACCGCGGCGGGGACCGGCCCGAGGTCGTCCAGGTCCGCCTCGACGGGCAGGCCCGCCTGGGCCGCCACGGCGTTCAGGGCGCCGGCCAGCCCCCGGTCGGCGAGGATGGGCGGGTACATCGTGCGGATCACCTGGCGCAACTCGGCCATCGCCGCCTCGGTGCCTTCATGGGCCTCCTTGAGCAGCCTGCCGACCGTCCCGCTGTCGTCGCCGAGCGCCTCCCTGGCCACGCCCAGTCGCATCGCGATGGCCACCAGCCTGGCCTGGGTGCCGTCGTGCAGGTCGCGCTCGATCCGGCGCAGCTCGGCGGCGTGCGCGTCGAGCACGCCCGACCTGCTCTCGGTCAGCTCGTCGACCCGCGCGGCGAGCCGGTCCTCCGAGGACGGCGCCAGCGCGGCGAGGCAGGCGTCGGCGTGCATGCGGGCCAGCTTCGGCACGATCCGCCAGGTGAGCGCCGCTCCCACGACGATCTGCGCCAGGCCCAGGCCGAGCGCCTGCGACCATCCCGTCACCGGGAACGCCACCATCAGCCGCAGCGGGTCGTCGGCGGGGAACAGCCACCACAGCGGCGCCTCCAGGACGGCGTTCACGACGAGGCCGACGACGGTCAGGGCGGCCAGTCCGGTGGGTATGCCCGTCGCGACGTGCCGCACGGCCCACCGCAGGTCGCGTCGGCTCTCCGGACTCCGGAGCAGTTCCCGCAGCTGGGCGCCGACGCCCTTCGGCAGGCGTGCTTCCCTCGGGGACACCGTGACGCCGAGGAGCGCCGCCGCCCGCCCCCGGTTCCACTCGGCCCACCTGCGCAGGATCGCCATCATGCGCGGAACCGCCACCAGACCGCCCGGAGCCAGCACGGCTATCACCAGGAGCGGCAGGGCGATCACCGTCGCCATGGCGGAGGGCAGCAGCACCAGGTGGTAGCGGATGCACCGCCACAGATACGTCAGTACCACCTAACGAAGGATCTTTCGGGCAGGAAGCTCCATGGCCCGGCACACTACCAACACCACGGCGTGCTCTTGCGCGAGCCCGACGGCCCCGTCACCGCCACGAACCTGCCACGGGGAAAGGCGAGGGAGACCTCGTCGAGCGCCACCACCTCGCCGTACGCCTTGGTCACCCGGTGCAGGCTGACGGCAGAGGTCACGAACGGCGTCCGGCGACGGCGAGGGCGATCAGGCCCGCGATGCCCGCCACGCCGCCCGCCAGCCCGACCAGCGTCACATCGCCGGCCATGGCGATGTTGGACACCAGGTTCACCGTCACACCGACCACCACCAGCACCCAGAGCAGGGCACGGAGCAGACGGCGCCGCGTCCGAGGGCGGTGCGGCGGGCGGATCGCGGGGTCAATTCGGTACAGATCGCTCATGAGTCCCACGCTAGAAGCGCCCGCCGTCCGGGAGAATCCCGCCCGCCGCCGGATGGACGGTACAGCCCGCTGTAGTAGGCGCGGCTCGGTCGCGGCCGTCAGGACCGCGTATCGTCACGATCCGGGTCGCCTGGTGGCCATGTGTCGAACGGCGTCGGCCGCATCGAATCCCTGAACTGCTTCGCCCTGGTCACGCAGTCAGGGCAGATGGGGGCCTTGACGGATCTGGCCAGGGCTCCCGGTGTCGGCTCACGGTGGGTGCCCAACACCGTCATGTCCGGAGGAAGCCCGGTCTCGGGGTCGATCGTGGCGGTCATGACAGTCGCGGGGATGTAGCCGAAGGTGCGCTTGCATCCATGACATCGGCCGATGGTCGTGATCTGCTCGTCTCCCATATGGCGTCCGCCCTCCTCTTCCGCACCGTACAACGTGAACCCCGAGCGGGCGCCGGTCAGGCCACGGGGTGCGGTGCCGTACGGGACTGACCGGCCATCAGGTGGTCGATGAGCGCCAGCAGCACGTCGCGGCCCGCCGTACGGTCGCGGGCGTCACAGAGCACCAGCGGCACCTGCGGATCGAGATCGAGCGCCTTGCGGATCTCCTCAGGGGTCCGGTCCCTGACGCCATGGAAGCAGTTGACACCGACGACGAAGGGGATGCCGCGGCTCTCGAAGAAGTCGATCGACGCGAAGCTGACGTCCAGCCGGCGGGTGTCGACCAGGACGACCGCGCCCATCGCTCCGTTGACCAGGTCGTTCCACATGAACCAGAAGCGTTCCTGGCCGGGGGTGCCGAACAGGTAGAGCACGAGCTCGCCGCTGATGGTGATGCGCCCGAAGTCCAGCGCGACGGTGGTGGTGGCCTTGTCGCCCACCCCTTCCAGATCGTCGACGCCGACGCTGGCGTGGGTCAGGTACTCCTCCGTCCGGAGGGGAGGAACCTCGCTCACCGCGCCGACCAGGGTCGTCTTCCCGACGCCGAAACCACCGGCGATCAGGATCTTCACCGCCAGGGGAGCAGCGCCCCCGTGGTCAGAGCTTGCGTAGCCCATCCCTCACCGCCTCGAGGATTGCCATGTCGGGAAGCCCACTCGCCTGGGCGAAGGCCAGCGGTGGCCGGGCCCGCAGCTGACCGGCCTCGATCAGGTCACCGATGAGGATCTTGGTCACCGACACCGGGAGGTTCAGCGCGGAGGCGACCTCGGCCACCGCCAGGGGCCGCTTGCACAGCGCGAGAACGGTGCGGTGCTCCGGCTGCATCCTCCGCAGGCCGCGACCGGTCTCCGGAGAGACCTCGGACATCGTCGTCACCAGGGTGATCAGCGCGAGATCGTCACGCTCGGAGCGGGTCCGCCCGCCGTTGATCGTGTAGGGACGGACAAGGGTCTCGTCGGCGTGATCGTCGTCGAAACCCTCCGTCCAGTGCTTCATCCGTGTCTCCCCGCATCGTCGGGCCGCGGGGTACGCGTGCCGGTCCCCAGCTTCTGGCCGACCTGCTGGACCAGGGTGTGCATCGCGACGGTCATCAGTTCGGCGTCGACCTCCTGGGAGGCGACGACGGCCAGATGGGTGCCGCGGCCCGCCGCTGTGACGAACAGCCACAGGTCGGCCATCTCGATGATGACCTGGTGAACCGGTCCGCCGCTGAAAAGCTGTCCGACACCGCGAGCCAGGCTCTGCTGGCCGGTGGCGATCGCGGCGAGGCGTTCGGCGTCCGAGCGTTCGATGGTCCGGGACCGGCTGATCACCAGGCCGTCGTCGGACAGCACGATGGCGTGCCGGGTGCCCGCGACCTGGTCGACCAGGCCGTCCAGGAGCCAGTCCAGGTCCGTGTCGGTGGCGGTGGTGCGCTGCGTCATCTTCGATCTTCCGTCGTAGGGGAACTGGGGTCGGGGGTTCCGTTCGGCCCGGGCTGGGCGGCGTCCTCACCGGTCCGGCGCCTGCGGGACTGCCTCTGGAACGCCCCGATCGTGGCACTGGATCGGCGGGGCTGGTCGCGGAGGGCCCAGCTCTCCTGGTCGGGCTGTTCATCCCGGTCCGCCGGGAGCCTGAGCTCGGTGACCAGGTTGGCCTGGCGCACCCGTTGGGGCAGCGGCCTGCGGTCGGCCGGCGGCTGCGCGTCGTCCCGATCCGGTGATCCGCCAGCGGGCGTCGTCACGGAGGCCATCGCGCGCCCTCTGGAGCGAGTCGGCAACTGCGCGTCCTCGTGGGGCGAGCGGGGACCGGCCGTACCTTCCCGCGGGTACGGCTGCGGACCGGTGGCGTCCTGCCCGACCTCCTCGGGGAGGGCGACAGGCTCGGGGACCGCACGGGGGCGGTCCACCACCAGCGGTTCCGGGAGCAGCACGATGACACGGGTGCCGCCGAAGGCCGACGGCCGCAGCTCCACCTGGAGACCCAGCCCCGCGGAGAGCCGGGCGACCACGTACAGGCCGAGACGCACGTCGTCGGCGTGGGTCATCACATCGAGCTGCGGCGGCGACTTCATCAGGGCGTTGGCGGCGGTGTACTGCTCGGGTTCCATGCCCAGGCCGCGGTCCTCGATCTCCACGGCGATGCCCCGGCTGACCGGTGCGGCCCGCACCTCGACGGGGGTCAGCGGCTTGGAGAAGGTGGTGGCGTTCTCCATCAGTTCCGCCAGGACGTGGACCAGCGGTCCCACCGCGCGCTCGGCCACCCAGGGTTCGCCCTCGACGTCGATCGAGATCCGCCGGTAGTCCTGGACCTCGCCCTGCGCGGCGCGCAGCACGTCGAGCAGCCGTACCGGCTTGCGCCAGCGGCGCTGCGGCTGGCCGCCGCCGAGGATCACCAGGTTCTCCTCGTAGCGGCGCAGCCGGGCGGTGAGATGGTCCAGGTCGAACAGGCCCTCCAGCACCTCGGGGTCCTCGTGCTTGCGTTCCAGCTCGTCCAGCTTCTTCAGCTGAAGACCGATGAGAATCTGGGTACGGCGGGCGATGCGCTGGAGCATGCGCTGGAAGCCGCGGTGTTGTTCGGCCTGCCGTACGGCGGTGAACACCGCGCTGCGGCTGGCCAGGTTGAGGGCCTGCCCGAGCTCGCCGAGCTCGTCGGGGGTGGGCTCGACCGTGCGTACTTCCGCGTCCACGTCGACGTCCTCGCCGCGCTCCAGCCGGGCGACCACGTCGGGCAGCCGCTCCTGGAGGTGGTGGGCGTCCTCGCGCAGGTGGAGGATGCGCCGGCGGAGAATGGCGGTGAGGCGCCAGCTGGTGACGATCACCAGGCCCAGGGCGAGCAGGCCCACGCTGGTGATGCTGATGAAGATCACGAAGAGCTGGTCGGCGTGGCCGTAGCCGAGCGCGCTGACGTTGTCGAGCCGGAGGCTGAGGAGTTGCAGCAGCTGCGCGCTGACCGTGTCCACCGACGAGCGCCACGCGGGACCGACCTCGCGGAGCGTCACCTTGTCGCTCTCGGCGCCGACCCCGGAAGCGACCAGCCGCCCCTCCAGAGCGGTCATGGTCTCCCACGCCTTGCTGGTCGTCAGCGTCGCGTACCGGCTCTCGTTGTCGAGGAGATGGGGGATCACCCGGGACCGCAGCAGGTGCTTCCTGGTGCCGATGGCGTCGGTGACCAGGGCGTACTCCTCCCTGGTCAGGCGCCCGCTCTCCCAGCCACGGGCCAGGACGGCGTCCTCGCGGCCGAGCATGTCGACGACCCAGAAAAGGTCGATCAGCGTCTCCGCCTTGCTGTTCACCTCGCCGTGGTCAGTGTGGCTGAGAACGGTCAGGACGCCGAGGCCCGACTCGAGGACGCCGCTGTAGTAGTCGAACGCCTTCTGCGGGCTGGACCAGCCGTCGTCGACCGCCCGGCGCTGCTGGTCGAGCAGACCGAGGTCGCGTACGGTCCGGGCGATGGCCTCGGAGAGCCCGTCCGGTCCCTTGGCGGTGTCCAGGGAGGTCAGCGGACGGAAGGCGCTCACGGCCTGGTCCGTCACCGCGCGCTGCTTGGCAAGCTTGTCGCGGGCGGCGCCACGGGGGTCGGCCTGCGCCTCCGCGGTGAGCCGCCGCTCCTGGTCGAGGCTGAGGAACAGGTTGGCCGCGGGTCTGCCGACGGTCGTGGTGGCCAGATCCATCTGGGCCTTTTCCGCCCGCCACTGGCTGGACAGCTGGAACATGCCCGACGCCAGCAGCGGAGCGAAGGTCACGCTCGGCACGAACACCACGATGAGCAGCACGGTACGCAACGGCAGCCGGCGGGCACCGGCCAGTCGCCGCGGCCCGCTGCCGGTCGACCCCGATAACCCGGTCCCGTCGCCGATTCCCGTTCGTCGTCGCCCGCCCCTGCCCCATCCAGCCACGTGCAGGACACTCTCCTCACCGATCGGTGCGGTCATGACGAAAATCACCAAAAGAGGTGGCCCGATAGTAGCCATACGGCAAGTTGCGTCGAAAGCCCCCGCCTCACCGGCCCGGCCGCGAGCACCTGCGCACGTCGCGGTCCACCCGGCCGCGTCGCCGTCCCGTGCGAACATCGCCGACCTCCGGGCACGGGCGGGCTTGAGGGCCCACCAGCGGTCACATCGCCGCGGGCCGCGGGCCCTGCGGCGCGCGCGGGCCAGCGCTGTTCGGGCGGGGCTCGTGCTCGGGCGGGGCTCGTGCTCGGGCGGGGCGGTGGTGCTCGGGCGGGGCTCGTGCTCGGGCGGGGCTCGTGCTCGGGGGGCTCGTGTTCGGGCGGGGCGGAGGGGTTCCGGCGGGGCGGCTCTGCGTCAGGCGGCCGGTCGGATCTCGCGCGGGCGCGGGAGACGATTGCCCGCGTGAGGGCCTGTTCGGCGGCCACCGAGCGGGGTTCCGTCTCCCTCTAGGATGCCGATCATGCGTCCTGCTCCCCTCCTCGCCGCGACCGTGCTCGCCTGCCTGCTGTTATCCGGCACCGCACCCGCGGCGTCCGCCTACCCCATCAAGGACCGCGCGCTGACCGCGAACGAGCTGTACCGTACGGGCGAACTCCAGGCGAGCCGGTGCGCGGAGCGCGATGTCCAGCCAAACGACGCCGCCGCCGCCAAGCGGTACCTGATCGCGGTGCTGAACTGTCTCAACCGGTCGTGGGGCGCGCACTTCAAGCGGGCGGGCTTGCCCTTCACCAGGCCCAGGATCGGATTCATCACCAAACCACGCAAGTACTGCGGAGACGCCTGGGGCAACGCCTCGGCCACCTACTGCTACGCCGAGCAGCGCTTCCTCGTGCTGCTGGACGATTCCCTGCTCGAAGACCCATCCGACCTGTACCTGTTCCGTCTGGTCGCGCACGAGTACGGGCACCATGTGCAGTACCTCACCGGGATCGACCACGCCTACGACCGTCATCCGTACCGGAACAAGAAGGAACTGAACGAGCAGAGCCGCCGCGTCGAGCTGCAGGCGGAATGCTTGAGCGGGATGTTCATCGGCAGCGTCTGGGACTCCCTGAAGGATCGCGACGAAGAGGACTGGGAAGTCCTGCGGGAGATCATGCGGAAGAGCGGCGACGTCACCCACGGCAAGGGACACAACATCGCCGCCTGGCTCGACAAGGGCTTCCGTGCGACGTCCCCGCAGGTGTGCAACACCTGGACGGCCTCCTCGTCCAAGGTCGCCTGACCGCCCTCGCGAGCCATGCGGGTCGGTCGTCAACGCGCAGGGGTGACGCACGTCAGCCCGGCCACCTTTCTGCGTGAGCACGCACCGCGCCGAACTGATAATCCCGGCAGATCAGACCAGCAGGAGGGGCCGCACGAGGTTCCAGCACTCCACGTCCGCGGCGTTGAGCAAGCCGGGGCGCGGGTCGGCCGGCCGATAAGGGCTGCCATCGGGACGGCGCGCGAAACCGCCCGCCTCGGTCAGCAGCAGGACACCGGGGGCGTGGTCCCACGGCAGGGTCCGGTGGAACAGGACGAAATCCTGCTCGCCGTCCAGCAGCCGGGGATAGTCCACGCCCGCGCAGCCCGTGCCCGGTCCCAGAACGGCGAACCGAGGCGCTGCCGCCTCCACCCGTGCTCTCGCCGGCGGATCGAGGAACCTGGTGAGTGCCGCCCCGCGTAGTGCGGCCGGATCGGCGGGAGCGGGTTCCCTGCGCACCCGAACCCCGTCCCGCCAGGCCCCTGACCCTCGCTCGGCGACATAGACGCGGCCGTCGGCCGGCCGTACGACCCACGCGGCGACCGTCTCCCCGTCGCGCACCAGCGCCGCCATCACCGCGTACTCGGGACGACCGGCGACGAAGTTCGAGGTTCCGTCCAGCGGATCGACCAGCCAGGCCGCCGGCGCCTCCCGCAGCGCCTCGAGCAGCCGAGGATCACCGGCGGTCGCCTCCTCGCCGACGACCGGGGCATCCACCACTCCGCGCAGCCCACGGCTGATCAGCTCCTCAGCCTCACGGTCGGCCACGGTGACCACCTCGCCGGGCGACTTCTCGGCCACCTCGCCATCGGCCAGCGCCCGGAACCGGGGGGTGATCGCGATCTCGGCGGCGTCGAGGAGTATCTCGGTCACCTTGTCGATCCACATGACCCCGACCATAGCCCTGCGCCATTCCGGGATGGGCCCAGATGTGGTTCAGCGCACCATGGCTCACCAGCCATTCGCACGGGAACTCGTGAATCGCGCCGCGAGCAGAGGTCGCCCGCGAGCCGTTCCCGATCGTCGCCCCGAGAAAGGAGCACGAGCGCGGGCCTGACCACGAAAATCGGGTTCCTCACCGGCCGCCGGGGCCTCTAATTTGGTGGCCATGCTCCCCGACCTGCGCGAAATCCAGTCGGCTGAGTCGTACGCCGCCCGGCGCAACGACCTCGCGTTCTGGGCCCCCTGGGCGAGGCACGGCCTGAAATCGCTCGGCTTCCCCCAACCGAGCACCTTCCGGATCCCGGGCGAAAGCACGAACCCGGTGCTGGTCGGCGACAACGGCATCGTGGTGAAGCTGTACGGCGAATACTGGTGCGGCCCGGACAGTCTGCGTTGTGAATCCGAGGCCTACGAGGTGCTCGCCGGGTGCGGGCTGCCCGTCCCCCAGCTGCTCGGGCGTGGCGAGCTGCTGCAGGACTCCCCCGGCTGGCGCTGGCCGTTCCTCGTGTTGTCCGAGGTCACCGGACAGTCATGGCGGCAGGTGGTCGCAGAGGCGGACCGCGCGACCGAGCTGGAGCTGGCCGCGCAGGTCGGCACGCTGCTGGGGCGGCTACGGGAGGTCCCGCTCACCGGCGCCGACACCCTGTGCCCGGGCTCGCCGGCCTTCGGTGACGTGCTGCGCGAACGCAGGCAGAAGACGGTCGCCGACCATCGCGCCTGGGGATACCTGTCCCCCCGGCTGCTCGACGCGGTCGACGACTTCCTGCCTGACGTCGATGACCTGCTCGGCGGCGTGACGCCGGAGTTCGTCCATGGCGACCTGCACGGCGAGAACCTGCTCATCGCCCCCGAGCGCACGGCGCTCACCGGGCTGCTCGACTTCAACGACGTGTACGCGGGCGACTTTCGTTACGGTCTGGTGCAACTGCACCTGGACACCTTCCGCGCCGATCGCGAGCTGCTTGCCACGGCGCTGCGCCACGCGAACTGGCCGGTCTCGGCCGGCTTCGCCGAGGAGATGCTCGTCTACACCTTCCTGCACGACTTCGAGGTGTTCGAGAGGACCCCCCTGGACCTGCGCGAGATCACCGACCTGACCGAACTCGCCCAGGTGTTGTGGGGCATCGGACAGTGAACCCTGGAGGCGGGACCGCCTCGCGATCCTCCCGGAGCCGGAACGCCCCGCCGGAGGGCCCTTGTTGGCCGTGATCCGTTCGTGGGACATTGCCCCGTGGACGAATATCGGCGATCTCTCTGGTACAGATCCTGCCTGGTTCTGACCATCTTCGACCTTGGATGGGTGGCATCGGGACTGAGCTTGGCGTTATCGGATCTCAGCAAGCCATGGCCGTCATGGCACATGTGGACCGGCATCGGGATCGGCTTTGTGACCTCGATCATCAACGTGGTCGGTCGCACGCGACACCGGGCTTGGACCAAGCTCTGAGTCTGGAGCCGACCCAACGGCAAGCCAGGCGGGAAGACATCGCGCGGCTCCCGCCCGTGACCCGCCCCTTACCGGCAAGGATCTGACCTCGCGGAACGGCGTGACGCAGCCGTCCGGCGCGAGTCTCGCCGATCGCAAGTCGAGTATGGGACACGACAGCGACCGGGCCACGCTCATCCACCAGCACGCCACGCGTGACGCCGACCAGAAGATCGCCGACGCCCACGACCGCGAGCGTGCTGACCGTCGCTGACGCCGCCCTCGTCTCTTTCCGCCACGCGCAGGTGCATGGGAGAGGATCCGACGGCCGCCGCCCTCACCCTCAGGGAGCGATCAGAACCGGAGTCCCCAGAGGCAGTCCTGCCAGCACCTTGAGCGCGGAAGCAGGCACCCGGACGCAGCCGTGCGTGACCGCCTTGCCGAACACCTTCCGGTCCGGCCAGCCGTGGAAGGCGACCGTGCCGGGACCGCCGCCGAAAGTGTCGAGCGTCGCCGAGTGCGTGCCGAGCGGCAGGATCAGCGGGCTGTAGGTTTTCTTCTTCGGCGACATCAGGGCCAGCAGGAAGGTCCTGCCCACCGGGGTGGGCGTCTCAGGGCCGCCGACGGCCACCGTCCAGGTGCCGAGCTTCTTGTTCGCGTTCATCACGGTCAGCTGCCTGGTGCCCAGCTTCACGACGGCGCGGTAGCGGCTACGCGCCTTCTTCAGGCCCGTGGCCTTGATCCAGCCGGTCACGTGGTTGGGCTTACTGGGCAGGAGCACGCGGTACCAGCCCTTGCGCGCCTCCACCACTGGGACCCAGGTCTGGCTGCCGAGCTGCTTCGCCGGAAGGGTGGCCGCGGGCGTGCCGCCGGGCTGGGCGTAAACGGCCACCGTGCGTGCGGGATGGACCACGAGGCCGCTCAGCTTGCCGTACGTGTCGGTGTCCTGCGGGAGGCCGCTCAGCTCCGTGAACGTGGTGGCCGCGGGAAGTGCGGCCGCCGTGACCGAGGCGCCTGCGGCGACGGGCGATGCGGCAACGCTGGCGTGGGACGAGGCGACGAGGCTCATGGCGACGAGCGCGGCGCCAATGAGTCGGCGGGGGGCAGCGAGCGGCACGATCGGCTCCTGAAGTGCTATGACACATACGACACGAACGCGTAACCATCTGGCCAGCTAGATAACGGTTTGGAACGGTTGAACACGCCGGCCCAGCGGGTGTGACATTTTTACACAGATGAGTCCTATGAGGCTCTAGCTCACTCATAACTCCCGAGGTGCGCTCGTGACACCCCCTAGTCTCTCTTCAGTACGTCGCTGGATCGCAGCGGCGCTCATGCTCGCGGTGGCGGCGCTTGCAGTGCTCGCCATCTCCAATACGGCCTCAGCGGGAGCGGTCCAGGGAAAGCCGCCCGGCGACAACGGCGACGTCAAGATCCACAAGTGGACGACGCCGGAGGACGCCCAGCGCAACGAGCCGCGCGTCTGCGTGTTCTACCTGGTCGGTTTCAACTTCGACGCGGCCGAGCAGGTGAGCTGGGAGATCAAGTCCTGGCCGCCCACGGGTGACCGGACCACTGTGAAGAGCGGCACCCTCGTGCTCAACCAGGACGGGCATGGCCGTACCGTCGACATGACCCTGCCGAACGGGCACTACAAGCTGTTCTGGACATTCGCTGGGAAGCACGGCGCGCCCAAGCACAAGGTGTTCTGGGTCAAGTGTGAGCCCACGCCCACCCAGACCCCTACGCCGACGGGAACCCCCTCCGGAACGCCCACCCCAACGGTGACACCGTCCCAGACGCCCACGCCGACGGTGACCCCCTCTCAGACGCCCACCCCGACGGTGACGCCGTCCCAGACGCCCACGCCGACGGTGACCCCCTCCCAGACGCCCACCCCGACGGTCACTCCGACTTCCACACCCACCGCGACGTCCACAGTGACCCCCACGGTGACCCCCACTCCCTCGCGGACGCCCACCTCGACGCCGACGCCGAGCAACACCCCGGCCCCCACCCACCCGGGTAAGGGAGATCGCGAGACGGTGACCAGCGACTGGCTCGAGTGGGACGAGACCGTCCCGGAGACGCAGGACCAGCCCAAGCCCGCGCCCACCCCGACGCCGGTGAAGACCGACATCCCGGTCACCGGCTGACACGCGACACCGAACGACGGAGGGCCCGGATCACCACGATCCGGGCCCTCCGGTGTATCGGCCTCGAACTGCACGACCGACGATTGACCGCTGCTCGCCGCCCTCAATGGCACGCAACGGCACGAGGGCGTGAGCTGTAGAAGCTCGCATCGCCTGCCCGAGTGTGACGGGTGGCCAACCAAAGCCGATCAGAAACCCTGGGCAAAGCGGCTGACTTCAGGTCATCTGCACCATCCGAGGCGCGTGAAACCATACGACTGTGCCAAACGATGCTGTCCATGGGGGTTCCAACCAGTTCGCCGCTCGTCTCGTGGCCACCGCCACCGGTCCGCTCGACCCCGCGTCGGCGGACGCCCCGCAGGTGCTGCACTGGCCCGGGCGCAGGCTGCTGGTGCAGCGCGGGGACACCGAGCTGGCCGTCCGCGACCTGGACGGGGATGAGACAGAGGTCCGTTTCCCCGCGCCCTGGCCTCGCCGGTACGGCTCGGTGGCCGTCTCTCCCACGGGTGACCTCGCCGTGTTCGCCGGCGTGCACGCGCTACGAGCCGTGGATCCGACCGGCGCCGTGCGGTGGGAGATCCGGCACGGTTGTTGGTCCGCCGCCGTGTGCATCAAGACCCATACCTCGTTCTCCGAGTACGCCGACGACTACCACCACGGCCACGCGGACAGCGGATCGGCGGCCTTCTCCTCGGACGGCCAGCTCCTCTGGGCCCACATCCGCAACCGCGCGGGGCGCGACGCCAAGGAGGAATGGCTGATCGTCGACCCCGCCGATGGCATGGTGCTGACCCGGGCCGAGACGATGACCGTGGGATCGGGCTCCGCCCACTTTCCCCACCCGAACCCGGCGTACATGGGGCTGACTGTCGGCGAGGGCGAGGAGAACTCGCCCGTGCTGTGGGGACACTGGGATGGCGCGAGGCTCGCTGTCCAGCGGTTCCTCGAGGAGGTCCTCCTCTGCGTGAGCCCGTCCGGGGAGTACTTCCTGACCACGGATCTGGGGCAGTGGGCCCTCTACCTGCACCGGGCGGAGGACGGCATGGAACTGCGGCATCTGGACGCCGAGGAAGCCGTGACCCCTCCCTCAAACGAGGACGACGACCGCGCTCGGTGGGACTACGAGGCGGCGTTCCCATACGACGACACCGCCGTGGTCGGCACCGAGTACTACGCGGAGGTCCCCCGCCACTGGCTTGTCGACCCACGCACGATGACCCTGCGCGGCCGGATCGCCTACCCCTTCTCCGTCTCGGGATCTCCCCGATCGGCGGGGCAGGGCGCCTGGTACACGGTCTCCAAGGACCAGACCACCCTCCACCTGTGGAACCTGCCGTACAGGGAATGAGTCGATGGGCTCCATGCCAAGGCCCTGGCACTCGGCGAACGCGCCGTCGCCACCCTCAAGGCCGGGAAGACATTGACCAAGCAGCGCCGCTGCCCCCCGCCACGCGACCGCGATCGTGCACGCCATCCTCGTCCTGCACTACACCGAGACCGCCCGTCAACCACGATGAAAATGGCTCAGTGTGCCTCGCGGCCCTTGATCAATCCCACTACACTCCGGCCGGCCGAAATTGTCACTGACGGACTCTGTGCTTCCCACCCATGAGCAGAGACGAGCCTTCTGTCTTGCACACGAAACGGATGGATGTGGAGGTGGAGGACTGCGGTCAGGTCTATCTCCTGGATCGGGGGGACTACGAGGCCGCCGACAGGCCAGATGACTCACCGACTCACTCCATTGGGCTCATTAAAGTAAAGGGGAGAGGCGTCGCCAGCCTGAACATCGCCACACAGTGGGGCGTGATTCCCTTCACGGTGACTGTCGCCGACCGAGGTCCGGGCGCCGACTTTGACGGCTATGAGGACATCGCGGAGATCAGTTACGAGTCCCCGTCGAGCGAGGTATTTCTGGTGGGATGGCTCATGGATTGGGACGATGAAAAGGCGCACAGCCTTTCCACACTGCTTTCTGGTCCCGGTACGTACCGCTCGGTACCACGTCCGAGGAATGGATGAAGAGCGCTGCTCAGTAGATGACCACTACCTTCAGATATGGCCTGCGCCACAGCATGATGCGGCCATACTGAAAACTATGAAGTCCGAAGACTGACTTGAATCGAGCCCGCGCCGTTAGCTTGGGAATTGCATGAATCTTGGCTCGTGGGCGCGTGGCCGCAGACTGGGTGTGAGTGAATGTGATTTAACCCCCCGTTACCCCGGTTAATGGCACGCTAATGGCACGACGATCTCAACCTGGACCAGGGATTCCTTCTGGCAGTCCTCTGCTCTACGGTGTGCCGTTACGACGTTCTCTGTTGTGATCGGAGTGTTGAGCATGAGGTTAACAACGCCCACGGAGCCGTTCGATGTAGCGGTTGTCTTCCCTGAACTGGCAGAACAACGCAGAACCACAGTTCGGCTGCATCCGCGTCGAGGGATGCCGGCCGCCACAGACAGCTCTATTGGAGGGCCGGTGTTGTGGCCTGCGGATGAGCTGTGGCCTATCTGCCCCATGCCGCAGACTCATGACCCTTCAGAAGGATGCGACCCGCTTCCGCTGGTTCCCGTCATGCAGCTCTTTGCTCGAGATGTTCCCGAGCTGCCCTTCCCTGATGACGCCGACACCCTCCAAGTGCTGTGGTGCCCGCTCAATCATGAACCGTACTTCCAGCCGCACACGATCGTGCGCTGGCGGAAGGCGGAAGCGGTCGGCGATCTCCTCATCGAGATCCCCGCGCCGGATCCTGCCAGCGACGACTCGTACCTCCCTACTGCCTGCATGCTGTCGCCGGAGCGTGTAAAGGAATACCCTGCTGGCTGGGGACTTCCCGCTGACCTCAGGAATCGGATCTGGGCATGGGAAGATGAATTCCCCCACTCTGACGAGTGGAGTTATTTCGCACACCTCTCGAGTGCTCCAGGCAGCAAGGTCGGGGGCTGGGTGCACTGGATTCAGGATCCTGAGAAAGTCGACTGCAGTGAAGGCCATGAGATGGCGCATCTGCTGACGATTGCTAGTCGGGAGTTCGACATCGAGAGTGGGAAGCGTTGGGCTCCTATCGAGGAGCGTCCGCTGCTCGCTCCGCACGCCCCTCTGGAAATACAGGAGCCCACGGATCTCGTGATCCAGGACGCTGGATCGCTCTACCTGTTCGTCTGCCTGGAATGCCCCGAGCGCCCGGTGGGCTCTCTCAGTCAAGGGTCATGAACATGGCCCGGCATCGCGCATACAGCCGCATGCCTGCGCCTGTCGATCAGAGGTCACCGTGGCCTGCCGCCATTTGAGCCACCTGGCCGGAGTGCCTGCGGCGTCACCGCCTGTCGATCAGTTCCACCAAGCGGCGCCTCAACCCCGGCCGGCAGGCCCTACTGGTGCTGGTCTACCTGCGCAAGGGCGAGACCTTCGCCGAAATCGCCGCAGGGATCGACATCGGCACCATGACCGCCTGGCGCTGATCGGGCACGCAACGGGCACGACCGCGAAAACGACCCCAATAGAGATGAAAAGCCCCGGCGATTGACCTGGTCTTTTCTGTGAGTGGAGCCTAGGAGGTTCGAACTCCTGACATCCTGCTTGCAAACGGGAGCTGGTCACGACGCGGAGAACTCTTCGCCTTGGTCACGCGGTAGATACGGTCTGGTGACGTGTGCTCCCGCGAGACGGTGTTGCTGTATCCCGCTGCTGTACACAGCGCTCCGGCCGACGGCCTGCCTCGTCATCTGATGGCAAGCGGACCCGTACCGCAGGCCCGCCAGCCCCGAAGAACGGAAGCCGCGCGACAGCCAAAAGAGCACCGCATTAGGAGGGTGGCGCTCCTGTGGTCCGGTGTGCTGGGTGACCTTCGGGGATGCTGGGCATCGATAGAGCCATGCTTTGATCATCTCGCGTATGTCCCACACCTGGAGGTTATCGGGAGGGGCAGCCCTAGCTTTGTGCTGCAAGTGCAGCAGCCACTCGAAACGGGATATCTTCTTCGCCATGAGTGCCCAGTACGCATGGCCTGAACGCTTCCCTGCAAGACATCAGGTGACCAAAAGTTCTGATCACCCGGCGGTCAGTCCACTCGGCAATCTGTATCCCCCGGCTACCGAAGCAGAGGTTCGCGAGCTTGAAGAGCGGCTAGGTGTGGAGCTGCCCCCGAGTTACCGGCAGTTTCTCCTGTTCGCCAACGGATAGGGCAGCGACGATGACTGCTGCCTACTGCGGGTCGAAGAAGTCGGCTGGCTCCGTGATGCCGATCCCTCGATCGCCGAGAGCTGGTCAGCACCCAAGCGGGAGAACTCATGGAGCGTGCCCGACGAGCTCTACTTCGTCTACGGACTGGAGCAGGACTCCATCCATTACAGAGGGGAGTATGTGCCCGACACCCTTCTGATCGGATATTGGGATGACGGAGTGGCTCTCCTCAATCCCCACATCCGCGCCGCTGACGGTGAATGGGAAGCCTGGTATCTCGCGCCGTGGAAACCCGGCGCTAACCGTTACAGGTCCTTCTGGGACCTCGCAATGGACGAGCTGCAAATGCGATACCCGAGTTGACATCCCTTCCGTCGTTCCGGCGTGACCTACGTTCACAACCTCGAATCCGGCCCTCACCACTGCGCCGACTACTATTCGGTCATCACCCAGAAAGAGTGCTCCTTGCCGACTCTGAAGCAACGTATGCCGCTTCAAGGGCGCGGGACAGGAGAAGTCGGCCGAGCGCCTGATCGTCTCGGTTCCCAGGTCTACAAGCTCGTTGAGGTCATCGAGCAGCGATACCGTGCCCTGGTGCTGCTCGGCACGTTCGCAAGCCTGCGATAGGGCGAGTTGGCCGGCCTTCAACCACGTGATGTCAACCCTCGACGCCAGAACCGTCCGCGTGGAACGCCAGCTGATCCAGATCACCGGCAAGGGGCTGGTGTTCACGACCCAAGTCCGCAGCAGGCAAACGAACAGTCGCAATCCCCGAGCTGATCATCGATCAGCTTCGCGCCCACCTGAAGGACTTCGCCCAGGAGGGTGACGAAGGACTGGTGTTCGTCGGACCCGCCGACGGCCCGATTTGCAACAGCAACTTCAACCGCCGTGTCTGGCACACCGCACTCGAAGACGCGGGCCTACCGAAGATCCACTTTCACGACCTCCGGCACACCGGCAACAACCTTGCCGCCAACGCCGGCGCCTCGATCCGCGAGCTGATGACTGCATGGCCACTCCAGCACACGCGCCGCGATGATCTACCAGCACTCCACCGACGAACGCCAACGCGAGGTGGCACGCAAGCTCGACCGCCTCGCCAGAGGAGCTATGCACGGTCGATCAGCCTGGACTCGACCGTGTGACATCAACAGTGGACCCAGACGAAAGGGTTCTCTCGCTCGAATCTCAGGCAATAGCAGCGATGTCACCGTCATCGAAGTAGATCGACTGATGGAGCCGACCGCCGAGGGCGATGGCGTACCGGGCGAGAACATCCTGCCCAGAGATCTTTCCTTGCTCGATCTGTGAGATGCGCCCTTTGGTAACCCCCATGCGCTGCGCGATGTCCTGTTGGGTCAGCCCGCGACCGCGACGGATCTCGGCGAGCCGGTGTCCTTGCACCTTGGCGAGGAGTTCCTGCTTGCCCGCCTCCACGGCTTCCTCGCCACCGGCACGTTCAATGTGCTCGGCACGAATGTCCTTCCATCGCGCGTATCCCGTCATGATCTGCCCTCCTCCGCCTGACGTTCCTTCAGATAGGTCTCATAGCGCTGCTCAGCGAGCGGGATGGCCTGCCTATACCAGGCGTTCCATCGCCCTGCCTTGTCACCCGCGACCAGCAGGATGCTTGATCGCCACGGATCGAAAGCGAACAAGATGCGCACGGTACCCGGTCGGAGCTCCTTCAAGTTCTGAAGCCGTGACGCGGTGATCGTATCGACCAGCGGCCGTCCCAGACCTGGCCCTCCATCGGCGAGCGCGTCGATCGCTTGCACAACGCGCATGTGTGTCGCGTCGTCGAGTTGCTCGATCCATTCACGCACCTCATCGACGATGTAGACGTCCCATTCTTCGGCGGCCACACGGTGCAGTATAGCGAATGGTATACATCCATAGAGCGCAGAACCGGCCCGGGCGTGGTCGACCTCGAAGCCCAGACTGGATGCAGCCACTCTCGGTCAAGAACGGCCCTTGCCAACTCAAGACGGATATGCCATGTCTGCACGCAGGACCGCGCTCCTACCGACACCGCCACCCAGGAACGTCAGCGATAGGCGACACACGATCTCAACAGGCTGGTGCGCGGTGCGCTCCCCGTCATCGGACAAGGGACCGAAATCGGCTCGAGGAAGATCACGACCCCGGCCTCGACCTGGGCTTTTCTGTGGGTGGAGCCTAGGAGATTCGAACTCCTGACATCCTGCTTGCAAACGGGAGCCGGTCACCCTGCGGTGAGGCCTTAAGCCTGGTCAGGCGGCAGATGCGGGCTGGCGACGTGTGATCATGTAAGCCGGTATTGCTGTACCCCCTGCTGTACACAGCACCCCGGCCGGCGACCCACCCCGTCATCCCGAGGGCAAGGGGACCCGTACCGCAGGGCCGCCAGGCCCGAGGAACGGAAGCCCCGCGGCAGCATGACCATCCGTTTTCCGGCGGACCGACCAATGTCAGCAGCGACATGAGCTGCCGCCAGACACTCATGATGGCTGACCATATCGATAGTTATAGCTACAGCGGAATCAGGCAGGCTGGATTACGCCGTGCCAACGCCCTCGGGGTGGTGATGGTGGCACGTCAGACGGTGTCTCTGGGCCGTCTGCATGCGGGCCAGGTCGTCACCGTGTACGTCAGCGACACCACCTTGACCGTCGACCTGCCGGAAGGGCCACGAGTCGTGCGGCGTACCACCGACATCCCGATCCGCAACGTCAAAGCTAACCGGCCCCGCAAGGTCAGCAATGTTTCCTAGATCACCTGTCGCGCATGTCCTGGGACGGAATCGTCACTCATCTTCTGGGACTAGACAGCCCGCAAGCTTCGATGATCTTGACTAGTTAGGGCTGTTCCCGCTGGATCCGGCTCACCACGGGTTGGGCATCCTCCAAGACCGGGGTTCGGGGACGACGCCGCACAGATAGGTGGACTCCTCCAGTAGCTGCGGCGTCAGCGTGATCCCGGTGAGGCGCTCGGCCAGGAGGAACGCCGGCCCGTCGTGAAGGTTGGGGAAGGAGGAATGGACGGAATCGATCCGTCCCATGGTCTCTACGAGCTCGTCCGGCACCTCCTCCATGTAGCCCTCCTGGGCGACGAAGCAGAACCGGAGCTCGCCATCCTCGATCCAGTAGAAGTAGTCGAGGGCCTTGATCGTCATGAGGTAGTGGGAGACGAGGCGGGTGCCCGCCGACAGCGGCATGATCACCCCCTCGGCGATGCCGTTCCAGTCGGGCTCGATGACGAACGCCCAGTCGCCGATGGTCGTCACGCCGATGAACGCTCCAGGTCCGGAAGAACCGGAGAAGGCGGCATCGCCCAATTCGTCGTACGTCATGGGCGTGAAGTCCTCCGGGCGGCCGCCGCGCCGGATCACCACTTGCTCGGGCGTCAGACCGCGGACGTAGGTGAAGCACCAATTGTCCGCCGCTTCGGTGAGCCAGGCGTAGTCGTCAGGAGTCGCGATCATGACGCGATGCTCGCAGCACCGACCGACACAACGGGCGCCGGTAGTTCACCGACGAGGGGATTGCTGACTGTTTCCGATGTCTAGCCTGGTACTCCGGCCCGGCGAGCGAGGATCGGCGATCTATCTGTTCATGAGCCGTCGGCAGGGCTAACGATCGATCCCTTGCCAGGCTTGGTCGTGATCAATCCTTGCTCTCGCAGGGCCTCCATCGCCTTGCGAACGGTGACCCGGGCGACGTCGAACTCCTCCTGAAGCTTCACTTCGGAGATCAACATCAGGGGCGGATAGGTGCCGTCCTTGATGCGCTCGGCGACAACCTTCGCTATCTGCTCCCGCCTGGTCGGTCTTCCGCAGCGACGCGGGCACCTTCTACGCGACTCGACGAGGCGAGATGCTCACAGATCAGCAGATCGACTCGGGTCTTCAGCGGACAGTCTGCGCCGACGACAGGGAAGCCTTCGTCCGACTCCTTCAGGACCAAGAGAAGCTGCGGTAAGGCCGTGGGCGACCAGAGCGAACCCGGGGATGACCACCACACGCTCCACCTGGCACCGCTTCAGCGTGGGTATGAACGTCTGGCCTGGCAGCCGGCGGTCCCTCGCGTGGAGCGGGTGCGGATCAAAGAGCACACCTGCCCCAACCACGAGCACACGCCGGAAGTCCCGTGATCACCCTGAGCCAGGTGTTCGAGCTGGCCGACCGGATGGCCGACAAGCGCTTCCGCGCCATGATCCTTCTCGCCACCTTCGCGAGCCTGCGGTGGGGTGAGGTGACGGCGCTGCGACGACGGGACATCGACGTGAAGGCGCGAACGGTACGGGTCCGCGAACAGCTCCTCGAACTCGACGGCATCGGCATGCAGCTCGGTCCGGTGAAGGCCAAGGCGGGCGCCGTACGGTCTCCATCCCGGCAGCGATCATCCCCGCTCTGGTGGACCACCTGGCCGCCCACGTCGGGCCTGAAGAGGATGCGTTCGTCTTCCTCGGCGCGAAGGGCGGCTTCCTGCGGGGCGGTAATTTCCGACGCGCGGCCAAGTGGGAAGAGGCGCTGAAGGAGATGGGTCTCACGGGGCTGCACTTTCATGACCTTCGGCACACGGGGAACACCCTCGCCGCACAGTCAGGCGCGAGCCTGGCCGACCTCAAGGCGCGGATGGGACACGACAGCGACCGGGCCGCGTTGATCTACCAGCACGCGACCAGGGACGCCGACCAGAGGATCGCTGACGCGCTCAGCGCTCGGGTTCGGGCTGAGCAGAAGAAGGCCGGGAAGCCCCGCAAGAGGAAGATCAACGACGGCTAATGGCCCGTTAATGGCCCGAACGCCCCGCACCATGATCGGTGTCGGGGCGTTTGTACTGGTGGAGCCTAGGAGATTCGAACTCCTGACATCCTGCTTGCAAAGACGTAAGCCGATCATGATTGGTCTGCGTCTTTGCTGCTGGGGCCACTGATCGCGTTCCCCCTGAGTCCCTGCTGCTCCCCCTTGATCACCGCTCCATCGGGCATGCAACGGGCACGGTGGCTGATTCGGCGGGTACGGCCGGGACACTTGACCAGCGAGGAGGAGCCCCCGAAGGGTATTGGCGTCTCCGGAACCACCTCATTGGCAGCCCGCGCCGGCCTCCATCGCGGCACCTATCAGCGGTGAGGAGCGTCAGGTTGCAGCGCGAACGCGCGCACCTCCCCGCCCGATCGTCCCGTGTGCCGTCGTCCCGCCCGCCAGGGGAGCGGGCCAGGGGCCAGGGGTGAAGGTGGAGCCCCCTACTGGAGGAACGACCTTCACCCCTGGCCCCTGGTCTGCTCGGCTTGTCCGGGACGACGGCGGGCGGGACGATCGGGCTCACCTCAGCCCGCCGGAGGCATCTCGACTTCGCACTCGATGCCTTGCCCCACTCATCACATTCGGACAAATAGCAGATAAGGGAATTTAACGCCTCAGATTTATATTAGGTGGCCAAATTTCCATATTTAGGAAGTGCCTGGAAGAACTCTAGAAAATCTCTTAAGAACCACATATCCTTCGCTATGGCACGATCCAAAAGGGTCGTTCCAAACGGAGAGAAGCGAAGGGAGTCGACATGCCGGATATCGACCTCGGGGTGGCCACCGACTGGGATGAAGGTGACACTCACGGCCGAATCAAGCTGCGCCAGAACCAGATCTACCCGACCTCTCCGAAGAAGGACGTGCTCATAAGCTCACCGGTGAGCATCGAGCTTTCGGTGAACACAAACCTTTCCAGCTCTCAAGAGGCGGACAAGATTTACTTCACGACCCACCACGGGTCGCAGAAGAAGATCATCGCGATCCTGGACTCCAGCGGGAACCTCCACATCGCCGGCCAGGTGAAAACGGGCCAAACGAACATGACCTACGAAACGGGCATGTAGCGCCTCGTGGTGCGTGGGCACTGGTTCGTCGGCTGGCACAGCCCCGACCGGGTGACGGCCAGCACGGCCGATAGCGTCCGCCAGGACGACAAAATGCTCGCGGCCGGCAGCGACGCACCAGTGCCTGTGCGCGATATCCGATCGGGGTCGGCGGAGTTCCCATCGGCCCCGATCAGTAGAAGAAAATGACTACCTCTGCTCGGATAGGGCCCGCCGCCTCGAAGAGGTGTGTTGTGTCCATCGCAAGGTGTCGAGCAGTTGTTGACGCGGAAGGTGATTGCACTCCGAATGCTCATCCCCGCAAGATCTCGATGGATTTGCACCATCAGCGTCAAAGTCCATCGAAATGGTCAAGCTAATTGGGTGGCACACCCGCTTCTTTAGCCTTCTGAGAGAACTCCCGGGCTGCTCCTGCTGAAGTCGTCGAAATCGACGTCTCCGCTAGCCGCCGCTAGCCATTCGAAAGTTGTCGCTCAGCCCATCCGTTGCTATCTCGAAGGCGGCACAGTCGCATGCGGGAACGTTCATTGCGTTCACGCCTACCGTTAGCGCTTCGAAGCGATGTGCGGCCACGCTCGGCAGTGAGCTAATCACACCTGCGGTGAAGTCATGGGAACGCTTGCGTGCGCGGTCCGAGCCGCCGGCGGCCGGGACCGGCCCCCCAGGCCGCATGCCCGACCGCCGAGCGGGCGACGGGCCGCGAGGCGGCGCGGAGCGCCGCCCTTGATCCCAATGAGAACAATTCGGCAGTGATCCAACTCTCCACTCCGCGCGTCACAGAGACAGTGGTAGAACGCTGGGTGTGGAGGATCGTCGCGATCGACTGCGCGCATTGGGTGCGATGTTTCGGCAACTCCGCAAGAGCGCCGGGCTGACCGGTAAGGATCTTGCGGTGCTGGCGGGGGTGGCTCAGCCGACGATCTCTCGAATCGAGACTGGGCAACTGCTTCCCGTTCCGGAGACGGTAGAGCGCCTGACTGAGGCGTTGGCGCTGGATGAAGGCGCGCGTCGCCAGCTGGATGAGCTCCTGGAACGCCTACGTGACCAGGTATCCCGGCTGAAAGGTGGCCTGGCTGGTCGTGAGGCGGCGAATGCTGCCCGACTGCGGTCAGCTCGGCATGTCCGGGTGTTCCAGTCGGCCGTGATCCCCTCGCTGCTGCAGACGTCGGAGTATGCCCGTCTGGCGCTTTCCCTTGAGCGTGATGTTGACATGGGGGATGCAGCCAAGGCTTCGGCTGTTCGGGTGGAGGCACAGAGCCTGCTGTTCGAGTCCGGGCGACAGTTCTCGTTCGTGCTCACCGAGGGGGCGGTGCGGACCTGGCTCGGGTCGCCCGCCATGATGCGAGGACAGCTCGATCGCCTGGCGCAGGTTTCCACGCTGCCGCACGTCAGCCTCGGCATCGTGCCATGGACAGTGGAGACGCCGGCCCTCCCCCTGCATGGGTTCACGCTCCTGGACGGCGACGCCGGCACCATCGACAGCTTCACCGGCGACCTCCCTCTGACCGTTCCAGCAGCGATCGAGGCCCACTCTGACGCCTTCGACCTGTTCGCCGCTGTGGCGCTGTACGGCAATGCGCTGCGAGATCTCTTGCGGCAGATCAGTACCGACTACGAGGAACTCGAAACCCGCTTCCCCATCTGACGTATTTATGCGTCGAATGCCTTGAGTCTGTTCCACTGCTGCTCATACGCTGATCGCATGGATGTATAGCCCCCTAGACATCGGAGACGTCCATGCCTTCCTGGCGCGTATCGCGCATGTTCTTCGGCTCCGCCATCTCAGTGCTCGAAGCTCGCCGCTTCGTCGCCGCCTTCCTCCCGACCTGGCCGAACCTGGATGACGCGATCCTCGTCGTGAGCGAGCTGGCGACCAACGCCGTACGGCACACCAACAGCGGCCGCCCCGGTGGCCGCTTCGTCGTCTCCCTCGAAATCGTCGACTCCACCCTCGGTCTGTCCGTACAGGATGAGGGTGGCCCTCGCACTCCGCGGCTGCTC
Organism: Nonomuraea sp. NPDC004354; assembly: GCF_053602555.1. Taxonomy (NCBI): domain Bacteria; kingdom Bacillati; phylum Actinomycetota; class Actinomycetes; order Streptosporangiales; family Streptosporangiaceae; genus Nonomuraea; species Nonomuraea sp. NPDC004354. Next base: position 427,172 of record NZ_JBSGDV010000002.1, on the reverse strand, counting down.
CCGCTGTCCCCGACAGAGATGGGAGGGCGGGGACTGGCACTAGTCTCGGGCCTGTCCGTGAAGTGGGGTGTGGCCGGCGACGACCACGGCCGTACAGTCTGGGCCGTCCTGGAGGCATCACGCTTCGCCTTCGCGCGGTCCTGATGTGCTTCGCTCCACATCCGGCGCCGCTATGGCCGGACCACGAGAAGATTGACTGGGAAGAACCTCGCAAGGACGGACGGGTCCGCGTCGTCGAGTGGACCTGTGACTGTCGCAAGGTCGTCTACGAACTGCGCAGGTCGGGCGGTCTCTACTACCTCCATAGGGCGGTCCGAGGCGAGCGCCCGGCCGAGACTGGGCGAGTCATCTGGGTGGAAGCCCACAGGCTGCGGATATCCCTCTTTGACCGGGCGAGCGCGTTGACGCGTGGCGTCCCCAAACGACGGTCAGCAATCCGCGCAGTAAGTCGAATTACCGGCGAAACGCTCAAATCCGTCTTGTCCAGGGGGATAGACGGCATTTCGTCTAGGGCCCTAGACTCGGCGGAGCACCACGGAAAGGGAACCACCGTGCCACCGAGTGACCTTGAGCGGATCGCCGCGATCGACGACCCGTACCTGCTGATCCGCCAGGCCACCGAGCGACTGAGCGCGGCGCAGCAGGAGGTCACCGAGTTGGCGCGGCTACGGCGCCGCGTGATCCAGGAACTGCATGCGCAGGGCATCTCCTATGCTCAGATCGCGCAGCAAGCCGGGCTGTCCCGGGGGCGGATTCATCAGATCAAGCACACAGGCCCCGCCCCCGAGGGCGCGTTCCTGGGCACCGGTACGGTCACCGTGGTCACTCCGCTCCGGCTCGACCCGGAGAAGAAGCGTCCCGTCCTGGCCCTCGACGACATGCGCTCGGGTCAGCGCCTGGAGGAACTGGCCAAGTCCTTCGGGCTGGCGGTCGAGACCGACAAGGTCACCATTGACGGCGTCATCGACCTCAACCGGCCGAACCTGATCGTCGTCTGTGGCCCCCGCATGTCCGAGGCGATGCACGCGGCCTACGACACCGACCCCGTCATTCGCTGGGAGCGCGACGAACTCGGCTGGCTGCTCCGGGACACGAGAACCGGCGCCGCCTACCGCACCGGCACCCAGCTCGACCCCGAGCAGCCCACCGACTCGGCGTACTTCGGCCGGCTGCCCCGCCCCGACGGCAACGGGACCTTCCTCGCGATCGCCGGCATCAGGACCAACGGCTCGCTCGGCGTCGTCGACCTGCTGACGTCCGAGATCGCGACCTTCTGGGGTCAGGTAGGCGACAAGCGGTTCTCCACCGTCGTCAGCGTCGAGTACGACCCCGAGACAGACGAGCCCGTCCGCACCGCCCTGGCCAGCCCTCTCTACCGACACGAGGATGACTGACGTGCGCCTGACCCTCGCGACCGAATCCGCCTACCCCGACCGTCCCAACGAGGACTTCATCGGCGCCACACCGAACGCCATAGTCCTTCTGGACGGGGCCGGCACCCCGGCCGATCTGGAGTCCGGGTGCTCGCACGGCGTGGCCTGGTTCTCCCACACGCTCGGCTCCACCCTGGTCGCGGGGATCACGCAGAACACGGGTCCGCTGACCGAGATCCTGGCCAGCGGGATCAAGGAAACCGCCGCGCAGCACGATACGTGCGACCTCGACCACCCTGGCACCCCTTCGGCGACCGTGGTGATGCTGCGCCGTACCGGGGACACCCTGAACTGGTTGATCCTGGCCGACTCGGTTCTCGTCCTCGACGTCATCGGCGCCGAGCCGATGGTGATCTGCGATGAGCGGGAATCCATGGTCGGCAGGCAGTACCGCGCGCCGATGAACGCAACGCTCGGCGGGACTTCGGAGCATGCTGACGCACTCAGCGCCTATATGAGCGCCATGCGCGCACATCGCAACATCGACGGGGGCTTCTGGGTCGCCGCCACCAACCCGCATGCAGCCGAGCAGGCACTGACCGGCTCCGCGCCCGTCGACCAGATCCGCGCCGCAGCCGTTCTCAGCGACGGGGCATCGCGGCTTGTCGACCGCTTCCACCTGTCCACCTGGCGACAGTGCCTTGACCTTCTCGAACACCACGGCCCTGAAGAACTCATCCGCCAGGTCCGCGCGGCCGAACGATCCGACCTGGACGCTGCCCGGTGGAAGCGCGGCAAGATCTTCGATGACGCCACCGCAGCCCACTGGCTGTTCGCCTAAGCACCGCGGCCAAGGCGTACCGGCTCCTCAAGGCCATCTTCACCACCGCCGTCGATGACCAGCTGATCAAACGCAACCCATGCCGCATCAAGGGCGCGGGACAGGAGAAGTCCGCCGAGCGCCGGGTCATCTCGGTCCCCCAGGTCTACAAGCTCATCGAGGTCATCGAGCAGCGATACCGCGCCCTGGTGCTGCTCGGTACTTTCGCGAGCCTGCGATGGGGCGAGCTGGCCGGCCTTCAACGAAGAGACCTCGACCTCGACGCCGGAACCATCCGTGTGGAACGCCAGCTCATACAGATCACCGGCAAAGGGCTCGTGTTCACCGGCCCCAAGTCCGCAGCAGGCAAACGAACGGTCGTAATCCCCGAGCTGATCCTGAAGGACTTCGCCCAGGAGGGTGACGAAGGACTGGTGTTCGTCGGACCCGACGACGCCCCGATTCGCAACAGCAACTTCAACCGCCGGGTCTGGCCCACCGCACTCGAAGACACGGGCCTACCGAAGATCCACTTTCACGACCTCCGGCACACCGGCAACAACCTCGCCGCCAACGCCGGCGCCTCGATCCGCGAGCTGATGACCCGCATGGGTCACTCCAGCACACGCGCCGCGATGATCTACCAGCACTCCACCGACGAACGGCAACGCGAGGTGGCACGCAAGCTCGATCACCTCGCCCGAGGAGCACTCAAGAAGCCATCGGGCACGTGACGGGCACGCCTCCCAAATTCCTCCCAGACACATAGAAGCCCAGGGCAGATGATCATGTCTGACCTGGGCTTTTTCACAGGTGAAGAGAGGTGGAGCCTAGGAGATTCGAACTCCTGACATCCTGCTTGCAAAGCAGGCGCTCTGCCAACTGAGCTAAGGCCCCTCAAAAGGGCCTGTTGACCTGCGGAAACGTCTGCATGGTCAAACTTGCCCCGGCTGTACACCGTACCAACACCATGGGCTTTCTCGCCACTCGGTTGCCGCGCGTCGTTCCTGGCCCGGCTGGGGGCAGTGGTCCGCTGACCGCTCCGAAATCCTTGCGTGGGCGATGGTCTGCCGGGGGCTCGTCGGCGGCGGCCGGGGGCGCCTCATCTAGTGGTGGACCTCAGGGGAGGCCGGTCAGAGCGCACAGTCGAGGGGGCGTGGATCGACCGCCGTAGCTCATGTGTTCTAGTCTCCCGATCATGAAGCTTCGTCTGATCGCCGCCTTGTCCTGCGTCACGGCCCTGGGGCTGAGCGGGACCGCGACGGCGGAGGCGTATCCCGTCAAGCAGAAGGTTCTCACCGAGAACGGGCTCTACAGGATGGGCAAGCTGCCCAAGTCGACGTGCGAGGAGCAGCCGGTCGCGCGCGACGACCGTGCGGCGGCCAAGCGGTACATCGGCGGGGTCATGCAGTGCCTCGAGGCCACCTGGGAGCAGTACCTGTCGGAGAACGGCGTGCGGTTCGAGGGTGCCCGCCTCAAGTTCGTCAGCAGCGGCTACTGCGACATCAACCCCAAGTGGGACTCCGACAGTGTCTACTGCCACGACGCCCGCGCGGTTGTCTTCAAGCTCGGCCGGTCCTGGCTCGACGATCCGTCCGACCTGTGGCTTCTGCACAGCACGGCCACGATCTACGCCCACCACGTGCAGCGGCTCGTCGACATCGTCTACAGCGTGGACGGCCAGGTCTTCTACGACAGCCAGACCGAGCGCGCCGAGCGGGTGCGCCGCTACAACCTGCAGGCCGCCTGCTTGTCGGGCGCGTTCGTCAAGAGCGTCTGGCCCCTTGAGGGAAGGTCCTCGCGCGACTGGAAGTATCTCCTGTCGATCGTGCAGGGTGACGCCCCCGGGCATCGGAGGCTGTACGGCAAGACCGCCAACGTTCGCCTGTGGGTCGGGCGCGGTTTCGCCACCGGGGATCCTGGCGCGTGCAACACCTGGACGGCGCCTGCGGCCGAGGTCGCGTAGCGGGCTGCTGGGCTGCCGGACGCGCGGCCGAGGTCGCGTAGAGGACGGCCGCCGGACCCGTGTGGTCGCCCTGGTCCGGGGGCCGAACGGATGCGGGACCGAGACGGCCGGGGGTCAGTGGCCCCGGCCGTCCGCCACGAGGCGAAAGGGCTACCGGAGGAACACCCTGATCGGGTCGAGCACCAGAGCCGGCTGCAGCGGTAGCGGCTGCGGCTGCGGCTGCTCGAGCTGGGTGGTCCGCTGGTCGGCCGGGAGGCTCTCCCGCTCCCTGCAGGAGAACCCGAGGATCGCCCCCGGGTAGCCGCCCGCGTACCCCGACACCCTTCGGCCCGCCGGGATCCTGCACACGTAGGTGACGTTCTCCTGGCTGTCGTTCGGGACGATCCTGAACGCGGTCGTGATCTCCCCGAAGGTGGGTGCTCCGTTCATGGACTCGCAGTACACCGCCATTACGGCGGCGGCCCCGTCCCTCTTCTGGATGTCGAAGCACCCGTAGGTGGGCAGCGGGGCGGCGTGGGCCGGGACGGCGAACAGGCTGGCACTGCTGGCGGCCAGCACGACAAGTGCGTGCGCAAGACGCATGGGTACCTCTCACAGGTGTATCCGTCGTGATCATGCATGATCACGTGACGCGACATACCCGATGACGGAGAGTGACTAACGTCAGGTCTGCGCGACGGCCACCGCGGGCGGGTCGTACTCGCCGCCGAGGAGTAGTTCGGGGAACTCCGCCAGCGAGTGGAGGATGTGGGTCGCGCCGCCTTTGAGCAGGCGGTCGCGGCTGTGGACGCCCGTCATGAGCCCGGCGACCACCGAGGCGCCGGCGCGCCGTCCGGCCAGCATGTCGTTCTCGGAGTCGCCGACGACGGCGACGTGGCGTACGTCCTCGACGCCCAGCCGGAGCACCGCGTGGAGCACCATGTCGGGCCAGGGCCTGCCGCGGCCCGCGTCTTCGGGGCTGATGGCGAGATCGATCTTGTCGTGCCAGCCGAGCACGCTCAGCACCCTGCTCAGGGTGGTACGGCTGAAGCCGGTGATCAGCGCGGTCCGGAGGCCCGAGCCGCGGATCTTGTCGAGCGCCTCCACGACTCCGGGCACGGGAAGGAGACCTGCCCGCTCGATGGCGCCCTCGTAAGAACGCTCGAACGTCAGGTTGGCGGCCTGCGCCTGGGCCTCGTTGCCAGGGAAGATCCCGCGGAAGACATCGATCTTGGGGCAACCGCGGGACCGGTGCACGTGGACCATGGCCCGTGCGTACGCACCGGTCCCTGGGACGATGCCCTGGGTGGCGATCGCCTCGGCGAATGCTCGTTCGACCGTGGCGATGTCGCCGATCGTGGTGCCGGCGAGGTCGAGACAGACCAGCGTGATGGGGCCGGACTCGGTCATACCCTCGTCGCCACGATCGTCAGTTCTCGCTGCCGGTCGCCTCGGTCCAGAGATCGAGCTCGGCCCGGTCGGCCTGCACCTTACGCCAGATGAGCAGCCCCCCGAGGGCGAGCAGCGCCAGAACGAGCAGCTTCTTCACGGTGTGACCCCACTTCTTCGACGGTCTCACCTTGCCGGGGTGAGACAACGCCCGGTTGCAACGGTTGCACAGCAGCCTAGCAAGGCTTGGCTCTGCTCCCCCGGGTGCGGACCTATCCAGTTCTACCCAATCTTCCGATACGACGGCGCCAACGGCGACGCGGATCCGCGGCGCGTCCCATTATGGACACCTCTTGCATACCTGGCTGGGGTACGTGAGGAGGGTCCAGGGACACGCCTCACCGAGCGCAGGAGCCTCACACGCAAACCGAAACCGAAGCCGCGCACGTCCACCTCGACGCCAGAAAATCCAGCCTCGCGGAATACCCTAGGGGGGTACGGTGTTATGCTGAGTGAACAGGGGAGGCGAGAACCATGGCTGGATACACCGGCAACAAGGACGACCACCTCCGGCGCCTGCGCCGGATCGAAGGCCAGGCCAGGGGCCTGCAGCGGATGGTCGAGGACGACAAGTACTGCATCGACATCCTCACCCAGGTGTCGGCCACCACGAGCGCGCTCCAGTCCTTCGCCCTCTCCCTCCTGGAAGAGCACCTCGCCCATTGTGTCGCCGAGGCCACCCTGAAGGGCGGCCCGGAGGCGCAGGCGAAGGTCAAGGAAGCCTCCGACGCCATCGCCCGGCTCGTCCGTTCGTAACCGAGTTCACCACACGAAGCACATCGACAGGGAGATATCAGATGAGCACCGCCACCTACACCGTCAAGGGAATGACCTGCGGCCACTGCGTGAGCTCCGTGAAGGAGGAGGTCGGCGAGGTCCAGGGCGTGACCGGTGTCGAGGTGGACCTGTCGACGGGCCTGCTGACCGTGGAGAGCGCCGCCCCCCTCGACAAGGACCAGATCGTCGCCGCCGTCGAGGCGGCCGGATACGAAGTGGCCCATCAGTGATGAACACTCCCGCCAAGCTGGGCGCCTACGCTCTGGGCCTCGCCGTCGTCTTCGGCGCGGCCCTGGGCGTGGGCAGCGCGGTCGGCCAGGTGGACGCGCCGCCCCAGGCGAGCGCCCACGCCGAGACCGCAGGCCACACCGGGGCGAGCACCGGGACCACCGGTCACGCCGCGACGGAAGGCCACGCCGAGGCCGCCGGCACCACCGAGGCCGCGGGCCACGACGAAGCCGCAGGCCACACAGAAGAAGCTGGTCACACAGAAGAAGCTGGTCACACCGAGAGCGCCGGGAAGGACACGGCGCCCGAGGACATCCCCGGGGGGCTCCAAGTGTCCGAGAACGGCTACACGCTCACGCCCGCGACCACCACGCTGGAGCCGGGCAAGCCTGCCGACTTCAGCTTCACCGTCACGGGCCCCGACGGCAAGCCGGTGACCGGCTTCGAGGTCCAGCACGAGAAGAAGGTCCACTTCATCGTCGTCTCCCGCGACCTGAACAGCTTCCAGCACCTCCACCCCGAGGAGGGCGCCGACGGCGTGTGGACGGTCAAGCTGAACCTGCCCGAGGCGGGCGTCTACCGCGCCTACGCCGACATCCTGCCCGCGGGCGGGAGCGCGATGACGCTCGGCGTCGACCTGTTCGCCGGCGGCGACTTCGCGCCGAAGCAGCTTCCCGCGGTCAGCCGTACCGCCGAGGTCGACGGATACACCGTGACGCTCACCGGAGACGTGGTGCCGGGACAGACCACCAAGCTGACGCTGGCGGTCGCCAAGGACGGCAAGCCGGTCACCGACGTGCAGCCCTACCTGGGCGCGCTCGGCCACCTGGTGGCGCTGCGCGCGGGCGATCTCGCCTACCTCCACGTGCACCCGGAGGAGAACAGCCTCACCTTCTACACCGAGGTGCCCAGCAGGGGCGACTATCGTCTGTTCCTCGACTTCAAGCACCAGGACAAGGTCCGCACCGCCGCGTTCACCGTGAAGGCCGACGCGGCCGCCCCGAGCGGAACACCCACCACCCCCACCGCCGCCCCCACCACCACCGCGCCCCACGGGCACGGCCACTAGACGCAGCCGAAAGGAGAAGGTGATGGCCACCGAGACAGCCGTCGAACTCTCGATCGGCGGCATGACCTGCGCCTCCTGTGCCAACAGGATCGAGCGCAAGCTCAACAAGATGGACGGCGTGACCGCGACGGTCAACTACGCGACGGAGAAGGCGAAGGTCACCGTCCCCGAAGGGCTGGACCCGCAGCTGCTGGTCGCGGAGGTGGAGAAGGCGGGCTACACCGCCGAGCTGCCCCGCCCGCGCGCCGAGGAGCGGCCCCAGGAGGAGGCGGAGGAGGACGAGCTCAGGCCGCTGCGCAACCGGCTGGTCACCGCGCTCGTGCTCAGCGTCCCGGTGATCGCGATGGCGATGGTGCCGCCGCTGCAGTTCACCAACTGGCAGTGGCTGTCGCTGACGCTGGCCGCGCCGGTGGTGGTCTACGCGGGCTGGCCGTTCCACAAGGCCGCGTGGACCAACCTGCGGCACGGCGCGGCGACCATGGACACGCTGGTGTCCATCGGCACGCTGGCCGCCTTCGCCTGGTCGCTGTGGGCGCTGTTCTTCGGGACGGCCGGCATCCCCGGCATGACCCACCCGTTCGAGTTCACGATCGCGCGCAGCGACGGCTCGGGCAACATCTACCTCGAGGCCGCGGCCGGGGTGACGGCGTTCATCCTGGCGGGCCGCTACTTCGAGGCCAGGTCCAAGCGCAAGGCGGGCGCCGCGCTGCGGGCGCTGCTGGAGCTGGGCGCCAAGGACGTCGAGCTGGTCGACGGGCGCAGGATCCCCGCCGACCAGCTCAAGGTCGGCGACCGGTTCGTCGTGCGGCCGGGCGAGAAGATCGCCACGGACGGCGTGATCGAGGAGGGCTCGAGCGCGGTCGACGCCTCGATGCTGACCGGCGAGTCCGTCCCGGTGGAGGTGCGTCCCGGTGACCGGGTCGTCGGCGCGACGGTCAACGCGGGCGGCCGGCTGGTCGTCAGGGCCGAGAGGGTCGGCGCCGACACCCAGCTGGCCCAGATGGCCAAGCTGGTCGAGGACGCGCAGACCGGCAAGGCGGAGGTCCAGCGGCTGGCCGACCGGATCTCGGGCATCTTCGTCCCCATCGTGATCGCGCTGGCGGTCGGCACGCTCGGCTTCTGGCTGGGCACCGGCGGCGGCGCGGGCGCGGCCTTCACCGCCGCGGTCGCGGTGCTGATCATCGCCTGCCCGTGCGCGCTGGGTCTGGCCACGCCGACGGCGCTGCTGGTCGGCACGGGCAGGGGCGCGCAGCTCGGCATCCTGATCAAGGGGCCGGAGGTGCTGGAGTCGACCAGGAAGATCGACACGGTCGTCCTGGACAAGACCGGCACGGTCACCGAGGGCAGGATGACGCTGACCGCCGTCCACGTGGCCGAGGGCGAGGACCGCGAGGAGGTGCTGCGCCTGGCGGGCGCGCTGGAGCACGCCTCGGAGCACCCGATCGCGCAGGCCGTGGCCAGGGCGGCCCGGTCGCAGGCCACGGTGGAGGACTTCGCCAACATCGAGGGGCTGGGCGTGCAGGGCATCGTCGACGGCCACGCCGTGCTGGTCGGCCGGCCGAGGCTGCTGGCCGAGTGGTCGCAGCACCTGCCGGCCGAGCTGTCCGAGGCGGTGGAGCGGGAGCAGGAGGCGGGCCGTACCGCGGTGGCGGTCGGCTGGGACGGCAAGGCGCGCGCGGTCCTCGTGGTGGCCGACGTCGTCAAGCCGACCTCCGCCGAGGCGATCGCGCAGCTGCGCGCGCTGGGCCTGACCCCGGTGCTGCTCACCGGCGACAACGAGGCGGTCGCCAGGACCGTCGCCGCCGAGGTCGGCATCGACGAGGTCATCGCCGACGTCCTGCCGGCCGACAAGGTCGACGTCGTCAAGCGGCTGCAGGCCGAGGGGCGGTCGGTGGCCATGGTGGGCGACGGCGTCAACGACGCGGCCGCACTGGCCCAGGCCGACCTCGGTCTGGCGATGGGCACCGGCACGGACGCGGCGATCGAGGCCTCCGACCTCACCCTGGTGAGAGGCGACCTGCGGGTGGCCGCCGACGCCATCAGGCTGTCACGCCGGACGCTCGCCACCATCAAGGGCAACCTGTTCTGGGCCTTCGCCTACAACGTGGCCGCTCTCCCGCTGGCGGCGCTCGGAATGCTCAACCCGATGATCGCCGGTGCCGCGATGGCGTTCTCCAGCGTCTTCGTCGTCACCAACAGCCTGCGCCTTCGCGGCTTCAAGTAGTCCCCAGCGGACGGCCGGCGCCATCGCGGCGCCGGCCGCCGCGAACATCCCGCCGAGCACCAGCCAGCCGGGCGTTCCCCAGCCGATGACGAGCGTGGTGAGCAGGACCGGCCCCGCCATCCTGGCGACGGCGGTGCCGGAGCCGAAGAACCCCTGGTACTGGCCCTGCCTGTGGGCGGGTGCGAGGCCGAAGCCGATCTCCCAGGCGCCGGCGGCCAGCAGCATCTCGCCGAGCACCTGCAGCAGCGCCGCGGCCAGCAGCAGCACGACCGTGTCGCCCTGCGAGAACACCAGGCACGACACGAACAGGACCAGGCCGGCCAGCCGTACCGAGCGGGAGGCCGAGACCAGGTCGCGCACCCTGCGCGCGACGCGGACCTGGAACAGCACGACGCACGCGGTGTTGAGCACCAGCACGGCGGAGACGGTCCACGCGGGCGCGTCGGTCCGCTGGACGATCCACAGCGGCAGCACCAGGCTGATCAGCGGCCGGTAGAGCAGCATGACCGTGTTGAGCAGGGTGACCACCGCGTAGGGCCGGTCGCGCAGGACCGCGAGGCGCGGCTCTCCCTTCACCCGCGGCACCGCCGGTACGGCGGGCATCCGGGTGAGCACCGCCGCCGCGACCAGGTAGCTCGCCGCGTCGACGGCGAAGACGGTCAGGTAGGCCGCCGTGGTGTCGAAGTGGAGCGCGAGGCCGCCGAGCCCGGCACCCACGGCCAGCCCGGCGTTCAGCGTCGACTGCAGGACGGCCCGCACGTGGGTGCGCCCGGCGGGCGGCACCAGACCCGCGAGCAGCGCCTGCTGCGCCGCCGACAGCCCCGTCTGCGCCGCCGCGTAGAGGCAGACGGCCAACAGGAACAGCGGGAACGAGCGCACCAGCAGGAACGAGCCGACGCCCGCCGCCGTCGCCACGGCCAGGAGCACCGCCACGCCGCGCGGCCCCCGCCGGTCGGCCAGGTGTCCGAGCGGGACGCCCGCCACCGTGCCGACGGCCCAGCCGATGGTCAGGCCGAGGCCGATCTCGGCGGGCGACAGGCCGGCGATCCGGCTGAAGTAGAGGGTGGAGGTGACGACGTAGGCGCCGTCGCCGATGGCGTTGGACAGCTGGGCGAGGGTGAGGAGGCGGCGGGGGTTCGTCACCAGGCGAGGCTACGGGCGCGACTTGGCCGTCTGTAAGCTCCAATTTCGAGCTAACTGATGGGGCCAAGATGGACTTCCACGTCAGCCTCTCCGGCAGAGGCGATCTGGCCGCGCAGATCTACCGTCAGGTGCGCGACGCCATTCTCGACGGGCGGCTGAGGCAGGGCGAGCGGCTGCCGCCGACGCGGGAGCTGGCACGCGGCCTCGACGTGGCCCGCAACACCGTGGCCGTGGCCTACGAGCGGCTGATGGCCGACGGCTTCCTGGTGGGCAGGGCGGGCGCGGGCACGTTCGTCTGCGCCCCCGCCAGGGTCGAGACGGGGCGCAGGGCTCCGCAGGGAAGCGGCGTGCGGCCGCGCGCGGTGTGGCGGTCGATCCCGCCCCTGGCGGGACGGTCCGCGCCCGCCTTCGACTTCACCGTCGGCACGCCGGACCTCCGGCTGTTCCCCCTGGAGACGTGGCGGCGGCTGGTCGCCAGGGAGCTGCGGGTCAGGGTGGCCGGGTACCTGCCGCCCGAGGGCCACGAGGGCCTGCGTACCGCGATAGCCCGCTATTTCGGGATCTCGCGGTCGGTCAGGGCGGCGCCGGACGACGTGATCGTCACGCAGGGCGCCCAGCAGGCGCTCGACCTGATCGGCAGGGTGATGATCGAGCCCGGCGACTGCGTGGCGGTGGAGGAGCCCGGCTACCCGCCCGCCCGGCGCCTGTTCCGCTCCCTGGGCGCCCGCGTCGTGAGCGTTCCCGTGGACGCCGAAGGGGTGGACGTGACGGCCGTTCCCACCGCCGCCAGGCTGGTCTACGTCACGCCGTCGCACCAGTTCCCGCTCGGGACGCCGATGTCGCTGGCCCGCCGTACGGCGCTGCTGGCGTGGGCGGCACGGCGCGACGCGCTGGTGATCGAGGACGACTACGACAGCGAGTTCCGCTTCGAGGACCGGCCGCTCGAACCGCTGCAGAGCCTGGACCGCAGCGGCAGGGTCGTCTACGTCGGCTCGTTCTCCAAGACGCTGGCCCCGATGCTCCGCCTCGGCTTCCTCGTCGCCCCGGCGTCGCTCCAGCCCGCGCTGCGCGCCGCCAAGCAGCTGACCGACTGGCACAGCGAGACCACCACGCAGGCGGCGCTCGCCCGGTTCATCGACGAGGGGCTGCTGGCCAGGCACGTGCGCAAGGCCACCAAGGAGTACGCCGCCCGGCGGGCGCGCATCGCCGCCTTCCTGGACGCCCGGCTCGACCTGGTGCCCTCGGCGGCGGGGCTGCACCTGTGCGCGAAGGGCGAGGTCGATCCGGCCGCGGCGCCCGAGGTCGCGGCCGAGGACCTGACGACCTACTACGCGGGCCCCGCGCAGCGGGGGGTCGTCCTCGGCTACGGTGGCATCTCACTCGAACACATCGACGAGGGACTGCGCAGGCTGTTCGCGGCCGGAGACAGGGGGCGACGGTGAAGGATCTCGGCCTGCTGCGTGAGCGCCGCTTCGCGTTACTGCTGGCGGCCAGGTTCGTCTCGGTCCTCGGCAGCGCCTTCGCGCCCGTCGCGCTCGCCTTCGGCGTGCTCGGCCTGCCCGGCGCCGACGCCACCACGCTGTCGGTCGTGCTGGCCGCCGAGGCCGTCCCGATGGTGGTGTTCATGCTGGTCGGCGGGGTGATCGCGGACCGGTTGCCGCGGAACAGGGTGATGCTCGCCGCCGACGCGACCAGCGCGGCGGCCTTCGCCGCCCTGGCCCTGATGTTGCTGACCCGCTGGACGCCCGTGCCGGCCCTGGTGATCGCCGCGGCGGTCAGCGGCGTCGCGATGGCGATGATGTATCCGGCGCTGACGGGGATCGTGCCCGACGTGGTGCCGTCCGAGCGGCTGCAGACCGCCAACGCCCTGCTCGGGCTCGGCACGAACGCCGGGCGCGTGATCGGGCTGGTGCTCAGCGGAGCCGTGGTGACGCTGGTGGGCAGCGGGTGGGCGCTGGTCGCCAGCGCCGTGATGTTCGCGCTGGGGGCGACCTGCGTGGCGGGGATCAGCCTGCCGCCCGCGGAGCGGATGCTGACCCCCGGTCACTCGGTGCTGGCCGACCTGCGCGACGGCTGGCGCGAGTTCATCTCCCGCCAGTGGCTGTGGGTGGTCGTGGCGCAGTTCTCCGTGATGGTGATGGCGATGCAGGGGGCGCACGGCGTGCTCGGCCCGCTGCTGGCCAAGCAGAGCCTCGGTGGCCCGCCGGCGTGGTCGGCCGTCCTGGCGGGTGAGGCGGTCGGCATGATCGGCGGGGTCGTGGTCGCGATGCGGCTGCGTCCCCGGCGGCCCATCCTGCTCGGGACGCTGCTGATGATCCCTACGGCGCTGCCGTACCTGCTGCTGGGGTCGGGTGCGCCGCTGTGGACGGTGGTGCTGGGCGCGGTGCTGATGGGTGTCTGCATGGACGTCTTCGGGGTGCTGTGGCAGACCACGATGCAGCGGGAGATCCCGCCCGCGTCGCTGTCGCGGGTCAGCTCCTACGACGCGCTCGGCTCGCTGATGTTCGGGCCGATCGGGCTGCTGGTGGCCGGCCCGGTCGCCGTCGCGACCGGGCCCGCGCCCGCACTGCTGGGCTGCGCGGCGCTGATCGTCGCCGTCGCGCTGGCCGCGCTGCTGTCGCCGGGGGTGCGCGGCCTCACCGCCCGATGACACCACCGCCGCAGCCGCCCCACCCGTGGAGAGCAGGGCGGCAACCCCCCCTAGAGCAGGGCGGCCAGGGCGGCGGCGGTCTGCGGGTGGGCGGCCAGGAGCGTCGCCACCTCGGGGTTCCCCTCGGCGACCGGCGGCCCGCCGGCCTGCTGCCACTCGCCCGAGCAGCCGAGCAGCGCGGCGAGAGCGTCCGTGGCGGCGGGGTGCGCGGCCAGCAGCTCCCCGACGGGTCCTGCCGCGACGGCCGCGGGCGCCGCCGGAGCGGCCTGGGCCGACCAGGGCGCCACCCACGCGTCGACGGCGGCCAGCGTGCCGGGGAAGGTACGGCCCGCCTCGCGCACCAGCACGGGCACGAGCTCGGGCGCCTCCTTGCGCAGCGCGGCGATCAGCTTCGGCAGCCACGGGATCAGCACGTCGTCGGGCAGCCGCCCGAACGCGCCGGACAGCACCTCGACCACGAAGGACGTCAGCGCGGGAGCCGACTCCAGCGCCTGCACGAAGCCGGAGACGTAGAGCGGCACCGACGGCACGACGAGCGGGTTGTCCAGCAGGTCGGCGGTGAGCGCCCGCAGGTCCGCCATGGACAGCAGGCCGAGCTGGAACTTGGCCGTCCACAGCAGCGCCACCTTCGGCGGCGCCTCCGGGTGCGACTGCTGCACCGCCAGCTCCAGCTGCGCCCTGTCGCAGCCCAGGGACAGCGCGAGGCTCTCCATGGAGAACAGGAAGCCCAGCATCGCGCCGACCTGCCTGACCCCCGACTCCTCGTCGACGAAGGCCGTGGGCAGCAGCGTGCAGTAGTGGGCGTAGCCCGCGGTCACGAACGCCTCGCACCAGGCCGGCAGCCCGTGGCCCGCCGACCGGTAGTAGGCCAGCAGCCGCCGGATCCGCCGCAGCACCTCGGGGGCGTCGTCCACGGTCCGCTCGGCGGCCAGCAGCTCCACCGCCCGCGCGCCCAGCTCCTCGGTGAACCTGCGGCTGCCCAGGAACAGGAGTGAGTCCTCGACCGCGGCGAGCACCGTGGCGGCGGTCGCCTTCTGGTCCCACGCCGCCGCGCGCAGCCGCTGCTCCAGCACCTGCTCGATGGTCACGCCCTCGTAGCCGAGCTCGATCAGCTCCCGCTGGTACTTGCCCAGCCACAGGTCCCAGCTCTCCTGGATGGACCGCTCGCCGAGCACCCGCGAGCCCATGATGGGCTTCACCGCGCCCTCGGGCAGCAGGTAGCGCAGCATCCACAGCAGGTCGGAGCACGGCACCAGCGCGGGGTCGGTGTCGAGGTTCATCAGCGCCCTGGACAGCGTGCGCTTCTGCAGGTCGAGCCCGAGCGGGGCGAGGCGGTCGAGCACGTCGCGGGCCAGCGGCGGCAGCGAGTCGTAGCCGACCTGGCCGATCCTGTCGCCGCCGAGCATGATCTCGCACAGGCGGCGCACGTCGCGCCGGCCCGGCACGACGTCCTTCTCGATGCAGGTGACCGCGGCGTCCTGGAAGTCGTACGGCGTGGGCCGCTTCCTGTTGCGCATGCCCGCCAGCAGGATCGACGTCTCGTACACGGCGATGGCGTCGGCGGTGCTGGACTGGTAGCCGTTGCGGCGGGCCAGCCGGACGATCTCGACGCACCAGTCGAGCAGCTCGGCCTCGTCGAAACTGTCGAGGGAGGGCGGCTGCCGCAGGAAGTCCGACAGCCGGTCGCTGACGGGCCTGGGCGTGGCCGGCGTGGCCTTGCCCTTCCTGGGCTTGCCGCCGAGCCTGAACGGCGTGACGCCGGTGCGCTTGACCGCCTTCTCCCACGTCGCCGAGGCGATCGACACCGAGCCTGGCGCCAGGGCGAACTGCCGCTCGATCTGCGAGTGGCTGGAGGGGATGAGGCCGTAGAGCCACTGCGTGGCCGTACGGGGGGTGATGTCGAGGTGCTCGCCCATCACGGGGCTGGCGGCGTGGAAGGCGCCGCACACGTACAGGCAGGTCGCAGGGTCGGCGCCGGTGGCGGCCAGGTGCTCGCGCATGCGGGTCCACATGTAGCGCTCGCGGTCCTCGTCGACCTCGTTGCCGTCGGGGCGCAGGCGCCGGAACAGGCTGCCGATCAGCACCATGACCTGGCGGTAGGTGTCGTAGTCGGCGCCGGAGAGCGGCTGCTCGACGTACTGGTCCCACCACTCCGACCAGTGCCGCACCTTGCCGTGGTGGAGCAGGTGCTCCTCGAGTTCGGCGAAGCGGGGGCGCAGGTCGCCGATCTCGACGCCGACCGTGTCGACCACCGGTTCGACCGTCTTCTCCGCGGCCGGGTCGCCGTCGCGCTCGCGCGGCGCCCACTGGAAGACGTGGTCGACCGAGCGGTCGACCAGGACGATCTCCACGCCGGGCGTCTGGAGCGCGTAGGCGATGGCCTGGTACTCCGCCGACGACTCGGTGATGGGCGCGATCACGCTCAGCGGCGCCCATTCGGCGGGGAAGCCGTCGATGTCGGTGGCGAAGGCCTGCAACGCCACGGGCAGGCGGCAGTTGACCAGCTCGTCGAGGACGGGCCGCAGGTCCTCGCACAGCTCCAGGTAGATGACCTTGGGCTGCTTCTCCCTCAGCCTGCGCACCATCGCCAGCGCGGAGGCCGGCGAGTGGTGGCAGACCGGGAAGATCTCCAGCTCCTCGGCCAGCGCCCGCTCGACGTCGTCGACCATCCCGGGCAGGATGCCGACGCCCGCGAACTCCTGGGCCGCCGCGGCGAGCTGCTCGCGCAGCGGGTCGAAGGGACCGCTCATGAGAGCGTGGCGATCGCCTGGCGGCCGCCTTCGAGGAACTCCGTCCAGTCGCCGCCCTCCTTCTTGCTGCGCGGCTCGACGACCCCGTGCCAGTACTTGTTGAGGATGGCGAGGTCCTCGGGGCTGCGCCGGGCCAGCGAGGTGACCAGCGAGCCGGCCAGGGTCTGGGCCCGCAGCCTGGTGTCGCCGAAGAAGGTGCTGTGCAGGATGGCGTCCTCGAGCACGCCGATCTGCTCGGCCGTGGACAGCGCCGACTCCAGCTTCTCGTCGTCGCTGGTGGCCGAGGCGGCCGCGGCCCGCAGGTCGGAGAAGCTCTGCAGCAGGATGTCCAGCAGCGTGGGCGGCACGTCGAGCTCGATCTGGTGCCTGCGCAGCAGCTCCGTCGTGCGGAAGCGGACGATCTCCGCCTCGCTCTTCTTGTTGGTGACGACGGGGATGCGGACGAAGTTGAAGCGGCGCTTCAGCGCGGAGGACAGGTCGTTGACGCCCCGGTCTCGGCTGTTGGCCGTGGCGATGATCGAGAAGCCGGGCTGGGCGAAGACGATGTTGTCGTCGCCGTCGGGGAGCTCGGGGATGGAGACGTACTTCTCCGACAGGATCGAGATGAGCGCGTCCTGGACGTCGCTGGTGGACCTGGTCAGCTCCTCGAAGCGGCCGATCACGCCCTGCTCCATCGCCGTCATGATCGGCGAGGGGATCATCGACTCGCGGGACTGGCCCTTGGCGATGACCATGGAGACGTTCCACGAGTACTTGATGTGGTCCTCGGTGGTGCCCGCCGTACCCTGCACGACCAGGGTGGAGTTGCGGCAGACGGCGGCGGCGAGCAGCTCGGCCAGCCAGCTCTTGCCCGTGCCGGGGTCGCCGATCAGCAGCAGGCCGCGGTCGGAGGCCAGGGTGACGATGGCGCGTTCGACGAAGCTGCGGTCGCCGAACCACTTCTGCGGGATCTCGCGCTCGATCCCGTCGGAGCGCTCGGAGCCGAGCACGAAGATCCGCACCATGCGGGGGCTGAGCCGCCACGAGAACGGCTTGGGGCCTTTGTCGATCGACTCCAGGTAGTCGAGCTCGTCGGCGTACTTGGTTTCAGCGGGTGCGCGCAGCAACAGGGTCTCCTAGGAGAGAAAGCTCTTGAGCTCGAACACAAGTTTGCGGATATGTCCGGAAATTACCGGAGTGCCCAGGTCCTTGAGCTTCTGGCGGAACCAGGGGTCCACGCTCGCGTGACCCGAGCTGTTCACCGAGCCGACGGGGATGAACTTCACACCCGAGCGGTGGATCGACTCGAAGTCGGTGATCAGCGACCGGTTGTCGTAGAAGTCCGAGATCCACACCATGACGGTGTTGCGCGGATCGGTGATCTTCGGCCTGGCCAGTGCCATGGCGGCCGTCCCGTCGGTGCCGCCGCCCAGCGTCGTGCGCAGCAGCACCTCGAAGGGGTCGTTCACCCACGGCGTCAGGTCGAGGGCACGGGTGTCGTAGGCGACCAGGTGCACGTCGACCTTCGGCAGGCCCGCGAAGATCGAGGCCAGGATGGTGCAGTTGACCATCGCGTCGACCATCGAGCCCGACTGGTCGACGACCACGATCATCTTCGCGGGCGTCGTCCGCTTGGCCGTGTGGCGGTAGAACAGGCGGTCGACGTACAGCCGCTCGTCCTCGGGGCTCCAGTTGGTGAGGTTCTTCCAGATGGTCCGCTCGAGGTCGAGATTGCGGAAGACGCGCTTGGGCGGCACCGACCGGTCGATCGTGCCCGCGCTGGTCTTCTCGACCTGGGTGCGCAGCACCTCGGCCACCTCGTCGACGAACCTGCGGATCAGCGCCTTGGCGTTGGCCAGCGCGATGCCCGACAGGTTGGCCTTGTCGCGCAGCAGCTGCTCGATGAGCGACATGCTCGGGGTCAGCTGCCTGGCCAGGTTGGGGTCGGCCAGCACTTCCCTCAGGTGCATGCGCTTGACCAGATCGGCCTCGATCTGGCCCAGCTGCCCGGACTCGTCACCGATCACCTGCTGGAAGCAGGCCGCGTCCTTCTTCCACGTGTCGAGCTGGGTCGCGGTGACCGTGCCCGAGCCGGTGTTGAAGACGTTGAGCAGCAGCTTGCTGACCAGGGCGGCCTTGCGGACGGAGTCGAGGTCGTGAAGGTTGTCGAGCTGGTCGCGCAGGTCGGGGAAGCGCTGCGTCAGGTTGTCGATCGAGATCGACGGATCGAGCAGCGCCGCGGGCAGTCCGAGGTCGTCGACGATGGCGACGCCGGCCGACTCGAGCGAGGGCTGCTCGTCGGGCTCGAACAGCCGCGCGAGGAGGCGCCAGTAGAGCACCTGCCTTCTGTTCTCGTCGCTCATTTCCGCAGCAGCCGTCCCGCTCGTTCCCGCAGCACGTTCACGGCCTCGCCCGCCTTGGTGGCCTTGGGGCTGAGCGCCGGCTCGGCGTTGTGCGGCGCCTTCTTGCCCTTCTGCACCGCCAGCGGCTGCAGGACCCAGCGCCCGCCGTCCCACCGCATGAGGCCGACGCAGGCCGTGGCGCTCGCGGCGAGCTCAGGGGTGATCGGTCCCGCGGCCGTCAGTCCTTCGATGTCGTAGTCGGCGAGCTTGCCCTCGATCAGCACGGGCTCGGCGATGCGCACCGGGTGCCGCTCCAGCGGCGCCACGCCAGGCGCGACCGCCTCGGGCAGCAGCACCCTGGCTGTCACGAAGGGGTCGGCCGGATCCTGCAGCGCGACCTTGTCCTCCTGCCACAGCAGGTCGCCCCCGCTCAGCAGGGTCAGGCCCCTGACCTCGACGGCACGCTGCTCGGCCAGTGCCTTCAGCAGCAGCGGGTAGCCGCCGAGCAGCGGCCACAGCGCGAGCCCGACGATCGTGTCGACCTTGGCGACGACCACGCTGGTGCGGACCAGCAGGTTCTGCCCCGTGGTCTCCAGGACCCCGTGGACCTGCACCTGGACGGCGGTGCCGTGCTCCTGCACCTCGACGCCGAGGATCAGCAGCCGTCCCGACACCTCCTCGGCGGCGGCCTCGGGCCAGCCGCCCTGCGACAGCAGCAGCGCCCTCGACCACAGGTCGGCCCAGCGCCGCGCGGGCAGGTGCTCCATCGTCGCCACGGGAGCCGACGCGCTCAGCTCGGCGGCCAGCCCGTCGAGCAGGACGGCCAGGCGCCGGGAGCCGGGGTCGGCCAGCAGTCCCTCGACCACCTGCGAGGAGGCGGAGACCAGGTCGTGGTCGACCCCGCGCCAGCCGGTGATCGCCAGCTCGCTCAGCCACGACCGGCAGCTCTCGGCGGCCTTCGAGCCGCTCTCGCCGGCGACGTGCTCGGCCCGCTGCCGGCCGAGCGCGGTGTCGAGCTGGCCGAGGAGCGCGTCGTGGACCGCGCCGAGCAGCGCGGACCGGCCGGCCGCCAGCACCGTCAGGTGCTCCTCGCCGATGGAGCCCGCGGCGATCTTCTCGGTGGCCTCGGCCACGCGCTGACCGACCGGCGTCGTGGCCAGCGCGCCCGCCAGGGCCCTCAGCCGCTCTCCTCCGGACCGCGCGAACCCGTGCGTCAGGGCCTCGTCGAACCCGGTCACGACCTCGAGGGCCTCTTCGACTCCCGCGGGGGGAGCGTCCAGTCGCATCAACGGAACCAATGCATCTCGGGGACGGGCATGGTGGACTCCGGCACTTCCAGATAGGCCAGGTGGCGCAGGAAGCGGCTGAAGACCATGGCGGCGGGAGCCGGCGCGTGCTGGCCGTGCAGCTTGCGGATCAGGCGCTCGCCCTCGCCGACCTCGACGCGCAGGTACCTGGCGACCCGGTCGAGGCCGTACTGCACGATCGCCTCGTCGACGAGCGCTTCCAGGTGCTTGCACGGCCCTCCGTACAGGCCGCCGCACGGGCGGTTGTTGTTCGTGCTGCAGTTGAACTCATGGGTCGTCGCGGCGATCGACGAGACGTACACCCTCGCGATGTCGGAACCGCTCGACACCACGCCCTGCAGCCGGCCGTCCGCCAGTTCGACGAAGGGCACCTTGGCCAGTTTGCGCGGTTGTACGGGTGCGATCACCCGTACGGCGCTACGTATTTCCCACGCGGGACTGTCCGCGTTCACGACCTCGACCTCCAGCCTTGTCGGCATGCGGGCGATCAGTGAGTCGGTAACTTACCCCATTCCCGATACGTCCGGACACGCTTCTCGATCATGCGGGAGGCCGATATCGCTACCACAAAAAGCCTAGATTCAGGGAAGCACTTCCAGACCGAGCGCGCGCCGCAGGAACTCCAGCTGGTGGAGCAGGACGTTCTCGGACAGCGCCTGATGGCTCACGCCGGAAAGCGGAAGCACCTCGTGCGGCCGGCCCGCCGCCAGCAGCGCCGCCGACATCCGCAGCGTGTGCGCCGCCACCACGTTGTCGTCGGCCAGCCCGTGCACCAGCAGGAGCGGACGGCTCAGCGACGCCGCCTCCCTGATGGGCGAGCTGCGGTCGTAGGCCTCGGGATGCTCGTCGGGGTGGCCGAGATGGCGCTCGCGGAAGTGGGTGTCGTACAGGCGCTGGTCGGTCACCGGCGCCCCCGCCACCGCCGCGTGGAAGACGTCGGGACGGCGCAGCACCGCCATGGCCGCCAGGAACCCGCCGAACGACCAGCCGCGGATGCCCACCCTGGTCAGGTCGAGGCAGGGCCGCAGCCGCGCCGCCTCGTGCAACCCCTCCACCTGGTCCTCCAGCACGGGCCCCGCCAGGTCGAGGTGGATGGCCCGCTCCCACGCGGGACCCCGGCCCGGCGTGCCCCTGCCGTCCACCGCCAGGACGGCGAAGCCCTGCTCGGCGAACCACTGCGACACGTACACCAGCCACGACAGCGACGCGGTCACCTTGCGCATGGCCGGCCCGCCGTACGGGTCCATCAGCACGGGCAGCGGGCCGTCCTCCTCGCGGTGCCACGACGGCAGGAACAGGGCGGCCCTGAGGGCCCGCGGGCCGAGGCTGAGCAGTTCCATCCTGGGTTCGAGCACCGGGCGCTCGGCACGCGAGGCGATCTCGACCTCGTCCTCCTCGCGCCGCACCGTGACGCGGGCGCCCTTGGTCGTGTGGGAGACGAGGACCGTGGCGCCGCCCCGCGTGGCGCCGCCGTGCACGCCCGGCTCCGCGCTGATCCTCCGCAGGCCGTGGTCCGGGTCGTGGGCCCACAGGTGCGTCTCGGTGGGCTCGTCCGACGCGGTGAACAGGACGGTCTCGCCGTCCACGGCAAGGACCTCGTGAAGCTGCAGCCCCTCCGGCGTGACGGGGTCGCCCTCCCGCAGCAGCGTGCGCGTGTCGCCGAGATCGGCGCAGGTCAGCAGCGCGCCGGAGGCGGTGCGCGCGGGCAGCCCGCCGACCAGGGTGACCCACGCGGCGTCCCGCTGCTCGGCCAGCACCTCGACGGCGCCCGTCGCGGCGTCGACGCCGAGCACCTGGACGTGCCGCTGGTCGCGGCTCTGCACGGCGGCGTAGGGCCCGAAGGCGTCCCAGCCCGCGGCCGTCAGGTACTCGAACGCCTGGCTGTCCCACCGGACGGCGACGCCGTCGCCGTCCAGGTCGGTGATCCACAGGCTCACGTCGGCGTTGGCGGTTCCCACGGAGGGGTAGCGGATGGCGACGGGCGGCCGGGTCGGGTCGGCCGGGTCGGACACGTACCACCGCTGGACGGGCGTGGTGTCCACCCGCGCCACCAGGAGGGACCGGCCGTCCGGCGCCCACCAGTGGCCGCGGCGCCTGCCGATGGACTCGGCCGCGATGTGATCGGCCAGCCCGTAGGTCACCTCGGGGCCCTCCGGCACCGCGATCGCGCGATCGGCCGAGCCGTCGGCCGCCACCACCCGCAGCTCGCCCCCGCTGACGTAGGCGACGTTTCGGCCCGTCGGGTCGGGACGCGGGTCGGCCACCGGCCCGGCGGCGGGCAGCTCGCGGACCTCGCCGTCGCGGGTCCTGACCGTCCACAACCGTCCCGACAGCGCGAAGGCCAGCAGCTCGCAGGCGCGGTCGGCGGCGTAGCCGACGATTCCCGACGACAGTTGGCGGGCGCGCTCGCGGCGGATCCGCTCCTCGGCGGTCAGCCGCTCCTCCTCTCCCGCCAGCAGGGTGAGCGGGTCGGCGAGCAGCCGTTCCCTCCCGGTCGCGACGTCCAGCGCCCACAGGCAGGAGACGGGGTCGTCGCCCGCCCTGGTGCGCAGGAAGAAGACGGTGCCGCCGTCGGGCGACACGGTGAAGGCGGAGGGGGCGCCGAGGGTGAAGCGTCTGGTGCGGGCGATCTGGTGAGGCAGTGAGGTGCCGGTCATTCCACTTCCTTCGGTACGGGAAAGTACGTCAAAAGCAGAATGGCCGCCCCCGTCACGCGGGAAGCGGCCTCACCATCGAGATCATTTTACCACGGCGCTCACGTAATACAGCATCGGCGGCAGGGTGCCCCTGACCTTGACGCTGCCTCCGGCCGCCGGGATCAGCTCGTCGAGCACGTCCTCGGGGCTCGGCTGGAGGGCGTGCCGGGTGACCGGCCGGGCGAGCGTGGCGGCCAGGCCGGTGGTCGGCGGGCTGAACTCCACGATCAGCAGCCGCCCGCCGGGCCGCAGCACGCGGGCCATCTCCTGGACGGCGGCGCCCCGGGAGGCGGCGGGAACGTGGTGCACGACGAGGCTGGAGACGACGACGTCGAAGGAGGCGTCGGGCAGCTCCAGCGCCTGGGCCCGGCCCACCAGGTAGGAGCAGGCGCCGGGCGCCCGCGCCCTGGCGTACGCGATCATCTTCGGTGCGGGGTCGACACCGGTCACCTGCCCGCCGGGATCCACGAGCGGGGCGAGCACGCGGGTCAGGTAGCCCGTGCCGCAGCCGACGTCCAGCACCCTGTCGCCGGGACGGACGCCGGACAGCGCCGCGATCCGCGTGAACACCTCCCTCCGCCGCCCGAGGAAGGCGATGGAGGAGAGCAGGTCGTAGGCACGCGGATGGTTGATCGTCTTTCCGACGTCCGGGTCCCGCATGGCGATCACCCCATGAGCGGGGCAGCGGCTCTGCCCCAGCTCTTGAGGTCCCTGCCGGACGGGCGCAGCAGCAGCATGGCCGCGTCGTCGTGCAGCGGTCCGGCGACGTGCGCGACCAGGTCGAGGCGCAGCGCCTCGAGCGCCGCCTCCGGGTTGTCGTCCTTCAGCAGGAAGGCGCGCTCGGCCAGCGGGTAGAACCCGCCCTCGGGGTCGCGCGCCTCGATCACCCCGTCGGTGTAGAGCAGCATCTGGTCTCCCGGGCGGAACCGGATCCGGTACGGGAGCGGACCCTCGACGTCGAGCGCCCCCATGCCGAGCGGCGGCGCCGTCTCGTCCGGCTCGGCGAAGCTGACCTGCCCGCCGGGGTGCAGGATCAGCGGCGCGGGATGCCCGTAGTTGAGCAGCGTCATCGTGCCGTCGGGGGTGGCCTCCAGCAGGACGGCGGTGACGAAGTCCTCCCCTTCGAGCCGCCGGTTGAGCGCCTTCTCCAGGCGGGTGCTGACGCCCAGCAGGTCGGGCTCGTCGTGGGCGGCCTCGCGGAAGGCGGTCAGGACGATGGCCGCGGTCTCCACCGCCTCCAGGCCCTTGCCCTGCACGTCACCGAGGATCACCCTGACGCCTTTCGGGCCCGCCGCCACCTCGTACAGGTCGCCGCCGATGCGGGCGTCGGCGGCGGCCGAGGAGTACGAGAGCCCGACCCGCAGGTGCCCCACCCGCCGCGGCAGCGGGCGCAGCAGCACCCGCTGGGCCACCTCGGCCACCGACCGCACGTTGGCCAGCTCGCGCTCGCGCCGTTGCCTGCCCACCGTGGCCACCAGGCTCGCCGCGGTGACGCCTGCGATGACCAGCAGGCTCTGGTAGCTCTGGCGCGACCCGACCAGGTTGTCGTGCGCGGCCAGCAGGAGGGAGAGCACCAGCGCGATGCCGCCGATGACCACGGTTCGGCGGACGGTCCCCACGAGGCTGGCGAAGGCGGGGCCGAGGGCCAGCAGGGAGAGGAACCCGAACTCCGGTCCCGACAGCAGGCTGAGCACCGCCACGATCCCCATCATGGCGTACGGCAGCGCGGTCATGATCAGGTGTGCCGCCCGGTTGTCGGCGGCCTCTCCCCCTGGTCTCACCATCGCATGCCTCCACAAACCCCTGGTCAACCTCCACTCAACCGCCGACCAGACTTCCCGGCACACCGCGCCCGCTGTAACAAGCGACAAAGAGAACGGAAAACAACTATCCAGACATAAGGGATATACGTGACCTTCCCTTCCAATGGAACGGCGCCGCCCCCGGTCAGGGGCGGCGCCGGGCCGTGCGTGCTACTGGCGGGTCACCTTGACGTCGTCGACGCCCGCCTCCACGAGGCTGGCGCCCGAGGCGTCGGCCGCCTCGACCAGGATGCGCACCGTCTGCCCCGCGAACGACGAGATGTCGGCGGTGGACGAGCCCCACGCGCCGTCACGGTCGGAAGCGGCCCCCAGCTGCTGGAACACCGTGCTGGTCGTGCTGCCCACGACCTTCACCCGGAAGAAGTCGGAGCTGGAGGAGTTGCTGCCGTGCGCCAGGTACCACGAGAAGGACACCCGCAGCACGCCGGAGGCCGGCAACGTGATCGGCGGCGACTGGATCGACGTGGTCCCGCCGTCGACGTCGTGATCGCCCGCGGCGGCGCCCGCCAGCCGTCCGGTGACCAGGTCGTTGACGCCGCTCGCCGTCGTGCCCACCTGCTTGGTGCCGCTGGACGTGGTGGCCTCGGGGTCGCCGCGCTCCCAGAGGCCGGTCGTCGCGGTGTCGGTG
The DNA here is from genome assembly GCF_053602555.1 of Nonomuraea sp. NPDC004354. Taxonomy (NCBI): domain Bacteria; kingdom Bacillati; phylum Actinomycetota; class Actinomycetes; order Streptosporangiales; family Streptosporangiaceae; genus Nonomuraea; species Nonomuraea sp. NPDC004354. Next base: position 401,969 of record NZ_JBSGDV010000002.1, on the reverse strand, counting down.
CCGCCGGGGTTGGCGGTCCAGCCCGTGGCGGTCTCGAAGTCGTCCGACCACACGGTCGTCGGCGGCACGGCCGTGCCGAGCGTCCACACCGCGTACGCCGCCGCGTCGGCGTTGCGGTCCAGCGCCGTGTCGTTGACGTTGCTCGTCGTGTCGCACGAGCGGTGGTAGCAGGGGTCGAAGGCCTGCCCCGCCGTACCGCCCCAGAGCTGGGCCTGGGCGCTGGACTTGATGCCCTCGGCGCCGGTGAACGTGCCGCCCGCGGGGATGCCGCGGGAGATGAACGGGCCGTAGTCGGAGCGGCCGTCGAAGTCGGTGCCCCTGGTCGGCACGCCGATGGAGGCGAAGTAGTCCTGCAGCGTCCGCTCCAGCTCCGCCGAGCCCGCCGGGCCGGGACCGGAACCGACGCCGTCGGAGTTGTCGCCGTCGTAGACGAAGTAGCCGGCGTTGGGCGAGCCGACCATGTCGAAGTTCAGGTACCCCTTGATCTTGGCCCGGTCGGTGGCCGGCAGGTTGCCGACGTACAACTGGGAGCCGCGCAGGCCCAGCTCCTCGGCGCCCCACCAGGCGAACCGCAGGTGCTTGGTCGGCTGCAACGCCTGACGCGACACCTCCAGGGCGGTCTCCAGGATCGAGGCGCTGCCCGAGCCGTTGTCGTTGATGCCGGGACCGGCCGTCACGCTGTCGAGGTGGGCGCCGACCATGAGGATGTCGTCGGGGTCGCCGACGGGCCAGTCGGCGATGACGTTGTAGCCGGTGGCGCCGTTGTAGGTGAACGACTGCAGCGTGGTCTGGAACCCGGCCGCGTCGAGCTGGGCCTTGACGTAGTTGGCCGAGGCCAGGTAGCCGGGGCGGCCGTGGGCGCGGTTGCCGCCGTTGCCGGAGGCGATGGACTGCAGCTGGCTGAGATGTGCCTTCACGTTGGCCAGCGAGATGTTCGGCGGCGCCAGCTGCACGGCGGCCGCCGAGGCGGGCTGGGCCTGGGGCGCGGCCAGCGCGAGCGCGGCGGCCACGACCAGGAGGCGGGACTTCATCGGTTCCTCCGTGGGGGGTGGACAGAGGGTGCGATGGAGGGAGGGCGGTTCCGGTGGGAGACCGCCCTCCCTCACGGGTGTGCTCAGCTCGCGGCGCTACCGGTGGTCGCGGCCGGTACGGCGGCGCGGGCCGCCGACGCGGCCTGCCGGTCGGGGATGTCGCGCGTGTTGAAGGCGTAGCGGGCGACGGAGTCGGCGATCGCGTCGGCGTTGACGTCCAGCGCCGTCGCGTTGATGTTGGCGATGCCGTCGCACGCCGCGTGGTAGCAGGCGTCGTAGGCGACGCCCGCCGTACCGCCGAACATGGCGGCCTCCTCGGCGGTCTTGAGCTGCTCGGCACCGGTGAAGATGCCGCCCGAGGGGATGCCGACCGCGATGAACGGGCCGTAGTCGGAGCGGCCGTCGAAGTCGGTGCCGACGGTGGGCAGGCTGCGGCCGGTGAAGAAGGCCTTCAGCTGCTGCTCGATCTCCGCCGATCCGGGCGGGCCCGCGGGCGAGCCGGCGTTGTCGGAGTCGTCGCCGTCGTAGAGCTTGTAGGCGTGGTTGGGCGAGGCGACCATGTCGAAGTTCAGGTAGAGCTTGATCCGGTCGCGCTGCTCCTGGGACAGCTTCTCGACGTACTGGTCGGAGCCGAGCAGGCCGATCTCCTCCGCGGCCCAGAAGGCGAAGCGCACCTTGTTGCGCACGGGGAACTGCTTCAGCTGGAGCGCGGTCTCCAGGATGGCGGCCGAGCCCGAACCGTTGTCGTTGATGCCGGGGCCCTCGGGCACGCTGTCGAGGTGCGCGCCGACCATGACGACGTTGCTCGGGTCACCGAACCTGGTCTCGGCGATCACGTTCTCGTCGGTGCCGAGCACGAGCGTGGAGTCGACCTTGAGGTGGACGGTGGCGCCCGGCGTGCCGGCCAGCGCGTTGCCGACGGCGAAGTCGGCGAACACCATCGGGATCCCGGCCCGCCATTCGCCGAGGTCCAGCGGGTACGCCTCGGTCCTGCCCGGCTGGCCCTCGTTGAAGACGATGATCCCCGATGCTCCCGCCTGGCCCGCGTTGCGCACCTTGGTGGCGAAGGGGCAGGTGCCGCGCTGGATGAGCGCGATACGGCCGGCGACGAAGCCCGAGAAGTCGGACATCTCGCAGCCGCTGGTGGAGGTCGGCGTCGGGGTGGGCGGCAGCGTCAGGTCCACGCCCTGGACCTGCGCGGTGACGTCGCCGGCGGGCGACGGCTGGAAGGTGAAGAAGTCCTCGTTCGGCACGGAGGAGCCCAGCACCGGCGGGGTGTTCTCGGTCCAGCTGTCGACGTAGTTGATCGGCTGGAGCGTGACCTTGTAGCCCGCCTTGCGGAGCTTGCCGGCCACGTAGTCGCGGGAGGCGTCGTATCCGGCCGTCCCTGCGGCGCGGTTGCCGCCGTTGGCGGTCGCGATGGCCTGGAGCGCGTCCAGGTGCTTCTTGACGTTGGCGCCCTGGACTTTCTTGACCAGGAGCTTGGCGAACGCGTCGTCCACGGGGCCGGCGGCGGCGGAAGGGACGGCGATCGCGGAAAGGGGGAGGGCGAGGATGGCGGCCATGGTGATGGCCCTGCCTAAGGACAGGCGCATGAAGCTCCTTCAAAAAGAACCGGGCGTGCGCAAGATCCCCCGAGCGCACGCCTTTTGGAACGTACCTCTTTTCCCGTTACGCGCCTAGTGCCGCAGATTTGGTCATTCGCGACGTGTCAAGTCCATGCTCCAGTTCGTGATCCAGGTGCGCTCGCCGTCCACGGAGAAGGCCTGTTCCCAGCGGGCCGACCGGTCGGAGATGTCCGACCACACGAAGCGCACCCTGACCGGACGGCCCGCGTGCACGTCGTCGCCGTGGAACTCGCCCCTGCCGGCCGCGAACCCGCCCACCACCGGCGGGAACAGCCGGCCGGTGCTGCTGCTGGCCCAGTACAGGGACCAGCACTCGCTCTCGCGGTCGTACAGCCGCACCGTGAGACCGCTGACCCCCTTCGTCGGGAACTCGATCTCGTCGATGTTCGCGCCGCCGCCGAAGTGCCGGGAGGCGCGGCTGACGCCGGGGAACTCCTCCCAGTCGGTCGCCTCACCGAGAAGGCACGACTCCTCGAGGAAGTCGGTCCGCCGCCGGTTGGTGACGTCCCAGGTGCCAGTCAAGAAGTCGAAGTCGCTCATGCGGTGGACGGTAGGCCCCCTCCCCTGCCATCTCATGTCAGTGAACAGACCTCGATCACGACAGGGACGCCACAGTGGGTATGCCTGTAGGTGCCAGTCGCCGGCGCATCGGGGGTGACCGCCATGGACGATTCCCACGGAATCGAGGGCATGCTCACCGGACTGCTCGACCGCAGCCACACGGCCACGCTGGAGGAGCTGCCCGTGCTGGTGAACCGGTACGCCGCGGGCGCCGGGCTGGAGACGGTGCTGATCTACCTGGCCGATCTCCAGCAGAGCATGCTGCGGCTGCTGGCGGTGCGGGGCGAGCCGGCGGGCGAGGAGCCGAAGGAACTCGACATCGACACCACCCTGGCCGGACGGGCGTTCCAGGAGGTCCGGGTCCTGGGCAAGGCGGGCGCCGACGGCGCGACCGACTGGTGGGTGCCCCTCCTGGACGGCACCGAACGGCTGGGCGTCCTGCGGGTCACCGCTCCCTCCGGCACGAAGGAGGCCGCGGACGCCATGCGGCACCTGGCGTCGCTGGTCGCGCTGCTGCTGGTGAGCCAGCGGGCGCACAGCGACGCCCATCCGCGCGTGGTCCGCTCGCGGCCGATGAACCTGGCAGCCGAGCTGCAGTGGCACCTCATGCCCCCGTTGACCTTCTCCACCGGCAGGGTGGTGGTGAGCGGGGTGGTGGAACCCGCCTACGAGGTCGGCGGGGACGCCTTCGACTACGCCCTGGCGGGCGACATCCTCCACCTGGCCGTCTTCGACTCCATGGGCCACGACGTCTCCTCCGGCGTGACCGCCAACCTGGCCATGACGGCCTCCCGCAACCATCGCCGGCACGACATACCGCTGGCCGCCAACAGCGAGCTGATCGAACGGGTGCTGATCGACGAGTTCGGGCGCGGCACCCGCTTCGTGACCGGCATCCTGGCCGACCTCCACCTCGCCACCGGCGTGCTGACCTGCGTCAACCGCGGCCACCACCTGCCGATCATCATCAGGGGCGGCCGCTGGACGTTCCCCGTGGACTGCCCGCCCGCCCACCCCATGGGCCTCGACCTCGGCATCCCCGTCGTCACGTGCAGGGAACAGCTCGAACCCGGTGACCGGATCCTGCTCTACACCGACGGCATCGTCGAGGCGGGCGCCAGGGAGGGCAGGGAGTTCGGCCTGACCAGGTTCGTCGACTTCATCATCCGCCACACCGCCTCGGACCTGCCCGTGCCGGAGACCCTCCGCCGCCTGATCAAGAGCATCCTGGCCTACCGGAACGGCCGGCTCGACGACGACGCCGCGGTGCTGCTCACCGAGTGGTACGGCCCCGACGACCGCCCGCTCCTCGTGTGACGCGTGGAGCGGGCGGGCCCCCGCTCCACCACCGCCCGCCACGCCATCCGCACGGCGCCGCCGATGTCACTCCGCCCGCGTGTCGCCGGGGGTATCGCCACGCGCGCGCCGCCGCCGGTGTCACTCCGCGCGCGCGGCCGTTCTCCTGGAGCGCAGCCCGAGCAGGACGTCGAGCACGACGAACGCCGCCAGCGAGAGGCCCATCAGCGGCAGGAACCAGCCCACCGCCGCGGCGGCGACGACCAGCGGCGCCAGGACCACCACCGGCACCCGCCGCAGGCCACCCCGCGGGTACGGCGCGCCGAAGCCGCGGCCCGGCCGCCGCGCCCACCACATCCGGTAGCCCAGCACGATCAGCGTGATGATCCCGGCGGCCAGCGCGACCAGCAGGATCTGGTTGGCCAGGCCGAACAGCAGGCCCATGTGGCCGTCGATGCCCCAGCGTGCGAGCTTGGCGGCCGGCGGGTAGTCGGCGAAGCGCAGCTCGTCCGTCACCTGGCCGGTCCCCGCGTCGACCGCCACCTGGTCCAGCCGCTGCGGCCACTCCTTGTCGATCTCCTTGACCACGTAGGAACCGCCGGGCTCCTTCGGCCAGACGATCTCCAGCGGGCCGGACAGCCCCCTGCCCGCGGCCGCCTGGACGACGCGGTCCACACCGGCGTCCGACGGCCCGGCGTGCTGATGGCCTCCCCCGCTGTGGGCGGCGTGGTCGCCGGACGAGGTGGAGATCGACGGGGTCGTCCAGCCGAGCGCGGCGCGCACCTCGTCGACGTTCTCCCCCGCGTACGCCGACCAGGTCAGGCCGGTCGCGGACAGGAAGAACAGGCCGAGCACCGCCCAGAGACCGAGGGAGCCGTGCCACGACAGGACGCGCCGCAGGCCGGTGGCGCCACGCTCGGGCGCGGCCAGTCCGCGCAGGCGGCGCCCCTCGCGGCGGCGCCTGGTGACCCACAGCAGCAGGCCGCCGAGGGCCACCACCCACAGCCAGCTCGCGGCCAGCTCGCTGTAGATCCGGCCCGGCTCGCCCAGGTGCAGGCTGCGGTGCAGCGTGGAGATCCAGGCCCGCACGGGCAGCGCGCCCGAGCTGCCGTAGCTCTCCAGCACGCCGTGCACCTGTCCGGTCGAGGGGTTGACGAAGACGGCCAGCTGGGTGCTGTCAGCCAGTCCGGGAACGTCGAGCAGCACGCGCGTGGTCGTGCCCGGCTCGGCGGGCCGTACCGCGGTGACGGTCCCGTCGGGCCGCGCCGCGCGGGCCGCGGCGATCTGCCCGCTCAGGGGCAGCGGCGGGCCGCCCGTGGGCGCGGTCAGCTCGTGCCGGTAGACGATCTGCTCGATCTGGTACGACGCGGCGTACAGCAGGCCGGTGGTCGCGGCGACGAGCAGGAAGGGGGCGATGAGGACACCGGCGTAGAAGTGCAGCCGCAGCACCAGGGGACGCAGCGCCGCCCAGGTGGCGCGCCGGGCGGGCGGCGCGGCCGCCGTCGCCTCGGGTCGCTCGTCGGTGGATGAGGTCATGGTGACGTTTCTCCGTTCGGTGAGAGGGCGCGCCACAACGAGGTACGCGCCGTCTCGGCGAGGGTTTCGACGCGTGGCCGCGCGATGGCGGCCACGCCGAACAGGCCCGGCGACACAGGCGGGGCCAGAATCCGGGCAGCGGTGCCCGGTCAGAGAACGGAGAACGACACCGGCGGTCCACGCCGGGAGACCACCACCGCGAACGGCGCGCGACGCGGTGGGACGGGGCCGCGCCAGGGCGTGACCCGGACGGCCGGCCCGAACTCGATCGGAACGGCCGGCAGGAGGAGCAGGGCGGCCCACGCCATGCTCACGGAAGCGCCCGCCAGGTGCAGCAGGGTCGCCAGGGCCGACTCGCCGCGGGCCAGCCACCAGGCCGAGCCGACCGCCGCCACGACGTGGACCAGCAGCATGCCCAGGCCGGTGCCGTGGCCGTGCGTGGCCGGCGCCGGCACCTCGGGCGGGGCGCCGGCGGTGAACAGGTGGTGCATGCCGTACTGCGCGGCGAAGCAGGCCGCCAGGAGCACCTCGAGGCCGCGCTGGCGGCGGCCGAGCAGGAAGGCCCCCGCCCAGGTGAGGGTCAGGGCCCCGGCCATGGTCTCGAGACGGACGCCCGCGCCTCCGGCCAGCACGTGCAGGACGGCCGACACCAGCACGCACGCCACCGCGAACACGGCGGCGCGCAGCGCGCGGATGAGAGGCCGGCCGACATCCACCCGCTCATGGTGCCATCGATCGACCGCGCCGCCCAGCCCGGTCTCTCACCGCCTTCAGCCGTCGGCGCCACCGGTCCCCCTGGCCGGTGTCCGGTACCTCCCCCGCCAGGGCTTTCGCCGGGAGGCCGTCGGTGGAAGACCAGACCGGGTGACGGCGGACCGAGTGGAGGACCGGACCGGGTGACGGCGGACCGGGTGGAGGGCCGGGTGGCGGTATCCGTCGTGGGGACGGGTCAGCGGGACTGGCGGGCGCCGCGGCGCCACACCTCCGCGACGGCGCGGGTGGCGGTGATGTCGCTGGTCGGGTCGCCGTCCACCAGCACCAGGTCGGCGCGGAGGCCGGGGGCGATCCTGCCGCGGTCGGTCAGGCCGAAGTGCCGGGCCGGGACGCTGGTCGCGGCGGCCAGCGCCGCCTCAGGGGCCAGTCCCGCCCGGGTGAGCAGGAGCAGTTCCCTGTGCATGGCGGCGCCGTGCAGGGGCGCGAAGGCGTTCGCGTCCGTGCCGGCCAGCAGCGGCACCCCGGCCGCGTGGAGCGCCGTGGTCGCGCGCAGGGCGTTGGCGACGCCTTCCGGGTGGACGGGCACGGCCGTGTAGTCCCTGTCGATGGCCGTTCGCGCCCCCTCGGGCAGGCGCGAGGCGATGCGCTCGTCCCGCACCAGCTCGACCTGGGCGGGGTCCTGGGTGATCGTCTCGATGTAGGAGAGCGTGGTGACCACGAAGACGCCGTGCGCGGCGATCCGGGCGGCCAGTTCCTCGGCGGTCGGGTCGCCCGGCTCCCCGTGGTGGAAGACGTGCGCGAGGCCGTCGACGCCCGCGTCCAGCGCGATGACGGTGTCGCGTGCCGTCGCCACGTGCGCGATGGTCGTCAGCCCCGCCGCGTGCCCCGCCTCGACCAGCGCGGCGACCACCTCGGGGCCCATGACCGGCAGGTCCAGCCCTGCGGTGCGGCCGTCGTCGACCACGATCTTCAGGTAGTCGATGCCCTCGGCCAGCCGCTTCTCGACGAACTCCGTGGCGTGGGCCGCGTCGGCGATCGTGTCGAACGGCCCGACGGCGTCGCCCAGCCAGTCGAGCGCGCCCGCCTCGGCGGCCATGATCTGGCTCGGGTGCCCGTCCGGCGCGGTCGCCAGGACTCCGGCGCTGCGCAGGTCGGCCACGTCGTCCCGCTCGGCGGCGAGACGGCGCTGGCGGGCCAGGTTGGACGGCAGGCAGAACATGTCGAGCTCGGTGGTGACGCCGAAGGTCAGCGCCTGGGCGAGCATGCCGTCCGAGACGTGGGTGTGCGCGTCGATCAGGCCGGGCAGCAGGGTCTTGCCCGAGCCGTCGATCTTCAGGTCCGCGGGCCGGCCGTCGGAGGGGGCGATCAGGTCGTCGACGATCAGGACGGTGGCCCGGGGCTGGACGCGCTCGCCGTCGAAGACGCGCACGTCGGTGATCAGGGTACGCATGTCGGCACTCCTCTGCAGTGATCTCATCCCTGATAGTAAGGCGTCTAACTATCAGAGGTGAAACCACCCCCGAAGGAGCGCCGTCCAGGCAGCAGCCAGGTGGTGTCAGGCCGCCCGTCGGTGTCAGGCGGTGTGGTCGGCGTGCCTGGCGGCGGTGCGCAGGTCGAGGCGGAACCCGTCGGCGGCGAGCTCGGTCAGGAAGGCCACCGGGTCCACCAGTTGCTCCAGGTGTCCGACCCCCGGCGGCAGGCCGGGCAGCCGGCGCAGCACCAGCGCGGCGGTCCGTCCGGTGGCGCGGCTCTGCAGCCGCCCGTTGAAGGCCGCCTGGACGGCACCGCAGCGGGCGGTCACGGCGAACCCGTCACCGCCGACGTGCACCTTCGCCAGCGCGGTCAGCAGCAGTTCGCGAACCCTGGGACGGCGCAGCAGCCGGGCGACGGCGGGCCGCCCGGCCGCGGCCAGCAGGCCGGTGGTGAGCCGGGAGTCGAGGCACAGCCCTGTGCCCGCCGAGGCGACGCCGAGCGTGCCGGGAAGCGTGTACTGGTCGGAGAACGGGAAGCGGTGGACGGTGCGCGTGCCGTACGGCGGTGGGAAGCGCATCGTCCACGAGCCCGCGAGCCAGCCCAGGCCGTCCAGGGTCCACGCCGGCGCCGCAGGCCCGTGCTGCTCGCCCGAGCCGAGCAGCACGCCGACGCGCAGGTCGTCGGCCTGCGAACGCTCGACGCAGATCCGCGCCAGCAGGTTGGTGACGCCGGGGACCAGTCCGACGCTGAGGACGGCCCTCGCACCGCGCCGCCTGGCCAGCGGGTCGAGGTCCTCGATCGCGGCGAGCACGTGGTGGGAGGCCGAGACGTCCACGTAGCCGATACCGCGCTCGAGGCAGGCACGGGCCACGCGGACGTTGTCGATCTCGGCGCACATGAGCGCTCCTACCGCGTGGGGGCAGGCTTCCAGCGGTAGGCGTCCGTCCAGAAGACGCACCTGAGCCGGCGGGTGTGCGGGGCATGGCTCATCGAGTAGCCGTAGGCGCCGCGCTGCTCCTTGGAGCAGGTCAGGTGCTCGCCGACACAGTCCCAGTGGTTCTTGTGCTTGTAGTAGTACCGGTCCTTGGGCGGATGCTTCTCGTTGCAGTACGGCCGCGCGGCGGTGCCCGCGGAGGCGGCGGGCGGAAGGACGGCCAGCAGAAGGGAGGCGGTGGCGACGGTCGCCGCGAAGACGTTTCTCATGGTTCCTCACACAGAGGGGGGGAATGATCAACTCGTCGCAGGAGTGTAGAACGCTCAGGCTGCTCCCCCAAGATCCCTTATGTCCCGTTCGCCGGCTCGGCGACCGCCGTTCCGCCGCGTGGTCCCCGGGAAAGGGTCAGGACCTGCTGCAGGTGCGCAGCATGTTGAGGAGGGCGACCTTCTCCTTCCGGGTCACGAAGAGCCGGTAGTGATGCTTCACGGTGATCCATGAGGTCGCGTAACGGCACCAGTAGCCGCGGCGCTGCGGCCGCCAGCTCTGCGGGCCCTGGCCGCCCTTGGCGATGTTGGCGGAGTGGCTGACCGTGACCAGCTCCGGCCGGGTGAGGTCGTTGGCGAAGGCGCGCCGCCGCGCCTGGCTCCAGGTGCGGGCGCCGGTACGCCAGGCGTACGCCAGCGGCACCACATGGTCGACGTCGACCAGCTTCTCGCTTCTCAGCCGTTTGCCGTCGTACGGGCTGTACCAGACGCCCTTGACCGGGTGGCAGGCCGCGTTCCTGCGCACGCCTCGCCCGTCGCGGGACAGCACCGTCTCCCGCGCGTCGCACCTGCCCTTGTGGTGCGCCCACCGGGGCTGGAACCGGCGGTGGCTGTAGCCGCGCAGGGATAACGGCCGGGCGACCTTCAGCTGGGCCAGCATCCGGCGGGCCGTCCCCGCGTCGGCCTGGTGCTGCCTGCGGGAGTCGGCCGCCGCCTGCTGGGTGGCGATGACAGCGGTGAGGGGGAGGACGACAAGCGTGAAGACAGCGATGCGGAGCGCCCGCCTCAGGAAGATCATGCTTCCACCCATACCCATGACTCCCCCGTGACTAGAGCGACATCTGAGACACCGAAGGGTGAGACGACCATGGGCCTCCCCTGGTTCGCGCTTTCACCAGGGGTGCGTGGCGTCGGGCGCCGGTCAGAAGCGGGCTCTCCACTGTTCGGTGTGGCTCATCTCCCACAGGGTCCTGTCGACATGGCGTGCGGTCCAGATCTGTCCGGATGCTTTGGCGCCATGCCGGTCGTACCGCCGCGCGTCCCAGCCGTCCAGGCTGAGCAGCGTGTCCAGCGCTGCGGCAGGAGACTCCGAATGCTCCGCCGCGGCATCCTCGGGCCAGCCGTTCTCGATCAGGCGATCGTAGGCGTGACGCATGAAAGCTTCGGGGTCCTCCACCACGAAGTCCCACCGTCCTGTCACGCTGACCCGCTCGACCTCGTCATACGGCTCGCTGTCCTCCTCGTCCAGGTCGGCGAAGACGTCCGTCCATCCGGTGGCCTCGGCGATCGCGTCCGCATAGGCACGCGCGGTGGATCTCACCGTGGCGACCGCCTCCTCCTGGGACGACCCGGCGGCAAGATCGCGAAGGGCCTTCACCAACTGCTCGCAGGCCAGTTCGACGTCAGGGGACATGGCATGACCGTACTCCGCCGGCACGCCTCGGGGCCGGACAGCGGTACCACCGCATTCACCATCCCCTCGGGCCAGATCCCGCACCGGTCCCGAGACCCGCGGGTCCGCCGGGATTGACTGATCGTCACGCACGGTCGCGGGACAAATCCGGAGGGAACACGCGCGGAGTAGAATGTGCGGCAAGAGGCGGCCAGGGTGACTGACGCCTACCGCTGCGGGGGCCTGTCTTCCCCTGCATCCACTGCCGCACGTGCTCGATGATCCGGTGAGAGGGCGCCAGTGAGTGATCTCATAGCGATCGCGTACCCCGACCGGGCGGCGGTCGAGCAGGCCGAGAAGCGCCTCCGCCGATCGGGCGCGGAGGGCTCGGTCCAGATCGAGGACGTCGTCGTCATGATCAGGGGCCAGGACGGCAAGATCGAGGTGCAGCAGGGCGGCACCGGCGTCCGCGCGGCGGCCACCGGCGGAGCCCTCTGGGGCGGCATGATCGGCCTGCTGCTCCTGGCGCCGCTGTTCGGCATGGCGGTCGGCGCGGTCGCGGGCGGCACGATATGGAAGAGCACCTTCGGCTCCACCGGCGGGGCACAGGACTTCGTCAACGAGCTCAGCGCGAACCTGCCGCCCGGAAGCGCCGCGCTCATCGTCCTCGTCCGCGACATGACGCCGGAGAAGGTCCTCCCGCTCATCCAGCAGCGCGGGCACGTGATCCGCACGACGCTCAGCGCGGAAGTCGAGGCGCAACTCGAGGCGGCTCTCACAGCCGCGAAGCCCAACCGCCCGCACGGCGCCGACTGAAAGGGGTGTACGGGAACACCGTCCGGCCGTCACTGACGCCGTGACGCCGGAAAGCGGCCGTAGCTGACGCTATGGCGCCGGAAACGGCCGTAGCTGACGCTGTGACGCCGGAAACGGCCGACGGTCCAGCAGTGACCCGGAAACCGGTCGGCGGTGCCGCAGTGACCCGGAATGCGGCCGGCGGTGCCGCCGTGGCACAGGCCCGGCCGGCCGAGCGGAGCGGTCGAGGCCCTGGGCAAGGCCGCGCCATGAGAGGGAGGCTGCCGCTGATGTCATCGCCGTCGAGATTCATGACCGTACGGCAGGCCGCGTTCATCGGCGTCGGCGCCATGGTGGGAGCCGGCATCTTCGCACTCCTGGGTGCGGCCGGCGAGGTGGCGGGGTCGGCCGTGTGGCTGTCGTTCCTCATCGCGGGCGTGGTCGCGGCCCTGCAGGGCTATTCGTTCGCCAAGCTCGGCGCCAAGTACCCCTCGGCCGGAGGCCTGCTCGAGTACGTGGCCAAGGGCTTCGGTGAAGGCCACATCACCGGCATCACCGCCTGGCTCATCTACGTGGCCAACGCCATCGTCACCGCGATGGTGGCGGTGTCGTTCGGCAGCTACGCGAGCGCCATGTTCACCGACGCGAACGCGACATGGGCCAAGGCGTTCTCCGTGCTCATCATCCTGGCGATGACCGCCGTGAACATCATCGGATCGACGCTCGTCGCCAAGGCACAGACCGTGATCGTGTACGTCGTCCTGGGAATCCTCGTCGTCTTCGCGGTGGTGACGATCGCCAACATGCGGTTGTCGCTGCTGGCGCCGTCCGGATACCCGCCGCTCCGCGACATCGTCGCCAGCGTCGCGCTGACGTTCTTCGCGTTCCTCGGATTCGGCATCATCACGTTCACGGCCAAGGATCTCGCCGATCCGACACGCCAGCTTCCGAAGGCCATGTACCTCGCCCTCGGGATCGCGACGGTCATCTATGTCGCCATCGCGGTAGGCGTGTTCGGCACGCTCACCGCGGAGGAGGTCATCGCCTCCGGGGGGACCGCGCTCGCCGTGGCCGCCGAGCCGTCCCTCGGTACGGCCGGCTACTGGCTGATGAGCGTGACCGCCCTGTTCGCCACCGCGGGAGCAACCAACGCGGGACTGTACCCGGCACCCGGCCTGTGCGAGCGGCTCGCGCACACGCGGCAGTTCCCGCCGTTGATGGCACGGCGGATCGGTGGACGAGCATCAGCCGGGCTGCTGGTGGAGGCGGCGGTATGCGTGGTGCTCGCCGTCGCTTTCAAACTCGACGCGATCGCCTCCATCGGCAGTGCCGTCGCCCTCCTGGTCTTCATCTTCATCACGGTGGCGCATTTCCGGGTACGGACCCAGACCGGCGCCAACACCCTCGTCCTCGGACTGGCCGTCGTATCAGCCGGCGCCGTCCTGCTGACCTTCGTCTTCACCACGCTCGTGCACGAGCCCGCGTCGATCCTCACGTTGCTGGCCGTACTCGTGGTGAGCGTCGCCCTCGATCTCGGCTGGAAGCACAGATACACCCACCGGGCAGGCCCGCTACCGGGGGCGCACTAAGGCGCGGGGACATTGCCGGTCGCTGGCGTGTGCGGCCGGCCAGGGTTCTCCTGATGCGGGGGCAGGGTCGGGCCCGGGTCGGGCCGGGGGTGATCCCCGTCGAACCGGGCGAGCCGGGCGGACAGACTCGAGCGCACTTGATCACCGTCTGTCGAGTGGAGCTTCCCCCATGCGCCGTTTCTTGGCTCTGTCCTTGGCCGCCGCCGTGACGTTCGGTGCCGTCGCCCCCGCGCAGGCGGCGACCGCCGAGCCCGCCACCGGTCTGGACCGTGCCGCCCTGCGCGAGGCGATCACCGTGCGCCCGTCCGACGGTGCCGCCGGTGTCGTGGCCGAGGTGCACAAGAACGGGCAGACCTGGCGGGGTGCGTCCGGCTGCTCGACTGCCGATGCGGTGCACACCGTGAGCGATGCGGACAGGACGGTGCCCGCGTCGCCCACGGGGCCGGCTCCGGACTCGCCGAAGGCCGCCTACGAACGGCTGATGGAGGGCAACAGGCGCTGGGTGACCGGCGCGCTCAAGCACCCCGATCGCGATCCCACACGCCGCGAGCTGCTGGCCGCCAAGCAGCAGCCCTATGGAGTGGTGCTGTCGTGCATCGACTCCCGGGTCGCGCCCGAGCTCGTCTTCGACACCGGGCTGGGCGACCTGTTCGTGATGCGTACCGGCGGGCTGGCCGTGGGGCCCGTGGTCACGGGATCCGTCGAGTACGGGCCGATGACCAGCGGTACCCCGCTCATCGTCGTCCTCGGACACCAGCGGTGCGGCGCCGTCTCCGCCGCGTACAAGGCCCTGCGGGAAGGCAAGCCGCTTCCGGGCAACCTGCAGGCGATCGCGCAGGCTCTCCGTCCGGCATACGAACAGACCATCAGGAACCCCGGCGCCGACCCCGTCGAGACGATGGCCAGAGCCCAGGTGAGGTTGACGGCGGACAACTTGCGCGGCAATCGAGACCTCGCGCCGCTGGTGAGCGACGGAAGCCTGGCCGTGGTCAGCGCGTACTACTCGCTGGACACCGGCCAGGTCGAAACCCTGAACGGCGCCCCCGCCTGAGCGCAGGCGGGGGAGTCGTGGCAGGAGAACGGACCTGATCTTCCTCGGCGTGAACCCGGGAGCTATCAGAACTGTCCGCGGCGAGATCAGCGGCTCACTGCCTGCCCGCGACCAGTGCTCACTGACTGTTGCAGTATTCGTTGCAGCATCCCGAAGCCACCGGCAGAGTGAGCTGCGTGATCGAGACCGAGGGTCCCTTCTATCGCGTCATCGAACCCGGCTTCGAGATGTTGATCCCGCAGTGGGAAGGGCATGACCCTGAGACCGCGAAGGAGGCCGACGCGACCATCACCCTTCCTGACGGCACTCGTCGTTATGCGACCTTCATGACTCTCGATGTCATCGGCAGGACCATGGACCGGTGGCGCGACACGGGCGAGTGCCTCAACGGCCGGTACTTCTGGTGCTCCGATCTGATCGTCATCCGTGAGCCGGGCTTCGCCTCGATGGCCGACGCCGTACGGGGCATGATCGAAACGGGAGAGATCGACCGTGCGTGCGGTGCGGTTCCGGCCGATGACCATGAGCAGGATGCTGATTAAAGATCACCCCGGCCCTGAACGGAGATCGGCCACCATCAGGCGATCGGGAGGGCAGCACCGATCCAGGACCGCGTCCTCGTCGAGAACTCACTCCGCGCCCTTCGCCCTTCGAAAGTCGTTTCAGGCTGAGGCCCGCAAGCGGCGGAGGTAGATGATGCAGGCATGCGGCCCTTGATGCAGATCAGTGCGGCCATGCCGGCATAGATCGACGCCCTGTCCGCGTCCTTGCTTGGTGACATCGCGAGGAGGACGGGTGGATCCAGGATTTGAGGCGGACTTCCGGGAGTTCGTCATCGGTCGATCAGGGGCGCTGTTCCGTACCGCGTACCTGCTGACCGGTGACCGGCACGCCGCTGAGGACTTGATCCAGTCGGCGCTGGCGAAGACCGCCGCGAAGTGGCGCGGCCTGCGCGACCCGGCGGCCATCGAGGGCTACGTCCGCCGCGCCATGTACCACGAGCAGGTGAGCTGGTGGCGGCGCCGTTCCCGCATCGCGGAAGTGTCCACCGGATGGCTGCCCGAACAGATCGGCGATGGGCACGCCGAGATGGTGGATCTTCGCCTGGTGATGCGCGCGGCTCTTGCCCGGCTGACGCCCCGGCAGCGGACCATGCTCGTGCTGCGCTACTTCGAAGACCTGTCCGAGACCGAGATCGCGCGGCTGCTCGGTGTCAGGGTGGGGTCGGTGCGCAGCCAGATTTACCGATCGTTGGAGCGTCTGAAGAAGGCCGCACCTGAACTGAACACCGTGAGGGAGTTCGGATGAACATCGAGGATCTGCTGCGTGAGACCCTTTCCGACATGGCCCGTGAGGAGCAGCCACCCTCACCGAGCCGGTTCTTCCAGGTCGACCGGAGTCGATCCCGTTGGCGCAGCCTCGCCCTGGCGGCGACCGCGGCCGTAACCGTGATGGCGGTCGGATCCACGCTCGTGGTCCAGGGGCTGTCCTTTCGGGTGGCGGTCTCCAAGGACTTCGCCGAGCAGGGCTCCGGCGAGGCGCTTGCGGAGACCCAACAGGGACAGACCACCCTGACGGTGAGAGAAGGACTACGGCTCTCACAGATCCTGGAGCAGCTGTCGACCGCCACCGGCAGACCACTGGTGGAGTTCGAGCGGGCCGCCAAGGACGGCAGGGCGCTTGGCCTTCCGGCCTACGCCAACGGCGCGCTGGAAGGATTCGCCTTCTCCGGAACCTACGAGGTCTCGCCCACGTCGAGCCCCGACGAGATCCTCGCCGCGATGGTGACACGCTTTAATCGCACCGCCGAGGACAGCCACCTGGTGGACGGTGCCAGGCGTGTCGGCCGTACGCCGCTGGAGATCCTGACCATCGCCAGCATCGTCCAGGCCGAGTCGGCCAACAAGCGCGACATGCCCAAGATCGCGCGAGTTGTCTACAACCGGCTGAACCACACGCCCGAGATGAGGCTGCAGGTGGACAGCACGGTCCTGTACGGCCTGAACAAGTTCGGAGTCAGGGCCTCGAACGAGGATCTCAAGAGCCGGTCGCGGTACAACACCTATGCGCGCCTCGGCCTGCCCCCCGGTCCCATCTGCAACCCGGGCGCCGACGCCATCGAGGCTGCCCTGAAGCCGGCCGCTGGGCCCTGGCTGTTCTTCGTGACGACCGATCCGGAGAAGGGCATCACGAAGTTCGCCGACTCGGAATCCGAGTTCTTCAAGCTGGTCGAGGAATACAACAAGAACCGCAGGAACGGGTGATGGAGCGGCGCGCCGCAGTCCTCGGTTCACCGATCGGGCACGCTCCCCCTCCTCGTACCTCCATCGGGCCGCGACGACGCCCGGCACGCGCGGCTGCCGCTGCATCCGTCGCGTCGCCCACGTCGTTCAGAGCGGCGTGGCTCGGCGCGGCGGGTTGCATGGGGGCAGCTCGCCTTCGCCCGACGAACTCATCCGCAAGTCCATGAGGCCGAGCACCCCGACCCAGGCGGCCAACGCCGGCCAGGAGGCGACAGCAGATCGACGACCGGCACGCGTACGGGCGCCGGGGACGCGCCGATCGCCTCAGCGGTGCGCTCCAACATTGAAGGATGGCGCGGGCAGCGAGTGTCAGTTCGTCGTGGTGGGCAGGAGGGGGCGGGTGCTCGCGATCAGGTCGCACAGAAGGCGATCAACCGGCGGATGGGGCACAAGACATAGAAGATCGAGACGATCTACACCCACGTCTCGGACGAGATGGAGAAGCAGATCTGCGCGGCCCTGGAGGCGCGCTTCTGGGCCGCTGTGGGGGAGCTCGCAGCCGAGCGGCCCACGAGGGGCCCTGCTTCGCCGGTCGCGACCCTGGATGAGTTGATCGCTCTCTGGAGGGCGCGGGAGTCCGCACCTGAGGCGCCGTCCAAGATCGAGCGCTGGAGAACATCTCCCGCCTGGTCGGCCACAAGGGCACTGTGGTGACCGAGAAGGTCTACCGGAAACAGCTCCGCCCGGTACTACTGGAAGGCGCCGAGGCGATGGATCAGATCTTCCCGCAGGCTTAAACGCTGTTCATGTCCGCGTCTCGGCCTTCGCGTTGGGCTTGTCTTCGGCTCGTGGCACGCCGGCGATCAGGATGAGCGCAGCAATAGCGCCGTAGAGCGGGATCACGAACCCAAGCCCCTGCGAACCCTCAGGGCAATAGGGGGAGAAGAACGCAATGGTCGACAGTGCGTAGTAAGCGGCTGTCGCGAGCGCTCCGCCCGCTCCTGTCCAGGCCAAGAGTCGGCGCCTTTGGGGCAGTGATCGCCATGCGGCCACGGCCAGCGCTATCAAGGCAGGGGGAAGAAGGGTGGCCATCGCGCCGAAGCCCAGGCCGAGCACATCACGACCGGTGTATCCGTCTTCGGTGTTCAGGTAGGCACAGATGTAGATCTCTGTATCCACTGGTAACGAAGCCCAGTTAGGAAGGGTGGACAGAAGGACGGCACCCATCCAGCACAACAGCGCGCGGTGCTTCATCGCCTATATCCCCCAGGACCCCACAACCGCTCATCCTCCGCGCGGGCCTCGGGACGGGGAGGCTCAGTGTTCCACCTTAGTCACCCAGTTAGTCACTCGGAAGATCAAAAAGGCCACTTCTCATTACGAGAAATGGCCTCTGAGCTGTGGTGGGGCTACCAGGACTTGAACCTGGGACCTCTTCCTTATCAGGGAAGCGCTCTAACCGTCTGAGCTATAGCCCCGCGCACAAAGAACGTTATCGCATCCGTCAGCCGGAGGCGAACCGGTTGTTCGTACGAGGAAAGCTTACCGTGTCCCGGGCGCTGCTCGCGCCGCGTCCGGGACACGGCAAAGGGCCTATTCGGCCTCGCTGAACGTCACCTCGACGCCGCCTACCAGGTCGGCGGCGATGTTGTAGATGACCGCGCCCAGCGTCGACAGCGCCGTGATCAGCACGACGTTGACCGCGCCGATGAGCGCGGTGTACCCGAGGATCCTGACCGGCTCGAACCACGCAGAGATGTCGAAGCTCCCCGAGCTCTGCCCGTCGGCCTGGGTCAGCTGGTTGACCGTCTGGACGATCGAGTCGAAGACCCCGATGGCCGACAGCACGCCGTACAGGACGGCGACCGCGACGAACAGGATCACGAAGCAGACCAGGGAGACGACGAAGCTGAACTTCATCGCCGACCACGGTTCCACGCGCCGCAGCACCAGGTGCGCCTTGCGAGGCAGGCGGGCCGCCGCTGCGGCCGCCTTCTTCTTCGGCAGCTCGACGGCCGGCGGCGGTGGGGCCTCGGAGGTCAGAGACGGACGGAGACGGACCGTCTCGTTCTTCCGCTCCGCCTCGTCCTGGGCCTGGTCCTCCGTGATGTCAAGGACTTCCGTCTCGTTGGGCTTGGCAGGCTTCTGCCCGTTCTCCCGAGACGATGTCGTCTTCGCGGAACCGCCCTGGGCGTTCATGGACTACTCTCCTCCCCCGTCTTCCTCAGCTTCCGCCGAAGTCTCCATCGACTCGGCGTTCCGAGCGAGGGCCACGACGCTGTCGCCTTCGGCGAGATTCATCAGGCGCACTCCCATGGTCTGACGGCCAGACTGCTTGATCTCCCCAGCACTCGTCCGGATCACCCCGCCGTTGGATGTGATCGCGAAGACCTCGTCCTCCGGGTTGACCATGACGGCTCCGACCAGCTTGCCACGAGAGGTAACAATCTTCGCAGTAAGCACGCCCTTGCCGCCACGTCCCTGGACCGGATACTGCTCAACAGCTGTCCGTTTCGCGTACCCGCCCTCGGTGGCGATAAGCACGTCTTCGCCATCACCCATGCGATTCATGGCGAGAAGTTCGTCACCTTCTAGGAATCTCATGCCGATGACACCACTTGTCGCCCTGCCCATGGGGCGCAGCGCGTCGTCGGTGGCGGTGAAGCGGATGGCCTGCGCGCCCTTGGAGACGAGCAGCAGGTCGTCCTGTTCGGAGACCAGCCGTGCGGCGATCACCTCGTCGTCCTCACGCAGGTTGATCGCGATCAGGCCGCCGGACCTGGGGGAGTCGTACTCCGCCAGCCTCGTCTTCTTGACCAGGCCGCTGCGGGTGGCCAGCACCAGGTACGGCGCGACGTCGTAGTCACGCAGGTCGAGGACCTCCATGACGGTCTCGTCGGGCTGCATGGCCAGCAGGTTGGCCAGGTGCAGGCCGCGCGCGTCACGCCCCGACTCGGGCAGCTCGTAGGCCTTGACCCGGTAGACGCGGCCCTTGTTGGTGAAGAACAGCAGCCAGTGGTGGGTCGTGGTGACGAAGAAGTGGTCGACGATGTCGTCCTGGCGCAGCTGCGCCCCGCGCACGCCCTTGCCGCCGCGCTTCTGCGCCCGGTAGAGGTCGGTCTTGGTGCGCTTGGCGTAGCCGCCGCGGGTGATCGTGACGACGATCTCGTCCTCGGCGATGAGGTCCTCGATCGACATGTCGCCGTCGTAGGCGATGATCTCGGTGCGCCGGTCGTCGCCGTACTTGGCGACGATCTCCGACAGCTCGTCGTTGATGATCTCGCGCTGGCGGGCCTGGCTGGCCAGGATCGCGTTGTACTCGGCGATCTGGGTCATCAGGTTGTCGTACTCGTCCTGGATCGCCTGGCGCTCCAGGGCGGCCAGCTTGCGCAGCTGCATGTCGAGGATGGCCTGGGCCTGGACCTCGTCGATGTCGAGCAGCGTCATCAGGCCGCCCTGCGCCTCAGCGGCCGAGGGGGAGCGCCTGATCAGCGCGATGACCTCGTCCATCCGCTCCAGCGCCTTGAGCAGCCCGCGCAGGATGTGGGCGCGCTCCTCGGCCTTGCGCAGCAGGTAGCGGGTCCTGCGGACGATGACCTCGATCTGGTGCGCCACGTAGTGGCGGATGAACTGGTCGAGGCGCAGCGTGCGGGGCACGCCGTCGACCAGCGCCAGCATGTTGGCGCCGAAGGTGTCCTGCAGCTGGGTGTGCTTGTAGAGGTTGTTCAGCACGACCTTGGCGACCGCGTCGCGCTTGAGCACGATCACCAGGCGCTGGCCGACCCGCGAGGAGGACTCGTCGCGGACGTCGGCGATGCCGGTCAGCTTGCCCTCGCGCACCAGCTCGGCGATCTTGAGGGCCAGGTTGTCCGGGTTGACCTGGTAGGGCAGCTCGGTGACCACCAGCGACTGGCGGCCCTTGCCGTCCTCCTCGACCTCGACGACGGCCCGCATGGTGATGGAGCCGCGGCCGGTGCGGTAGGCGTCCTCGATGCCGCGCCGACCGACGATCAGGCCGTGGGTCGGGAAGTCGGGCCCCTTGACCAGCCCGATGGCCGCCTCGAGCAGCTCCTCGTCAGTGGCGTCGGGGTTCTCCAGGCACCACTTGACGGCCGCGGCCACCTCGCGCAGGTTGTGCGGCGGGATGTTGGTGGCCATGCCGACCGCGATGCCGCCCGAGCCGTTGACGAGCAGCTGCGGGATGCGCGCGGGCAGGACGTCGGGCTCCTGCGACTTGCCGTCGTAGTTGGGCCGGAAGTCGACGGTGTCCTTGTCGATGTCGCGCAGCATCTCCATGGCGATGGGCGCGAGCTTGCACTCGGTGTAGCGCATCGCCGCCGCGGGGTCGTTGCCGGGCGAGCCGAAGTTGCCCTGCCCGTCGACCAGCGGGTAGCGCAGCGACCACGGCTGCGCCAGCCGTACGAGCGCGTCGTAAATGGAGGTGTCGCCATGCGGGTGGTAGGTGCCCATGACGTCACCGACGACGCGGGCGCACTTGAAGTAGCCGCGGTCGGGACGGTAGCCACCGTCGTACATGGCGTAGAGCACCCGGCGGTGCACCGGCTTGAGACCGTCGCGGACGTCGGGCAGCGCACGGGACACGATGACGGACATCGCGTAGTCCATGTAGCTGCGCTGCATCTCGGACTGGATGTCCACAGGCTCGATGCGGTCAGCCGGGGGAGTGGTGTTCACTTCCGTCACAGGTGAAGATCCTTTTTTCTGGTACGGCTACCGCTATACGTCGAGGAAGCGGACGTCACGCGCGTTGCGGATGATGAAGTCGCGCCTGGCCTCGACGTCCTCGCCCATGAGCACGCTGAACAGGTCGTCGGCCTGCGCGGCGTCGTCGAGCGTGACCAGGCGCAGCAGCCGCGTCGCGGGGTTCATCGTGGTCTCCCACAGCTGCCCGGCGTTCATCTCGCCCAGACCCTTGAAGCGCTGGACGTTGTCGCGCGGGCGCGGGTCGGGCTTGCCCGCCGCGATGCCCTCGGCGATGACCGCGTCGCGCTCGGAGTCGGAGTAGGCGTAGGAGGCGTCGTCACCCTTGCGGTCCCACTTGATCTTGTAGAGCGGCGGGCACGACAGGTAGACGTGACCGGCCTCGATCAGCGGCCGCATGAAGCGGAACAGCAGGGTCAGCAGCAGCGTGTTGATGTGCTGGCCGTCGACGTCGGCGTCGGCCATCAGGATCACCTTGTGGTAGCGCAGCTTGGCGATGTCGAACTCGTCGTGCACGCCGGTGCCGAGCGCGGTGATCAGCGCCTGGACCTCGTTGTTCTTCAGGACCTTGTCGATCCTGGCCTTCTCCACGTTGAGGATCTTGCCCCGGATGGGCAGGATCGCCTGGAAGCGGGAGTCGCGGCCGCCCTTGGCGGAGCCGCCGGCCGAGTCGCCCTCGACGATGAACAGCTCGCACTTGTCGGGCTCGTTCCACTGGCAGTCGGCCAGCTTGCCCGGCAGGCCGCTGCCGGACTCCAGCAGCGACTTGCGCCTGGTCAGGTCGCGGGCCTGGCGTGCCGCGAGGCGGGCGCGGGCGGCCTGCAGCGACTTGTTGATGATGTCCTTGGCCTCGCCGGGGTTGCGCTCGAACCAGTCGCGCAGGTGGTCGTTGCAGGCCTTCTGGACGAAGGACTTGGCCTCGGTGTTGCCCAGCTTGGTCTTGGTCTGGCCCTCGAACTGCGGGTCGGCCAGCTTGACCGAGACGATCGCGGTCAGGCCCTCGCGGACGTCCTCACCGGAGAGGTTGTCGTCCTTGCCCTCCTTGAGGAACTTCTGCTCGCGCGCGTAGCGGTTGACGATGGACGTCAGGGCCGCGCGGAAGCCCTCCTCGTGGGTGCCGCCCTCAGCCGTGTTGATCGTGTTGGCGAAGGTGTAGACCGACTCGGAGTAGGAGTTGTTCCACTGCATGGCGATCTCGACGGAGATGCCCTCACCGTGGGCCTCGAAGTCGACGACCGACGCGTGGGCCGGCTCCTTCTTGGAGTTGAGGTGCCTGACGAAGTCGGACAGGCCGCCCTCGTAGTGGTAGTGGACCTTGTGGACCTCGCCGTTGATGTGGTCGGGCCGCTCGTCGGTCAGCGTGATCGTCAGGCCCTTGTTGAGGAAGGCCATCTCCTGGAAGCGGCGCGAGAGCGTCTCGAAGTTCCACGTGGTGGTCTCGAAGATCGCCGGGTCGGCCCAGAAGGTGATCGACGTGCCACTCTGGTCGGTGGTCTCGCCCTTGGCCAGCGGAGCCACCGGCTTGGACATCTCGAAGCGCTGGCGCCAGACGTGGCCGTTCTGCTCGACGACGACGTCCATGGCGGTCGACAGCGCGTTGACGACCGCCGAACCGACGCCGTGCAGGCCGCCGGAGACCGCGTAGGACTTGCCGTCGAACTTGCCGCCCGCGTGGAGCGTGGTTAGCACGACCTCGACCGCGGAGCGCTTTTCCACAGGGTGGATACCCGTGGGGATGCCACGGCCGTTGTCGACGACCCGCACGCCGTTGTCGGCGAGGAGCGTCACGTCGATGCGGTCGGCGTGACCCGCGAGGGCCTCGTCGACGGAGTTGTCGACGATCTCGTAGACGAGATGGTGCAGACCGCGCTCACCGGTCGAACCGATATACATACCCGGGCGCTTGCGGACCGCCTCAAGCCCTTCGAGTACGGTGATTGAGCTAGCGTCGTAGGACAAGTGCGAAATCCTCCTGCCGCGGACACGCGGCCGGGGAGGCGACAACCGCCAGCTGCCCCTGCCGTGCCCGTCACCGTCGTGAGTGCCCCGATGCGCGGTCACCCAGGGGAGTCGGCTCGCATGCCGCGGGTGACACGCAAGCGGACGTGTCCGGAATCCGCTTTCATTCTACCGGCTCTGAGCGCCGAAGGTGGCATCGAACGCGCCTGTGATGCCCTGTAGCTCGTTTTCCCCCCTGTCGAGCATCCCCCCTCTTGGAGGAGGGCCGCTCCCGTCTGCGGCCTTCTGATCGCCCGACGCGGGATTTAGCCGTACGTGTCGCCCGGGCCTCGGCTGCCCGTGACCCGCAGCCCCCCGGACGGCCTCGGCCCGTTCTGCGGGCCTCTGACCTTGACCTTCTTGACCGTTCCAGGGCCGAGTTCCTCGTTCAGCCTGTGGATGAGCGTGCGGGCCAGCAGCCGGACCTGGGTGGCCCAGGCGGTGGAGTCGGCGGCGATGACCACCTCGCCGTCCTCGAACGCCTCCGGTTTGGTGTGCGCGGCCAGGTCGGGACCCACGATGTCGGGCCACCGGCCGAAGACGCCGCCGACCGCGGCCGAGCGCTCCCAGCCGCGGGCGGCCAGCAGGTCGGTGATCGCCTTGCCGAACAGCTGGGGGTCGCCCGCGTCACGCTGGGCCACCGACCGGCGGCGCGGCTCCCGGCGCGGCAACTGCCCCCGCCTGGCCGCGTCGGCCTTGGCCTGGGCGAGCTTCTCCCTGGCCAACGCCGCCCCACGGGCGGTCGGGTTGTCGTCACCTGACACGGGTCACGCTCCCCCCTGCTACATCGAATCGGGCACCGGTCAGCTCCCTCGGCACGTCGTCGGCCACCGCCGCGGTGATCAGCACCTGCTCGGCGGGCGCGACGATCTCGGCCAGCCTGCGCCTGCGCTGGCTGTCGAGCTCGGCGAAGACGTCGTCGAGGATCAGGACGGGATCGCCGCCGTCGGCGCGCAGCAGGTCGTAGGCGGCCAGCCGGAGCGCCAGCGCGAACGACCACGACTCGCCGTGGCTGGCGTAGCCGCGCGCGGGCAGGTCGCCGAGGCCGAGAACGAGGTCGTCGCGGTGCGGGCCGACCAGGGTGACGCCGCGCTCCAGTTCGGCCTCGCGGACCTCGATCAGCCGCTCTTTCAACCTCGACTCAAGGGTTTTCCCCAGGTCTGTGGATAACGTGTGTGCATCGGGAGATCCGGCTTCACCGGCCTCTTCGCCGTCCACGGCATCCCCGCCTGTGGACAACGTGCTGCGATAGGCCAGCCGCGCGGGAGCGCTCGTGGGTGCCAGCGAAGCATAGGCGGAGGCGACCAGTGGCCGCAGCGCTTCGATCAGATCGAGTCTGGCGCGCAGCAACTCCGCGCCGTGCCGGGCGAGGTGCGCGTCCCACACCTCCAGCGTGCTCAGGACGTCTCCCGCGCCCGCCGCGGCGAAGGCCGCCTCCCGCTCCGCCCTGCGCCCGCCACCGCGCCCCCTGCGCGCCTGGGCGGCCGTACGCAGCAGGGCGCCGCGCTGCTTCAGCACCCGGTCGTAGTCGGCCCTGACCCCGGCGAAGCGGGGCGCGCGGGCCACGAGCAGGTCGTCGAGGAAGCGTCTGCGCTCGCCCGGGTCGCCCTTGACGAGCGCGAGGTCCTCGGGGGCGAAGAGCACCGTGCGGAGCAGCCCGAGGACGTCGCGGGGCCGGGAGACGGGGGAGCGGTTGAGCCTGGCCCTGTTGGCCCTGCCCGGGTTGATCTCCAGCTCGATCAGCGCGCGCCGGTCGTCCCTGTGGACGGCGCAGCGGATGATCGCCCTGCTGGCGCCCTGCCGGACGAGAGGGGCATCGGTGGCCACCCGGTGGCTGGAGTGCGTCGCCACGTAGCCCATGGCCTCGACGAGGTTGGTCTTGCCCTGGCCGTTGGGACCGACGAACGCCGTGACGCCCGGCTCCAGGCCGAGCTCCACGGAGGCGTAGGACCGGAAGTCGGTCAGCGACAGGTGGGCGACGTGCACCCCACGAAGGTTAGTGGGCCACACCGACCACTGGGGTCACCGTCGGGCTCCCCTGTGGAAAACCGATATGGCCCGCCGCACCCTGTGCACAACCTGCCGCGCCCGGTGGATCCCTGTCCACATCCCGGCGCGCCCTGTGGACGAACCGGGGGAGCGAACGGGATACCGGGTTACTCGGCTTCCTTCGGCGGGACGACGTCGGCGCCGGGGGAGTCGGCGCCCTTCGCGTGGGCGCCCGCCTCCGAGACGACCGCGTGCCCGCCGAACTGGTTGCGCAGCGCCGCGACCATCTTCATGGCCGGCGAGTCGTCCTGCCGCGAGGCGAACCGCGCGTACAGCGCGGCCGTGATCACCGGCAGCGGGACCGCGTGGTCGACCGCCGCCTGGACGGTCCACCGGCCCTCGCCCGAGTCCTGTGCATAACCCTTGAGCTTGTCGAGGTGCTCGTCGGAGTCGAGCGCCCGCACCAGCAGGTCGAGCAGCCACGACCTGATCACCGTGCCGGTGCGCCAGCTGGCGAAGCTGCCGCGGACGTCCTTGACGATGTCGGAGGCCTCGAGCAGCTCCCAGCCCTCGGCGTAGGCCTGCATCATGCCGTACTCGATGCCGTTGTGGACCATCTTCGCGAAGTGTCCCGCGCCGACCTCGCCGGCGTGGACGAAGCCGTTCTCGCCCTCGGGCTTGAGCGTCTCGAAGACGGGCATCAGCCGCTGGACGTCGGCCTCGGCGCCGCCGCACATGAGCGCGTAGCCGTTCTCCAGGCCCCACACGCCGCCGCTGACGCCGCAGTCGACGAAACCGATGCCGTGGGTCTTGAGCTCCTCGGCGTGGCGCTGGTCGTCCACATAGTGCGAGTTGCCGCCGTCGACCACGAGGTCGCCCGGCTCGAGAAGCTCGCCGAGCACGTTGATCGTCTGCTGGGTGGGACCGCCCGCCGGGACCATGACCCACACCGCGCGGGGCGTCTGGAGGCGTTCGACGAGCTCCTTGAGGCTGGCGACGTCGCTGACCTCGGGATCGCGATCGTAGCCGACCACCTCATGGCCGCCGCGGCGCAGCCGCTCGGCCATGTTGCCGCCCATCTTCCCGAGCCCGACCATGCCGATCTGCATGTTGATAACCCCCTTGTCAGGCTTCCATCATCTCTGATGGCCTGGTCAGCTGGACAAGCGGATGGGCATGATCAGGTAACGGTAGTCAGGCGTGCCACCGTCGTCCACAGGCTTGCCGCCAGTGAGGATAGCGGGCTTGGTCGAGGTGGTCATCTGCAGCCTGGCCACATCGGAGTCGATCGCGCCGAGACCCTCCAGCAGGAACTGGTGGTTGAAGGCGATGTTCATCTCCTCGCCCTCGTAGTCCACCGGCAGCACCTCGACGGCCTGCGCCTCGTCGCCGCTGCCCGCCTCCAGGACGACCTCGCCGCCGCGGAAGGCCAGCCGTACCGGGGTGTTGCGCTCGGCGACCAGCGCCACACGCTTGACGGCCTCGACGAACGGGCCTGTGGACAGGTCCGCCTTGGCGGAGAACTCGGTCGGCAGCAGCGAGCGGTACTTGGGGAACTCGGGGTCCAGCAGCCGCGTGGTGGTGCGCCGGCCCGCGCTGGAGAAGCCGATCATCCCCTCGCCCGTGCCGCCCACGGAGCTGAGCGCGATCTCGACCTCGGCGCCGGTCGATCCCAGTGCCTTGGCGGTGTCGGCCAGCGTCTTGCCGGGGATCATGGCGATCGCCGAGAAGTCGGGCTGTCCCGGCTGCCACTTCAGCTCCCGTACGGCCAGGCGGTACCTGTCGGTGGCCGCGAGCGTCACGGTGTCGCCCTCGATCTCCATCCGCACACCGGTGAGCATCGGCAGCGTGTCGTCCCTGCCTGCGGCGACGGCGACCTGGCTGACGGCGGAGGCGAACACGTCGCTGCCCACCCGGCCGGCCGCGGGCGGCATCGTGGGAAGGGACGGGTAGTCCTCCACAGGCATGGTCAGCAGGGTGAATCGAGCGCTGCCGCACGTGACGACCGCCTTGGCGCCGTCCACCACGAAATCCACAGGCTGTGCGGGAAGCGCGCGGGTGATCTCGGCGAGCAGCTTGCCGGAGACGAGCACCACGCCCGCCTCACCGGTCTGCGGCTCGAGCGTCACCTCGGCCGAGACCTCGTAGTCGAAGCCCGACAGCTTCAGCTGGCCCGCGTCGGTGACTTCCATGCGCATGCCTGCCAGGACGGGCACGGACGGGCGCGCAGGCAGGCTGCGTGCCGTCCATGCGACCGCCTCAGCGAGCACGTCGCGCTCGATCCGGAACATCACGGGGATCACCCTCCTGGTTGGTCGTCGCTGGTTGTCAAGTCTTCACTCTCCCGCACATGAGCTCGGGGAGAACCCCTCTATGGGTCTTTGAATTTCTTCGTTAGAGATAAGTGGAGTCATCTTCATAGGGGCTGTGGATGTTGTGGATAACCGGCGTTTCCGCAGCTCATCCCGTCGATGTTCATCCACTGCCCATGTGGGCGAAGCCTGGGGAGAACTTCGCCGCCTGGGGATGACGGATCGTTGCCCACAGGCCGTCCCCAGATCTGGGGGTCTTCATCCACCGGTTATCCACTGGGTTTCAACAGGTTATCCACGGGGTAGAAGGGGTCACCTGGAGCTCCCGTTTCCGATGTTCACAGGGCGTCCACAGGTTGTCCACGAGCTGTCCCCAGGTTGTCCCCAACATGTCCCCAGCCTTATCCCCAGGCTCTGTGGGCGGCGTTCGCGCTTTTTGATCTTCATCTGGCCCCGGAAAGGCCGTCTGAGCTGGTCCACAGAGTTATCCACAGGCTGTGCACAATCAGGCTTTGGATGTCTGCTTGATACGCATTGTCAGTTCGTTGACCTGGTTGTACATCGACCTGCGCTCGGCGATGAGGGAGCGTATCTTCCGTTCGGCGTGCATCACCGTGGTGTGGTCACGGCCGCCGAACTGCTGCCCGATCTTCGGCAACGACAGGTCGGTCAGCTCTCTGGCCAGGTACATCGCGATCTGGCGGGCGCTGACCAGCGCCCTGCTGCGCGAGCTTCCACACAGGTCGTCGATCGAGATGCCGAAGTACTCGGCCGTCTTGGCCATGATCGTGGCGATCGTGATCTCGGAGCTCGCGTCGGTGGTGATGAGGTCTTTCAGCACCACCTCGGCCAGCTGGAGATCCACACCCTGCCGGTTGAGGCTGGCGAACGCCGTGACCCTGATCAGCGCGCCCTCGAGCTCGCGGATGTTGGTGGAGATCCGGCTGGCGATGTACTCCAGCACCTCGGGCGGCGCGGCCAGGCCCTCCTGGATGGCCTTCTTCCGCAGGATCGCGATGCGGGTCTCCAGCTCGGGCGGCTGGACGTCGGTGATCAGGCCCCACTCGAACCTGTTGCGCAGCCGGTCCTCCAGGGTGATCAGCTGCTTGGGCGCCCGGTCGCTGGAGATGACGATCTGCTTGTTGGCGTTGTGGAGGGTGTTGAAGGTGTGGAAGAACTCCTCCTGCGTCTGCTCCTTGCCCTCCAGGAACTGGATGTCGTCCACAAGCAGGATGTCGATCGCGCGGTAGCGGCTGCGGAACCCGTCGGCCTTGTGGTCGCGGATGCTGTTGATGAAGTCGTTGGTGAACTCCTCCGAGCTCACGTACCGCACCCTGGCGCCGTCGTACAGGGACTGCGCGTAGTGGCCGATGGCGTGCAGCAGGTGGGTTTTCCCCAGGCCCGAGTCGCCGTAGATGAACAGCGGGTTGTAGGCCTTGGCGGGCGCCTCGGCCACCGCGACGGCGGCCGCGTGCGCGAACCGGTTGCTGGCGCCGATGACGAACGTCTCGAACGTGTACTTCTGGTTGAGCCTGGCCGGCTCGCTCGGCTTGGTGCTCTTGGCTTCCCACCGGTTCTGTGGAGGCTCGGGCTGCGCCTGTGGATATTCGGTGGATATCTGCGACGGCTCCGACGGCGGGGCGAAGAAGAGAGAGGGATCCGGCGCCTGGTAGGCGGGCTGTGCATAACCCGGCACAGGCTCCGGCGCCTGGGGATAACTCGGCGCCGCGGGCTGGGGATGAGGCTCGGCGACGGGCTGGTCCGGGGTGGTGGTGTCGATCATCACGGCCACGCGCACCGGCCTGCCGAGCTCGTGGGACAGCGCGTGGCTCACCGGCGTGCGCAGTTTGCCCTCGATCAGGTCCTTGAGGAACTCGTTGGGGACGCCGAGCACGATCGTGTCGCCCGCCATGGCGATCGGCCTGACCATCGCCAGCCAGGTGCGCTGCTGGATCGGCAGGTTGTCGTTGAGGAAGTTGGCCAGCGCGTGGGCCCATACCGTCCCGAGGTCGTCCTCGTTCATGGTGTGGCTTCCCCTCCGTCGTTTTCCACAGATCGCAACCGCCATGATCGCGGATTGCGTGTCTATCCACAGGTGTGTCTCGAGCGATCTCCGCAGACGATCCACACGTGATCCACAGGAGATCCACAGGCTGTGCACAGAGTGATCCCACCATTACGGCCGGGCTCGGGGAGTTGTGCACACCTGTGTTCAAGTCGTTGTCCACAGCCTAGTGGCACCTGAGTGCACAGACTGTGGACGTGCTATCCACGGTGGAAAACTTGCCTGTGGAAACGTGGAAAACCCCGCCGGTTTGACCTCGGCCCTGCCTGACCCGTAACGTACGACGGTCGGCTTGTCACGTGACGGCTCTTTTGCATGCCCTCGCGAGCTCGGCAGGCCAGCCATGTGTGTCACGCGCTCTCGCTTGCAGGTGGGGGCGCACTTTCAAGCCTGGAGCCCACTCGTGAGCAAGCGTACTTTCCAGCCGAACAACCGTCGCCGCGCGAAGACCCACGGCTTCCGGCTGCGTATGCGCACCCGGGCCGGCCGCGCGATCCTCGCCGCTCGTCGCCGCAAGGGCCGCGAGAAGCTGTCGGCCTGACGGTCGTCCTGTCTCAGCTTGGTCGCCCGCCGGCGCTGCTTGTCGGCGGGCGATAGGCGTCTGACGTGTTGTCGCGAGAGTCCCGCATGCGGCGGGGTGAAGACTTCTCCACCGCGGTCAAGCGCGGTGCCCGCGCCGGCCGTCCCACCCTCGTCCTGCATCTGAAACTGACCGAGGAAGACCGGCCACCGATGGTCGGCTTCGTGGTCAGCAAGGCCGTGGGCGGTGCTGTCGTGCGCAACAAGGTCAAGCGGCGGCTCCGACACCTGGTGCGGGACCGTATAGTGCGGCTGCCGCGAGGTAGCCTGCTTGTGGTACGCGCTAATCCACCTGCCGCGTCCGCGCGACACGAGCGCCTTGCCGCTGACCTCGATGCCGCGCTGGATCGTTTGTCAAGGCGAGAACAACAACGATGACGGAGCAGACGCAAGGGGCGCCGAGCCTACCGGCTCGGATCCTCATCGCCCCCATCCGGTTCTATCGGGCGTTCATCAGCCCGATGCTGGGTCCGCGTTGCCGTTTCTACCCCTCATGCAGTGCTTATGGGCTTGAGGCGATAGCCGTACATGGTGCTTTGCGCGGCATATGGCTGACTGTCCGGCGAATCGGGCGTTGCCACCCATTCCACCCCGGAGGTTTTGACCCGGTGCCCCCACGCCCGGTTCCGTCCGACGAAACGCAAGGGAGCTAGCTCGGTGGAGCTGTCCTGGCTTAACTGGCTCTACACAGCCATCGCCCAAATCCTGACCTGGATCCACCAGGCCTACAGCACCGTTCTCGACCCGGACAGCGGGCTGACCTGGTCGCTGACCCTCATCACGATCACGGTCCTCATGCGGCTGGCGATCTTCCCGCTCTTCCTCAAGCAGATGCGTTCTTCGCGCAAGATGCAGGAACTCGCGCCCAAGGTGCAGGAGATCCGCAAGCGCTACAAGAACGACAAGCAGCGCATGAACGAAGAGGTCATGAACCTCTACCGGGGCGCCGGCGCCAACCCTCTTGGCGGCTGCCTCCCCGTTGTCGCGCAGTTCCCCATCTTCATCTCGATGTTCACCGTGCTGAACGCGATGGCGCACGGCCAGGTCAAGTTCGGGATGACCAAGGAGTTCGTCGACAGCGCCCGAGCCGCGCACATCTTCGGCGCGCCCCTGCCGGCCAACTTCTGGATGAGCGCCGAGCAGATCGAGTCCTTCAACGCCGGCGTGCTGCAGACCAAGATCGTGCTGGCGATCTTCGTGGCGATCAGCTCGCTCACGACCTTCCTCACCGTCAGGCAGTCCGTCACCCGCTCCATGCAGCAGATGCCGGACAACCCGATGGCGCAGCAGCAGAAGATCCTGATGTACGTCTCTCCGCTGTTCGCCTTCTTCAGCCTCAACTTCCCGCTGGGCCTGATCTTCTACTGGGTCACCACCAACCTGTGGACGCTCGGCCAGCAGCACTGGTTCTACTCCCGGCACCCCATGCCGGAGTACGACGCCAAGGGCAACGTGATCCCCGTCAAGCCCAAGCCGAGCCTGCTGTCCAAGGTGCGAAAGAGCCCGGCCGTCGCCGAGGAGGAGGCCCCGCCCGCGCCGACGGAGCCTAAGATCGTTCGGCGGCAGCCGGCCAAGCAGACCCGCAGCAAGCGCACGGGCAGCAAGAAGTCTTGATCCTCACCCACCAGCACGAAAGAGAGGCCTGACGTGACCGAGGCCGAGCAGGAGAAGGCTCCCGATCTTGCGGCGCTTGAGCAGGAAGGCGAGATCGCGGCCGACTACGTCGAGGGGCTGCTCGACATCGCCGACATCGACGGCGACATCGACATGGACGTCGAGGGCGACCGCGCGCTGGTCTCCGTCGTCGGCGTGAAGGGCACCGACCTCGTCGGCCCCGGCGGCGAGATCCTCGAGGCGCTCCAGGAGCTGACCAGGCTGGCCGTCCACCGGCAGACGGGGGAGCGGTCGCGCCTCATGCTCGACGTCGCCGGCTACCGCGAGAAGCGCAGGGCCGAGCTGAGCAAGCTCGGCACCGAGGTCGCCGAGACCGTCAAGCGCAACGGCGAACCGAAGTCCCTGCACCCGATGACCCCCTTCGAGCGCAAGATCGTGCACGACGCGGTGGCGGCCGCAGGGCTGCGCAGCGAGTCCGAGGGCGAGGAGCCCAACCGTTTCGTCGTGGTCCTGCCCGCCTGACCCTCCACCGGGTACGGCAGGCACCAACGCCAGGCCGTCGGCTCCTTCGGGGCTGGCGGCCTTTCGTTTGAGATCACACCGTTCTGGCTCCCGGCTTCCGCGCCTCGACCGGAGCGACGGCGGAGACGGCTAGTCTTCGTCCTTACCGGCGCTCCGCCGTACCACCCCAAGAACACGCACCTTCAGGAAAGGCCACCGGATCAGTGAGCGACGAGCTGACGGCTCCCCCGCAGATAGCGCGCGAGGTGTTCACCGGCGACGCCTGGGACAGAGCGCGGCAGTTCGCTGAGCTGCTCGCCGGTCCAGGCGTCGTGCGCGGGCTGCTCGGCCCGCGCGAGGTGCCCAGGATCTGGGACCGGCACCTGCTCAACTGCGCGGTGGTCGCCGAGGCCGTCCCCCAGGACGTCCGCCTGGTCGACATCGGCTCGGGCGCCGGGCTGCCCGGCCTGGTCCTGGCGATCGTACGGCAGGACCTGTCGGTCACGCTGCTGGAGCCGCTGCTGCGCCGTACCGTCTTCCTCGAGGAGTGCGTCGACACGCTCAAGCTCGACAACGTCGAGGTGCTGCGCGGGCGAGCCGAGGAACTGGCGGGCAAGCGGGTGTTCGACGTCGCCTGCGCCCGCGCCGTGGCGCCGCTCGACCGGCTGCTCAAGTGGTCGATGCCGCTCCTGCGCGAAGGCGGCGAGCTGATCGCGATGAAGGGGGAGCGGGCCGCGGAGGAACTCGCCGAGGCCGAAGCCCAATTGCGGGCCAGCGGGGCACAGACGGCTGAGCTGATCACGGTCGGGCACGGTAAGGTCGAGCCGCCTGCAACTTTGGTCCGCGTGGTCGCGGGTCGCGCGCCAGAGCCAGGTCGGCGCCGACGAAAGAGGTGACGGTTGTGCCGGGCACGTCCAGTGGACTCGGTTGGCCGGGTGAACCCGGTCCCGAGAGCCTCGAGGGTGTCGGCTGGCCGGATTTGGGCGTGTCGCGGCACCGGATGACGGGCAGGACCCGGCCGCTGGTTGAAAGGATGGCCATCGTGACCCAGACCCCCCTTAACCCCGGCGATTCGCCGCTGGTACGAGAGGCACTCAGCTCCGTGGTTTCACGTGAAACATCTGCGACTCAGACAGCGGACACCGTAACGCCGGGTGACGACTCCTGGCCGCGCCCGTCCAAGACTCGCATCATCGCCGTTGCCAACCAGAAGGGCGGTGTCGGTAAGACCACGACGTCGGTGAACCTCGCTGCCGCCCTGTCGATGAACGGCGAGCGCGTCCTGGTCGTCGACCTCGACCCCCAGGGCAACGCGTCGACCGCCCTTGCCACCGAGCACCGCGGTGATGTCCCCGATGTGTACCAGGTGCTCGTCGATGACCTCCCGATGGCCGACATCGTCAAGGCCGTGCCCGACATGCCCGGTCTGTACTGCGCGCCCGCGACCATCGACCTGGCGGGAGCCGAGATCGAACTGGTCTCCCTCGTGGCCCGCGAGGCCCGGCTGCGGCGGGCGCTGACCGCCTTTGACGCGGTGGAACTCGACTACATCATCATCGACTGCCCGCCGTCGCTCGGACTGCTGACCGTGAACGCGCTCGTGGCGGCCGACGAGGTGCTCATCCCGATCCAGTGCGAGTACTACGCCCTCGAAGGACTCGGCCAGCTGCTCAGGAACGTCGACCTGATCAAGGCGCACCTCAACCCGACGCTGAGCCTGTCGACGATCGTGCTGACGATGTACGACGGGCGGACGCGCCTGGCCTCCCAGGTGGCCGAGGAGGTGCGGGCACACTTCGGGGACACGGTGCTGAACACGGTGATCCCGCGGAGCGTGCGGCTGTCCGAGGCGCCCAGCTACGGGCAGTCCGTGATGACGTACGACCCGGGGTCCAGCGGGGCGATGGCGTACATGGACGCGGCTCGGGAGATCGCTTACCGCGCGGTGAGCGTCTGACGGGCCACGCGGACAGGGGAGTCCTTCAGCATGAGGGCTCTCCTCGCCGCCGGCCGTACTGGTTGGCGCGCTCTGCTCCTGGCCTGCAGGGCTCGACAGCCGCGCTCCGCGCCTACCTGGGGCGCTGCCGCGGCCGCACACTTCGCGCGCTTCACATCGGGTAGCGCACCTTCCGCGCGTTCCATGCGCGCGCTGTACACAGCCCCTGCCTACGCCGGACCTGCATCCGCATCAGTTTCAGGCGCCCTTCCACGCTTGCCTGTGCCCCGCGTCGGTCCCAGTTCCACGCCGCCCGGACCAGGACTCGCCTCCATGGCCTCAGGCTCGGCACGCCCAGGCCCCGCCCGCCCGGTCCCCACTTCCGCGCCGGTCCAGCGCCCGTCCAGCCGCGCCAGACACCGCTTCCACGTCCCGCCGAGCCAGGGCACCCCGTCTGCGTCATCTGGCCGCGCCAGGCACCGCCTCTACGCTTGCCGGTGCTCGCATCGGTCCCGTTTCCACGCCGCCCGCGCTAAGGACCCGGTTCCGCGCCTCCCGTGCGGTCCGTGCCAGACGCCGCTTGCGCGCCTGCCTGAGCCCGCGCTGGGCGCCGCTTGCGCGCCGCGCCGGGGTCCCCGCCAGACGCCGCTTCCGCGCCGCCCGTGCGGTCCGGGCCAGGCGCGGCTTCTACGCCGTCCGGCTGCACCGGGTGCCGCTTGCCGTCATGCCTGAGTCCGCGCCGGGCGCGCGGCTCCCGCGCCTGCCTGCCGTCCGTCCCAGACGCCGCTTCCAGGCTCATCGGTCGCACCGAGCGCTGCTTACGGTCGGTCCTGCCTGGGTCCACGCTGGGCGCCGCTACCGCGCCTGGAACGCCTGACGGCCGCCTTCCGCGGCAATCGGCGGATGGACATCAGGCCCGCGAGAAGCCCGACCACAGGGCATCCCTCGCTCGTCCCATCCCCGAACCCCATCCAGCCCGATGACCGCGTGTGGGGCAACCAGGGGGGGCGAAGGGGGTCCGATGGCTCCCGGCTTGCGGGTGACTGCCCCAATCGCGTCCACTCCCCGGTCAACTCTTCACCGACGCCACATCTCTGTGCCGTTCCGGTTCCGGTTCGGGTGGGATGTGGCAAACCCGACCGAACTGCGTGTGGCGAGCGGGCACTCCGACACGCTCTCGACGGTAACCTCTCCAGAAGCGACAGGAGCGGCCGGGTGGATGAGGAGACGCAGTGAGTCAGCAGCGGCGGGGACTGGGCAAGGGACTCGGGGCGCTCATCCCGACCGGCCCGATCGTTGACGGCACAGGCGCGGTGCCATCCACGTCCGCTTCCCCTCAGGAAGCGGGCCCGCAGCCCATCGCCGGGGCGTACTTCAGGGAGGTCGCCCTCAGCGCCATCACCCCGAACCCTCGCCAGCCACGCGAGGTGTTCGACCAGGAGCGCCTGGACGAGCTCGCCGCCTCGATCAAGGAAGTCGGCCTCCTCCAGCCGATCGTCGTGCGAGCCGTGGGCGCCGGCAGCTACGAACTCATCATGGGGGAGCGCAGGTGGCGCGCCTGCCACCTCGCCGGGCTCGACCCCGTTCCCGCCATCGTCAGGAACACCCAGGACGACGACCTGCTCCGCGACGCCCTGATCGAGAACCTCCAGCGCGAGCAGCTCAACCCCCTTGAAGAGGCGGCCGCCTACCAGCAACTCCTCGACGACTTCGGCGCCACCCACGAGCAGCTCGCCCAGCGGGTCGGCCGGTCACGTCCGCACATCACCAACACGCTCCGCCTCCTCAACCTCCCGCCCGACGTCCAGGTGCGAGTCGCCGCCGGGATCATCACGGCCGGGCACGCCCGCGCCCTCCTCACCCTCGACGACCCGCGCGCCATGGAGTACCTCGCCAAGCGCATCGTCGCCGAAGGGCTCTCTGTCCGGACGGTGGAGGAGATCGTCGCGACCGGCGGCGCCAAGGCGGCCGGCACCGAACCCCGATCCCGTACGGCGAAGCGCCCTTCGATGCCCGGACTCGTCCGCCTGGCCGACCGCCTGTCCGACCACTTCGAGACGAAGGTGAAGGTGGACCAGGGGCGTAGGAAGGGCCGGATCATCGTGGAGTTCGCCACGATCGACGATCTCGAGCGCATCATCAGCGCGATGGCTCCCGAGGCGGCCCAGGCGATGCGCGACGGAGACGGGGAGTTCTAGCTTCGCGTTTCACGTGAAACAACGGGAGGTCGGCTGAAGCTGGCCTCCCGTTTCACGTGAAACACCCGTCGCGCCGACCGCTGTGCCAGTCCCCGGCGACCTGCACGCCACCCAACGTCGGCTCCTCGCCCGCGCCAGTGGGATCCTCGCTCGCACCCAACGTCGGCTCCTCGCCCGTGCCAGTCGGCTCCTCGCCCGCACCCAGCGTCCGGCTCCTCGCCCGCGCCATTGCCGGCTTCTTACCCACGCCAGTCGGCTCCTCGCCGCACAGCCGCGTCGTCCGCGTGCTCGCAGCACCAGGCGGCTGCTCACTGCACGAGCGCCATATTGAGCTCCCCGTGTCGTGCTGCCCTGCGGCCAATCGCGCCGCGCTGACTGTCAGGCAGCCATGGTGCCGTGCCGCTCAGCGGCCAGCCTCCGACGACCATGGACGGCGTGATGCCAGAGCGGCCCACCTTGCCCAGCAACCATGGCGTCATGCCAGAGCGGTCACCTTGCCCGACGACCATGGGGTCGGGACCCGGGCGGCCATCGTGTGCGGTGACCTCGATGGCGATCCAGGCGGCACCTTGCCTGACGACCATGGCGTCGGGCCTTGCGCGGCCATCCCGTGAGGCGGACGACCACGGCGTCTGCTCCGGCGACCCTGTGCGGCGGCCATGGCGTCTGCTCCGGCGGCGATCTTCTCCGGCGCCCATGGCGATGGGCCCCAGGCGGCTACCTTGCGTGGCGGTCATGGCATGGTGTCAGCCCCACCGGCCATGCCATCCGGCGGCGATGGCACTCGGTGGTGGTGACTCCCGGCGGCGATGGCGCCCGGCGGTGGCGAAGCTCGGCGGTGACCACGCCCGGCGGTGGCGAAGCCCGGCGGTGACCACGCCCGGCGGCGGCGACGCCCGATGGCGATGGCGCCCGGCGGTGATGATGCTGTGCTGCCCAGAGGAACACCGTGCCCTGCGGTCATGGTGACGGCCCCCGGGACGCCGTTCACGCCCGCAGGGCGCCGAGCGGGCATCATGCCGCACAGCCACGACACCATCGCCCCCAGGGAGAGACCCTCGCCCGTCTTGCGTGGCGGTCATGGCGTTGGGCCTGAGCAGGCCTCTCCTGCCCGGCGGCGATGGCGCTGTGCCTGACTCCATCCCACCGTTGACTCATCCCACCGCACCGACCCCTGCCAACCGAAGCGGTCTGCGTAACTGCGGCACGGCGGATGCGCAGCCGCGGCACGCGTGGCTGGGACGGCCGCCCCCTTGCCGCGTTGCCGTCCTCGAAGGCGTAGCCGCGTTGCGGCCTCGAAGGCGTAGGGGACGGTGGCGTGGAGTCAGGGGAGTCCTATTCAGCCACGCGCTGATGGCACAGGCCCGCACGGCAGACCGGGCACTGGATGCGCCGAGCCGTGCCTGCCGTACGGACGAGGACGGGCAGGAGGGGCGGAGTGTGCAGCGGTCGGCGTGGGCGTTGACAGTGGCCATGGTGCGGCACACGGCGTAGTCGCGTATTCGACTGCCTTCCGGTCGGTCGCCGAGATTGCACACCGTCATGTCCCACGCTTCACGTGCGCGTCGTTCCACGTGAAACGGTCTCGTTCGGGGACGGGCGCTGTTTCACGTGAAACGGCCGAGCACGCGCACGCGAGGGGAGGGTGAACAGCGGCACGCTGCGTTTCACGCGCAACCAAACGGGGCTGCCGGTTTCACGTGAAACCAACAGCTTCAGCGGCGACAGCGATGCCTCCTGAGGGAAGCCCGGCGACGAGGACGCCTCCCGCCGCGGCGGGCACGGTCTCGCGATGCAGGCGTAGCGCTGTACGGGGCCAGCCGTCCCGCTTCACGTGAAACCGATGCCACAGGGCAACCTACAGGCACCCCAGGCGCTATCAAGTTTCACGTGAAACTCAGGCGGTGGCGGGTCGGGGGATCGGGGGAGTGCGCCTGCGGCCAACCGGTTCCACCGGAACCGCGGCACTCGATGAAGGCGGTGCGCGGTCAGGCGGTCAACGCGCTCCTGATGTCGCGGACGAAGTCGTCGACCTGCTCGGGCGTCGTGTTGAAAGCGGTCATCCAGCGAACGACCCCCGTTTGCTCGTCCCACACGTGGAACAGGTACCGCTCCTGAAGCCCCCTGGTCGCTTTCTCCGGGAGGGTGGCGAACACCGCGTTCGACTCCACGGGGTAGGCGAGGTCGACGCCGGTCAGCCCCGCCACCCCCGCGGCGAGCCGAGTGGCCATCGTGTTGGCGTGGGCGGCGTTGGCGCGCCAGAGCTCGTCCGTGAGAAGCGCCGACAGCTGCGCCGAGACGAAGCGCATCTTGGACGCCAGCTGGAGCGACTGCCGCCGAAGGAACGGCACACCGCGGCTCAACGACGGTTCCAGCACCACGACGGCCTCGGCGGCCAGCGCGCCGTTCTTGGTGCCACCGAGGCTGAACACGTCGACTCCCGCGTCGGTGGTGATCGCCCTCAGGGAGCAGCCGAGATGTGCCGCCGCGTTGGCCAGGCGGGCGCCGTCCACGTGGAGGAAGAGTCCCGCCTCGTGGGCCGCCTCGGCGAGGGCGGCGATCTCGTCGGGGGAGTAGCACGTGCCGAGTTCGGTCACCTGCGAGATGGAGACGACCTTCGGCTGCGACTCGTGCGGGTTGCCGAGGCCGCCGAGGCGAGCGGTGATGTCCTCCGGGGTGAGCTTGCCGTCGGCGGTCGGAACGGTGACGAGCTTGACGCCGAGCAGCCGTTCCGCGGCGCCCGCTTCGTGGGTGGCGATGTGGGCGGTGTCGGCGCAGATGATGGCGTCGTACCGGCCGAGCATGAGCGCCAGACCGACCATGTTGGCGCCGGCGCCGTTCAGCACGGCGAAGCCCTCGGCGGCGCCACCGAACTCGGTCCTGATCTGGCTCTCGAAGACGGCGGTCGCCGCGTCGCCACCGTACGCGGGGGCGTCGCCGACGTTGGCCGCGGAGATGGCGTCGAGGATCGCCTGGTGTACGCCGGCGTGGTTGTCGCTGGCGAAGCTCTTGGGATACAGGGAGTCGTTGAGCACATCGCCAGGCTAATGACCCGGTGTCATCTCGGTGCACCGAGCCCTTCAGCGCTGGCGGTCGAGGGCACGGTCACTGGTCAGCAGGATGTTGACCTGGGCCCCGATTTCTGCCGAGCCGCCTCGGGTCTCGCGCGCGAGGGCGAGGGCGGCCTCGAACTGGGGACGGACCCGGATGCGGGGGCTCGGCGGGCCTGCTGCGTGTCTGGCGATCGGCGCCAGGAGGGCCGCGCGTTAGGAACCCGCGGAGGTGGGGCGCACCCGAGGAACGCACACCGGATCAGCGGGTGACGCGGCTCGCGGAGTACTGAGGAAGGTCGCACGGCGGCAGAAAGTGGGGCGGCCTGAGGAGGGCGCACGGAACCATCCGGCGCGGTGATGGCCGGCGTGCTTGAAGGCAGCACATGGTGGTGTGCTCACGGAACAACGCGAACGGGCCCCACAGAGCGGCGCTCTGGCATGCCTGCAGGGGCAGGGCGGGCCGGAGGGGCAGGGGGCGGGGCGAGGGAAAGGTCAGGGGGTGGTGGCGCGCTGGGCGGCGCGCTCGAGGAGGGTGCGGCAGAGCACACCAAGGTCCTGTCCGGCGGCCTCCACCGCCATCGGCAGCAGCGACGTCTCCGTCATGCCGGGAGCGACGTTCACCTCGAGGAAGTGTGGCAACCCGTCGGCGTCCACGATGAGGTCGGTACGGGAAACGTCCCGCAGTCCCAGGGCGGTGTGCGCGGTGACGGCCATCTCGGCGCACGCGGCCGCGGCGTCGGAGGAGAGGCGGGCGGGGGCGAAGAACTCGGTGTGCCCGGCGGTGTAGCGGGCCGCGTAGTCGTACACGCCCTCGTCGGGGACGATCTCGACCGGCGGCAGCGCCACGGGCCCCTCGCCGAGGTCGACGACGGACACCGACACCTCGACGCCGTCCACGTAGCGCTCGATCAGCGCCGTGTCACCGTACGCGAAGCAACCCACCATCGCCGCCGGGAGCTCCTCGGCCGTCCGGACGAACGACGCTCCCAACGCCGAACCGCCGCGCGCGGGCTTGACGAACAGCGGCAGGCCCAAGCGGTCGACGATGCGCGCCAGCACGGCGGAGGCTCCGAGGTCGTGGAACGTCTCCTTGGGCAGCGTCACCGAGTCGGGCGTGCGCAGACCGACCGACCGGACGACCGCCTTCGCCGACGGCTTGTCGAAGGCGACCCTGCACGCGTCCGGGTCCGCGCCGACGTAGGGGACGCCGAGCAGTTCGAGCACGGAGCGGATCGCGCCGTCCTCGCCCGCCCCGCCGTGCAGGGTGACGAACACGGCGTCAGGCCGGTCCGCGAGCACCGCGGGGACCAGCGAGGCGTCGGTGTCCCTGGTCTCGACGTCGATGCCGGTCGCGCGCAGGACCTCGCTCACCCGCCGCCCCGAACGCAGCGAGACCTCCCGCTCGTAGGACAGTCCGCCGGCAAGCACGAGCACGTGACTCAGGTCGCTCATCAAAACCCCTCCGCATGTCGCCGGCGCCGCACGATGTTCCACCGTACCCGTCCTGAGCGCCGCCCGTTCGCCCTCCTGTGCCCTCGGATCATCCCGTACGGCACGCCGTCCCACGCGCCTCCGCAGTCACCACTGACCGCCCGTCCAAAGGACGCTCCTCGTGCGCACGTGGCCGGCCGCCGCAACGGCGAACCGACAAACGGATTCCACACCTGGCCACCCGGAAAGCGAAAAGCCGCCCAGCCGGACGCCGCGCCTGGACGGCCGAGGGAGAACGGGGAGCCTCGACGGCCGCGGGAGAACGGGGAAGGGAAGCAGGGCCGGCCGGTAGGCGCGTCTGGCCGTTCAGCCACGGCCGGGATCGGACCGCCTAGCCCACAGGCGGAGTCGGACCGCCAAGCCCACGGGCCCACCAAGCCCAAGCCCACGGGCCCACCACGCCCACAGGCTCACCACGCCCACAGGCTCACCACGCCCACGGCCAGGATCGAACCGCCAAGCCCACGGCCGGTAGCGCGTCTTGCCAGGGGCCACGGGCGGAATCCGACCGCCGAGCCCCTTGACCCCCCGCTCCGCAGAATCGCTCTCCTGCAAGAAAGTGAAACAGCCGGCACCCCCCGAACGGGGTGCCGGCCGTACCACTGGATGAGCGGATCTCAGGTGGATGAGCGGATCTCAGGCCAGATCAGGTCCGGGCGTGTCCACGCCGTGCGGCGCGGGAACGGACCCGGTGCCGAACGTGTCGCGGAGCTGGATCTCCTGTTCGATGACCCCGGCGAGCCTGCGCACCCCTTCCCTGATCCGGTCCGGCTTCGGGTAGCAGAACGACAGGCGCATGTGCCTGGCCCCGCTGCCGTCGGAGAAGAAGCCGGTGCCCGGCACGAACGCCACTCGTTCGGCCACCGCCCGCGGCAGGATCGCCTTGGAGTCGAGCCCTTCGGGGAGCGTCGCCCAGACGAAGAACCCGCCTCCGGGGCGGGTCCAGGTGACGCCGGGCGGCATCAGCGATTCCAGCGACGTGAGCATGGCGTCGCGGCGGTCCCGGTAGAGCTCGCGGAACGACTTGATCTGCTCGCGCCACGGCTGGGTCGCGAGGTACTGCCCGACGGCGAGCTGGGTGAACGTCGAGTGGGACAGGACCGCCGACTCCATCGCGAGGACGAGCTTGTCGCGGATGGCGTGCGGGGCGAGGGCCCAGCCGACGCGGAAGCCGGGGGCGAGCGTCTTGGAGAACGACCCGAGGTACACCACTCCGTCAGGATTGTCCGCGCGGAGGGTGCGCATGGGGTCGCCGTCGAACCCGAGCAGGCCGTACGGGTTGTCCTCGACGATCAGGATCCCGGCCCGCTGGCAGATGTCGAGCACCTGCTGGCGGCGGGCGGTGTTGAGCGTGACGCCGCCGGGGTTGTGGAAGGTCGGGATCGTGTAAAGGAATTTGATACGGCTTCCCGCGGCGCGCAACGCGTAAATCGTCTGCGCGAGCGATTCGGGAATGAGTCCCTGGTCATCCATCGCGATATGGACAACTTTCGCCTGATATGCGGCAAATGTTCCCAGTGCGCCGACGTA
Organism: Nonomuraea sp. NPDC004354; assembly: GCF_053602555.1. Taxonomy (NCBI): domain Bacteria; kingdom Bacillati; phylum Actinomycetota; class Actinomycetes; order Streptosporangiales; family Streptosporangiaceae; genus Nonomuraea; species Nonomuraea sp. NPDC004354. The sequence continues at coordinate 359,471 of NZ_JBSGDV010000002.1, read as the reverse complement.
CGAGGGACCCTCGGCGAGCACGACGTCGCCCGGGTCGATGAAGATGCGGGTGATCAGGTCGAGCGCCTGCTGCGAGCCGACGGTGGCCACGACGTCGTCAGGGCTGGCCTCGATGCCCTCGAGCCGCATGACCTCGCAGATCTGCTCGCGCAGGTGCGGATCGCCCTGCGCGGAGCCGTACTGGAGGGCGACGGGGCCCCGGCGCGCGACCAGGTCGGAGACCAGCTCGCCCACGACGTCGAGGGGAAGGGCCGTGACGTACGGCATGCCGCCGGCGAGCGAGACCACCTCGGGCCTCGACGCGACGGCGAAGAGAGCTCGAATCTCGGAGGCGACCATCCCGGTAGCTCGTGCCGCGTACCGATCGACATAGGCGTCGATGCGCGACCCTTGGGTCACGGGCGTCCGACCGTGATCCGTCTCTTCTTCCGTCACGGTCCACCTCCTAGGTGTCAAATGGGGGCCGAGAGACCAGAGTACGTCAAAGCCGTGACTCGCCCTCGACCGGGAGAGTCCTCTGGCGAATGCGCCTCTGAGCTACGATGCCAGCTGAGGACGCGGTAATCGCGCGCTTTTCCGCCAAGCAACGATTGGGGCAGAGTTGTCGCGTCGGCTGGCCAATGTCACCCTGGACAACCTGGATGATCTGCCGCGCCGGTGCCGGCAGTGCGTCTTCTGGGAACTCGACCCCGTCAGCGGGGAGCGGGCGGTGAAGACGGGCGACCCGGGCCTGGAGAAGGAGGCCTGGATCTCGGCGACGCTCCTCGAATGGGGCAGCTGCGGAAAGATCGTCTATGTCGACGGGGTGCCCGCCGGGTTCGTCCTGTACAGCCCGCCGCTCTACAGCCCGCGGTCGGTGGCGTTCCCGACCTCGCCGGTCAGCGCGGACGCCGTCCTGCTGATGACCGCCCACATCATCCCCGAGTTCTCGGGCGGCGGGCTGGGGCGCATGCTCATCCAGGGAGTGGCGAAGGACCTGACGCGGCGCGGGGTGCGGGCGATCGAGGCGTTCGGCGACCTGAAGTGGGAGGAGCCGAGCTGCGTGGTGCCCGCCGAGTACCTGTTGTCGGTGGGGTTCAAGACGGTTCGCCCGCATCTGCGGTTCCCGCGGCTGAGGCTGGAACTGAAGACGGCCATCTCGTGGCGTGAGGACGTCGAGGTGGCCCTGGAACGCCTCTTGGGCTCCATGACCCCGGAGCGCGCCCTCCGCCCCGTCTGACGCGCTTCTGGGGCCGCTCGCACGGCGACGGCCTCGGTCGCGCCCTTCACCGCCCGGAACCGGCGAGTGCGCGCGCGACCGACGGCTTGGGCCACGGCCACCACGGTTCCCAGACCGGCGGTGATCCCCCGCACGGCCAGGTGTCCCCGGTCGGCAGAACGGCACAAGCAACGGCTCTCACCCTTGACCAACCCCCGGCCGGTCCCCGAAGGGCGTCCGTCGAGCGCGGCCGCGACCGCCACACACCGGCTGCCACGTCGTCAAGTGCGGCCGTGATCGTCCCTGGTGCGGCTGGGATTTCCTGGAGGACAGGGATGCTGCGTCGTGTGGGGTCGTGACCGTCCTGCGCGTGGCGGGGTTCCTAAAGGGCGTGGGACGCGGGGTCGGAGGCTGTCCCGACCGTCCTGAGTGCGGCGGGGGTTCCGGAAGGGCGAGGTCGCGGGGTCGGAGGCTGTCCCGACCGTCCTGAGTGCGGCGGGGGTTCCGGAAGGGCGAGGTCGCGGGGTCGGAGGCTGTCCCGACCGTCCTGAGTGCG